>NZ_JBPJZU010000002.1:0-620992 GCF_051216635.1 Variovorax sucrosi | reverse complement strand
ATGGTGTAGGGGGCGTTTGCGCCGACCTGCGCGTAGATGTCGATGTTCTGCAGTGCCGCCAGCGCCTGGCCCTCCAACGACATGTCGAACACGCGCTGACCGGGGCCGGTGATGCCGGAGTAGATCTCGGCGTGCAGCAGGTCGACCTGATACGTGCCGTTGGCCACCGGCACCTCATAGGTGTAGCTGCCGCCCGGCGTCCAGCGCTCGTCCTGATAGAGCGCATCGTCGGTCGTGCCAGAGATGCCGGCGGACGTGGAGGAGACCTGGCTTGCCGCACCGCCGGTGGTCGGGCCGGCGTCGGCCTGGAACACCACGCCGTTGCTCGCCGTCACCTGGCCGCCGCCCACGTTCACCGCCTTGACGAGCTGGCCGGTCGGCCCTGTCGAGGTGATGAGGATGTCGTCGAAGGATGCCTGGAAGGTGTTCTGGCTGCCCTCACCCGTGTTGCTCGACCACAGGCCGACGGCGAGGCCGCTGTCCTTGCCCTGAACTGCGTAGTCGCCGTTGATCGCAGTCAGGATCGAGGTGCCGGCGAGATTGATGGCATTGCCAGTCATCTTCACCGGCCCGCTGCTGCCGGTATAGGTCACCGACGGCGTGGCCTGCGACGTCGCTCGATTGACCAGGAGCTCAAAGACCAGGTTGCTGCTGGCAGGCGCTGTCGCGACGCCCGGCGCGTTCAGGGTCTGTGAGGCGATGACGGCGCCGTTGCTCTCGAGCTGGAACAGCATGCCGTTGGGCCCAGCCACGACCTTGAGGAAATTGGACTGGTCGCCGGTGCCGATAAAACCGCCGATCTCGCGCACCGTGGGCGCTGTAGGCAGCCCGGGGAACGGATTGATCGCCGTCCACTTCACATTGAAGGTCTGTACGTTCGGCGCCAGCGCCACGCCGGTCTGGAACACGAACTCGCCGGTGTTGGCGCTGCCGCTCGCCGTCCCCGTCGATACTTCCTCGACCACGACGAGACCACCGCCGGCGGCGGTGCCGATCTTCACGTTGGTGAGATCGAGGCCCCCCTCGGCGACAGGCGCCACGAAATCGCGTGTGCCGTTGGCCATGTGACCGGTGAGGCCGAGGAACAGCCCGTCGGGGCCGGGCGCGCTGTCGCCAGCGCCGAACTGGAAGTTCCAGTTCAGGCTGGCGTTGCTCGCCAGGAACGTGCTGAAGCCATTGGCGGCGTCGGCCTGAAACGGGTCGACGGTATTGAGCAGGCCGTCGTCGTCGATGTCCGTATCGCTCGCAGGCGCCTGGTCGCTCGGTGTCAGGGCCTGGATCTGGTCGGCGCCGATCAAGGCGACCCAGATGGAGCCACCCGGCCCCTGGACCAGGTCGAGCGGCGTGCCGCCGAGTGTCGCGAGTGTCGTGACGCCCTGCACGGTGACGCCATCCGGCGCGAGCTGGATCAGCTTCAGCGTGCCGTCGAACGAGGCGGTGATCAGGTCGCCCTTGATCTCGCTGTTGAAGCTCGTCGCGGTGTACTCCATCAGGCCATTGGTCGAGGCACCGAACTGCGCCAGCGATTGCTGCCCGGCGGTGGACTGGCCCTCCTGCGCAAGCCGCGCGGCGGAGGAGCTGAACTTGGAAGGGTCGATCACGAAGCCCGGCGCGATCTGCACGCCGGACGGCACAGCCGCTGCGGCATTGGGGATCGTGGCAATGACTTGCGGTTGGGATCCGTCGGCATAGGACAGGACTGAGCCGGTCTGGTTGCCACGCGTCGGATCCGGATGGCCGTAGTAGCTGCCGTCGGCCAGCAGGTAGAGAAAGTCGAGACTGCCGGTGCCGCCGTTGTTGACCTGGTTGGTCGGCTTGCCGTTGGCATCGAGGATGGGCGCGCCGCCGAGATCCCCGTTGCTGCCGTTGTCGACGGTAAAGAGCTTGCCCGACTCGGTCAGAACCACGTCGAAGGCGTTGCGCAGGCCGGTGGCGAAGATGCGCAGCGGCGCATCGGCCGGCAGGATCGCCTGATTGAGGCCGTCATTGCCGCCGAACGGCCCACCCACATCGAGGCCGCCTGCAGTCTCGTTACCCGTCGTGCCATTGTTGGATACCGTCGGGTCGTCGAGTGTGGGCAGGTCGTATTTGTAGATGCTGGTAACGCCGGGAGCGTGGGTGAAGACCTTGTTGGGAATGGCCTCGAGTGCCACGAGGTCGATCTCGAGCACCGCAGCGGACAACGCATATTCCGGCGTGTTGGAGAAGAAACTCGAAGGCGCGCCGTTGTTGGTGTTGCCGCCCTGCACCAGGTAGAGCTTGGTGCCGTCGGCGCTCAGCACCATGCCGTTGGGCGAGTGGTTCTCCTCCGAACGCGGCAGGCCGCGAATCAGGTCGACTTTGGTCCAGCTGGCGCCGTTCCAGGTTAGCTTGGAAAGAATTCCGGAGTTGGTGTCAAGATTGAGATCGCTGAAGTTGGCGATGCGCGGATCGCTCGAGGTGACGTAGATGACGGGATTGGCGGCGGGTCCCGCCACCACGATGCCGGTGACCTGCCGTTCGGTCACCGAGGTGTTGAGCGACCCGTCGTCGTTGTGATTGGCGATGCTCTTGATGAGGCTGAGCGTCTGCGCCTGGACCGCCGACCACTGACCGGGCACCGGCTGGGTGACATCGTAGATCCTGATGAGGCCGTCCTGCTGGGCGACATAGAGTCGGCCGTCGGGGCCGAACTGCAAGCTGGTGGGATTGGTAAGTCCGTCGGTGATTCCGAATACCACAGACTGAGTAGCGAAAGAGACTGCCATTTCGGCCTCCTTGACACACAACAGACAAACGGGCGGACCAGCGGCGAGATCTTCAAGCCGAGCCGAAGAATCCCCACATCCCAAATTCATCGTAGCAGAGCATTTATCGCCTCTTGCTGTAGTTCTACAGGCGACGAGTCGCGATCCATGACCATGCGCCGGTCCACAAAGACCGTACTGCAGCTGTCACTAGTTTGTGACAGTTTCTATGGTTTCAGCGGCAAGGTAGCCGTTCAAGGCAAGCGTCGAACACCAGCGTGGAATATGCGCCAATCTGCAGCAAGCCACAACGCCAGGCGGCGCCTATCTCGTGCAACGTCGTTGGCTCAGCGCCGATGCGCGCAAACCCGGTTGCGACCCTCGGCCTTGGCGCGATAGAGCGCCTCGTCGGCCTGGCGAACCAGATCGGCCGCCGGCGTGCGGCCGTCGTTGCAGGTTGCGACGCCGATACTGACCGTCACGGTGCCCCAGACCGGATTCGAACGCGCCGCAATGGCCGCAGCGAGCGCCTGTGCCGTGGCGAAGGCCGCGTCCGCACCGGTCTCCGGCAGCAATACACCGAACTCCTCGCCTCCGAATCGCGCGATCACGTCGCTCGCTCTCAGCCGCTCCCGAAGCGTGTCGGCCAGCATGCGCAGCACCTCGTCGCCCACGGGATGACCATGGACGTCGTTGATGCGTTTGAAATGATCGGCATCGACCATCAGCACACTCAGGTCTCTTCGGTTGCGACGTGCATCCGCCAGCGTGCGCTCGAGCATCGGATCGAAGACGCGCCGGTTGAGGAGCCCAGTGAGCGCATCGGTCTGTGCCTGGCGACCCAGTTCGGCATTGGCGACCTGCAATTCGAGCGTGCGTTCGCGCACCTGCTGCTCGAGGGCCTCGCGGGCGGTCAGCAGGCGGTGTGTCATGCCTGCGATGGCCTGCGACAAGGTGCGCATCTCGGCGCTGCTCGCAACCTGGGGGATGCGGACGTCGGTCATGCCCGCCTCGACGTCGCGCACGGCACGCGCCATGCGTTTCACGTCGGTCCCGAAGCGGTGGGCCGCGATGCCGGCGAGGAGCGCGGCGACCATCGCGATCAGCACACCGACGAGCAATGCGCTGCGCGTGGTCTGAGAGATCGCGGCGAAGGCCACTGCGGCGGGCTCACGGGCAACGACCGTCCAACCGAGATCGCTGACCCTGTCGTGCGCAGGCAGACGGGCCGATGCGGTCAGGAACGCAGCGCCGTCATGCCACTTCAACACCGCGGGCGTACTGGCCAAGGCAGGCATGCGCACACCGTCTCTCGCAAGCTGCTGCGACTTGCCGTCGGGCGAATAGATCACGTCGCCCTGGCGATCGAAGATGAAGACTTCGATGCCTCGATCGCGTGCTTCGGCTGGCAGCACCGTGCCGATCACCTCGGCGGCCCAGTCCCAGTTGACGTGCACGCCAAGCACGCCGATGGTGTTGCCATCGCGCTGGATGGGTGCCGCATAGTCGACGAAGCGCAGCGGCTCGCCGCTGGCCGCAGCAGGCAGCAGGGAAGCCAGCAGCTTGGCCGCGTGCAGATCGCCGACGAAAAGGCCCTTGCGCGCCTCCATGAACCAGGGCCGTTCGAGAACGCTGACGCCAAGAAGCATGCCTCTCGTCGCGGATCGAACCTGCCCCGATGTGTCGGCCACGCCCACCCAGGCCGCCTTGCTGAGCGTCGCGTCGAGCATCTCAATTGTTTGTTTCACGGTCGTCGAATCCAGCCCATCCGCCCAGAGCGCGTCGCGCCGAACGAGGGTGTCGACAACGTCGGCGTTGTTCTGCAAGCCGGCCCTGAAGAGCTGGGCGGCGTTGGAGGCGATGAAGGCGAGCGATCGTCCGGCGTCGGCGCGCACGCGTTCGCGCAGCATCTCGCTGAGACCCCATGTGATCGCGATAGATGCAAGAACCACAAGAGCACCGAAGACCACCGTCAACTGCATCTTGAGGCTGAAAGGTGGACGAGGGAAACGCAAGGTCATGGGGCGCAATTTATAGGGGCTGGGTGTTGGGCAAACGACAACACGCATAACCAGGCGCGATCCCATGCGCTGAGCGTCCGACGTTTGCGCTCACGAACCGATGGTTCCGCTGCGTGAGAACTCAGACCATCCACGATTGCATGCTGATACCTCGAATACCGATGACTTAAAAGCGTGCTGAATGCCTGCACAGGCATAGAGAAAGTTTCCACAAACCACTATCGGCAGGACGGCAAGAAACTTAAGAGAAATTTTGGCTGCCGGCATCGCGCAGGAGGAGCGGCAGCACAAGGAAGACGAGTCGACCAGGGCGATCAGCCGATGCCCGACGCGCGGTGCGCATGCGTCTGCGTACTGGCACGGGGCGCTGTGCGCTGCGCATCGAGAGCAGCCGCCAGCGACGCGGGTAACGGCAGCGGTTCCGCATGCCAACGTGCTGCCAGCAGCTCGGCGCACAGCACCGCGAAGCTGAGCCCGCGCGAGCCGAGCGCGCTGCACAGCCAGGGGCCCTGCGGGGCATCGGCATCGCACGGCCCGACCAGCGGGCGGCGGTCGTGCGATGCACAGCGCACGCCGGCCCAGGCCTGGACCTTTCCTTGAAAGAACGCATCGCCCAGCATCGACGCCGCGCCCGGATGCAGCCGTGCGAGCCGCTCACGGTTGGCTTCGGTGTCGGCGTCACGCACTTCCAAATCGCGGCTGTCGCGGTCGAAGGTGGCACCGGTCAGCCAGCAGGCGCCACCGGCATCCGGCACATGGGCGATGAAGTGGCCATCGCCGTTGAGGGGTGTCGTGGGCAGGTTGGGTGCCCAGTCCATCCGGCCCCAGGCGACTTGGCCGCGCACGGGTTGAAGGGTCTGGCCTGGTGCCAATGCGGCGCTGTCGACGCCGGCGGCGATCACCACGCGGTCGGCTTCGACGAGCACCT
The DNA here is from genome assembly GCF_051216635.1 of Variovorax sucrosi. Taxonomy (NCBI): domain Bacteria; kingdom Pseudomonadati; phylum Pseudomonadota; class Betaproteobacteria; order Burkholderiales; family Comamonadaceae; genus Variovorax; species Variovorax sucrosi. Next base: position 615,317 of record NZ_JBPJZU010000002.1, on the reverse strand, counting down.
GATCTTCACTGTCGAAAAGCTGCCAGCCGGTTAGGGCAGTACTGGCTTCGATACGCGCCACGCGCGCGCCGCAGCGCACGGTGACGCCGGGCTGCGCCAGCCATGCCGCCACAAGTCGCGCTGGCTTGGCCCAGCCGCCACCGGCATGCCAGAGGGCTGTCGTCTCGTCGGGCAGGCCGGCCGATCGCAGTTGCGCCGCATCGGCGCGCCACGATTCGTTCGGCCCTTCGGCCGACCAGCTCACCGGCAGGCGATCGTCGCCCGGCGCGCGGCGCTCGATGACGCCGCTGGCGCGCCAGTCGACACCTTCCTCGAGCCGGTCGTGCAACTGCTGCCAGGTCAGCCGCAGGCCGGCGCGCGTGAGACGCGAGAGCAGCGCATCGTCGGGCGACACGTGCGGCGCGAACACGGCGACCGGCACGCCCGAGGCCCCGGTGGCGGGCCGCTCGGCGGCGTCGAGCACCGTCACCCGCCAGCCGCGGCGCGCCAGGCTGGCCGCCACCGCCGCGCCCGCCAGGCCGGCGCCGATCACCGCGCAGTGACCCGGCATCACGGCCTCGGCCGCCGGCGTGCGCCGCCGCACCGTCCACGCCGGCGCGAACTCGCCCTCGAGGCCGTCGCGACCCGCCGACCCTCGCACGGTGAAACCGTTCTGCACCAGCGCGTCGCGCACCCCCTGCGCGCTGCTCGAGGTGGTGATGCGCGTGCCGAACCGGGCGAAGCGCGACACCGCCTTCAGCGTGTCGGGCGACCACAAAGTCGGGTTCTGCGCGGAGCCGGAGCCGTCGAGGCCGATGGTGTCGGCCTCGAAGCGCTGGGCGCGCAGCATCGTCTGCACCTCGCCGAGGCACAGCGTGAGCAGCACGTGGCCATCGTCGAAGGACAACCGATGGAAGCCGGGCAGCAGGCCGTGCCATTGCGCTGCGAGCAGCGCGGCGAGTTCGGCCAATTGGGGTTCGGCGGCCGCCGCGCGCAACAACTCGTCGCGCGACAGCGGATGCGCCTCGATGGCCACGACGTGCAGCATGTGTGGTCGCTGCGCGTCGTTGCGCCACGCCTGCCACGCCGCCAGGAAATGCAGGCCGAAGCCGAAACCGATCTGAAGAACGCGCCACTGCGGCCGATCGGCCCATGCCGCGGGCACGCCGTCGGCGCGCCAGGCGACCGGCTCGGCCACCGGGTCAGGCCGCGGGCGGCACGTAGCCCTGGGCGACGTCGGCGCCTTCGCCGAAGAAGTGCTTCTCCATCTGGCGCTTGAGGTACTCGCGGGCGCGCTGGTCGGCCAGGTTCAGGCGGTTTTCGTTCACCAGCATCGTCTGCTGCTTGAGCCAGGCGGCCCAGGCTTCCTTGCTGACGTTTTCCCACAACCGCTTGCCGAGATCGCCGGGGTAGGGCGGGAAGTCGAGCCCTTCGGCCTCTTTGCCGAGCTTGATGCACTGGACCATGCGTGCCATTTTGTTTGCCTTCGTGTGGGTTGTCGGGCGTGCCGCTGGGCGGAGCCTGCTTAGTTGATTTAGCTATTTAGAACTGAGAACTTGGTCGTTCCCTGTTCCTTATGCCGAATTCAGAATCGGTGACTTCATCGATATGCCCCTTGCGCAGAACAGAGAGCAGACCACCATGAGCCTTCGCCGCGACTTTATCAAGCTTTCCCTCGGCGCCGCCCTCGCGAGCGGCATGGCCCTCACGGCGGTGCCGGCCTTCGCCCAGACGGTGAACCTGCTCAACGTGTCCTACGACCCGACGCGCGAGTTTTACGTCGACTACAACAAGGCCTTCGCTGCCTACTGGAAGGGCAAGACCGGCAAGGACGTGGTGATCAAGCAGTCGCACGGCGGCTCGGGCAAGCAGGCGCGCTCCATCATCGACGGCATCGACGCCGACGTCGCCACGCTGGCGCTGGCCGGCGACACCGACGCGCTGGTCAAACACGGCGGGCTGGTCAAGGCCGACTGGCAGAAACGCCTGCCGCACAACTCGGCCCCCTACACGTCGACCATCGTCTTCCTGGTGAAAAAGGGCAACCCGAAGGGCCTGAAGGACTGGGACGACCTGATCAAGCCGGGCGTGCAGGTCATCACCCCCAACCCGAAGACCTCGGGCGGGGCCCGCTGGAACTACCTGGCCGCCTGGGAATTCGCCAAGCGCAAGTACGGTGGCGACGATAAGGCCAAGGACTTCGTCGGCAAGCTCTACAAGAACGTGCCGGTGCTCGACACCGGCGCCCGCGGCTCGACCATCACCTTCGTGCAGCGCGGCGTGGGCGACGTGCTGCTGGCCTGGGAAAACGAGGCCTACCTGGCGCTGAAGGAATTCGGTCCCGAGAAGTTCGACATCGTCGCGCCCTCGATCAGCATCCTGGCCGAACCCACCGTGGCGGTCGTCGACAAGGTGGTCGACAAGAAGGGCACGCGCGCCGTCGCCGAGGAATACCTGAAGTACCTCTACTCCGACGAAGGCCAGGACATTGCCGGCCGCAACTACTACCGCCCGACCTCCGACAAGGCCAAGGCCAAGTACGACAAGCAGTTTCCCAAGCTGACGCTGTTCACCATCGACCAGGCCTTCGGCGGCTGGGAGAAGGCGGACAAGGCGCACTTCGCGGACAACGGCTCCTTCGACCAGATCTACACCAACAAGTGATCGCCACCGAAAGCATCGTGTGACTGTTCTCCTGATTGCCGGTAGCCCGACTTCGCCCTCGCGATCGTCGGCCCTGCTCGAAGCGGTGGGCCAGCGGCTGGAAGGGCGCGGCGCCCGTATCGACCGCATCGCCGTGCGCGAACTGCCTGCGCAGCCGCTGCTGCATGCCGACTGGAGCCATCCGGCCGTCGAGCGCGTCATCGCGCAGGTTGCCGAGGCCCGCGTGGTGGTGATCGCCACGCCGGTCTACAAGGCAGCCTACAGCGGCGTCCTGAAGGTCCTGCTCGACCTGCTCGCGCAGGACGCGCTCAAGGGCAAGACGGTGCTGCCCCTGGCCACCGGCGGCAGCCCGCACCACATGCTGGCGCTCGACTATGCGTTGCGCCCGGTGCTGCAGGCACTTGCCGCCCGGCAGATCCTGCCGGGCGTCTACGCCACCGATTCGCAGGTCACGCTCACGCCCGAAGGCGCCTACCAGGTGCATCCGGACCTGGCGCGCCGGCTCGACGATGCGGCCGAGGCGCTGGCGGCCGAAGGCCTGAAGCTGGCGCCACGCCGCGGCTTCGACCCGGTGCCCTTCTCGCAGGTGCGATGTAGCGTCTGACGGGCGCGCCCGTCAGCACGTCTTTCTCTCCCATTTCACCGTTCCTTCGACAACGCCGCTGCATGCGGCGCGGGACAACGCACGCCGAAAGAAACCGAACCATGACCCGTCTTGCCATTCCTCGCCGCCGTCTGATCCAGGGCGCTGCCGCCGCCGTGATGCTGCCGGCGCTCGGCGCCTTCGCACAAGCGCCGGCGCGCACGCTGCGCATCGGCAACCAGAAGGGCATCCTGAGCCTGCTCAAGGGTCGCGGCACGCTGGAGAAGCAGCTCGCGCCGCTGAACGTGTCGTTGAAATGGACCGAGTTCACCGCCGGCCCGGTGCAGCTCGAGGCGCTGAACGTCGGCTCGATCGACTTCGGTGACGTCGGCGAGGCGCCGCCCATCTTCGCGCAGGCCGCCGGCGCGCCGCTGGCCTATGTGGCGGCAACGGTGCAGCGCCCGGCGGTGGAGGCCGTGATCGTGCCCAAGGGCTCTGCCATTCGCACGGTGGCCGACTTGAAGGGCAAGAAGATCGCGCTCAACAAGGGCAGCAACGTCCATTACTTCATCGTCAAGCTGGCCGAGAAGAACGGCCTCGCGTACAGCGACCTGAACCTGGTCTACCTGCCGCCGGCCGACGCCCGCGCCGCGTTCGAGAAGGGCTCGGTCGATGCCTGGGTCATCTGGGACCCGTTCCTCGCTGCCGCGCAGACCACGCTCGACGCACGCCTTTTGGCCGACGCGACCGGCGTGGTCGGCAATCGCGCCTACTACTTCTCGTCGCTCGACTACGTCGCGAAGAACGCCGACGTGCTGAAGATCGTCGTCGAGGAAATCAACCGCATCGACCAATGGGCCGAGGCCAACCAGGGCGCCTACGCCACCGAACTGGCCGCGTTGCTCGGGCTGCCCAAGCCGGCGCTCGACCTGTTCGTCGGCCGCAACCGCTACGGCACCACGCCGATCACCAAGGCGATCCTGGCCGAGCAGCAGCAGATCGCGGACACCTTTTTCGCGCTCAAGCTGATCCCCAAGAAAATCAACGTGCTCGACGCCGCTGCCGCCGGCATCGCCTGACGAGGAGGCCCCATGCAAGTCTTCTGGTTCCTCCCCACGCACGGCGACAGCCGCTACCTCGGCACGACCGAAGGCGCGCGCACGGTTGACCTGCCCTACCTGCAACAGATCGCCGGTGCGGCCGACCGGCTCGGCTACGAAGGCGTGTTGATCCCGACCGGCCGCTCGTGCGAAGACCCATGGGTCATCGCGTCGAGCCTGATCGGTGCGACCAGCAAGCTCAAGTTCCTGGTGGCGGTGCGGCCGGGCCTGCACCAGCCGAGCCTGGCCGCGCGCATGGCGGCGACCTTCGACCGGCTCTCGGGTGGGCGCGTGCTGGTCAACCTGGTGACGGGCGGCGACCAGGCTGAGCTGGAAGGCGACGGCGTGTTCCTCGACCATGCGTCGCGCTACGAGCAGTCGGCCGAGTTCATCCGCATCTGGCGCGAGATCATTGCGCGCAGCCACGACGGCCAGAGCTTCGACTACGAGGGCAGGCACCTGAGCGTGAAGGGCGCCAAGCTGCTGTTCCCACCGACGCAGAAGCCATACCCGCCAGTGTGGTTCGGTGGCTCGTCCGAAGCCGCGCACGAGCTGGCGGCCGAGCAGGTCGACACCTACCTGACCTGGGGTGAGCCGCCCGCCGAGGTTGCCAAGAAGATCGCCGACGTGAAGGCGAGGGCGGCGCGCAAAGGTCGCGACGTGAAGTTCGGCATCCGCCTGCACGTCATCGTGCGCGAGACCGACGACGCCGCATGGAAGGCGGCCGAAGAACTGATCAGCCGCGTCGACGATGCGACCGTGATCCGCGCCCAGGCGGCATTCGCGAAGATGGATTCGGTGGGCCAGCGGCGCATGGCCGCGCTGCACGCCGGCGGTGCCAAGCGCAAGCGCGAGGACCTGGAGATCAGCCCGAACCTCTGGGCCGGCGTTGGCCTGGTGCGCGGCGGTGCCGGCACCGCGCTGGTGGGCGATGCGAAGACGGTGGCGGCACGCATCGAGGAATACGCCGCGCTCGGCATCGACAACTTCATCTTCTCCGGCTACCCGCACCTGGAAGAGTCCTATCGCTTCGCCGAACTCGTCTTCCCGCTGCTGCCGCGCAAGCAACGCCCCGGGCTGCCGGGCCAGACGCTGACCGGGCCTTTCGGCGAGGTGGTCGCGAACCTCGATGCGCCGTCGCGCCTTCTTTCCCAAAGCTGAGATCCGCATGACCGAACAAGTACAACCCTTGCCGGCGACCCGTGCGCCATCTTTCGCCGGCCTCAAAGGCTTCGGCGCCAACGTCGCCGGGCGGCTCGTGCCGTGGATCGTGCCGGTGACGCTGATCGTCGTCTGGCAGATCGCGTCGTCGCTGGGCTGGCTGTCGACACGCGTGCTGCCGGCGCCACTCGATGTGCTCAAGGCCGCGTGGACGCTGACCGCCTCGGGCGAGCTTTGGACCCACGTCAAGGTGAGCGCCGGCCGCGCGCTGGCGGGGCTCGCGATCGGCGGCGGTCTGGGCCTCGCGCTGGGCCTGCTCACCGGCTCGGTCAAGTTCTTCGAGACGCTGCTCGACTCGACCATCCAGATGGTGCGCAACATCCCGGCGCTGGCGCTGATCCCGCTGGTGATCCTGTGGTTCGGCATCGACGAGACGGCCAAGCTCTTCCTCATCAGCGTGTCGGTGTTCTTCCCGATCTACCTGAACACCTTCCACGGCATCCGCAACGTCGACCCGCAGCTCATCGAGATGGGCCGCACCTACGGCCTCAGCCGTTGGCAGCTGTACCGCGAAGTGATCCTGCCGGGCGCGCTGTCGTCGATCCTGGTCGGCCTGCGCTTTTCACTGGGCCTGATGTGGGTGATCCTGATCGTGGCCGAAACCATCTCGGCGCAGGCCGGCATCGGCTACCTCACGATGAACGCCCGCGAATTTTTGCAGACCGACATCGTGCTGGTCGGCATCCTGCTCTACGCGCTGCTCGGCAAGCTGGCCGACCTGTTCGCGCGCGGCCTCGAACGCTGGTGGCTGCGTTGGCACCCCGGCTACCAGTCCAAGTGACGCCTGAGAGAAACACCCCATGACCTCATCGCTTTCAATCACACGCCGTGGCGCGCTTGGCACGTTGGCTGCGCTCGGCGCCGCCTCCACCTTCGCGCAGGCCCCATCGACCGTTCGCATCGGCTACCAGAAGTCGTCGACGCTGATCGTCGTGCTCAAGACGCAGGGCACGCTCGAACGGCAACTCGCGCCGCTGGGCGTCAAGCCGAGCTGGCACGAATTCACCAGCGGGCTGCCGCTGCTGGAGGCACTCAACCTCGACAACCTCGACTTCAGCGCCGACGTGGCCGACACCGTGCCGGTGTTCGCGCAGGCGGCCGGTGCGCAGGTCACCTTCGTCGCGCAGGAGGCACCGTCGCCATCGGCCCAGGCCATCCTGGTGCGCGAAGACTCGCCCATCAACACGTTGGCCGACCTCAAGGGCAAGAAGATCGGTTTTGCCAAGGCGGCCGGCGCGCACTACCTGCTGATCGCTGCGCTCGACAAGACCGGCCTCTCGCTCAAGGACATCGAGCCGGCCTACCTCACGCCGGCCGACGGCCGCGCGGCCTTCGAGAAGGGCGCGATCGATGCGTGGGTCGTGTGGGATCCGTTCCTCGCCGCCGCGCAGCGCCAGGCCAAGGTGCGCGTGCTGGCCGACGGCACGGGGATCGCGTCGTACCAGCGCTACTACCTCGCGAGCACCCAATTCGCGAACGCCCGTGCCGATGTGCTGGGCGTGATCTACGCCGAACTGGCCAAGGCCGGCCAGTGGGTCAAGGCGAACCCGAAAGACGCCGCGGCCTTGCTGGCGCCGGTGTGGGGCATCGACGCCGCCACCGTCGAGCAGGCCAACTCGCGTCGTAGTTACGCCGTGCGGCCAGCGGTGCCGCAGGGGTTGACCGAGCAGCAGAAGATCGCCGACGCCTTCTTCGCCGAGAAGCTGTTGCCGAAGAAGATCGACGCGCTCGCATCGCCGCTATTCAAGCTGGGAGCCGGCGCATGAGCGCCGTGTTCGACGCGCCGATCATCGCCGGCGGCGTGAAGCTCGAAGTGCGCAACGTGCACAAGCGCTACGGCGAACGCGAGGTGCTGCGCAACACGCAACTTACCATCGAGCCGGGCCAGTTCATCGCCATCGTCGGGCGCAGCGGCTGCGGCAAGAGCACGCTGCTGCGGCTGGTCGCGGGCTTGGAGCCCGCCACCGACGGCACGCTGTCGACCGACGGCCGCGCCATCGACGGCCTGCACGACGACACGCGGATCATGTTCCAGGAGGCGCGCCTGCTGCCGTGGCGCCGCGTGCTGGACAACGTGACGCTCGGCCTGCCGGCGCACCTGCGTGCACGGGGCCGCGAGGTGCTCGCTCAGGTCGGCCTGGCCGACCGCGAAAACGAATGGCCGGCGCGCCTGTCGGGCGGCCAGCGGCAGCGCGTGGCCCTGGCCCGTGCGCTGGTGCATCACCCGCGGCTGCTGCTGCTTGACGAACCGCTCGGAGCGCTCGACGCGCTGACGCGCATCGAGATGCACCGCCTCATCGAGCGCCTCTGGCAGACGCACCGCTTCACCGCCTTGCTGGTCACGCACGACGTGCAGGAAGCCGTGGCGCTGGCCGACCGCGTGATCCTGATCGAGGACGGCCGCATCGCGCTCGACGAGAACATCGCCCTCGCACGGCCGCGTTCGCAGGGCGACCCGGCCTTTGCCGCCATCGAGAAACGCATCCTCGACCGCGTGCTGCAGAAGCCCGCTGCCGAAGACCCGCAATCCGCCAACGACACGCGCTGGGCCGACGGCCCGGCCCACGTGCTGCGCTGGGCTGTCTGATTTTCAGTTTTCCATCCAACCGAAAGAACACCATGTCCATCCAAGCCATCAACGTCCGCAACCAGTTCAAGGGCAAGGTCAAGGAAATCATCCGCGGCGACGTCGTCTCCGAAGTCGATGTCGAGACGCCCTGGGGCATCGTCACCTCGGTCATCACCACGCGTTCGGTCGACGAACTGCAGCTCAAGCCCGGCTCCGACGTGGTCGCGCTGGTGAAGTCGACCGAGGTGTCGATCGCGAAACTCTGAGGCACTGCGAGGCGACCCGGGCTCGTTGACAGGCCCTAGAAGCGAAGGTCCGCCGTGGCCACCAGGCGCACGCGCGGGCCGAAGCTTTCGATATTGCTCAGCGTGATGTTGTGGTGCGCGATCACCTGCGGTGCCGAAAGCGCCGCGTTGCCGGCCGAGGTGTGTGCGTCTTCCACCAGCGTCACCGGATAGCCCAGCGCGAGGGCGCGCCGCGTCGTCGTGTCGACGCAGAACTCCGTGTGCATGCCGCAGATCACGAGTTCGGTGACGCCGTGCTGCTGCAGCAGCGCTTGCAGCGTCGTGCGATGAAAGGAGTCGGCAGCGGTCTTGCGCACGCGCAGGTCGGTCGACAGCGCCTCGAGGCCCTGCGCCAACTGCCAGCCGGCGCTGCCGTGCGCGAGCGCGCCGTCGCCCGACTCGTGCTGGATGAAGATCACCGGCCGGCCCGCGGCGCGGGCCTTGGCACTCACCTGGTTGATGCGCTCGATGGTCCGCGGCGCGTCGAAGGCAGCGCCTTCGCCCTCGCAGAGGCCTTGCTGGACATCGATGACGAGGACGGCGGTGTTCATGCCGCCGAGTATGGCAAAGACGTTCAGGCCTGCGTGGGCGCCTTCGTCCCCACGCCCCAGTAGAAGGTCGGCCGCGTGCCGTTCAGCGCGTTGTCGCCGATGGCGCGAGCCTTGTAGATCACCGGGTTGTGCGAGGCCAGCGTGCGCGCGTTGCGCCAGTGGCGGTCGAGCCGCCTGCTTTCCTGCAGCGCGGTCGCGCCGCCCACGTCGAACAGCCGGGTGGCCGCGCCCAGCACGGCGTCGGTGACGACGACCTGGGCCTTGCCGGCGCGCAGTTCCACGTCGATGAGCAGCGTTTCGGACAGCGGCTCGCCTTGCAGGCGCAGCCGGTCGATCTCGCCGAGCCCACGGGCCACCTCGCGCGCGGCGAGCGTGGCGACGAAGGCGGTGCTCGACAGCTGGCCGATCACCTGTTGCACCAGTGGGTCTTCGCGCGGCACCGCGCCGCTGCCGTGGCTGAACACGCGCTTGCGCGGCTGCACGAAGGCGACCGCGTCGCGCTCGATGGCGCGCGCGATGCCGGCCAGCGTGGCGATGTGGAAGAGCTGGAACACCGCGGTCATCGGCGTCGCGCCGGTGCGCGAGAAGTCGATGATGTGCGCGCCCTCGATCGGCACGCGGTCGAGGCGCGTGGTGCCTGAAGCCGTCAAACGTTGGCCGAAGCCGTTCCAGTCGTCGATGCGCGTCACGCCCGGCGCATCGGTGCGCACCAGGGCCAGGGTGCGCCACTGCGCCGGGTCGGTGTCGTCGCGCTGCACGGTGACGGCCACCCAGTCGGCATAGAGCGTGCCGGTGCTGTAGAACTTCTCGCCGCTCAGCAGCCAGGCGCCGTTCTCGCGGAACACGCGGGTCTGCAACTGGCCGAGCGCGCCGTCGCCCGCCTCGGTGGTGGCGTTGCCGAAGATCGCGCCGTCGGCCACGCGCCGCAGCCAGGGCGCGCGGTGCTCGGACGTGAATTCGACCAGCACGCGCTCGACGAAGCCGAAGTGCGCTCGCAGGGCCTGCGGCAGGTTGGAGTCGGCCTCTGCCAGCTCGATGATCAGTTCGTACAGCTGCTCGGGCGTGGCGCCCAGGCCGCCGTGTTCGCGCGGCACGCGCAGTGCGCCGAAGCCGGCCTCGCGCAGCCAGTCGATGGCGTCGTGCGCGAGGGCGCGGTCGTGTTCGCGCTGCGCCGCGCCTTCGGAGATGCGGGCAAAGACAGGACGGAATCGCGCGGCGAGTTCCGCGTCGTTGGGGGGGCGATGAGGCATGGGTGAGATCGATGTCAGACGGAAACGGAAACGAGGTGCCGCGCGGCAGAGGCATTCGGAGCGATGGGTTCCGTGGGCAGCAGGCGATGGCCCGGGTAGCCCGGCAGCGCGATGCCCAGGTGCTCGCGCAGCGTGCGGCCGCTGTACGCGGTGCGGAACAGACCGCGCTTCTGCAGGATCGGCACCACGCCGTCGATGAAGTCCTGCAGGCCGTCGGGCAGCTGGTCGGGCATCAGGTTGAAGCCGTCGGCCGCGCCGGCGCGGAACCAGTGTTCGATGTCGTCGGCGATCTGCTCGGGCGTGCCGACGATCACGCGGTGGCCGCCGCCTCCCGCCAGTTCGCGCACCAGCTGGCGCACGGTGAGGCCCCCGCGGCGCGCTGCGGCGACGGTGGCGTTGAAGAAGGTGTGGTTGCCGTTGCCGCCGCCGGGCAGGACCAGGTCGTCCGGCAGCGTCTTGTCGAGCGGCAGGCGATCCGGCGTGGTGCCGAGGATGCCGGCCAGCCGCGCGACGCTGTAGTCCCAGGGGATCAGGTCGACCAGTGCGTCGCGGCGCGCGCGTGCCTGCGCTTCGGTGGCGCCGATGATGGTCGTGAGCCCGGCGAGCACCTTGACCGCGTCGGGGCCGCGGCCTAGTTCGGCGGCACGCTGCTTCAGGCCGCGCGCGTAGTCCAGCGACTCCTCGAAAGACTGCGAGGCGGAGAACACCGCTTCGGCATGGCGCGCCGCCAGCTCGCGGCCATCGGCCGAACCGCCGGCCTGCACCAGCACCGGATGGCCCTGCGGCGTGCGCGGCAGCGTGCCGGGGCCCTGCACCGCAAAGTGCTCGCCGCGGTGCGCGATGGGCTTCACCTTGACCGGGTCGATGAAGCGGCCGTCGGCCTTGTCGCCGACGAAGGCGTCGTCGGCCCAGCTGTGCCACAGCGCCTTCACGACGTCGGTGAACTCGCTGGCGCGGCCATAGCGTTGCGCGTGGTCGGGTACCGCATCGCGGCCGAAGTTGCGGGCCGAGGGCAGGTCGGCGGTGGTCACGACGTTCCAGCCGGCGCGGCCGCCGCTCACATGGTCGAGCGTGGCGAAGCGGCGCGCGATGTTGAAGGGCTCGTTGTAGCTGGTCGAGGCCGTGCCGATCAGGCCGATGTGCGTGGTCGCCGCGGCGATGCTGGCCAGCAGCACCGTCGGCTCCAGCGCGGTGATCGGGCGGAAGTGGATCTGGTCGACGATGGCCGCGTTGTCGGCCAGGAACACCGCGTCGAGCTTGCCGGCTTCGGCAATCTGCGCCACGCGCACATAGTGAGCGACATCGACGAAGGCGTGCGGGTCGCTCTCGGGGAGCCGCCAGGCCGAGGGCACGAAGCCGGAATGCAGGATGTTGACGTTGAGGTGGAGCTGGCGAGGCGGTGCGGTGGAAGATCGGCTCATCGGGCGGTTCAGGAAGGTGGCGGCGGCCCGCGAAGGGCCGGACAGCGGGCCACTCTAGGACCGCGGCCGACGCCTTCCAACGAAGATTTGCGCACTTGCATATCTGCGGACCGCATAGGCGGGCCCGCGCATCGACTTCCGATTCAACCGCTTCACTGCGCCGGACAGGTCGCGCCGCTGGTGGCGATCAGGCCGCGCAGTTGCAGGGTGCTGGCCGTGTCTTCCGGTCCGAAGGTGTTGCGGGTGAAGGCGCAGCCATAGGTCGGCTGCGCCACGGTGGTCGGCGTCACCACATCGTCGCCGCTCGGCTTCACGCCGTCGCGTTCCCATCGCACCATCGCGTCGAAGGCTTCGGTCTGCTCGACGACGGTGAAGTCGCAGTGGGTGGCGCCGCGGATGGCGCGCTGCACCAGCCACTGGCTGTTGCCCTTGGCGGCGACCCGTTTCTGGTAGATCTGCTCCATGCTGAAGGGCACGTACAGGTCGCCCAGCGTGTGCAGCGTGACCACCGGAATCCTGATCTCGCCGTTCGTCACCGGGATCCAGCGCAGGCCGTCGCGCCGCAGGCGATTGGCCTCCGGGTTCGCCGTCAACTTCTGCGCAGCGCTGTTCAGTGCGGCGCTGGTGGCGGCGTCGTTGTCGACCGTGTAGACGAAGCGGCGGGTGTCGATCACCGGCTTGTTCAGAATGCCGTTGATCGTGCCGTCGCCCCCGAACACGCCCCACACGGCGGAGAACGAGCCGCCGTACGCCAGGCTCAGGTCGAACAGCGGGCGCTCGCCGCCCGTCAGGTTCTTGAGCACCGACTTGTAGCGGTTGCCCAGCGCGGTGGTGGTCACCGGCGCGGCCGGGAACTGGGTGAACAGCGTGGACGTGACCTGCGGCTGGATGTCGGTCCACTGCGTGAAGGGATGGTTCGGGACGCCGGCCAGGACCTGCGCCGTCACCTGGGCGCCGGCGAAGTAATCGAACAGTTCGGTGTCGCCGAGCACGCCGCACATCGGAACCGCGCCGTGATAGCGCACCCGGTTGTTGGCGGTGGCGTAGGCCTCGTCTTCGATGGCGGCGGCCGTGATGTGTCCGCCCATCGACACGCCCGTGATGTAGATGCGGCTCGGCGCGGCCAAAGGGCGGCCGTTGTCGGCGGCGATCTTGTTGAAGGCCAGGGCGAGGGCGTTGGTGTCTTCCACGCCGGCGCGCACGTCGTAGTAGTTCTTGGTGTAGCTCGAGGCGGCCCAGGCGTAGCCGTTGGCAATCAGGTAGCGGCGGATCTGCGGGTTGTTGACGATCAGCGTGTCGCCGGTGCCGGCATAGCCGTGGGCGTACATCACCAGCTTGCCGTTCCAGTTGAGCGGCACCTCGACGCGGTAGGCCGCGCCGCCCAGCACGCCGGCCCAGCGGCTGGTGCTGCCGGGGTTGACGGTGTCGCCGGTCGCGCCGGCCAGCGGGGCGAAGGTGGTGGCGCTCGGTTCGGCCGGCACGTAGGACTTGCGGCTGTCCTGCGCGCGTGCTTCTTCCGGTGCAGGCGACGGCGCGAACGAGCCGCCGTCGCTGCCGCCACCGCAGGCGGCGAGGGCGACGGTGGCCAGGAGGGCGAGTGCGAGGGGGCGGGCGCGCGTCGGTTGCATGGGGGATGTCTCCGTGGTGATGGGCGATGGGTCGGTGCGCCGGTGGCGGCTTCGGCACGACCGTGCTTTTGCGTGCCCAGCGTAGGGGCCCGAGGCGGCGGTGCGCCAAGGGCTTTCCCGGAGCCGGTATCGCGTGGGCGACAACCCGGCGCTACAGTGCCTGCATGCCCCGACTGCTTGCTTTCCTGCCTGTCCTCGTCCTGTGGGCGGCTTGTGCGGCCGACGATGCCGGCGCGCAGGTGGTCCGCTGCGTCGACGCGTCGGGCAGCGTGAGCTACACCGACGGCAGCTGCGCACGCGGCGACCGCCGCTCGGACCTGATGCTCGGCCCGGAGGCGACCCAGCGCGCCGGCGAGCCGGAGCGCGATCGGCGCCAGGAGCAACTCGACAGTGTCGAGCGTGCCACGCGGCTGCAGCGCGAGTCGGTCGAGACGGTGCAGCGCCAGTCGGCGCCCTCCGGCGGCAGCGGCCTGGTGGTGATCGATCCGCGGGCCGAGCAGCGTGCGCAAGCCGAACGCGAGCAAGCCGAGCGCCGGCAACGCGAAGCGCAACTGAGCGCCGACGAGCCCTGGCGCCAGGGCTATGCCGGGGGCGGCTACGACCCGCGCCCGGCGGCCCCGCCGCGCGACATGCGCCCGCGGCTGCGCCACTGCGATGCCGCCGGCTGTCGCGACAACATGGGCAACCACTACGACCCGAAGGGCAACGTCGACCGCTTCGTGCGGCCCGACGGCCGCACCTGCCGGCCGGTCAACACCACCGTGGTCTGCCAGTAGCGCGCTTTTGCGCTACAACCACGGGCTGTTCCTCATCGCCGCGCCTCGGGCGCGGAGCCGACCATGCATTCCTTCGACGTCGACGACATCGTTCGTGGCCTGCGCGAATCGCGCATTGCGTGGCGCGATTCGCAGAAGCGCTCACGCGAGCCGGTGGGCCGCGAATTCCCGTCCCGCGAAGGCCTCGCCACGATCGTCGAGGCGCTCAAGGGCGCGCTGTTCCCGATGCGGCTGGGCCCGCCCGATCTGCGCCACGAGAGCGAGGACTTCTATGTCGGCCACACGCTCGACGCCGCGCTGCTCGGGTTGCTCGGGCAAGCCAAGCTTGAGCTGCGCTACGTCGGTCGGCAGCAGGCCATCGACGAGGCGGCCATCGATGCGCGCGCCACCGCCGTGGTGCGGGCCTTCGGCGCTTCGCTGCCGACCATCCGTCGGTTGCTCGACAGCGACGTGCTCGCGGCCTACCAGGGCGACCCGGCGGCGCGCAGCGTCGACGAGGTGCTGCTGTGCTATCCGGGCGTGCTGGCGATGATCCACCACCGGCTGGCCCACCGGCTCTACGAGCTTGATCTGCCGTTGCTCGCGCGCATCGTCGCCGAACTCGCCCACGGCCAGACCGGCATCGACATCCACCCCGGCGCGACCATCGGTGCCGGCTTCTTCATGGACCACGGCACCGGTGTGGTCATCGGCGAAACGGCGGTCATCGGCGAGCGCGTGCGCCTGTACCAGGCCGTGACCTTGGGTGCCAAGCGCTTTCCGACCGATGCCGACGGCCACCTGCAGAAGGGCCTGCCGCGCCATCCGATCGTGGAAGACGATGTGGTGATCTATGCCGGTGCCACCATCCTCGGCCGCGTGCGGCTCGGCCAGGGCGCGACCATCGGCGGCAACGTGTGGATCACCGACGACGTGCCGCCCGGCGCCAGCGTGACGCAGGCCAGCCTGCAGAACCGACCCTGCCCCTGAGGGCGCCAGCGTGAGCCGGCGGCTCGGATTTCATCTGTCACACAGAGGGTCCCGGCGGTGTCGCCACTGACATGGAGGAGGGCCATACTGCATGGGTCACCTTCTTTGAGGACCTCGCCATGACTGCCGCCATGAACCCTCTGCTCGTGCCGGACCCGGCCACCGATCACATCATCGGACCCGTCGATGCGCGCGCCACACTGATCGAGTACGGCGACTTCGAATGCCCATCGTGCGTCCAGGCCTACCCGGCCGTGAAGATCATGCTGAACCAATTCGGCCGGCAGGTGCGCTTCGTTTTCCGGCACTTCCCGTTGCGTGAGGTCCATCCGCACGCGGAACTGGCCGCCGAGGCCGCGGAAGCGGCCGGCGCGCAGGGCAAGTTCTGGCCCTTCCACGATCTGCTCTTCACCCATCAGCACCGCCTGGGCGAAGCGCACCTGCGCGAGCATGCGCAGCAAGCCGGCCTGGACATGGCGCGCTTCGAGAACGAGATGCGCGACCATGTCTACCTGCAGCGCGTGCAGGAGCAGATGCAGGCGGCCGAGCAGCTGCGCGTGCGCGCCACGCCGACCTTCTACTTGAACGGTGCCTTCGTCGACGTGTCCTTCGGGCTCGCGCACCTGCAGCAGGCCATCGAGCGCGCGCTCGCGCCGGCATGAACACCCTCCTTTTCCAACCCCTCGTTCCGGAGCACCCATGAGCCAATACAAGATCGCCGTCCTCATCGGCAGCCTGCGCAAGGATTCCTTCAACCGCAAGCTGGCCCTGGCACTGGCGCACCTGGCGCCGTCGGACTTCAGCTTCGAGCACGTCACGATCGGCGACCTGCCGCTGTACAACCAGGACGACGATGGCAACCAGGCACCGGCGGTGAAGCGGATCAAGTCCGAGATCGCCGCGGCGCAGGGCCTGCTCTTCATCACGCCCGAGTACAACCGCTCCTTCCCCGGCGTCTTGAAGAACGCGATCGACCATGCGTCCCGGCCCTATGGGCAGAGCGTCTGGGGCGGCAAGCCCGCCGGTGTGATCGGCGTGTCGGTGGGCGCCATCGGGACCGCGCTGGCGCAGCAGCACCTGCGCAACGTGCTGGCCTACCTCGACGTACCGACGCTGGGCCAGCCCGAGGCTTTCATCCAGAACAAGGAAGGCCTGTTCGACGACAAGGGCCATGTGTCGGAGGCCAGCAAGCAGTTTCTGCAGGGCTGGATGGACCGCTACGTCGACTGGGTGAAGCGGCACAACCTGGCGAAGCTGGCCTGAGCGAAGCGGCACCGGGCGCGCGCGGCGCGGTGGCTGCGCGCTGACACGCGCACGGGCCCGACCATCACAGCCGCGAGCGCCGCGGCGGCCCGAGACTCGGCGCATTCCTCGACAGGAGTAGACCGATGACCGAGCCCACGCCCGACACACCGACTCTCACCCACGAAACTGGCGCGGAGCCCTCGCTGCACCGCGTGATGGGCCCCTGGCTGCTGCTGCTTTTCATCGTCGGCGACATCCTGGGCACCGGCATCTATGCGCTGACCGGCCAGGTGGCCAAGCAGGTGGGCGGCGTGGTGTGGCTGCCCTTCCTGGTCGCCTTTGCGGTCGCGCTCGTGACGGCGTTCAGCTATCTCGAACTCGTCACGAAATACCCGCGCGCCGCCGGCGCCGCGCTGTACACGCACAAGGCCTTCGGCATCCACTTCATCACCTTCATCGTCGCCTT
This sequence comes from Variovorax sucrosi, assembly GCF_051216635.1. Classification (NCBI taxonomy): domain Bacteria; kingdom Pseudomonadati; phylum Pseudomonadota; class Betaproteobacteria; order Burkholderiales; family Comamonadaceae; genus Variovorax; species Variovorax sucrosi. Next base: position 598,611 of record NZ_JBPJZU010000002.1, on the reverse strand, counting down.
CGCGGTGATGTGTTCGGGCATCACCTCGGCCTCGACCGCCTCGCGCGCTTTCGCGGCGAACCTGTCCAGCGCTTTCGGGCTCGGCATGGGTGCTGGCGGCTGGGGCGTCACGGCCGTCGCGCTGGGCTTCATGGCGATGGTCGCGTTGGTCAACTTCCGCGGCGTGGGCGAGAGCGTCAAGGCCAACGTGGTGCTGACCTGCGTGGAACTGACCGGCCTGCTCATCATCATCTTCATCGGTGCCTGGGCGATTGCGTCGGGGCAGGGCGAGGTGTCGCGTATCACGCAGTTCAAGGCGACGACGGACGGTGGCGGCGCCTTCTGGTCGGTGATCGCAGCGACGACGCTGGCCTTCTTCGCCATGGTCGGCTTCGAGGACTCGGTCAACATGGCCGAGGAATGCAAGGACCCGTCGCGCATCTTTCCGAAAGTGCTGCTGGCCGGGCTGGCTATCACCGGCGTGATCTATGTGCTGGTCTCGATCTCGGCCATCACGCTGGTGTCGCCGGAAGATCTGGGCGAGGGCGAGACGCCGCTGCTGAAGGTGGTGCAGGCCGGTGCGCCGAACTTTCCGGTGTGGATCTTCGGCTTCATCACGATGTTCGCGGTGGCCAACAGCGCGCTCATCAACATGCTGATGGCAAGCCGGCTGGTCTACGGCATGAGCCGTGAGAAGGTGCTGCCCGATGCACTGGGCAAGGTGCATGCGAAGCGGCGCACGCCCTACATCGCGATCGGGTTCACGACCCTGCTGGCCTTCGGTCTCATCGGCTTCGTGGGCGGCGTGCCCGCGCTGGGCGGCACGACGGCACTGCTGCTGCTGTGCGTCTTCACGGTCGTGAATGTCGCGGTGCTGGTGCTGCGGCGCGAGAAGGTCGCGCACCAGCATTTCCGCACGCCGACCTTCCTGCCGGTGGTCGGCGCACTGTCATGCGCGTTCCTGGTGGGGCCGTGGACGGGCCGCGCGGTGGTGCAGTACCAGATTGCGGCCGTGCTGCTGGCCATCGGCGTCGTGCTGTGGGGGCTGACCGTGCTGGTCAACCGCCACAGCCGGCGGCCAGGCGCTCAGGCGGCGAGCGTGGCGACGCCCTGATTCGCGGCTTCGGCGCTGGCGGTGCGGATCTCGGCGCGGGCCGATTCGATCGCCGCTGCCTTGGCCGCTTCGCCCATCGCCAGGCCTTCAGCCCGAACGATGCGCACGTCGGTGATGCCGAAGAAGCCGAAGACCACCTTCAGGTAGCTTTCCTGATGCTCCATGGCCCGGCCGCCTTCGCTGGTCGAATACATGCCGCCGCGCGTCGACGCGACGATGACCGTCTTGCCGCCGGCCAGGCCGACCGGGCCCTTCTCGGTGTACTTGAAGGTGCGGCCCACTTGCGCCAGGCGGTCGATCCAGGCTTTGAGCTGGCTGGGCACCGAGAAGTTGTAGAGCGGGGCGCCCACCACGATCACGTCGGCGGCCAGGAACTGGCTCACCAGCTTCTCGGACACGGCGTTCTCGCGCTTCTGCGCTGCGGTCGGCTCGGCCACGGCCACCTTGATGCCGAGGGCGTTGGCGTCGAAGTGATTGGGGGTGTCCACGGCGAGGTCGAGGTGCTCGACGGTGGTGTCCGGATGGACGCGGTGCCATTCGGCCACGATTTCGGCGGTCAATTGGCGGGAGACGGAGTTGGTGCCCAGCACGCTGGAATCCACACGCAGCAGTTTCATGATCGTTCGCTCACTTTCGGTTGAAGCGTCGGCGCGGAAGGCCGGCATGCGGACAATTCTATTTTTGTGGCGAGTCGGCGATAAGTCGGTGAATTTGCGCCAGATAGTCCTGAATTTGGGACAATCTTGCCGATGCAAGATCTCAATGACATGGTGTTCTTCGCCGAGGTGGCGGAGTGGGGTGGCTTCACCGCCGCCAGCAAGGCGCTCGGTGTGCCGAAATCCCGGCTGTCCCGGCGGGTGGCCGACCTGGAAGCGGGGCTGGGCGTGCAACTGCTCCAGCGCAGCACCCGCCGCCTGTCGTTGACACCGGCGGGCGAGGTCTACCTGCGCCACTGCGTCGAAATGCGCGACGCGGCCCAGGCGGCCGCCGAAGCCGTGTCGCAGGTGCAGACCGAGCCGCGCGGCACGGTGCGCATCAGCTGCCCGGTCACGCTGGCCCAGGCCAGCGTCGGGCCACTGCTGCCGCTGTTCATGCGGCGCTTTCCGCTGGTGCGGGTCCAGATGCGGGTGCTGAACCGGCCGGTCGACCCGGTCGAGGACGGCGTCGACCTGGCGCTTCGGGTGCGCACGGTGATCGAGGACAGCGCCACGCTGGCGGCACGCCGCTTCGGCATCAGCCGCGGACTGCTGGTCATTCAGGCCGAGCGCATGCGCCACCTGGGTCCCATCAAGGGGCCGGAGGATCTGATGCGCATCGACACGGTGGCCATGGCCACCAGCGATGGCCGCGCGACGCTGCCGCTGCACGGGCCCGACGGCACGCTGCACCAGGTGCCGCACCAGCCGCGCTACGTCGCGGACGACCTGTCGGCGCTGAAATCGGCCATCGTGCAGGGCGTCGGCGCCGGCATGCTGCCCGACTACATGTGCCGTGACGAACTGAGGTCCGGCGAACTGGCGGAGCTGCTGCCCGGCTGGACGCCGCCGGCCGGCATCGTCCACGCGATGTTCGCGCCGCGCCGGGCGCAGGTGCCGGCGGTGCGGCACCTGATCGATTTCCTGGCGGCGCACCTCGACGGCGACGAGCCGCACGCGCTGGCGCCCGGCAAGGAGCTGGAAGCGAAGGCCCGGCCTTATTCCTGAATCGGGATAAACAAACAAGTAGATATTCGTTTGTTATCCGAGCAAGACTTCCCACAATCGGCTCCCACCCATTGAGGAGACGACCATGGCCACTTTGCGACTCGGCGACACCGCCCCCGATTTTCAACAGGATTCCAGCGAAGGCCCGGTCAGCTTCCACCAGTGGGCGGGCGATTCCTGGGTGGTGCTGTTCTCCCACCCGGCCGACTTCACGCCGGTGTGCACCACCGAGCTGGGCAAGACCGCCGCCCTGGCGACCGAATTCGCCAAGCGCGGTGTGAAGCCGATCGCGGTCAGCGTCGATCCGGTCGACAAGCACCGGCAATGGATCGCCGACATCAACGAGACCCAGGACACCACGGTCAACTTCCCGATCCTGGCCGACGCCGACCGCAAGGTGGCGAACCTGTACGACATGATCCATCCGAACGCGTCGGCCACGGCCACCGTGCGCAGCGTGTTCATCATCGACCCGAAGCACGTCGTGCGGACCACGCTGACCTACCCGGCCAGCACCGGGCGCAACTTCGACGAGATCCTGCGTGTCATCGATTCGCTGCAACTGACCGACAGCCACAAGGTCGCGACGCCCGCGAACTGGAAGGACGGCGACGACGTCGTCATCATCCCGAGCATCCAGGACCCGGCGGAACTGGCGGAGCGCTTCCCCAAGGGCTTCACGGCGGTGCGTCCGTACCTGCGCGTCACCCCGCAACCGAACAAGTGACCCACCGCGTCGTCATCGTCCCCGGCTGGCGCGACTCCGGGCCCGGCCACTGGCAGAGCCTGTGGGCCGAGGGCCTGGACGGTGCCGTGCGCGTGGAGCAGGACGACTGGGTGTCGCCGCGTCGTGAATCGTGGGTGCGGGCGATCGGCGACCTGATCCTCGCGCAGGATGCGCCGGTGGTCGTGGCCGCGCACAGCCTGGGCTGCATCGCGACGACGCACCTGCCGCCCCAGGTGGTGGCGCGCATCGCCGGCGCGCTGCTGGTGGCACCGGCCGACCCGGAGCGCCGCGCCGCGCTCAACGACTTCGCGCCGGTGCCGTACGCCAAGCTGCCCTACCGCAGCGTGGTGGTGGCCAGCAGCGACGACCCCTTCTGTCCCGTGCGCCTGGCCGGCGCCTATGCCCGCGCCTGGGGCAGCGAATTCGTCCGCATGCAGAATGCGGGGCATATCAATGTCGACTCCGGACACGGCGACTGGCCCCTCGGGCTGGCGCTGCTTCAGTCGCTGACCGACACGCCGAGCCAGCTGCTGGCCGGCCACAACGCTACCGACAACCTGGCCACCCTATGACTTCCAGAATCAAGACGATCTTCGCCGCCGTGGCCTTCGCCGCGACCGCTTCCGGTGCGCTTGCACAGACCACGACGCTGCTCAACGCGTCGTACGACGTGGCCCGCGAGTTCTACAAGGACATCAACCCGGCCTTCATCGCCAGCTACAAGAAGGCCACCGGCAAGGACGTGAAGATCGACCAGGCCCATGGCGGCTCCAGCGCGCAGGCCCGTGCCGTGGCCGATGGCCTCGACGCCGACGTGGTGACGATGAACACCACCACCGACGTCGACTTCCTCGCCGGCGTCGGCGTGGTCGCCAAGGACTGGCAGAAGCGCTTCCCTGACAACGCGTCGCCGACCACCTCGACCATGCTGTTCCTGGTGCGCAACGGCAACCCCAAGGGCATCAAGGACTGGGAAGACCTGACCAAGCCGGGCGTGCAGGTCATCGTCGTCAACCCCAAGACCGGGGGCAACGGCCGCTACGCCTACCTGGCCGCCTGGGGCTATGTGAAGAAGAAGGGCGGCACCGACGCCCAGGCCGCCGAGTTCGTCGGCAAGCTCTTCAAGAACGTGCCGGTGCTGGGCAAGGGCGGCCGCGATGCGACCACCATCTTCCTGCAACGCAACATCGGCGACGTGCTGATCACCTTCGAATCCGAAGTGCTGTCGATCGACCGCGAATTCGGCGCCGGCAAGGTCGACGCGGTGTACCCGTCGATCAGCGTGCTGGCCGAGAACCCGGTGGCGATCGTCGAGCGCACCGTCGCCAAGAAGGGGACGGCCGAGGTGGCCAAGGCCTACCTCGATTTCCTGTACTCGGAAGAGGGCCAGGAGATCGCCGCCAAGCATGCGCTGCGCCCGCGCTCGCCGGCCGTGCTGAAGAAGTACGCCGGCACCTTCAAGCCAGTGCAGCTCTTCACCGTGGCAGAACTGTTCGGCAGCCTGGGTGAAGCGCAGAAGGTGCACTTCAACGACGGCGGCCAGTTCGACAAGATCTACACCCCCGGCGCGAAATGACCGCCGAAGTACGAACCGGAAGCGCCGCGCGATGAGCGGCGCCCCATCCTCGGCGCTGTCGTCTGCGGCAGCGCCGATTTCGCGTGCCGGCGGCACCCGTGGGGCCCGTCGGGTGCTGCCGGGCTTCAACCTGACGCTCGGCTACACGGTGCTGTACCTCAGCCTGATCGTGCTGATCCCGCTGTCGGCGCTGTTCGTACGCACCTTCTCGCTGACCTGGGAGCAGTTCTGGGTGGCCGTGACCGCGCCGCGCGTGATGGCGTCGTACCGCCTGACCTTCGGCGCGTCCTTCATCGCCGCGCTGGTCAACCTGGTGTTCGGGCTGCTGGTGGCCTGGGTGCTGGTGCGCTACAAGTTCCCCGGCAAGAAGATCGTCGATGCGTTGGTCGACCTGCCGTTCGCGCTGCCCACCGCCGTGGCCGGCATCTCGCTGACCGCGCTGCTGGCCGGCAACGGATGGGTGGGGCAGTACCTCGAGCCGCACGGCATCAAGCTGGCGTTCACGCCGGCGGGCATCGTGATCGCGCTGATCTTCATCGGCCTGCCTTTCGTGGTGCGCACGGTGCAGCCGGTGCTCGAAGACACCGAGAAGGAACTGGAAGAAGCCGCCACCTCGCTCGGCGCGACGCGGTTGCAGACCTTCATCCGCGTGATCCTGCCGTCGATCCTTCCTGCCCTGCTGACCGGCTTCGCGATGGCCTTCGCGCGCGCGGTGGGCGAGTACGGCTCGGTCATCTTCATTGCCGGCAACATGCCGATGATCTCGGAGATCACGCCGCTCATCATCATCGGCAAGCTGGAGCAGTACGACTACGCCGGCGCGACCGCGGTGGCATTGGTGATGCTGGTCATCTCCTTCCTGCTGCTCTTGGTGATCAACGCATTGCAAGGCTGGCAGCGCCGGCGCTCCGCGACCTGATGTTATGAGTGCTCCCCAAAAAGTCATCCGCCGCGCACGTGCCGGCACCACCGAGGCGCCGTGGGTCCGCTGGACGCTGATCACGCTGGCGCTGCTGTTCATGTTCCTGTTCCTGGTGCTGCCGCTCGCTTCGGTGGCGGCCGAGGCGCTGCGCAAGGGCTTCGGCGCCTACGTCGACGCGCTGAAGGAGCCCGACGCCTGGAGCGCGATCCGCCTGACGCTGATCACCGCCGCCATCGCCGTCCCGCTGAACCTGGTGTTCGGCGTCGCGGCGGCCTGGGCCATCGCCAAGTTCGAGTTCCGCGGCAAGGCCTTCCTCACGACCCTGGTCGACCTGCCGTTCGCGGTGTCGCCGGTGGTGGCGGGCCTGATCTACGTGCTCATCTTCGGCGCGCAGGGCTGGTTCGGCCCATGGCTCGCGGCGCACGACATCAAGATCATCTTCGCGGTGCCCGGCATCGTGCTGGCGACCGTGTTCGTGACATTTCCCTTCATCGCCCGCGAACTCATCCCGCTGATGCAGGCGCAGGGTACCGACGAGGAACAGGCCGCCATCGTGCTCGGCGCGACCGGCTGGCAGACCTTCTGGCGCGTCACGCTCCCCAACATCAAGTGGGGCCTGCTGTACGGCGTGATCCTGTGCAATGCGCGGGCCATGGGCGAGTTCGGCGCGGTGTCGGTCGTCTCCGGCCACATCCGCGGCCAGACCAACACCATGCCGCTGCATGTCGAGGTGCTCTACAACGAATACCAGTCGGTTGCGGCCTTTGCCGTCGCGTCGCTGCTGGCCATCCTGGCGCTGGTCACGCTGGTCATCAAGTCGGTGATCGAGTGGCGCCACGAGCGCGAGATGAAGGCCATCGCGGAACTGCCGCCCGAACGGCCGCCGTCGGCCACCGCGGCCTGAGGAGAACAGAAAAATGAGCATCGAAATCCGCAACGTCAGCAAGCAGTTCGGCGATTTCCGCGCCCTCAACGACGTCAACCTCGACATCCAGTCCGGCGAACTGGTCGCCCTGCTCGGCCCCTCGGGCTGCGGCAAGACCACGCTGCTGCGCATCATCGCGGGGCTGGAGACAGCCGACGCCGGCAGCATCCTGTTCTCGGGCGAAGACACCACCGACGTGCATGTGCGCGAGCGCCAGGTCGGCTTCGTGTTCCAGCACTACGCGCTGTTCCGCCACATGACGGTGTTCGAGAACGTGGCCTTCGGGCTACGCGTGAAGCCGCGCAAGGAACGCCCGTCGGACGCGCAGATCAAGCAGAAGGTGACCGATCTGCTCAAGCTGGTGCAGCTCGACTGGCTGGCCGACCGCTACCCGTCTCAGCTCTCCGGTGGTCAGCGCCAGCGCATCGCGCTGGCCCGTGCGCTCGCCGTCGAGCCGAAGGTGCTGCTGCTCGACGAGCCGTTCGGCGCATTGGATGCGAAGGTGCGCAAGGAACTGCGCCGCTGGCTGCGCCGCCTGCACGACGAACTGCACGTCACCTCGATCTTCGTCACGCACGACCAGGAAGAGGCGCTCGAAGTGGCCGACCGCGTGGTGGTGATCAACAAGGGAAAGATCGAGCAGGTCGGCTCGCCGCAGGAGGTGTGGGATCACCCGGCCAGCCCCTTCGTCTACGGCTTTTTGGGCGACGTGAACCTGTTCCACGGCCGCGCCCACGAGGGCGAGGTGCAGCTCGAAGGCATCCGCCTGCAGGCGCCCGAGCACAGTGGCGTGCAGGACAGCAAGGCGCTGGCCTATGTGCGCCCGCACGACCTGGCCATCGAGCGTTACGTGACCGGTTCGGCATCGGACAGCGCATCGCGCGGCCTGGTCGCCACGATTTCGCGTGCGATCGTGGTCGGACCGATCGCGCGGCTGGAACTCGAACCGGTCGAAACGAATCCTGATAATCCTGCGTCCGGAACCATCATCGAAGCGCAACTCCCTGCGCAACAGTTCCGGGACCTGGGCCTCGCCGAGGGCGACACCGTCGTCGCCACGCCGCGCAAGGCCCGGGTGTTCGTGGAAGAAGATTGGGTGTCTCCTTGATCGACTGGTATTTCGGCGCTCCGCGCCGTGCGTTCGCGCTGATCTGCCTGGCCTGCGTGGCCATGCTGGCTTTCGGCATGTACCTTCAGCATGTGGTCGGCCTCGAGCCGTGCCCGATGTGCATCGTGCAGCGCTATGCGCTCATCCTCGTGGCGGTGATCACCGGGCTGACCGCGTTGGCGCGCGGGCGCGGCCTGCAGGCGACCGGCGCCGCGCTGGCGCTGATCGTCGCCGTCGGCGGCGCCTACACCGCCGCGCGCCAGAGCTGGCTGCAGTGGTACCCGCCGGAATTCGGTTCCTGCGGGCGTGACATCTACGGAATGATCGAGACCTTCCCGCTGCAGCGCGCGATTCCGATGATCTTCCGCGGCAGCGGCGACTGCACCAAGATCGACTGGACCTTCCTGGGCCTGTCGATCGCCAACTGGTCCTTCGTCTGCTTCGTCGGCTTCGCGCTGCTGCTGCTCGTGCTGCTGCTCAAGCGCGGCCCCCGCCGCACCGCCTGAGCATCAGGCGCCGGCCACGGCCGGCAACAGCGCCCCGACCGCGGCCAGCGCCGCGTTGCGCCGGTCGAGCGGCGCCTGGGTCTGGGTGAGGTAGGCCGTGACCAGGATCGGCGTGTCGCGGCCCGGCGGCCAGACGATCCCCACGTCGTTGTTGGTACCGAAGGCGCCGGCACCCGTCTTGTCGCCGACCCGCCAGCCGGCCGGCAGCCGGGCCCGCAGGCGCTCGTCGCCGGTCTTGTTGGCCAGCAGCCAGTCGCGCAGCTGGTCGCGCGACGGGGGCTTCAGCGCCGCACCGAGCAGCAGCGTCTGCATCAGGCCGAGCATGGCGGCCGGCGTGGTGGTGTCGCGCGGATCGCCGGTCAGCGCCTCGTTGAGCGAGGGCTCGTTGCGGTCCAGCCGGGTGATCGGATCGCCCAGCGATCGCGCGTACGCGGTGAGCCCGGCAGGGCCGCCGAAGCTGGCGAGCATCAGGTTGGCGGCGGCGTTGTCGCTCTGCGTGATGGTCGCCTCGCACAGCGCGCCCATGGTCAGCGTGCCGCCGACGTGCGGCTCGGTCAACGGCGAGTGCGGCACGATGTCTGAGCGACCCACCGGAATGGCGCGGTCGAGCCGCTCCTGGCCCGCATCGACGCGGTGCAGCACCAACGCTGCGGCGAGCAACTTGAAGGTGCTGCACATTGCGAAGCGCTCGTCGGCCCGGTGCACGACGCGGCGGCCGGTCGCGGTGTCGAGGATGCACACGCCCAGGCGGCCGCCGCTGGCGCGTTCGATGCGCCGGAGTTCCGCCGCGAGTGCGCGGCCGGGGTCTCGGCCGTTCGGATCCTTGGCGCCCGCGCCCGCTGCCAGGGTGGCGAGCCCGGCGCCCAAAGCCATAGAAAAAATTCGTCTCTGCATGCGTTGCTTTTCTCGGAGAGTGGAGGGAGCGCTGGACGATAGCGAGCGATCGCCGTCGCATCCAATGCAAAGAATGAGGCCGAGCCATAAGAAAATTTGGGGCTAAAAAGCCTGACCATGCAACTTCCACTCAATGCCCTGCGTGCCTTCGAGGTGTCGGCGCGCCACCTCAGCTTCACCCGTGCGGCGCTCGAACTGCACGTCACCCAGACCGCCGTCAGCCAGCACGTCAAGAACCTGGAAGACCGCGTCGGCGCACAACTCTTCCGGCGCCTGCCGCGCGGCCTGGCGCTGACCGACGAAGGCACCGCGCTGCTGCCGGTGCTGGCGCAGTCCTTCGGCCGCATCGCGACCGTGCTGGCGCAGTTCGGCGAGGGCCGCGCGCGCGAGCCGCTGACACTCGGTGTGGTCGGCACCTTCGCGGTCGGCTGGCTGATACCGCGGCTGCAGGATTTCCAGCAGCTGCATCCCTTCGTCGATCTGCGGCTCTTCACCCACAACAACCGGGTCGACCTCGCCGGTGAGGGCCTGGACTGCGCCATCCGCTTCGGTGACGGCGCCTGGCACGGCACGGAGGCCGAGGCGCTGCTGCCGGCGCCCCTGTCACCGGTCTGCGCGCCGGCGCTGGCGGCCGGCCTGCAGAAGCCGGCGGACCTGTATGGTGCGACGCTGCTGCGCTCTTACCGCAGCGATGAATGGGCCGGCTGGTTCGCCGCCGCGGGCCTGGAATGCCCGGTGGTGCGCGGCGCAGTGTTCGACTCCTCGCTGACGATGGCCGAAGCGGCGGCGCAGGGCGCGGGCGTCGCGCTGCTGCCGGTGGCCCTGTTCGGCCGCGAACTGCGGCAGGGCCGGCTGGTGCGGCCCTTCACCGTCGAGACGCAGAACGGCCGCTACTGGCTCACGCGCCTGAAGTCCAAGCCCGAGAGCGTCGCGATGCAGGTGTTCCGCGATTGGTTGCTGCAGGCGGCCGCGGCCTGAACCGCGCGGCGCCTCAGAGCGGCAGCGTGTCGAAGGCCCCGTAGGCGGTGCCCAGCCAGGTCTTCACGCGCTGGCGCTCGAGCAGGCCGAGGGCGTGCGGGCCTTCGCGGTCGTTGACGGCCTTCCAGAAGCTGCTGTTCTGCGCATCGATCTTGCGCATGCTGGCGTCGTGCAGGCGCGGCAACGCGATCACGCGGGCGCCGTGGGCCACGGCCTTCTGCAGCGACTGCGAGCCGAGCAGCATGCCGAAGTCGCTGCCGCGGCCGTAGTTCTGCACCACGATGTAGTTGGGGCGGTCGCCGAAGGTGTCGATCAGCGTGCCCAGCAGGTCGGTGGAGTCCTTGCCGTCGTCCAGCACGTGCCAGAAATTGACCGCCACGCCGAGGTCGGCGAAGACGTCGAACAGGTCGGATTCCTTGATCCAGCGCGACAACGGCGCCAGGGTCTGCGCCGCCAGGTCGACGATCACGCTCTGCTGCGGGTTGTGCTCGAAGCCGTTGACCACCTTGTCGAGGCCCTCGAAGCTGTCGACCACCACCGGCGAGGCGAAGCCTTCGTAGAAGCGGGTGAAGGAACTGTGCGAACGGTCGGTGTCGAAGCCGGTGAAGGGCCGGCTGTGGTCGATGAAGTACTGCGCCAGCACCCGCGACGTGACCGACTTGCCGACGCCACCTTTTTCGCCGCCGATGAAATTGAGGGAGCTCATGAGTTGTGCCTGGAAGAAGAGGAAGAGGGGATGCAGAAGGCTGCAAAGCATTTTAGGTGCCACCTCGCGGCGCACCGACGGCCGCTAGGGCTTTGCCAGCGACAGGAAGGGCCCGAGGCTGCCCATGATCCAGCCCTGGGCGAAGTCGAGCGCCGCGCGCCGGTACTTCTCGTCGGCCTGCGCGGCCAGCAGATCCAGCCGCGCCACGACCTTCGAAAGCTCGCGGTCGACCAGCAGGTTGCGCCCGCGCTCGCTGATCTCGGTGGCCAGCAGCAGCGGCTGGCCGTCGGCGCCGGTCTTGGAGCCGATCAGCCACAGCGAGATCTCCATGTTGCGGGCGGCACGGTAGCTGTTCTCGGCGTTCACGCCGTCCACCATGGTCTGTTCCCAGGTGTTGCCGTTGGCTTCCTTGAGCATCGTCGCCCAGCCATAGACCAGTGCGGCGATGCGGTCGCCCGCGTAGCCGGGTTCGAAGGCGAGGCGCACGGCATCGATGCCGCTCTTGCCGTCCTTGCCGCCGAGGCCCGGCAACGGCGTGGCCTGCGTGACGGCGTCCCAGGTGCGTTGGATGGCGTCGTCCGCGCTGGCGGCGCTCTTGCGCCACTCGCGCGGGTTGCGCCGGTACAGCGACTGCTGCACCCGACGGAGCGACTGCAGGTTGTCGCGCAGCGCCAGGTTGGCGATGCGGTTCGCGCTGGACTGCATCCATTCGCGGCTGTCGTAGTTTTCGGCCCGTTCGGTGGAGCGGGTGGTTGCACAGCCGGCCAGACCGAGCGCCGCGGCAACGGCACCGGTCAGCAACGCACGACGACCGGTGAAAAATGGGCGCCGATCATGGGGCGGCAAGGGGGAATCGCGCATGGTGTGCACGGTATCATCGCGGGCTCGGGCGGCAGCCGGCGGGCTGTGCAAAATTCCTTACAAATCAATACCTTGGCCTCAGAGCCAAAGCGGAACGACCCCTCGTGCGTCTCAATTCCATCAAGCTTTCCGGCTTCAAGTCGTTCGCCGAACCTACCAATTTCCTGCTGCCGGGCCAACTGGTCGGCGTGGTGGGGCCCAACGGCTGCGGCAAGTCGAACATCATGGATGCAGTGCGCTGGGTGCTGGGCGAGTCGCGGGCGTCGGAGCTGCGCGGCGAGTCGATGCAGGACGTGATCTTCAACGGCACGACCACCCGCAAGCAGGCCAGCCGCTCCAGCGTCGAGCTGGTGTTCGACAACGCCGACCACCGCGCCGGCGGCCAGTGGTCGCAGTTCACCGAGATCGCGGTGCGGCGCGTGCTCACCCGCGACGGCAACAGCAGCTACTACATCAACAACCAGCCGGTGCGCCGGCGCGACGTGCAGGACGTGTTCCTCGGGACCGGTCTCGGCCCGCGCGCCTACGCCATCATCGGCCAGGGCACGATCAGCCGGATCATCGAATCGAAGCCCGAAGAGCTGCGCCTGTTCCTCGAAGAGGCCGCGGGCGTCTCCAAGTACAAGGAGCGCCGCCGCGAGACCGAGAGCCGCCTGGGCGACACGCGCGAGAACCTCACGCGGGTGGAAGACATCCTGCGTGAACTCAACGCCAACCTCGAGCGCCTGGAAAAGCAGGCCGAGGTGGCGCAGCGCTACAACACGCTCACGGCCGACGCCACGCGCAAGCAGCACCAGCTGTGGTTCCTCAAGCGCAGCGAGAGCGAGGCCGACCAGGCCAGGATCCAGGCCGACGCCGGCAAGGCGCTGAACGACCTCGAATCGCGCACCGCCGACCTGCGCCGCATCGAGTCCGAATTGGAAACGGTCCGCCAGGCGCACTACGCGGCCGGCGACCAGGTCAACCAGGCCCAGGGCAAGCTCTACGAGGCCAGCGCCGAAGTCGGCCGGCTCGAAGGCGAGATCCGCTTCGTGGTCGAAGGCCGCCAGAGGGTCGAGCAGCGCCTGATCCAGTTGCGCGAGCAGATCGGCCAATGGAGCGGCCGCAAGGAAGACGCCGAGGCCGAGATCGAGACGCTGGCGGGGCAGGGCGTCGATGCCGAGGAACAGGCCGAATTGCTGGCCGCGCAACTCGAAGAACACGACGCGCGCATGCCCGAGTTGGAAGACGCGCAGCAGCGCGCGCAGGACGAGGCCAACGCGCAGCGCGCGAGCGTCTCGCAGGTGCAGCAGCAAATCCAGGTGCTGGCCGCCGACCAGCGCAACATCGAGGAGCAGAGCCGCCAGTTGACGATGCGCAGCGAACGCCTGCGCGCCGACAAGCAGGCGCTGGCCGCGCCCGATGAAGCGAAGCTGCAGGACCTGCAGGCCCAATTCTCCGCCGCGCAGGAAGCCGCCGCCGAAGCCGACGCCCGCCTGCAGGACCTGCAGGAATCGGTGCCGCAGCTCGACGACGACCGCCGCACGAAGCAGCAGGCCGTCAACACCGAAGGCGCCCGCCACACCGAGCTGTCGGCGCGCCTCGAGGCGCTCAAGGCGCTGCAGGAAAAGGTCAAGACCGACGGCAAGCTCGCCCCCTGGTTGGCCAAGCACGGCCTCGACGGGCTGCAAGGGTTGTGGAGCCGCATCCACATCGAACAGGGCTGGGAGAACGCGCTCGAATCAGCGCTGCGCGAACGCCTGGGCGCGCTCGAGGTGTCGCGCCTGGACATGGTCCGTGCCTTCGGCAACGACGCGCCACCGGCCAAGCTGGCCTTCTACAACCCGCCGTCGGCCGGGGTGCCCTCGGGCAGCGCGACGCTGCCGCGCCTGTCGGACCTGCTGCGCCTGAACGATGCCGGCCTGCAGGCACTGCTGGTCGACTGGCTGCACGGCTGCTACACCGCATCGAGCTTCGAAGAGGCGTTGGCGCAGCGCGAGACGCTGCAGCCCGGTGAAGCCATCTTCGTGCAGAGCGGCCATGCCGTGACCACACACAGCGTGAGCTTCTACGCGCAGGATTCGGAGCAGGCCGGCCTGCTCGCGCGCCAGCAGGAAATGGAAAACCTGGAGCGCCAGCTGCGCGCCCAAACGCTGATCAGCGACGAGGCGCGGACGGCGCTGGTGCGTGCCGAAGCGGCCTACGCCGACGCGGCGCAGCGCCTGGTCAGCGTGCGTCGCGAGGCCGCCGAAACGCAATCGCGCTCGCACGAGCTGCAGGTCGAGACGCTGCGCCTCACGCAACTGGCCGAGCAGACCCGTGCCCGCAGCGAGCAGTTGGCCGCCGACCTCGGCGAGGTCGACGCGCAACTCGAGGAACTGCAAGAACGCCGCATCGCCGCCGAAGGCCGCTTCGAAGAACTCGACATGCAACTGGCCGACGCGCAGGAGCGGCATGCGCAGCTCGACGAGCGCGTGATCGAGGCCGGCCGCGCGCTGGCCGCCAGTCGCGACCAGCACCGCAGCCTGGAACGCCAGGCGCAGGAAGCCACCTTCACCCGGCGCAGCGTCGAGGCCCGCCGCGGCGAACTCAGCCGCGCCATCGAGACGGCGGCGCAGCAGACCGTGTCGCTGGCCGACGAGCAGGAGCGGGCGCAGGCCGAACTGGGGCGCCTGTCCGACGCGGCGGCACAGGCCGGCTTGCAGGACGCGCTGTCGCTCAAGCTCGAGCGCGAGACCGCGCTGGGCGCATCGCGCAGCCAGTACGACGATCTCACGATGAAACTGCGCGCCAGCGACGAACGCCGCCTTCAGCTGGAGCGCGAGCTCGATCCGCTGCGCCAGCGCATCACCGAATTCCAGTTGAAGGAACAGGCTGCGCGCCTGGGCGTCGAGCAGTACGCCACGCTGCTGGCCGACGCGCAGGCCGACCTCGAAGCGGTGGCTGCATCGATCGAGACCGACAAGGTCCGGCTGGTCGGCCTGCAAAGCGAGATCGAGCGCATCCACCGCGAGGTCGCGGCGCTGGGCGCGGTCAATCTCGCGGCACTGGAAGAACTGGCAACGGCCAGCGAGCGCAAGATCTTCCTCGACGCGCAGTCGGCCGACCTGAACGAGGCCATCACCACGCTGGAGGACGCCATCCGCAAGATCGACGGCGAAACCCGCGAGCTGCTCGGCGGCACCTTCAAGATCGTCAACGAGCACTTCAGCCGGATGTTCCCGGAACTGTTCGGTGGCGGCAACGCGCGGCTGGTGATGACGGGCGACGAAATCCTCGACGCCGGCGTGCAGGTGCTGGCGCAGCCTCCGGGCAAGAAGAACCAGACCATCCATCTGCTCTCGGGCGGCGAGAAGGCACTGACCGCCATCGCGCTGGTCTTCGCGATCTTCCAGCTCAACCCGGCACCGTTCTGCCTGCTGGACGAAGTGGACGCGCCGCTGGACGACGCCAACACCGAACGCTACGCCAAGCTGGTGACCGCCATGAGCAAGAGCACGCAGTTCCTCTTCATCAGCCACAACAAGATCGCGATGGAGATGGCCGAGCAGCTCATCGGCGTGACCATGCAGGAGCAGGGCGTGTCGCGCATCGTGGCGGTGGACATGGAATCCGCCGTGTCGATGGTCGAAGCCTGAACCAAGCCCCGCCATGAGCAGCCTCACCATCGCACTCGCCGTCCTCGGCGGTCTCTTTCTTGCCGGCGTGGTCGGCTACGACGCCTGGATGTCGCGCCGCAACGCACCGCGCCAGCCCGACGCGCCCCTTCCCACCGGCTTCGACGAGCCGCCGCCGACGAGCGCCGACGAAGAGCCCGTGCTGCATGTCGAGCCGCACCCCACGCCCGGCAACGAACGGCACGAGCCGCTGTTCGACCCCGACCTGCCGGCGCCCAGCGCCTTGCCGATGCCGCTGGCCGACCGTCGTGGCGGGCTCGATCCGCTGATCGACGTGATCGCGCCGGTGTCGCTCGATGGACTGGTCTCGGGCGATGCAGCCATTGCCGCCATGCCGGCGACCCGACGCGCCGGCAGCAAGCCGGTGGCGATCGAAGGCCTGAATGAACACAACGGCGAGTGGGAGCCGCCGGTGGCCGGCCAGCGCTACGGCGCCTTCCAGGTCGGCGTGCAATTGGCCAACCGCACCGGCGCGCTCAACGAGATCGAGTACTCCGAGTTCGTGGTGAAGGCGCAGGCCTTTGCCGATGCGCTGAACGGCGCACCGGAATTTCCCGAGATGCTCGACGAGGTGGCGCGCGCCCGCGAGCTCGACCAGTTCGCCAGCGCCCATGATGCGCAACTGGCCTTCGTGCTGCGCGCCCGCCACGCGGCCTGGAGCCCCGGCTATGTGCAGCAGAACGCGGCGCGGCTGGGTTTCGTCGCCGGGATGATCCCGGGCCGCATGGTGCTGCCCGCGGCCGAGGCCGGCCTGCCGCCGATCATCGGCCTGTCCTTCGACACCCAGGCCGCGTTGGCGGACGACCCGGCACAGTCGGCCATTCGCGAACTCACGCTGAGCCTCGACGTACCGCAGGTCGACCGCGGTGAGCGGCCTTTCGCGCGCATGCGCGACGCCGCCGCGACGCTGGCGCGGGAGATGGACGGCGTGGTGACCGACAGCGATGGTCAGCTGCTGCGCGAAGAGACGATGGACGCCATCGGCGCCGACCTCGAGCAGCTCTACGACACGCTGGATTCGCGCGACCTGGCGGCGGGGTCGCACCTGGCGCGGCGCCTGTTCAGCTGACATCTTTTCTGGAGACACCGCCATGACGACGCGTGAAGACGCGGCGCGCGAGGTCGCCGCCTTGAGCGACCAACTGCACCGCCACGCCCATCTCTACTACGTGCTCGACGCGCCCGAGCTGCCCGACGCCGAGTACGACAAGCTGTTCCAGCGCCTGCAAGCGCTCGAGGCCAAGTATCCCGAACTGCGTACGGCCGATTCGCCCACGCAACGTGTGGGTGGCCAGGTGCGCGACGGCTTCGTCAAGGTGCGGCATCGGGTGCCGATGCTGTCGATCCGTACCGAGACCGACATCACACCCGGCGGCGCGAGTGCCTTCGACGCCCGCGTGCGCAAGGAGTTCGGCCTGCTCGACGACGTCCCACAGGTCGAGTACGTCTGCGAGCTGAAATTCGACGGCCTGGCGATGAACCTTCGCTACGAAGACGGCGTGCTGGTGCAGGCAGCCACGCGGGGCGACGGCGAGGTCGGCGAGGACGTGACGCAGAACATCCGCACGGTCCGCGAGATTCCTCTGCGGTTGAACGGGCACGCACCGCCGGTGGTCGAAGTGCGCGGCGAGGTCTACATGAAGCGGGCCGATTTCGACGCGCTCAATGCGCGGCAACGCGAGCGGATCGCGGCCGGCCAGAAGAACGAGAAGGTGTTCGTCAACCCGCGCAACGCGGCCGCCGGCGCGGTCCGGCAACTCGACCCGGCCATCGCGGCGTCGCGGCCGTTGAGCTTCTTCGCCTATGGCCTGGGCGAGGTGAGCGCGCCTGAAGAAGGCGGCCCCGACCACCCCACCCAGTTCGACTGGCTGCAGCAGTTCCATGCCTGGGGATTCCCGGTCGCCAGCCAGACCGCGCGCGCACGGGGTGCGATCGAATTGATCGCCTTCCACGAGAACATCGGCCGACAGCGCGATGCCTTGCCCTACGACATCGACGGCGTGGTCTACAAGGTCGACAGTGTGGTGCTGCAGCGTCAGCTCGGTTTCGTCTCGCGCGAGCCGCGCTGGGCCGTGGCGCACAAGTACCCGGCGCAGGAGCAGCTCACCGAGGTGTTGGCGATCGAGATCCAGGTCGGCCGCACCGGCAAGCTGACGCCGGTGGCCAAGCTGGCACCGGTGTTCGTCGGCGGCGTGACCGTGACCAACGCCACCCTGCACAACGAGGACGAGGCCCGCCGGAAGGATGTGCGGGTGGGCGACACCGTGATCGTGCGGCGCGCTGGCGACGTGATTCCCGAGGTCGTGGGCGTCGCTCCCGACAGTCTGGCCAAGCCGGACGCCGAGCGGGGGGCGCTCTTCACCATGCCGCGCCAATGCCCGGTCTGCGGCTCCGATGCGCTGCGCGAGGAAGACGAGGTCGACTACCGCTGCACCGGCGGCTTGTTCTGCCCGGCGCAGCGCAAGGAGGCCATCCTGCATTTCGCGGCGCGCCGCGCGCTGGACATCGAGGGCCTGGGCGACAAGCTGGTCGAGCAACTGGTGGATGCGCAGTTGATCCGCACGCTGCCTGACCTCTACAAGCTGGGCTTCACGACGCTCGCGGGGCTGGACCGCATGGCCGACAAGTCGGCCGCCAACATCGTCGCGGCGCTGGAAACGTCCAAGCAGACGACGCTGCCGCGTTTTCTCTTCGGGCTCGGCATCCGGCATGTCGGCGAGAGCACTGCCAAGGATCTGGCGAAGCACTTCGGCAAGCTCGACGCCATCATGGATGCGCCCGAAGAGGCGTTGCTCGAGGTGAACGATGTCGGGCCGGTCGTGGCAACCAGTCTCCGTACTTTCTTCGACCAGCCTCACAACCGCGAAGTGGTCGAGCAGTTGCGCGCCAGCGGCGTGACCTGGGAAGAGGGCGAGCCGGCGGCGCGCACGCCCCGTCCCCTGGCGGGCAAGACCTTCGTCATTACCGGCACTTTGCCTACGCTCAGCCGCGACGAGGCGAAGGACAAGTTGGAAGAGGCAGGGGCCAAGGTGGCAGGATCGGTCAGCAAGAAGACCGATTGCGTCGTGGCCGGTGTGGAGGCAGGCAGCAAGCTCGACAAGGCCCAGGCGCTGGGCGTGAAGGTGGTCGACGAAGCGGGCATGCTCGCAATCCTGGCCGAGGGATGGCCCGAGGCGTGACGAAGTCCTGAGCCTGCCAAGTCGTTACCGCACGGTTACCTAACTTCACCGGACCGACGTCAACAACGCGATGTCCGGGGCGTTTACTAGGGAGCAGACAAGGAGTCAGTCATGATCAATATTCGATGGATTTCGGCCGGCGTCGCGATAGGCGGCGTGCTGTTGTTGAGCGGGTGCGTTGCGGTTCCCGGCTCGTACGGCTACGACAACAACGCCTACTACTCGCAGCCTTCGTATTACGGCGAACCGGTACCGGCGGTCGCCCCGTCCGTCTACATCCAGGGCGGTACCTATTACGACCGCGGCTACTACAACCGGGACAACCGGGGCTACTACGATGCCCACGATGGGCGGAATCGACGCGATGGACCGCCACGGGGCTACGACGGTGGTGGCCGCCGCTACGACGGACGCGAGCCCGACCGCGGTCCCCGGCCCAGTGTCAATCCGAGACCGAGGCCAGAAGTCAATGTCCCCGGACAAAGCCCCCGAGTGACCGGCTATCCCCCGTTCCAGAGTCCCGCCGATCGCGCGGCACAAACGAGTGTGCCGCGTTCAAGACCGGTTCCTGCTCCTGGGGACCAGCCGTAGCTCATGCGGGTCAACATGATCGACGAATGACGATTCGCGACATCCTGAAGATGGGCGACCCGCGGCTCTTGCGCATCGCGCAGCCGGTGGCCGCCTTCGACACCGACGAACTGCACCTGCTGGTGCGCGACATGTTCGAGACCATGCACGCCGTGAACGGCGCAGGGCTCGCAGCGCCGCAAATCGGCGTCGATTTGCAGTTGGTGATCTTTGGTACGGGCGGCATCAATCCGCGTTACCCGGACGCGCCGGTGGTGCCGCAGACTGTGTTGCTCAATCCCGTCATCTCCCCGCTCGGCAACGAAGAGGAAGAGGGCTGGGAGGGTTGCCTGTCGGTGCCGGGCTTGCGCGGCGTGGTGCCGCGGTTCTCGGCCATCCGCTACACCGGCTTCGACCCGTATGGCGATCCGATCGATCGCACGGTGAGTGGCTTTCACGCCCGGGTGGTGCAGCACGAGGTGGACCATCTGCTGGGCAAGCTCTACCCGATGCGGGTGCGCGATTTCTCGCGCTTCGGCTTCACCGAGGTGCTGTTCCCGGGCCTGGACGCGGCCACGGACGATTGAAAGCACGAAGCCCGCAGCGATGCGGGCTTCGTGTCTTTCAGTTGTACTTGCCGCTGCTGCCGCCGACGCTCAGGCGCCCCGCACCCAGCAGCGCAACGGCGATGGCTGCAAAAAGGAACATCCCTTGGAGTTCGAGCGCCCAGCCGCCGTTCTTGCCGAGCGTGAGCAGGTCCTTCGTGTGGACCAGCCAGATCGCCACCACCATGTTGATCGCGATGATCCAGGCCGCGGGGCGGGTGTACAGGCCGATGATCAACAGCACGGGCGCGACGATCTCGCCGATGTAGACCAGATAGGCGAGCGCACTCGGCAGGCCGTGCGACGCAAGCATGCCGCCGACGCCGCTGACGCCCGAACTCAGTTTGGCCACGCCGTGCAGCAGGATCAGGATGCCCAGGGCGAGGCGGAGAACGAGCTTGCCGGTGTCATCGGAACGGGTCATGAGAAAGTCCTTTCGAGCAGAGAAAGCCGGGATTGTGGTCGATGTTTGCGACATTTCACAGACCTGTGTCCGTAGGTTGCGGATCCGCCGATCGTCGGACCCGGACCGCGCCGCCCAACGTGCCGTTCAGGCCGACAAAACCTCGATGAGTTCGGTCTCGATCGCCAGCTGCGCGCGCTGCCCCTGCAGCTCCGGCCCGCTCAGCAGGAAGGTGTCTTCCACCCGCTCGCCCAGCGTCGTCACCTTGGCGAGTTGCAGGCTCAGGTGATGCCGCGCCAGCACGCGCGCCACCGAATAGAGCAGGCCCGCGCGGTCGCTGGCCGAGATGTTGAGCAGCCAGCGCTGCGCCTTCTCGTCCGGCAGCAGGCTGATGCGCGGCTGGATCGGAAAGCTGCGCACCCGGCGCGACACGCGGCCCTTGCTGGGTGGTGGCAGCGGGCCGGCTTCGGCCAGCGTTTTCGTGAGGCCGCTCTCGACCATGCTGATCAGGTCCCGGTAATGTTCCGGCGTGAAGGCCGTGACCACCTGGAAGGTGTCCAGCGCATAGCCATTGGTGGCGGTGTGGACCTTCGCATCGAGGATGCTGAAGGAGGCCTGGTCGAAGTAGCCACAGATGCGCGCGAACAGCTCCGGCTGGTCGGGCGTGTAGACCACCACCTGCAGGCCTTCGCCCACCGGCGACAGCCGGGCGCGCACGATCGGCGGCGCCTTCGGGTCGATCGGCACGCCCAGGTGCGGCACATGGCGGGACAGCTGCTTGGTGTGCCAGGCGATCTCGGAGGCGTCGTGCCGCATGAAGTAGCCGACGTCCAGCGTCTCCCAAAGCGCCTTGTGCACCTCGAAGGGCAAGGCATGCAGGGCGAGCTGCACCAGCGCTTCGCGCTTGCGCAATTCCACCTCGGCGTCGGGGTCGGGCATGTGGCCACCCAGTGCGCGCGAGGTGTAGCGGTAGAGGTCTTCGAGCAGCTTGCCCTTCCAGGCATTCCACACCCGCGGCGAGGTGCCCCGGATGTCGGCGATCGTCAACAGGTACAAGGCCGTCAGATAGCGTTCGCTGCCCACCCGCTTGGCGAAGTTGGCGATGACCTCGGGGTCGCTCAGGTCCTGCTTCTGCGCCACGGTGCTCATCGTCAGGTGTTCGGCCACCAGGAACTCGATGAGCTTGCTGTCTTCCCGTTCGATGCCGTGCTGCTGGCAGAAGCGGTGCACATCGCGCGCGCCGAGCGTCGAATGGTCGCCGCCGCGGCCCTTGGCGATATCGTGGAACAGCGCGGCCACGTACAGCACCCACGGCTTGTCCCAGCCGGCCGCGAGCTGCGAACAGAACGGATATTCGTGCGCATGCTCGGCAATGAAGAAGCGCCGCACGTTGCGCAGCACCATCAGGATGTGCTGGTCGACCGTGTAGACGTGGAACAGGTCGTGCTGCATCTGGCCGACGATGCTGCGGAAGGGCCGCAGGTAGCGGCCCAGCACGGACGTCTGGTTCATCAGCCGGAAGGCATGCGTGATGCCGCGCGGCTCCACCAGCATTCGCATGAAGGTGACGTGATTCACCCGGTCGTTGCGGAATTTGCTGTCCATCACCGAGCGGGCGTTGTAGAGCGCCCGCAGCGTGCGCGCCGACAGGCCCTTCACGCCGATCGTCTTCTGGTAGAGCAGGAAGGTTTCGAGGATGGCGTGCGGATCCTTCAGATACAGGTCGTCGCTCATCACCTCGATCATGCCGGCCTTCTCGAAGAAGCGGTCGTTGATGCGGGTCGGCTCCTCGGCCTGCGGCTGCAGCCGTTCGGCGATGTTGAGCAGCAGGATCTGCGTGAGCTGCGTGACCGCCTTGGCGGCCCAGTAGTAGCGGCGCATGAGCGCCTCACTGGCCTTGCGCTGTGACAGGGCCTCGTAGCCGAAGGTGGCGGCCACGGCCGTCTGCAGGTCGAACACCAGCCGGTCCTCGCGGCGGTTGGCCGTGACGTGCAGGCGTGCGCGGATCAGGCACAGCAGCGCCTCGTTGCGCTTGATCTGCTGCACCTCGAAGGCGGTGGCCAGGCCGTTCTTGGCCAGGTCTTCCCAGCGCCGGCCGAAGCCCGCGGCCTTGGTCATCCAGAGCACCGTCTGCAGGTCGCGCAGGCCGCCTGGCGATTCCTTGCAGTTGGGTTCGAGGGCGTAGGGCGTGTCGTCGAACTTGTGGTGCCGGTGACGCATTTCCTGCGACTTGGCGGCGAAAAAGGCTTGCGGGTCGATCGCGGTGCAGAAGCGCCTGCGGAAGGCGGCGTAGAGCTTCTTGTCGCCCGTGATCAGGCGCGATTCGAGCAGGGATGTCTGGACCGTGACGTCCTTGCCGGCTTCGTCCAGGCACTCGCCCAGCGTGCGCACGCTCGAGCCGATTTCCAGGCCGACATCCCAGCAGCGGCCGATGAAGGCTTCGAGCCGCGCCGGATCGATGTTCGATGCATGCACCTCCGGCAGCAGCAGCAGCACGTCGACGTCGGAGTAGGGAAACAGTTCGCCGCGCCCGAAACCGCCGACGGCGACCAGCGCCAGCTCGGAGCCGAAGCCGGCGTCGTTCCAGAGCGCGATCAGGGCCTTGTCGGCGCAGCCGGCGAACTCGCGCAGGGTGCCGTGCACGCTGCGGGTCGGCGCGTGGCCATGCCGCAGCGTCTCGAACAGCGCCATCTTCTGCGCGCGATAGGCCTCCCGCAGCGAGGAAACGTCGACTGCGTCAGCGACTTCGATCACGCCCTGGCTCCGCCGCTCAGGTGGCGGTCGACGACACGAAGGGGGGCAGTGGCGGGCTGCCGGCCGACAGGGTCAGCACCTCGTAGCCGGTTTCTGTGACGAGCACGCTGTGCTCCCACTGGGCCGACAGCGAATGGTCGCGCGTGACGATGGTCCAGCCGTCGTACTTGCCACCCTTGGCGTCTTCCTTGATGTCGCGCTTGCCGGCGTTGATCATCGGCTCGATGGTGAAGATCATGCCGGGCTCCAGGCGCTCCAGCGTGCCGGGGCGGCCGTAGTGCAACACCTGCGGTTCTTCGTGGAACTTGCGGCCTACCCCGTGGCCGCAGAACTCGCGCACCACCGAATAGCCGTGGCCTTCGGCGAACTTCTGGATCGCGTGGCCCACATCACCCAGGTGGGCACCCGGGCGCACCTGCAGGATGCCATGCCACATCGCTTCGAAGGTCACCTGGCACAGGCGCTTGGCGGCGATGGAGGCATCGCCGACGATGAACATCCGGCTGTTGTCGCCGAACCAGCCGTCCTTGATGACGGTGACATCGATGTTCATGATGTCACCCTTCTTCAGGGGCTTGTCGTTCGGGATGCCGTGGCACACCACGTGGTTGACCGAAGTGCAGAGCGATTTCGGGAAGGGCGTGCTGCTGGCGCCCAGGTAGCCCACCGTCGCCGAGGTGGTGCCTTGCTTGGCCATGTACTCGGCGGCCAGACGGTCGATTTCATTCGTGGTGACGCCGGGTTTCACGAACGGCGTGAGGTAGTCCAGCACCTCCGACGTCAGGCGGCCGACCGCGCGCATGGCCGCAATGCCAGCCGCGTCGTGTAGGGTAATGCTCATCACCCGATTATCCCATCCGGGACCTGCGCAAGCTGCCGGCCGCCCGCATGGCCTCTGCGGCCCTCGGCAGCGTCGGGGACGGCGTCTCGGGCGGTCCCCGGTCGCCTAAAATGCCGGGTTTCCACGGAGGGCCCCAGTCAGCGGCCCGCCAGCGTGTCTTCTTCATTCACCACCACCAGCCAGCTGGCCCCGCCAGCCCCTCCGACCGTGACGCAGCCATCCCACACCGCCCAACCCGTCGTGACCGTGTTCGAGGGCGGCAGCGCGCTCAGCGACTTCCGCGCGCGCCAGCTGCTGCCGAAACTGCAGGCCATCGAGCCGAAGATCGGCGCGATCTCGGCGCGCTTCGTGCACCTGGTCGTGACCGATGCGGCGCCCGACACCGCGGCCCGCGAGCGCTTCGCCGCACTCCTGACCTACGGCGAGCCCTTCGAGGCGCCCAAGGCATCGACGGAGATCATCGTCACGCCGCGCCTGGGCACCGTGTCGCCGTGGGCGTCGAAAGCCACCGACATTGCCCATAACTGTGGCCTGGCGCTGCGCCGGGTCGAGCGCGTCACGCTGTACCACCTGGACTTGAAGACGCCGCTCATTGGCAAGGCACCGACGCTCGATGGCGGCCAGCGGATGGCCGTGGCGGCGCTGCTGCACGACCGCATGACCGAGTCGGTGCTGCCTGGCATCGACGGCGCCGCGGCGCTGTTCGCCGAGCTGGAAGCCCAGCCGATGGCGCAGGTCGACGTGCTGGTCGGTGGCCGCGCCGCCCTCGTCGACGCCAACAGCACCTTCGGCCTGGCGCTGGCGGAGGACGAAATCGACTACCTGGTCGACGCCTTCACCCGGCTCGGCCGCAACCCCAGCGACGTCGAACTGATGATGTTCGCGCAGGCCAACAGCGAGCACTGCCGCCACAAGATCTTCAATGCCGACTTCGTGATCGACGGCGAGAAGCGGCCGATCAGCCTGTTCGGCATGATCCGCAACACCGAGAAATTGAGCCCGCAGCACACCGTCGTCGCCTACGCCGACAACGCGTCGATCATGGAAGGCACGCAGATCGAGCGCTTCGTGGCGGCCGATGGCGGGGCCAGCGGAAGCTACAAGAAGCAGCGTGCGCTGAGCCATGTGCTGATGAAGGTCGAGACGCACAACCACCCGACCGCCATCTCGCCATTCCCCGGCGCCTCGACCGGTGCCGGCGGCGAGATCCGCGACGAGGGCGCGACTGGCCGCGGCTCCAAGCCCAAGGCCGGGCTGACGGGCTTCACCGTGTCGAAGCTCTGGCCGGAAGAGGGTCACTACGGCAAGCCCGCGCACATCGCGAGCCCTTTGCAGATCATGACCGAGGGCCCGCTGGGCGGCGCGGCCTTCAACAACGAATTCGGCCGGCCGAACCTGCTGGGCTACTTCCGCGAGTACGAGCAGGCGATCACGAGTGATGCCGACACCGTGCAACGCGGCTATCACAAGCCCATCATGATCGCGGGCGGCCTGGGCAGCATCGATGCCGACCAGACGAAGAAAATCCTGTTCCCCGCCGGCTCGCTGCTGATCCAGCTGGGCGGCCCCGGCATGCGCATCGGCATGGGCGGCAGCGCTGCCAGCTCGATGGCGACCGGCGCCAACGCGGCCGAGCTCGACTTCGACTCGGTGCAGCGCGGCAACCCCGAGATCGAACGCCGTGCGCAGGAGGTCATCAACCACTGCTGGCAGCAGGGCGCGGCCAACCCGATCCTCGCGATCCACGACGTGGGCGCCGGCGGCCTGTCGAACGCCTTCCCCGAGCTGACCAACGACGCCGGCCGCGGCGCGCGCTTCGACCTGCGCGGCGTGCCGCTCGAGGAATCGGGCATGGCGCCGAAGGAAATCTGGTGCAACGAAAGCCAGGAGCGCTACGTGCTGGCCATCGCGCCCGAATCGCTGGACCAGTTCAAGGCCTTCTGCGAGCGCGAGCGCTGCCCGTTCGCCGTGGTCGGCGTGGCGACCGAAGAGCGCCAGTTGCGCGTGGTCGACGAAGGCGCCGAAGCGCAGCCCGTCGACATGCCGATGGACGTGCTGCTCGGCAAGCCGCCGAAGATGCTGCGCGACGTGAAGACCGTCGCGCGCCGGTTCAAGCCGCTCGACCTCACCGGCGTCGAGCTGCAGAAGGCGGCCATCGACGTGCTGTCGCACCCGACCGTCGCGTCCAAGCGCTTCCTCATCACCATCGGCGACCGCACCGTCGGCGGCATGAGCCACCGCGACCAGATGGTCGGCCCGTGGCAGGTGCCCGTGGCCGATTGCGCCGTCACGCTGGCCGACTACAGCGGCTTCGCCGGCGAGGCGATGAGCATGGGCGAGCGCACGCCGCTGGCCGCGCTCGACGCGCCGGCATCCGGTCGCATGGCGGTGGCCGAAGCCATCACCAACCTGTTGGCCGCACCGATCGAGCTGTCGCGCGTCAAGCTGTCGGCCAACTGGATGGCGGCCTGCGGCGAACCCGGCGAAGACGCCGCGCTGTACGAGACGGTCAAGGCGGTCGGCCTCGAACTGTGCCCGGCGCTGGGCATCTCGATCCCGGTCGGCAAGGATTCGCTGTCGATGCGCACCCAGTGGTCGGACGGCGACGAAAAGAAGAAGGTCACCTCGCCGGTGAGCCTGATCGTCACCGCGTTCGCCACGCTGGCCGACGTGCGCGGCACGCTCACGCCGCAGCTTGATA
This sequence comes from Variovorax sucrosi, assembly GCF_051216635.1. Taxonomy (NCBI): domain Bacteria; kingdom Pseudomonadati; phylum Pseudomonadota; class Betaproteobacteria; order Burkholderiales; family Comamonadaceae; genus Variovorax; species Variovorax sucrosi. The sequence continues at coordinate 571,903 of NZ_JBPJZU010000002.1, read as the reverse complement.
GAGACGAGGCCGACACCACGCTCGTGCTCATCGACCTGGGCCGCGGCCAGCACCGCATGGCCGGCAGCATCCTGGCACTGACGCTGGGGCAGAGCGGCTGCAACGTGAAGGACGGCGTGCCCGACCTCGACCATCCCGAAGACCTGGTGAACCTGGTCAAGGCCGTGAACGCGTTGCGCGCCGACGGCAAGATCCTCGCGATGCACGACCGCAGCGACGGCGGCCTGTTCGCCACCGCCTGCGAGATGGCCTTCGCCGGCCACGTCGGCGTGGCGCTCAATGTCGACATGCTGGTCACCGAAGGCGACGGCATTTCCGACAGCCGCATGGAAACCGGCGACGCCAAGAACTGGGCGCAGCAGGTCAGCGCGCGGCGCGAAGAGCTCACGCTCAAGGCGCTGTTCAGCGAAGAGCTGGGCATGGTGCTGCAGGTGCGCACCGCCGACCGCAACGATGTCATGCAGCTGCTGCGTGCACACGGCCTGAGCGCGCACAGCCACTTCGTCGGCAAGACGCGACCCGACAGCTCGACCATGGACGTCGGCAAGGGCAAGCTCGAAGTCTGGCGCGATGCCAAGTCGGTGTTCAGCGCCAGCCTGCACGACCTGCACCAGGTGTGGGACTCGGTCAGCTGGAAGATCGCCCGCGAGCGTGACAACCCGGCCTGCGCCGACGCGGAACACGCGGCGGCCGGTGTGCCGCAGGACCCCGGCGCGCATGTGGCGCTCGCGGCCGGTGCCATCGATGCATCGATCACCGCGCCCTTCCTCAATCTGGCGGCGCGGCCCAGGGTTGCGATCCTCCGCGAGCAGGGCGTCAATTCCCACGTCGAGATGGCCTACGCCTTCACAGAGGCCGGCTTCGAGGCGCACGATGTCCACATGACCGACCTGCAGACCGACCGTGCCGACCTGGCCGACTTCAAGGGCGTGGTCGCCTGCGGCGGCTTCAGCTACGGCGACACGCTGGGCGCGGGTATCGGCTGGGCGCGCAGCATCACCTTCAACCCGAAGCTCACCGAGCAGTTCCAGGCCTTCTTCGGCCGCGGCGACACCTTCGGTCTGGGCGTGTGCAACGGCTGCCAGATGTTCGCCGAGCTGGCCGACATCATCCCGGGCGCCGAGGCTTGGCCGCGCTTCACCACCAACCAGAGCGAGCGCTTCGAGGCGCGCCTGGCGATGGTCGAGGTGCTCGAATCGTCGAGCCTCTTCTTCGGCGGCCTGGCCGGCAGCCGCCTGCCGATCGCGGTGGCGCATGGCGAGGGCTATGCCAACTTCAAGCACCGCGGCGATGCGACCAAGGCCATCGCTGCGATGCGCTACGTCGACCACCAGGGCCAGCCGACGGAGCAGTACCCGTTCAACCCGAACGGCAGCGCCGGCGGGCTGACGGCGGTGACCACGGCCGACGGCCGCTTCACCGCCGTGATGCCGCACCCGGAGCGCGTGTTCCGCAACATCCAGATGAGCTGGACCTCGGGCGACAAGAACGACTTCAGCCCCTGGATGCAGATCTGGCGCAATGCGCGCAAGTGGGTGGGCTGACGCAGCCCGGGTTTTCTCTCGTTTCGTGTGCGTTGGCGCACCTCTTTTGGCAACCGGCACGGGCGCCTGCGCCGCGAGGAGATGCGGCGTGCTCGATGATCGAACCATGCTGAATCGCCGTGACTTCGTGGGCGCCCTGGGCGCCGTCCTTCCGCTGGCCGATGGGCTGGCGGCCGAGCCTTTCCGGGCGCTGAAGAAATCACCGCGCATGCCGGTGCTTTTTCTCGGCCACGGCAGCCCGATGAACGCGATCGGCGACAACGCCTACCGACGCAGCTGGCAGGCGCTGGGTACGGAGTTCGGCACGAAGTACCCGACACCGCAATTGATCTTGTGCGTATCGGCCCACTGGCTCACGCGCGGCGGCTGGTTCCTCACCGGCATGGCGAAGCCGAAGACGATCCACGACTTCGGCGGGTTCCCGCAGGAACTGTTCGACCAGCAGTTCCCTGCGCCCGGTGCACCCGCCGCGGCGGCGGAGATCGCCCAGGCGGTGCGCCAGCCGATGAGCGGCGCGGCGCTCGGCATCGACAGTGAGGAATGGGGCTTCGACCACGGCACCTGGTCGGTGCTCAAGCCCATGTTTCCGAAGGCGCAAACCCCGGTGGTCCAGCTCGGCATGGACTACAGCCGTGCGCCGGCTGAGCACGCCATGCTTGGCCAGCAACTCAAGGCGCTGCGCGAACGCGGCGTGCTGATCGTCGGCAGCGGAAACCTGGTTCACAACCTGCGTGTCAGCCGCCGCGGCACGGCATCGAACCAGGCCTACGACTGGGCGCACGAGTTCGACCGCGTCGTGACTGGCCAGCTGGAGAAGGGCGACCACGCCGCATTGCCGCGCTTCCAGTCGCTGGGTGCGCTGGCGCAGCAGGCTCATCCGACACACGAGCACTACTTGCCGCTGCTCTACGCCGCCGGGGCCGTTGATGCCGGCAAGGAAGCGCCGCGTTTCTTCAACACCGATTTCCAGTCGGCATCGATCTCCATGCGCTCGGTGGTTTGGGGCTGAAGCGCCTCCGGCCGTTTCCGATCAGCGTGTCCCGCAGTAGCACGCGAGCAGCGGCCGGGCCATCTGCGGATCGGTCGATTGCGCCGGATCCCACTTCCACATCGACAGGGTGCCCATGATGGCGGAGCGCTCCACGCCGCCGTGCTGGGCGTAGAAGCGCGTCTGCACGTTCTGGGCGCGGCGCCCGGCGCAGTCGATGGCGACGAGGTACGCCAGAGAGCGGTAGCTGCCGAGGATGCCGGCGCTGCGTTCGTTCGCCAGATCCACCAGCACCAGCACGGCGGGGTAGGCGCGGTCGTCGTCGGTGTTCAGGTTCTCCACCTCGGTCAGGCCGCTGCGATCGACGTGGATGCCGCGCACGTCGCGTCCGAACTGGATGGCTTCCAGCGGCTCCCAACGCGCAGCCGAGGGTGACGGCTGGGCGTGGGCGAGGAGACCCAGCAGACCGATTGTCAGTGGGGCGAGGCGCAGGCTGCGGTGAAACGGAGTCATGCGCTCTTCTCCATCTCCAAGGGTGGGTATAAAAGAAAAGGCGGCATCGAGCCGCCTTTGCGCATAAAGGAGCGCGTCGTTTACTCGACCTTCGCCTTGGCGCGCAGTTCTTCCTGGTACTTCTGCAGGCGCTGCTGTTGCAGCTGCTGCGTCACCTGCGGCTTCACTTCTTCCAGCTTCGGCAGTTGCGCCTGGCGGATGTCGTCGACGCGGATGATGTGGTAGCCGAACTGCGACTTCACCGGCGCCGGCGTGGTCTCGCCCTTGTTGAGCTTGATCATCGCTTGCGAGAACTCGGGCACGAAGCTCGCGGGGTTGGCCCAGTCGAGGTCGCCGCCGTTGGCGCCCGATCCCGGGTCCTTGCTCTGCTTCTTGGCGATGTCCTCGAACTTGCCGCCCTTCTTGAGGTCGGCCAGGATCTTCTTGGCCTGGTCCTCGGTCTCGACCAGGATGTGGCGGGCCTTGTATTCCTTGCCGCCGTTGGCAGCGACGAACTTGTCGTACTCGGCCTGCACGTCGGCGTCGGTCACCGGGTTGGTCTTGCGGTAGTTATCGAACAGCGTGCGAATCAGGATGGCCTGGCGCGCGAGTTCGATCTGGCTGCGGTAGTCGTCGCTCGCGTCCAGGCCTTGCTTCTGGGCTTCCTGCATGAAGACCTCGCGTGCGATGACTTCCTCGCGCAGCTGCGGTTCCATTTCGGGGGTGACGGGGCGGCCGGCACTGGCCAGCTGCTGGGCCAGCACGTCCATGCGGGCTTTGGGCACGGCCTTGCCGTTGACGATCGCCACGTTCTGCGCGAAGGCGCCAGCGGAGGCAGCGCTCAGCACGACGGCGGCCGCCAGGGTCTTCAGGGTGTGTTGCTTCATGGGAGGGGTCCTAAGGACTCGCAGGGTGAGGGCGCGAAAGGCGCAGGATGAAAGACGAGATCGGTGCCGCTGGCGCTGCCGTGCTGCTGTGAAAGGGACGAGAAAGACGGCAGGGAGTCAGAACGGGCAGGGAGTCAGAACACGGGCAGGGAGTCAGAGCGTTTCGATGGCGATGGCATGGACGCCGTCGGCGATGAAAAAGTGCAATGCATCATACACAAGCCGATGCCGCGCCACGCGGGGCTGGCCGGTGAAAAGCGGCGAGGCGATGCGGACCCGGAAGTGGGTGCCGTAGCCTTCGGCACCGGCACCCGCATGGCCTGCATGCGCGGCGCTTTCGTCGATCACTTCGAGCAGCGTGGGCTGCAGCTTCTCGCGCAGCGCGGCGTCCAGCTCGGCAGCAGTGTGCAGCGTCATGCGGCGGGCGTGTCTTCGGACTTCAGGTGCGGCGAGATGTACAGCCCCTGCGCGATCAGGAAGACGATCGGAAAGGCATAGCCCCAGAGCTTGAAGTTCACCCAGGCTTCGGTGCTGAAGTACAGCGCCACGTAGGCGTTGATGGTCGACATGAACAGGCAATAGCCGATCCAGGCGATGGTGAGGTGGGTCCAGATGCGCTGCGGCAACTGCAGCTGCGCGCCGAGCATCACCTGCAGGAAGTTCTTCCGGAAGCCCCACAGGGCGACGGTCAGCGCGATCGCCATGGCACCGTAGAGCACCGTCGGCTTCCACTTGATGAAGCGGTCGTCGTGCAGCAGCAGCGTCAGGCTGCCGAACAGCAGGATGAGCACCAGCGTCGCCTTCTGCATCGTCGGCAGCTTGCGGTCGATCGCATAGATGATCGCCGACTGCAGCACGGTGGCGCCCATCAGCACCGCGGTCGCCATGTAGATGTCGGCCAGCTTGTAGGCGCCGAAGAACAGCAGGATCGGGAAGAAGTCGAGGATCAGTTTCATGTCGGGGCGCTGCGCTCAGTCCTTTTGCGGCTCGAAGGCGAGCGACGCGGAATTCATGCAGTAGCGTAACCCGGTCGGCGTCGGGCCGTCCGGAAACACATGTCCCAGGTGCGCGCCGCAGTTCGTGCAGACGTTCTCGGTGCGCACCATGCCGTGCGAACGGTCGACGATGTCGGTGATGGCGCCGGGTACCGCCTCTTCGGAAAAGCTCGGCCAGCCGCAGCCGGCGTCGAACTTGGTGCCCGACTCGAACAGCTTGGCGCCGCAGCAGACGCAGTGGTAGCTGCCGTCTTCCCAGTGCGCTTCGTACTTGCCGGTGAAGGGGCGTTCGGTGGCGGCATGGCGGGTGACTTCGAAGGCGACGGGCTCGGCGCCCTTCTCGGCCAGGGCGGCCTTCCATTCGGCATCGGTCTTCTGGATCTTGGGGGTCATGAGGAGCAACTGATTTCGATGGTGGATGCCCAGTCGGGCGGGAATCCGGCGTAGGCCTCGTGGCCGGCATGGTCGTCACATGGGGACTCGAGCAGCATCAGCAAGGTCGCGACGCTGGAGAAGTCCTGGCGCTGCGCCGCTTCGATCGCCTCCTGCCCGAGGTGGTTCCGCAGCACGTACTTCGGATTGGCCGTGCGCATCAGCGCGGCCGACTCGGCGGCGCCGATGGCGCCGCGCCGCTCGGCGAAGGCCAGCAACCAGGCGTCGATGCCGGTGCGATCGATGAACAGTTCGCGCACCGGCTCGAAGTCCCCACCCGCGACCGCGTCCGACAGGCGGCGCCAGAAGATCGTCCAGTCGGTGCGTTCGGCGGCCAGCAGGCGCAGCACGTCGTCGATCAGGCCGCGGTCCTGGGCGTCGGCCGAAGGCAGGCCCAGCTTGCGGCCCATGCGCCGGTCGAACTCGCGCGGAAAGGCCGTCTTGTACGACTCGAGCGCGGCGATGGCGATGTCCTGTTCGCCGATCAGCGGCAACAGCGCCTGGGCCAGGCAGAAGAGGTTCCAGTACGCCACGTTGGGCTGCTGGTTGAAGGCATAGCGCCCGCCCGTGTCGCTGTGGTTGCAGATGTGGCCGGGGTCGAAGCCGTCGAGGAACTGGAACGGGCCGTAGTCGATGGTGAGCCCCAGGATGCTCATGTTGTCGGTGTTCATCACGCCGTGGCAGAAGCCGACCGCCTGCCATTGCGCCAGCAGCGCGGCGGTGCGCTCGCTCACCGCTTCAAGAAAAGCCGCGTAAGCGTTGCCGCCGAAGCGCGCGGTCGTGCGGCAGGCCGGGTAGTGACGGTCGATGACGTGGTCGGCCAGCTGGCGGAGTTCGTCGATGCGGTCGTTGGCGGCGAAGTGCTCGAAGTGTCCGAAGCGGATGAAGCTCGGTGCCACGCGGGTGACGACGGCTGCGGTTTCCAGTTCCTCGCGGCGCACGCGCTGGTCGGAGCCGGTGACGGCGAGCGCCCGGGTGGTCGGAATGCCCAGCCCGTGCATCGCCTCGCTGCAGAGGAATTCGCGGATGCTCGATCGCAGCACCGCCCGGCCGTCGCCCATGCGGGAATAGGGCGTTCGCCCCGCACCCTTGAGCTGCACCTCGAACCCGGCATCGGTTTCGCCCAGCAGGATGGCGCGGCCGTCGCCGAGCTGCCCGGCCCAGACGCCGAACTGGTGACCGCTGTAGACGCTGGCCAGGGGCGTCATGCCGGGCAGCAGCGCATTGCCGGTCAGCACTTCCAGTGCCTCGTCGGCACGGAACCAGTCGGGATCGAGACCCAGCAGGCGCGCCGCCGCCTCGCTGCGGCCGACCCAATACGGTGCGGGCAGCGGGGTGGGTTGCAGTTCGGTGAAAAAGGCGGGCCCGAGCGTGTGGAACCCCTCGGTCCAGCGCAGGCCGGTGGCCGTCGCGAGGCTGCTGTCGTCCGCAAGCAAGTTCATGGGTCGATTGTCCCGCAGTGCTCGAAACCCCATGCAACGAAGGCCATGGCCGCGCAGCCACCTGCGCGACCCGCTACGGGCATTCCCCCATCGGTCGCATGCTGCGGTGCGCAATACTCCGCAGCAATTCTTCCCCGATCCCTGGAACAAGGAGCCGCCCGATGCTGGGTTTGATGCAAGACCAACCGCTGATGATCTCGTCGCTGATCGAGTTCGCCGAACGCCACCACGGCGACGGCGAAATCGTCTCGCGGCGGGTCGAGGGCGACATCCATCGCTACACCTGGGCCGACGTGTCGCGGCGTGCCCGCCAGGTGGCGAACGCGCTCGACGGCGAAAGCCTGCTCTTCAGCGACCGCGTCGCCACGCTGGCCTGGAACGGCTACCGGCATCTCGAGCTTTACTACGGCGTGTCGGGCTCGGGTCGGGTGCTGCACACCATCAACCCGCGGCTGCACCCCGACCAGATCGCCTGGATCGCGAACCACGCCGAAGACCAGATCCTGTGCTTCGACCTCAACTTCCTGCCGCTGGTGCAGGCAGTGCACGCCCGCTGCCCGATGGTGAAGAAGTGGATTGCCCTGTGCGACGCCGACAAGCTGCCGGCCGACAGCGGCATCCCCGGTCTGCTGAGCTACGAAGCCTGGATGGGCGTCCAGTCGACCGACTACGACTGGCCGCGCTTCGACGAGAACTCGGCCTCGAGCATGTGCTACACGAGCGGCACCACCGGCAACCCGAAGGCTGCCCTCTACAGCCACCGATCGACCCTGCTGCATGCCTACGGCGCCGCGCTGCCCGACGTGATGAGCATCTCCGCGCGCGATTCGGTGCTGCCGGTCGTGCCGATGTTCCACGTCAACGCATGGGGCATTCCATACTCGGCCGCGCTGACCGGCTGCAAGCTCGTCTTCCCCGGCCCGGCGCTCGACGGCAAGTCGGTGTTCGAGCTGATCGAAGCCGAGGGCGTGACCTTCGCCGCCGGCGTGCCGACCGTCTGGCAGATGCTGCTGACGCACATGAAGCCCGGCGGCCTGCGCTTCTCGACGCTCAAGCGCACGGTGATCGGTGGCTCGGCCTGCCCGCCGGCCATGATCCACGCGTTCCAGCAGGACTACGGCGTGGACGTGTTGCACGCCTGGGGCATGACGGAGATGAGCCCGCTCGGCACCCTGTGCACGCTCAAGAACAAGCAGCTGACGCTGCCGGCCGATGCGCAGGATGCGATCCGGCAGAAGCAGGGCCGGGCCATCTTCGGCGTCGACATGAAGATCATCGACGGCAACGGCGCCGAACTGCCCTGGGACGGCAAGGCCTACGGCGACCTGCTCGTCAAGGGACCATGGATCGTCAAGGAGTACTTCAAGGGCGAGGGCGGCGACCCGTTGGTGCCCGACGGGCAGGGCCAAGGCTGGTTCCCGACCGGCGACGTCGCGACCATCGATGCCGACGGCTTCCTGCAGATCACCGACCGCAGCAAGGACGTGATCAAGTCCGGCGGCGAATGGATCAGTTCCATCGACATCGAGAACATCGCGGTGGCGCATCCGGCCGTGCTGATGGCGGCCTGCATCGGCGTGGCCCACCCGAAGTGGGACGAACGCCCGGTGGTGGCGGTGGTCAAACGGCCGGGTGCCGAGGTCACGCGCGAAGAGCTGCTGAAGTTCTACGAAGGCAAGACGGCCAAGTGGCAGATCCCCGACGACGTGCTTTTCGTCGAGGCGATCCCCCTCGGCGCCACCGGCAAGATCCTGAAGACCAAGCTGCGTGAGCAGTTCAAGGGCTACCGGCTGCCGGGGCTCTGACGACAGGAGGTGGCACGGCCGCGAGTTGCTACCGGGCGGTAGATCGCGCAGCCCGCCGACTGTCGCGCGCGCGATAGAAAGGGGCTCAGCCGCTGCAGCGTTGCGGGCAATCCCTGAGCGGCCCGCCTTCAAAGACTTGTAATCTCGATCGCGGTCGACCACCGACTCAGGAGACAAGACATGCAATTCCGAGTGAAGTTTCTCGCCGCCTCGCTCATCGCCGCCAGCGTGACCGGCGCATGGGCCCAGAACGGCGAAACCGTCAAGATCGCCTGGCTCGATCCGTTGTCGGGCCTCATGGCCGCAGTGGGCACGAACCAGCTCAAGACCTTCCAGTTCCTGGCGGAGGAGTTCAACAAGAAGAACGCCGCCGGTGTGAAGTTCGAGATCATCGGCATCGACAACAAGCTGAGCCCGCAGGAAACCACCAGCGCGTTGCGTTCGGCCATGGACCAGGGTGCCCGCTACGTGGTGCAGGGCAACGGCTCCGGCCCGGCGCTGGCCATCATCGACGCGCTCGAGAAGCACAACGCCCGCAACCCGGGCAAGGAAGTGCTCTACATCAACTATGCGGCGGTCGACCCCGACCTGACCAACAGCAAGTGCAGCTACTGGCACTTCCGGCTCGACGCCGACACTTCGATGAAGATGGAGGCGCTGACCACCTTCATGAAGGAGCAGCCCGACATCAAGAAGGTGTACCTGATCAATCAGAACTACTCGCACGGCCAGCAGGTCTCGAAGTTCGCCAAGGAAAACCTCAAGGTCAAGCGGCCCGACGTGGAGATCGTCGGTGACGACCTGCACCCGCTGGCCCAGGTGCGCGACTTCGCACCCTACATCGCGAAGATCAAGCAGTCGGGCGCCGACACGGTGATCACCGGCAACTGGGGCTCCGACTTGGCGCTGCTCATCAAGGCGTCGAACGACTCGGGCCTGAACGTCAAGTTCTACACCTATTACGCCGTGACTACCGGCACGCCGACGGCCATGGGCGCCGCGTCGGACGGCAAGGTCTACCAGGTGGGCTACAGCCACTACAACGCCCCGGGCGTCATGGTGCCGCTGATGACCGAGTACAAGAAGCGCTTCAACGACGACATGTACACGACCGACATCTATACCGTGTACGCGATGCTCAGCGAGGCTTTCGTGCGCACCAAGTCGACCGAACCGCTGAAGGTCGCAGCGGCGATGGAAGGCATGAAGTTCAAGAGCTTCAATGGCGATGTCGAGATGCGCAAGGCCGACCACCAACTGCAGCAGGGGCTCTACATCACGCGATGGCAGAAGGCCGACGCGAAGAACCCCTACAGTCCGGAGAACACCGGCTACACGCTGGCGCCAGTCAAGTATTACGAGGCCTACGTGGCGAGCACGCCGACCACCTGCCAGATGAAGCGGCCCTGACACGCGCGAGCGCAAGAGCGCGAAGGCCCGCTGTCGTGACGCGGGCCTTTTTGTTTTCAACCCGCCCCAGGAAATGATCGAACGTCGATGAACGTGGAATTCTTTGCCATCTCTCTGCTCAACGGCGTCAGCTACGGGCTGCTGCTGTTCATGCTCAGCTCCGGGCTCACGCTGATCTTCAGCATGATGGGCGTGCTGAACTTCGCGCACACCAGCTTCTACATGCTGGGGGCCTACCTGGCGTACACCATCTCGGGGCTGGTGGGCTTCTGGCCGGCGCTGGTGCTCGCGCCGCTGGTGGTCTTCGTGCTCGGTGCCGCATTCGAGCGCTACAGCCTGCGGCGGGTGCACAAGTTCGGCCATGTGCCGGAGTTGCTGGTCACCTTCGGCCTGTCTTACCTCGTCCTGGAGGTGGTGCAGTTGCTGTGGGGGCGCTCCACCGTGCCCTACGGCCTGCCGGCGCAACTGCAGGGTCCGCTCTTCACGCTCTACGGCACCCAGTTCCCCAAGTCGCGATCCTTCATCATGGCGGTGGCCCTGCTGATGCTGTTGGCGGTGTGGCTGCTGCTCACGCGCACGCGCATCGGGCTGGTGATCCAGGCGGCGCTGAAGCACCCCGAGATGGTCGAGGCGCTGGGCCACAACGTGCCGCGCGTCTTCATGGGGGTGTTCGGCGGCGGCGCGGCCCTGGCCGGGCTGGCCGGCGTGATCGGCGGTAACACCTACGTCACCGAGCCGGCCATGGCCGCCTCGGTCGGATCGATCATCTTCGTGGTGGTCGTGGTGGGGGGCATGGGATCGCTGGCCGGCGCCTTCCTGGCGTCGCTGCTGATCGGCATCATCCAGACCTTCGCCGTCGCCATGGACTATTCACTGGCCACGGCACTGCAGGGCTTGGGCATGGCTGTCACCGACCAGACCTTCGGCTACGAGCTGATGAAGCTCACCATCTCGCAGGTGGCCCCCATCCTGCCGTACCTGTTCCTCGTGCTGATCCTGATCTTCCGCCCCAAGGGGCTGTTGGGAACGCGGGAAGACTGACATGAATGCCATCGCAACCCCTTCGACCGCGTCGGCGCCTGTGCGCTACTACCGCTTCCGGCCCTGGAACATCGGCCGCTGGCTGATCTGGTCGCTGTTCGCCATTGCGCTCGTCGTGGCGCCGATGCTGTTCCGCAGCAGCCTGGCGCTGACCATGCTTTCTCAGATCGGCTACCTCATCATCATCTGCCTGAGCTACAACATGCTGCTGGGGCAGGGTGGGATGCTCAGCTTCGGGCATGCGGTCTACACCGGGCTGGGTTCCTTCATCGCGATCCACACGATGAATCTCGCGGCCAAGGGCAGCCTGCCGGTGCCGCTGGTGCTGATCCCGCTGGTCGGCGGGCTGGGCGGCATGTTCTTCGCCATCCTCTTCGGCTACGTGACGACCAAGAAGGCGGGCACCACCTTCGCGATGATCACGCTGGGCATCGGCGAACTCGTCGCCTCGATGGCGCTGATGTTCCCGACCTTCTTCGGCGGCGAGGGCGGCATCACCACCAACCGGGTGTACGGCGCGCCTTTCCTGGGCTTCACTTTCGGCCCGCAGGTCCAGGTGTACTACCTGATCGCGGTGTACTGCTTCGTCTGCACTGCGCTGATGTATGCCTTCACGGGTACGCCGCTCGGCCGCATCCTGAACGCAGTGCGCGACAACCCGGAGCGGGTGGAATTCATCGGCTACAACACCCAGCGGGTGCGCTACTTCGCCTTCATCATCGCGGGCTTCTTCGCCGGCATCGGCGGGGGGCTGGCGTCAATCAACTTCGAGATCGTGAACGCGGCCGACAGCCTCAACGGCATCCGCTCCGGCGGCTACCTGCTCTTCACCTTTCTGGGTGGCGCAACCTTCTTCTTCGGGCCGATCATCGGCGCAGTGCTGCTGGTGCTCGCGTCGATCCTGCTGTCCGAACTGAGCAAGGCCTGGCTGCTGTACCTGGGCCTGGTCTTCCTTTTCATGGTGATGTTCGCGCCGGGCGGCGTGGCCAGTCTGGTCATGATGAACCTGCGCGTCGCCAAGTTCGGCAGGTTCAAGCCTTTCTGGTCGCTGTACGCCGGGTTGATCGCCACGGGTGCCTTGCTGGTCGCGGGTGTGGCCGGCGTGGTCGAGATGATCTATCACATGCAGCTCAACGCCGCGCTCGGGCCGACGCTGCAATTCTTCGGGCTGACGCTCGACACGTCCAACCCGACAAGCTGGGCGATCGCGATCGGGCTGATGGTGGTGGGCGGTGGCTTGCTCGAGATCGTGCGCCGTCGCTTCGTCCGTGCCTGGGGGCAGGCGCAGGAAGAGATCGAACGCGAGATCAAGCGGCGGGAGGTCGTGGCATGACCTTCGCGCTCGAATTGAAAGACCTGCGCAAGAATTTCGGCAAGACCGAGATCATCCGCGGCGCCAACCTGGCGGTGAATGCGGGCGAGCGCATTGCCATCATCGGGCCGAACGGGGCGGGCAAATCGACGTTGTTCAACCTCATCAGCGGGCGGCTGGCGCCGACCAGCGGCGAGGTGCTGCTCAACGGCCAATTGGTCAATGGCCTGCGGCCGTACGAGATCAACCGGCTGGGCCTGTCGCGCAGCTTCCAGATCACCAACATCTTCCCCAAGCTCAGCGTGTTCGAGAACCTGCGCTGCGGCGTGCTGTGGAGCCTGGGCTACCGCTACACCTTTCTGCGCTTTCTCTCGAAGCTGGACGACGCCAACGAGCGCACCGAGCAACTCATCCGCCAGGTCGGGCTGGAGCGCAAGCGCGACGTGCTGGCGGTGAACCTCACCTACGCCGAGCAGCGTGCGCTGGAGATCGGCGTGACCATCGCCGGTGGCGCCCACGTGATCCTGCTCGACGAGCCGACCGCGGGCATGAGCAAGACCGAGACGGCGCACTTCATCGCGCTCATCAAGGAGGTGACGGTGGGGCGCACGCTGCTGACGGTGGAGCACGACATGGGCGTGGTGTTCGGCCTGGCCGACCGGATCGCTGTGGTGGTGTACGGCGAGGTGATCGCCTTCGACACGCCGGCCGCGGTGCGCGCCAATCCACGGGTGCAGGAAGCGTATCTCGGCTCCGCGGTCGCCGATGCCCAAGGAGGCCACTGACATGCTGAAGCTTCAAGACCTGCACGCCTACTACGGCAAGAGCCATGTGTTGCACGGCGTGTCTTTCGAGGTCGGTGCGGGCGAGATCGTCGCGCTGCTGGGGCGCAACGGCTCGGGTCGCTCGACCACCGCCAAGGCCATCATGGGCCTGGTGCATGCCGAGGGCGGGCTGCATTGGAAGGGGCAGGACATCCTGCGCCGCAAGGCCTACGAGATCGCGCATCTGGGCATCGGCTACGTGCCGGAGAACCGCGAGATCTTCCCGAAGCTCACCGTGCACCAGAACCTGCTGCTCGGACAGAAGGGCAAGGTGGCAGCGAAGAATAGCCGCTGGTCTTTCGACGACATGTACACCATGTTCCCGCGGCTCAAGGAGCGTCAGCACAACGAGGCCGGCGTGCTCTCCGGCGGCGAGCAGCAAATGCTGACGCTGTGCCGCACGCTGATGGGCGACCCCGACCTGATCATCATCGACGAGCCCACCGAGGGGCTGGCGCCGAAGATCGTCGAGCTGGTCGGCCAATATCTGAAGCGCCTGAAGGATCGTGGGGTGTCGGTGCTGCTCATCGAGCAGAAGCTCACCATCGCGATGGCGATCTCCGACCGCGCGCTGGTCATGGGCCACGGCAGCATCGTGTTCGACGGCACGCCCGACAGCCTGCGTGCCGATGTGGCCACCCGCAAGGAGTGGCTGGAGGTCTGAACGTTCTGTGACAGAACGGTGCCGCGCTTTGTCCCTCCAGCGACTTCGTGACGTTGCCCGGTCGCAGGAAATGCCTAGAATTCTCGAAGAAAAAGAACACTCGTTCTTTTCGGAGACACAGCGTACGGCGCGCAGCGTGCCGGGTGTGCTGCGCTCCGCGGTTCTTCCTCTCTCCCAACTCTCACTCGAAGGAACGCAGCATGACGGCTGAATACAAGGTGCTCGACGACATCGCCGTGATCACGCTGGCCAACCCGCCGGTCAATGGCCTCGGCTACGCGACGCGGGTGGGCATCACCGACGGTCTGGCCAAGGCGAACGCCGACGACGCGGTCAAGGCGATCATCATCACCGGCGCGGGCAAGGCCTTCTCCGGCGGAGCGGACATCAAGGAGTTCGGCACGCCCAAGGCCATCCAGGACCCGAATCTGCTCAGTGTGATCCTCGCGCTCGAAGCATCGGCCAAACCGATCGTCGCGGCGATCCATTCGGTGTGCATGGGCGGCGGCCTGGAACTGGCGATGGGATGCCATTACCGCGTGGCCGCGCCGGGCACCAGCATTGCGTTGCCAGAGGTCAAGCTGGGGCTCTTGCCCGGTGCCGGTGGCACGCAGCGCCTGCCACGGTTGCTCGGCGTGGAAACGGCGCTCAACATGATCGTCAGCGGCGAAGCGGTGAAAAGCGAAGTGCTCGCCGCGCTGCCCGGCCAGAAGCTGTTCGACCATCTCGCGGCCTCGGCCGAATCGCTGTTCGACGAAGCCCTGATCTACGCCAAGTCGGTCACCGGCAAGCGAGGCGATGCGTTGCCGCTGGTGCGCAAGCTGCCGTGCCAGCACCCGCAGGGCGATGCCTACTTCCAGTTTGCGCGCAACATGGTCGGCGGCATGTCGAAGAACTACCCGGCGCCGCTGAAGTGCGTCGATGCGGTCGAGGCCGCGACCAAGCTGAAGTTCGATGACGGCATGGCCGAAGAGCGCCGCCTTTTCACCATGCTGATGTTCACGCCCGAGTCGATCGCGTTGCGCCACCTCTTCATGGCCGAGCGTGCCGCCAGCAAGATTCCCGACGTGCCCGACGACACGCCCAAGCGTGACATCAAGTCGGTCGCCGTGATCGGCGCCGGCACCATGGGCGGCGGCATCTCGATGAACTTCCTGAACGCCGGCATCCCGGTGAAAATGCTCGAGATGAAGCAGGAGGCGCTCGACCGCGGCATCGCCACCATCCAGAAGAACTACGAGGCGCAGGTCAAGAAGGGCAAGCTCAAGCAAGACAAGTACGAGCAGCGCATGGCCCTGCTCACGACCACGCTGAGCTATGCCGACCTGAAGGACGCCGACCTGATCATCGAGGCGGTGTTCGAGGAACTGGGCGTGAAGGAGCAGGTCTTCAAGCAGCTCGACGAAGTGGCCAAGCCCGGCGCCATCCTGGCGTCTAACACCTCCACGCTCGACGTCGACAAGATCGCTGCCTTCACCAAGCGCCCGCAGGACGTGGTCGGCATGCACTTCTTCAGCCCGGCCAACGTGATGAAGCTGCTGGAAGTGGTGCGCGGTGCCAAGACCGGCAAGGACGTGCTCGCCACCGTGATGGGCGTGGCCAAGAAGATCAAGAAGACGGCGGTGGTGTCGGGCGTGTGCGACGGCTTCATCGGCAACCGTATGATCGAACAGTACAGCCGCCAGGCCGGCTTCCTGCTGGACGAAGGCGCAACGCCGCAGCAGGTCGACAAGGCCGTCGAGAAGTTCGGCTTCGCGATGGGGCCTTTCCGCATGGGCGACCTGGCCGGCAACGACATCGGCTGGGCGATCCGCAAGCGCCGCGCCACCGAGCGCGCCGACATGAAGTACAGCCGCACGGCCGACAAGCTGTGCGAGCTGGGCCGCTTCGGCCAGAAGACCGGCGCGGGCTGGTACGACTACCAGGCCGGCAAGCGCGATGCGATTCCGAGCCAGGTCGTGCTCGACCTGATCGAGCAGCACCGCAAGGACGAAGGCATCGTGCCGCGCAAGATCAGCGATGAGGAGATCGTGCAGCGGCTGGTCTATGCGCTGGTGAACGAGGGCGCGCACATCCTGGAAGACGGCATCGCCAGCAAGTCCGGCGACATCGACATGGTCTACCTCACGGGCTACGGCTTCCCGATCTGGCGCGGCGGGCCGATGCACTACGCGAGCCAGGTCGGCCTGTACAACGTGGCCGAAGCCATGAAGCGATTCGCGAAGAACCCGCACGACGACGGCAAGTTCTGGGAACCGGCGCCGCTGATCCAGAAGCTGGTGGCCGAAGGCAAGTCGTTCAGCTGAGCCTGAACGCCCACATCACATCAAGGAACTAGCACATGACCAACGCCGTCATCGTTTCCACCGCCCGCACCCCCCTCGCCAAGAGCTGGAAGGGCGCCTTCAACATGACCCACGGCGCCACCCTCGGCGGCCACGCGGTGCAGCACGCCGTGCAGCGTGCCGGCATCGACGGTGCCGAGGTCGACGACGTGATCATGGGCTGCGCCACGCCGGAAGGCGCGACCGGCTCGAACATCGCGCGCCAGATTGCGTTGCGCGCCGGCCTGCCCGTCACCACCTCGGGCATGACCATCAACCGCTTCTGCTCGTCGGGACTGCAGACCATCGCGACCGCGGCGCAGCGCATCATCGCGGGCGAGGGCGATGTGTATGTCGCCGGTGGCGTCGAGAGCATCTCGTGCGTGCAGAACGAGGCCAACCGCCACATGATCCAGGACCCGTGGCTGGTCAAGCACAAGCCCGAGATCTACTGGAACATGCTGCAGACCGCCGAGCAGGTGGCGAAGCGCTACCACATCGGCCGCGATGCCATGGACGAATACGGTGCCGCCAGCCAACAGAGGGCCACGGCCGCACTGGAAGCGGGCCGGTTCAAGGACGAGATCGCACCCATCACCGTGCTGGCCGGCGTGGCCGACCCGGTGATGGGCCTGCGTACCAAGGAAGTCACCATCGAGAACGACGAGGGCATCCGCGCCGGCACCACCAAGGAAGGCATCAGCGGCATCCGCCCGGCCATCCCGGGCGGGTTGATCTCGGCCGGCAACGCCAGCCAGTTCTCGGACGGCGGCGGTGCCTGCGTGGTGGTCGACGAGCGCTATGCCGAGCGCAAGGGCCTGAAGCCGCTGGGCCGCTTCCTCGGCTTCGCGGTGGCGGGCTGCGAGCCCGACGAGATGGGCATCGGCCCGGTCTTCGCGATCCCGAAGGTGCTCAAGAAGCTGGGTCTCACGGTCAACGACATCGACCTGTGGGAATTGAACGAAGCCTTCGCCGTGCAGGTGATCTATTGCCGCGACAAGCTGGGCATTCCGGCTGATCGCCTGAACGTCGACGGCGGCGCCATCGCGGTGGGCCACCCTTACGGCGTGAGCGGTCAGCGCCTGACTGGTCACGCGCTCATCGAAGGCAAGCGCCGCGGCGCGAAGAAGGTGGTGGTCACGATGTGCATCGGCGGTGGCATGGGGGCTGCCGGTGTGTTCGAAGTGATCTGATCGCGCTGCGATGAGCCTGCGTCCGACCCTCGACTTCCTTTTGTACGACTGGCTCGACGCCGCCGCGCTGAACGGGCGCGAGCGCTTCGCCGACCACTCGCGCGAAACCTTCGATGCGGTGCTCGACACCTGCGAGCGCATCGCGCGCGAGAAGTACGCGCCGCACAACCGCACGGTCGACACGCAGGAGCCGCACTTCGACGGCGAGAAGGTCGTGCTGCCGCAGGCCACGCACGACGCGCATGCGGCCTTCGTCGAATCGGGCATGCTCGCGGCGGCGCAAGACTACGACATCGGCGGGATGCAGCTGCCCTACACGGTGCAGGCGGCAGCCAATGCCTTCTTTGCCAAGGCCTCGGTCAGCATCGGCTCGAACATGCTGACCAGCGGCAACGCGAATCTGCTGATGGTGCATGGCACCACGCTGCAGAAGGAGGTGTTCGCGCTCAACGAGTTCTCGGGGCGCTGGGCCGGCACCATGTGTCTGTCGGAGCCGCAGGCCGGTTCGTCGCTGAGCGACGTGGCCACGCGCGCTGTGCCTGATGGCGATGGCTTCCAGAACGATGAGCTCGGCCCGCGCTACCGGCTCACCGGCAACAAGATGTGGATTTCTTCGGGCGACCACGAGTTGACCGAAAACATCGTGCACATCGTGCTCGCGAAGATCCCGGACGCCGAGGGCAAGCTGGTGCCCGGCACGCGCGGCATCTCACTGTTCATCGTGCCCAAGCGCATGGTCGACACGCAGGGCCGGCTCACCGGCGAGCGCAACGACGTGGCGCTGGCAGGTCTCAATCACAAGCTGGGCTGGCGCGGCACCACCAACACGCTGCTGAACTTCGGTGAAGGCAAGTACCCGGTGGGGGGGCAGGCAGGCGCCGTTGGCTACCTTGTCGGGCAGCCCGGAAAGGGCCTGCACTGCATGTTCCACATGATGAACGAGGCGCGTATCGCCATCGGCATGGCGGCCACGATGCTCGGCATGGCGGGCTACGAGGCCTCGCTGGCCTATGCCAGGCAGCGGCCCCAGGGCCGGCCCGCAGGCCCGGCGGGCAAGGATGCGGCCCAGCCGCAGGTGCGCATCATCGAGCACGCCGACGTGCGCCGCATGCTGCTGGCGCAGAAGGCGTACTGCGAAGGCTCACTGGCGCTGCAGCTGTACTGCGCCCGTCTGGTCGACGAACAGAAGACCGGCGACGCGCAGGCCGCGGACGAGGCGCGCCTGCTGCTGGAGGTGCTCACGCCCATTGCGAAGAGCTGGCCCAGCGAATGGTGCCTGGAGGCGAACTCGCTGGCGATCCAG
The DNA here is from genome assembly GCF_051216635.1 of Variovorax sucrosi. NCBI lineage: Bacteria > Pseudomonadati > Pseudomonadota > Betaproteobacteria > Burkholderiales > Comamonadaceae > Variovorax > Variovorax sucrosi. Next base: position 553,247 of record NZ_JBPJZU010000002.1, on the reverse strand, counting down.
GTGCACGGCGGCTACGGCTACACGCGCGATTTCCCGGTGGAGCAGTACTGGCGCGACAACCGCCTGAACATGATCCACGAGGGCACGCACGGCATCCAGGCGGCCGATCTGCTGGGCCGCAAGGTGCTGATGGAAGACGGCCGCGGCCTGACGCTGCTGGCTGCGCGCATGGCCGAGACGGCGCGCCGCGCCGCTGCCGCGCCCTCGCTCGCAGCCCACGCGAAGGCGCTGGGCGAGGCGCTCGCGCAGGTGGGTGAGGCCACGCGGGCGGCATGGTCGACCGGCGATCCGAAGGAGGCCCTCGCGAACGCGGTACCCTATATGCAGGCTTTCGGCCACACCGTGCTGGCGTGGATCTGGCTCGACGTCGCGCATCGCTCCCTGCAGGGCGACCCCGCGGCGGCGACGCCGGCCACTGTCGGACGGCTTGCGGCCGCCAGCTATTTCTTTCACTACGAGTTGCCGAAGATCGGCGCTTGGCTCATTGTGGTCGCATCCCGCGACCCGATCTGCGCCCAACTGCCCGAGGAGGCATTCTGAAATGCACAGCGGAAGCTACATGCCAAAACTACGCTCGACCGAGCCGCCCAAGCCGCACGCGCGGTTGGAGAAGTGGATCTGGATCCTGATCTACGGTGGACTCTTCACCTTCGTCCTGGGCTTCAGCACGACGCGTATCGACGCGGCGCTGGGCTGGAGCATCGCGACGCCCGGCGCCATCGCGGTGGCGGTCGGTATCGTGCTGATCTATGTGCGCTCGCGCTTCAAGGACGACCCGCAGTGATCAAGCACATCGTGATGTGGAAGCTGGCGGATGCCGCCGAGGCGCCGCGCTTCAAGGAAATCCTCGACACCTGCAAGGGCCTGGTGCCCGGCATGCGCGAGTTCGAGGTGGCGGTGCGGGCTGACGGCCTGGAGGCCAACCACGACGTGGCGCTGTACTCGGTGTTCGACGACACGGCCTCGCTGCAGGCGTACATCGTTCACCCGCGCCACCAGGAAGTGGTGGCCACGCTGCCGGCGCGCGCATCGCGCAGCGTTTTCGACTATGCCGTCTGACCGAGGAACCGAGTCCATGAGCCAACGCACCGTCCAGCAACTCTTCGACCTCAAGGGCAAGACCGCGCTCGTCACCGGCGGCTCGCGCGGCCTGGGCCTGCAGATGGCCCACGCGCTCGGCGAGGCCGGCGCCCGCATCATGCTGAGTTCGCGCAAGGCCGACGACCTGGAGCAGGCCACCGGCGATCTGCAGGCGGCCGGCATCGACGCACGCTGGATCGCCGCCGACTGTTCGAAGGAAGAAGAAACCCGCCGCCTGGCCGACCAGACGCTCGAACGCATGGGTGCCATCGACATCCTGGTGAACAACGCCGGCGCCAGCTGGGGTGCCCCCGCCGAGTCGCACCCGGTCGAGGCCTGGGACAAGGTGATGAACCTCAACGTGCGCGGCTACTTCATCCTGTCGCAGCAGGTGGCCAACAAGTACATGATCCCGAAGAAAACCGGGCGCATCATCAACATCGCCTCGATCGCCGGCCTGAACGGCAACCCGCCCGACATCCAGACGCTGGCCTACAACACCTCCAAGACCGCGGTGATCGGCTTCACCAAGACGCTGGCCGCCGAATGGGGCAAGTACAACATCAACGTCAACGCGATCTGCCCGGGCTTCTTCATGACGAAGATGGCGACCAAGCTGATCCAGAACATCGGCGAAGAGAAGATGACCGCCACCGTGCCGCTCGGCCGCCTGGGCGACGACGAAGACATGAAGGGCCTGACGCTGCTCTACGCCAGCGCGGCCGGCAAGCACATCACCGGCCAGTGGATGGCGGTGGATGGCGGCGTGAGCGTGGTGCTGGCGTGACGGAGGCGCGTGTGACCACGTCCGACGTCAGCATCCGCTCGTACACCAGCCAGATCCCGTTCGCGCGGCATCTGGGCTTCGAGCTGACGAAGTTCGAGGGCGGCGAGTCGGAGATCCTCTACACCGCCAAGCCCGAGCACCTGAACACCTTCGACGTGACGCACGGCGGGGCCTGCATGACGCTGCTCGACATCGCGATGGCGGCTGCGGCGCGGAGCGTCTCGCCGGAATCCGGTGTCGTCACCATCGAGATGAAGACGAGCTTCATGCGCCCGTCGGTCGGGCCGCTGCACGCCCGTGGCCGGCTGATGCACCGCACCGCCACCATGGCTTTCGTCGAGGCGACGATCTACGACGAGAAGGAGCAGGCCTGCGCTCATTCGACCGGCACCTTCAAGTACGTGACGCGCCGCCTGCCCACGGGCCCGGCCAGCGCCAACGCGCAGCGCCCGCCTTCGACAGACTGATACCTCGGCCGCCGCGTGCGGCCGTTTCGTCGTTACTGCACCGGAGACATCCATGCCTACCAATCGTCAGCAGCATCTGGCCAACCGTCCCGAGGGCGAGGCCGTCGCCAGCAACTTCGAGCTGGTGACCACCGAGACCCCGCCGCTGCAGGAGAACCAGGTGCTGGTGCGCCACCACTACCTGAGCCTCGACCCGTACATGCGCGGCCGCATGAACGACGCCAAGAGCTACGCACAGCCGCAGCCGCTGGGTGAAGTGATGCAGGGCGGCACCGTCGGCGTGGTGGTCGAGAGCAGACATCCGAAGTACGCCGTGGGCGACCAGGTGGTCGGCTTCGGCGGCTGGCAGGAATACAGCGTGGTCGATGGCAACCAGGTCGGCGCGCTGCGCAAGGTCGACACCACGCACGTGCCCCTGTCGCATTACCTTGGCGCGGTCGGCATGCCGGGCGTGACCGCCTGGTACGGCCTGGTGAAAATCATCGCGCCCAAGGAAGGCGATACGGTGGTGGTCACGGCCGCCAGCGGCGCGGTCGGCAGCGCCTTCGGTGCCCTGGCCAAGGCACGGGGCTGCCGCGTCGTCGGCATCGCGGGCGGCCCGGACAAGTGCCGCTACGTGACGGAAGCGCTCGGCTTCGATGCCTGCATCGACTACCGCGCGCATCCGGACGTGAAGACCATGAGCAAGGCGCTCAAGGATGCCTGCCCGAAGGGCATCGACGGCTACTTCGAGAACGTCGGCGGCTACATTTTCGACGCGGTGCTGCTGCGCACCAACGCCTTCGCCCGCGTCGCCCTGTGCGGGATGATCGCCGGCTACGACGGCGCACCGATGCCGCTGGCCAACCCGGCGCTGATCCTGATCAACCGCCTCAAGGTCGAAGGCTTCATCGTCAGCGAGCACATGGATGTGTGGCCCGAGGCGCTGAAGGAACTGGGTGGCCTGGTCGCCAGCGGCAAGCTGCGCCCGCGCGAGTCGGTGGCCGAGGGCATCGCGTCGGCGCCCGAGGCCTTCCTCGGTCTGCTGAAGGGCAAGAACTTCGGCAAGCAATTGGTGAAGCTGGTCTAGCGGCAACGACCGGAGGCCCACCATGGACGCGGCGCACGAGGTCTTCAACCAGCCTGCGCCGCTCGCGGGCTACAACCTCTTTCGCACGAACCACGCGCTGCGCGATGCGTTGGCCTTCAACGCACCGCAGCTCGACCTGGGTGCGCTCGACGCGTTGGGCGCCGCTGTCGGCACGCCCGAGATGCAGGCGCATGCGCGGCTGGCCAATGTGCACGCGCCGGTGCTGCACACACACGACCGCTTCGGGCGGCGCATTGACGAGGTGGAGTTCCATCCGAGCTACCACGCGCTCATGAAGGGGGCGGTCGGTGCGGGCCTGCACGGCACGCCATGGGCAGGCGCGAGTGCCTCGCCGCACGTGCAGCGCGCCGCCGGTTTCATGCTCTTCACCGAGCTCGAACCCTCCATCCTCTGCCCGATCTCGATGACCTATGCCGCCACGCCAGCGCTGCGCGGCAATGCGGCGGTCTACGCGGACTGGGGGCCGAAGCTCACCAGCCACGCCTACGACCCTGCGTTGCTGCCGTGGCGCGACAAGCCCGGTGTGACCATGGGCATGGGCATGACCGAGAAGCAGGGCGGTTCCGACGTCCGCGCCAACACCACGCAAGCGGTGCGCGACGGCAGCGACGCCTGGGGCGATCGCTACGTCCTGACGGGCCACAAGTGGTTCTTCTCGGCGCCGATGTGCGACGCCTTCCTGGTGCTGGCGCAGGCGCCGGCCGGGCTCAGCTGCTTCTTCCTGCCGCGCGTGTTGCCCGATGGATCGCGCAACGCGATCCGCATTCAGCGCCTGAAGGACAAGCTGGGCAACAGGGCCAACGCGAGCTCGGAAGTCGAGTTCCACGCCGCCGGCGCCTGGCTGATCGGCGAGGAGGGCCGCGGCATCCCGCAGATCCTCGAGATGGGCACGATGACACGGCTCGACTGCGCGCTCGGCACCAGCGGGCTGATGCGCCAGGCGCTGGCCCTGGCGCTGAACCACACGGCGCAGCGCAGCGCCTTCGGCAAACCGCTGATCGCACAGCCGCTGATGAAGAACGTGCTGGCCGATCTGGCGCTCGAGAGCGAAGCTGCCACCGCGCTCGCCATTCGCCTGGCGCGTGCCTTCGACCGCCCCGACGATGCGCACGAGCGCCTCATGGCGCGGCTGCTCACGCCGGTCGCCAAGTTCTGGATCTGCAAACGCGGCAGCCACTTTGCGCAGGAGGCGATGGAATGCCTGGGCGGCAACGGCTACGTGGAGGAGGGCGGCGAAGGCGTGATGGCACGCATCTACCGCGAGATGCCGCTCAACTCGATCTGGGAAGGCGCCGGCAACATCATGGCGCTCGACCTGCTGCGTGCCACGCGCAAGGGCGACGTGGTGGCTGCGCTCGCCGAAGAACTCTCGCCCGCGCGCGGCGCGCATGCCGCGCTCGATCGGCTGGCCGACGCGCTGCCGTCGCGCATCGAGGCGATGGCCACCGAGCCCGAGGCGCGCCGCCTCGCGCAGGACGTGGCGCTGGCGGTGCAAGCCGCCTTGCTGGCGCAGACCGCGCCACCTGCTGTGGTCGACGCCTTCTGCGCCTCGCGCCTGGACGGCGACTGGGGCCATGCCTTCGGCACGCTCGGCACCGGTGCCGACCTCGATTCGATCATCGCCCGCGCGATGCCCCGCTGAACCTGAAGAACGCCCAAAGAAAGACCACGATGTCCGACCTGATCCTGCACCACTACGCCACCTCGCCCTTCTCCGAGAAGATCCGGCTGGTGCTGGGCTACAAGAAGCTCGCCTGGCGCTCGGTCATCGTGCCTCAGATCATGCCCAAGCCCGATGTGCAGGCGCTCACCGGCGGCTACCGCAAGACGCCCTTCCTGCAGGTCGGCGCCGACATCTACTGCGACAGCGCGCTCATCTGCGATGTGCTGGAGCATCTGCAGCCCGAGCCTCATCTCTATCCGGAACCGAGCAAGGGCCTGGCGCGCACGCTGGCGCAATGGGCCGACGACACCCTGTTCTGGACCGGGATGGCGCACAGCTTCAGTCCCAAGGGGGTCGAGGATCTGTTTGCCAAGGCGCCACCGGACGCGGCCAAGGCGTTCTCGGAAGACCGCCGCGCGATGAGCGGCAACCGGGTCCGCCTGAGGCCGGCCGATGCCACCGGGGCCTACAAGTCCTACCTGCGGCGGCTGTCGGACATGCTGGACGACACGCCCTACCTGCTGGGTGAGGTGCCGACCATCGCCGACTTCGCCTGCTACCACCCGCTGTGGTTCACCCGCAAGCGCACCCCTTCGATGGCAGGCGTGCTGCAACTGACGCCGGCGGTGCTCGACTGGATGGACCGCATGGCGGCCATCGGCCACGGCACCATGGAAAGCACCGACGCGGCGACGGCCATCGCGCATGCCGCCGCATCGGTGCCGCACACGCTGCTGACCGACAGCACCTTCCAGGACGAGCATGGCATTCCGCTGGGCAGCCGCGTAAGGATCACTTCCGAAAGCTTCGGCCCCGAGCCGACCGAGGGCGAGCTGATCGCCGCCACGCGGACCCACTACACGCTGCGCCGCACCGACCCGCGCGCGGGCACGGTGCATGTGCACTTTCCGCGCATCGGCTATGTGCTCAAAACATCGGAGACAACGACATGATCCAGGACTTCCACGGAAAGACTGCGGTGCTCACCGGCGCCGGCTCGGGCTTCGGCCTCGAATGCGCACGCATCGGCGCGGCGCGCGGCATGAACCTCGTGCTGGTCGACGTGCAGCAGGACGCGCTCGACCGCGCCCAGGCCGAGATGGAGGCTGCCGGTGCGCAGGTGCTGGCGCGCCGGGTCGACGTGTCGAAGGCCGACCAGATGGAAGCCCTGGCCGAGGCGGTGCAGGCCCGTTTCGGCGTGCCGCACTTCGTCTTCAACAACGCGGGCGTGGGCGCCGGTGGACTGGTCTGGGAAAGCAGCGTGGCCGACTGGGAGTGGGTGCTGGGTGTCAACGTGTGGGGCGTGGTGCACGGCGTGCGCCTCTTCACGCCGATGATGCTGGCTGCCGCCGCGAAGGACCCGGCGTACCGCGGCCACATCGTCAACACCGCCAGCATGGCCGGCCTGCTCACGCCGCCCAACATGGGCGTCTACAACGTCAGCAAGCATGCCGTCGTGAGCCTCACCGAAACGCTGTACCAGGACTTGGCACTCGTCACCGACCAGGTCGGCGCCAGCCTGCTGTGCCCGTACTTCGTCGCGACCGGCATCCACAGCAGCGAACGCAACCGCCCGGGCACGCTGCCGTCCGGCGAGCCGACCAAGAGCCAGCTGATCGGCCAGGCCATGACCGCCAAGGCGGTGGGCAGCGGCAAGGTGAGTGCGGCGGACGTGGCGGCCAAGGTGTTCGACGCCATCGCCGCCAACCAGTTCTACATCTTCAGCCACCCCAAGGCGCTGGGGAACGTCAAGAGCCGCATGGAGAGCATCGTGTCGATCACCAACCCGGCCGACCCGTTCCTGGAGCGACCCGACATCGGCCAGCAATTGCGCGCCCAATTGCGTTCCTGACTACACGCCCGCCGACATGAGCGTGCTAGCTTGCACGACCATGCCGCAACGCACGCTCCTCACCAGGCTCCTCACGTCACTCACGCCCATCCGCCGCGGCCTCCGGGCGCTTCTCGCCACGCCGCTGGTGGCCCTGGCACTCATCGCACCCGCCGCCGCGCAGGACAGCGCTTCAATGCAGGCGAAGCACGCGGCGTTGACGGCACGCCTGGCGAACAACCCGTTCAAGCGGCCGCTGGTGCTGGATTCGGCCGAGAGCCCGCAGCGGCTCAGCGGCGACATCTACGCCGTCGTCGACCATCCCTTCGCCGAAACCGGTGCGCTCGCCGTGCCCGCCAACTGGTGCGCGGTGATGATGCTGCACCTCAACACCAAGCACTGCGCGGTCAAGGGCGAGGGGCAGGGCACCACCATCGAGGTGGCGGTCGGTCGCAAGTTCGATCAGCCGCTCGACCAGGCGCAACGCGTTGCCTTCACCTGGACTCAGGCGTCGAACACCGCCGACTATCTCTCGGTCCAGCTGGCGGCCGCCGAGGGGCCGCTGTCCACGCGCGACTACCGCATCGTCCTGGAGGCCGTGCCCTTGCCACAGGGCAAGTCCTTCGTGCATCTGGCCTATTCCTACGGGTATGGCACGGCGGCGCGGCTCGCGATGAAGGCCTACCTGGCCACGCTCGGCAGCGGCAAGGTCGGCTTCACCGTTGCCGGCGCCGCGGGGCAGGGTGCCGCAGAACCGATCGGCGGCGTCCGCGGCGTGGTGGAGCGCAACACGATGCGCTACTACCTGGCCATCGACGCCTTCCTCGATGCGCCGAAGCCGGAGCAGCTCGAGCGTCGGCTGGCGGCCTGGTTCGACGCCACCGAACGCTATGCGCGGCAGTTGCATGAGACCGAGCGTGAGGAGTACCTGACGATGAAGCGGAGCGAGTACAGGCGGCTCCAGAGCGGCGGCTGAAGACCTCGTCGGAATGCGCCACGACCTCCGGCCTCGTCGCAGCGCTGCCTACGTCGTTGTACGACATCGTGCAAGTTGTTACCTCGTTTATGACAGGGATTCCGTTGACCTGATTGGAGACTGACCGCAAGAATGGTCAGGCCAGCGTTGTGCAGACAACTGATGTTGTAAGACATCAGACGACGTGGGCCCGGCATTGCCGGCACTCAAACCCAAAGAGGTCCTTCATGAAACGCAGACAATTTGCGATCGCGGCCCTGTCCCCGCTCGCCTTGGCCGCCTGTGGCGGCGGTGGCGACGATTCCCCCCCGCCCGCACCGCCGCCCGCACCGCCGCCCACGCCGGCACCCACCCCTCAAGCCACCGCGACGGCGGCGCTCAAGAGCGCCGCCAGCTACATGGACGACGTGGTGTCCTACCGCGGCGGCTACGTGTGGTCGTATTCGCCCGACCTGACGCAGACCTTCGGCGAGATGGAGGCCAAGCGGACCATGCTGTGGCTGCAGCCGCCGGGCACCTCCTCCATCGGCCACATCTACCTGGACGCCTATCACGCCACCGGCGACGAGCGCTTCTACCAGGCCGCCGACCGCACGGCCAAGGCCGTTGCAGCCGCGCAGCATCCCTCGGGCGGCTGGAACTACATCTACGACTTCGCCGGCGAGGAATCCCTCAAGCACTGGTACGACACCATCGGCATGAATGGCTGGCGGCTGGAGGAGTTTCAGCATTACTACGGCAATGCCACCTTCGACGATGCAACCACCGCGGTGGCCTCGCAGTTGATGCTGCGCATGTACCTGGAGAAGAAGGACCCGGTCTACCAGGCCGCAACCGACAGAGCCATCAAGTTCATCACCGACGCGCAGTTCGGCCCGCAATTCGGCATCGCCGATGGCGGCTGGCCGCAGCGCTTTCCGCACAACCCGAACGCGATCAGTTCGATGCCGCTGCCCAACCCCACGCAGTTGCCGGCCGGCGCGCGCGCGGGCATGGAAGACAGCGACTACACGCTGCACGTCACCTTCAACGACGACGTGATGGGCGAGAACATCAAGTTCCTGACGATGTGCGTGATGACGCTGGGCCGCACCGACCTGGTCGCCAACATCACGCGGGCGATGGACTGTATGCAGCGCATGCAATGGACCTCGGGCGTGCTGCCGCTGCAGTCGGGCTGGAGCCTGCAGCACCTGTCGCGTGAAACGAGCGGCCGTCCGGCCGGTGCCCCTGCCGGGGCTCGCTCGTACGAGCCGCGCTCGTTGGCCACGCACACCACGCAGACCAACATCCAGCAGCTGTTCGGCTACTTCACGCTGACCGGTGACCGCAAGTACCTGTCGCAATTGCAGAAGGCGATCGACTGGCTCAAGTCGGCGTCGATCCAGCTGCCGGCGAACGTCGCGACGCTCAACCCGCTGCTGGCCGGCCGCAACGTCGCGACCTTCATCGAGCTCGACACCAACGCGCCGCTGTTCATCCACCGGTACGGATCGAACATCCACAACGGCGCCTACTTCTTCGACAAGGACATCACCAACACGATCAGCCACTACTCGTCGGGCCGCACCGTCGACACCGCAGCGCTGCAGAAGCGGCTGGACGAGTACAACGCCATGACGCAGGCGCAGGTCGATGCGATGGTCGCGAAGTCGCCGCTTCGGACCACCACGGCGCGGACGCTGCCGAAGTACTTCGCGGCGGTGCGCGAAGTGGACTTCCCGGACCTCTTCGAGGGCGCCGTGTTGAAGACGCCGACGGTGCCGGAATCGGAAGTGCAGACCATCGTGGGTGCGCTGGTGGACGGGAAGTACTGGACCGCCCCCGTCCCCGAGATCGTGAACCCCTACCGCGGCAACGGCCCGGCGACGCCCTACACCGGCACCGCCTACCGCAGCCGCCATGTGGGCGACATCTACGACACCTCGCCGTACCCCGCCGACGCACCGCCGGCCATCGCGCCGTATGTGTCGCGCGAGAAGCCGCAGTTCATCGTCACCTCGAACTTCATCGCACGCATGGGGCGGTTGATCTCGTTCGTCTCGCCGGTGAGCTGACGGCCGCGAGCGGTCCGGTGCCGCCCGGCCGCCTCACACCGCGACCGGGCTGCGCTCGGCGAACTGCCCGTTCCAGTACGGGTAGTACGGATAGGGCGGGATCACGGCGCTGGCCGCGTCGAGCCGCGCCACCTGGGCCGGTGTGAGCGACCAGCCGGCCGCGCCCAGGTTCTCGCGCAGTTGGGCCTCGTCGCGCGCGCCGACCAGCACGCTGGTGACGGTGGGGCGCTGCAGCAGCCAGTTGATGGCGATCTGCGGCAGGGTCTTGCCGGTTTCGGCCGCGATCTCGTCCAGCGCATCCACCACGCGGTACAGGCGCTCGGCGTCCGAGGGCGGCGCGAAGCCTTCGGTGTCGTGCAGCCTGCTGCCGGCAGGCAGCGGCTGGCCGCGGCGGATCTTGCCGGTGAGGCGGCCCCAGCCGAGCGGGCTCCACACGATCGCGCCCACGCCCTGGTCGATGGCCAGCGGCATCAGTTCGTACTCGTAGTCGCGGCCGATGAGCGAGTAGTAGGTCTGGTTGGCCACGTAGCGCTCGAGCCCGAGCCGCTCCGATGCCGCCAGCGACTTCATCAGTTGCCAGCCCGAGAAGTTCGACACGCCGATGTAGCGCACCTTGCCCGCGCGCACCAGGTCGTCGAGCGTGCGCAGCACCTGCTCCACCGGCGTCATCGCGTCGAAGGCGTGCAGTTGCAGGATGTCGATGTGCTCGGTGTCCAGGCGCTTGAGCGCGGCGTCGACGCCGGCCAGCAGGTGGTGCCGCGACGCGCCAGCATCGTTGGGCCCGTCGCCCATGCGCAGCGACAGCTTGGTCGAGACGATCGCCTGGTGGCGCCGTCCCTTGAGCGCCGCGCCGAGGATGCTTTCCGACGCGCCGTTCGAGTACACGTCGGCCGTGTCGAACAGCGTCACGCCCGCATCGAGGCACAGGTCGACGATGCGCCGCGCGCCGGCCACGTCGGTGTTGCCCCAGGCGCTGAAGAGCGGGCCGTGCCCGCCGAAGGTGCCGGCGCCGAAGCCGAGGGCAGGAAGCTTGAAGCCGGAGCGGCCGAGGTAGCGGTGTTCCATGGAAGTCGATCTTTCTGGAGTGGTGGGGTTCAGGCTTTGGCCGGCAGACCGCAGGGCAGGGCGGTCCCACGACGGTCGAGCTGATGGCTCCACACGGCGATGCCGAGGCCGACCAAGGTGATGGCGGCGGCGACCCAGCCGAGCGACGCCAGGCCCGGCCCCCGTTCGATGACCAGGCCGCCGGCCCCGGCGCCGATGGCGTTGCCGAGGTTGAAGGCCGCGATGTTGAGGCTCGACGCCAGGTTCTGGCCGGCACCCGATGCCTTGTCGAGAACGCGCATCTGCAGCGGCGCGACGGTGGCGAACGAGGCGATGCCGAGCACGCCGAAGAAGAGCACCGCCGGTACGACCGCGCCGATGGCGAAGGGCAGCGCGGCCAGCACCAGCGCGAGGGCACCGAGCGTCCACAGCACCGAGCGCATCACCCCGCGGTCGGCCAGCCGGCCGCCGAGCAGGTTGCCGATCGCCATGCCGCCGCCGAAGAGCAGCAGCACCGCGGACACGGCACCGTCGGTAAGGCCGGTCAGCCGGTTGAGCAGCGGTTGCACGAAGGTGAAGACGACGAATACGCCGGCATAGCCGATCACCGTCATCGCCAGGCCCAGCAGCACCTGGGGGCGGCGCAGCACCGCCAGCTCGTCGCGCAACGGTGGCAGGGCTTCGTTGCGCTCGCGGCGAGGCACGAAGAGCGCCAGCACGGCCAGCGCGGCGATGCCGATCAAGGTCACTGCCCAGAAAGAGGCGCGCCAGCCGTGGTGCAGGCCGAGCCATGCGCCCGCCGGCACGCCGAGGATGGTGGCGGCAGTGAGGCCGGTGAACATGATGGCGATTGCCGAGGCGCGGCGCTCCGGCGCGACCAGCCCGGTGGCGACCACCGCGCCGACGCCGAAGAAGGTGCCGTGCGCCAGCGCGGTGACCACCCGCGCGACCATCAGCCAGCCGTAGCTCGGTGCCAGCGCACAGGCCAGGTTGCCGAGCGTGAAGATCGCCATCAGCGCCAGCAGCACCGTCTTGCGCGGGAGCTTGCGCGTGGCCAGCGTGAGCACCGGCGCGCCGATGGCGACGCCGAGGGCATAGCCGGAGATCAGCAGGCCGGCGGCGGCAATGGAGACATGGAGATCGTCCGCGACCTGCTGCAACAGGCCCATCAGGACGAATTCGGTGGTGCCGATGCCGAAGGCGCCGACGGTGAGAGCAAGAAGAGCGATGGGCATGATGCGTCGACTATGTCGGCGCACGTGCTCTGTGACTAGAATGCCCGCCGGACAGACAGTTGTGAACTGAAATCACAGATCGGAGTCAACGATGCCGCGTATCGACGTCAACCGTTCCGGCGAGATGGAAGCCTTCGTGCAGGTGGTCGAGCGCGGCGGTTTTTCCGCGGCGGCACGCGCGCTCGGCATGACGCCGTCGGCGGTCAGCAAGCTGGTCGCGCGCCTCGAGGCGCGGTTGGCCGTGCAGTTGGTCCATCGTTCTACCCGCAAGCTCACGTTGACGCCCGAGGGCCAGCAGTTCCACGAACGCAGCCTGCGCGTGCTGGCCGACATGGACGAGGCCGAGCGCTGTGCCGCCTCGGGCGCCGCGCCGCGCGGCCGGGTCAGCATCAACGCCAGCGTTCCCTTCGGCCACCATGTGCTGCTGCCCTTGATGCCGCGCTTTCTCGAACTGCATCCGCAGGTCACGGTCGATGTGTCGCTGACCGACCGCGTGGTCGACCTGATGGACGAGCGCACCGACATCGCGGTGCGCTGGGGCCAGCTCCCGTCGTCGGATCTGGTCGCGCGGCGGCTGGGCGAAACCGAGCAGGCGATCGTCGGGGCGCCCAGCTACCTCGCGCGCTACGGCACACCGCGCACGCCGCAGGAACTGGAAGCCCACAACCGTTTGGGCACCAGCTACCGGCGCGCGGTGCCGGACTGGCCGCTCGTGGTCGATGGCCGCGCGATCGAGATGCCGATCGTCGGCAACATGCGCGTCGGCGACGGCGCTGCGCTGCGTCGGCTGGTGCTCGACGGCGTCGGCCTGGGCCGGCTGTCGCTCTATCACGTGCAGGCCGACATCGACGCGGGCCGGCTGGTGAAGGTGATGGAGGAATTCAATCCGCACGAGATAGAACCGATGCATGCGGTCTACCTCGGCAAGACGGGTCGGCTCCCCGCCCGGGTGCGGGCGATGCTGGATTTCCTGGTCGCGCATGTGACGCTGGATGGCACGCTGGGGCGCCGGTCATGAGCGCGTCGGCCGGTTTCGCGCTCTTCGCGACCGCCATCGGCCCCTGCGCCATCGCCTGGGGCGCGAAGGGCATCGTCGGCGCCCAGCTGCCGGAGACGGACGAGGCCACCACCCGTGCCCGCATGGCAGCGCGCTTTCCCCACCTCGACGAGGCCGCGCCGCCGCGCGCCGTGCAGGCCACGATGGCTGCCATGGCAGCCGTGCTGGACGGTACATCGAAGGATTTGCTGCTCGATGCGGTGCTCGACGAAGACGCCGTGCCGGCCTTTCACCGCCGCGTCTACGCGCTGGCGAGGCGCATCCCGCCCGGCGAGACGCGGACCTATGGCGAACTCGCCGAAGCGCTCGGCAGCAAGGGGCTGTCGCGTGCGGTCGGGCAGGCCTTGGGGCGCAATCCCTTCGCGCCCATCGTGCCCTGCCATCGGATCCTCGCCGCCGATGGCCGGCCCGGCGGTTTCTCGGCGCACGGGGGTGCGCTGGCGAAGCTGCGCATGCTGGCGCTCGAAGGGGCATGGCCGGGCGGGACCCGGCCGCTGTTCGACGAGCGTTGAGCGCTGCAAACCACCGTGCCGGCAAGGGCATTGAGCTCGCTGTCGTTCGTTGAAATCATTTCGCAACTAATAATGTTGCATGAAACGAGATAGCAAGCTGTCGGGTGTCCTGCACATCCTTCTTCACATGGCCGAGCGGAACGAACCGGCCACCTCGGAGGCGCTCGCCGTGGCGATGCACACCCACCCGGTCGTTGTTCGGCGCCTCATGAGCGGCCTGCGCGACGCCGGCTTCGTGAGTTCGGGCAAGGGCCATGGCGGCGGCTGGGTGCTGTCGTGTCCGCTGAGCGAAGTGACGCTTGGCGACATCCACCGCGCCCTGGGCGCGCCCACCTTGCTGGCGGTCGGGCACCGCACCGAAAGCCCCGGCTGCCTGGTGGAACAGGCGGTCAACGCCGCGCTCGACGAGACCTATCGCGAGGCCGAGACGCTGCTGCTGTCGCGGCTGGATGGCGTCACGCTTGCCGCGCTGTCGGCTGACTTCCACCGCCGCATGGTCGCCGGCGGCTTTTCGAGCCTGGAGATGTCGCATGCAGCATGACGCGATCGCCATCGGCGGCAGCTTCGCCGGGCTGTCGGCCGCCATGCAGCTCGCCCGTGCACGTCGCACGGTGTGTGTGGTGGATGCCGGCGAACCGCGCAACCGCTTCGCTGCCGCCTCGCACGGCTTCTTCGGGCAGGACGGCATGGCGCCGCAGGCCATGATCGCGCAGGCGCGCGACAAGCTGCTCGCCTATCCGTCGGTGCGCTTCGTGGCGGCGCGTGCGGTCGCGGCAGAGGCGGAGGGCGCCGGCGGCTTCGTCGTGACGCTCGACAGTGGCCAGGCGCTTCGATCCCGCAAGCTGCTGCTGGCCTTCGGCGTGCAGGACGGGCTGCCGGCGATCGCCGGACTGCGCGAGCGCTGGGGCGCCAGCGTGCTTCACTGTCCCTATTGCCATGGCTACGAATTCGGCGGGCAGCGCTTGGGCGTGCTGTACCGGGTGCCGATGTCGGTGCACCAGGCGCTGCTGATCTCCGACTGGGGTCCGACCACGCTGTTCCTCGATGGCGAACCGTTGGACGACGACGCCCGCGCCCGCCTTTCGGCGAAGCAGGTGCACATCGAGTCGGGGAAGGTCCGGTCGCTCGAGGGCGCCGGAAGCGGGCTGGAGGCGATCCGCCTTGCCGACGGTCGGGCGGTGCCGCTCGACGCGCTGTACCTGGCACCCAGCGTCCGTCCGGGCAGTGCGCTCGGTGCGCAGTTGGGTTGTGCGTTCGACGACGGCCCCTTCGGCCCGCTCATCCGGACCGATGCGGCCAAGTCGACGACCGTGCCGGGCGTCTATGCCGCTGGCGACGCGGCGCTGCTGGGACACAACGCCACGCTGGCCTCGGCCGACGGCGTGGTGGCCGGCGTCGCGCTGCATCAGTCGCTGGTGTTCGGCGAATGATGCGGCGCGCGGCCGCCATCGTTACTTCAGAACGCGGCCTGGCGCGTGAACGACAGGCTGGACTTCTTGTACTCGGCCGGCACCTGGTCGCGGTAGTACGACTTCGCGTTCAGGTTCTGCAGCGGGTCGTGTGCCGTGGCCACGGCCTGGTTGCGCACGGCGGCGCGGTCGGCCGTCGTGTTCACGGTCTGCACGCCGCTGGCGTAGCCTTCGCCGAAGACGTCGCCGGCACGGGCAGCGGTCACGGCGTCGCTCTGCACGGCAGCGCGGCTGACCGACGGGTTCACCGTCAGCACGCCGTCGTAGGTTTCGGCATGGGCGCCGGCAGCGGCCAGGAGGGAGAGGGCTGCGGCGGCGAGGATGTTGCGGGTGTTCATGTCAATGTTCCTTCAATGATTTGGATGATCTCGAACCGGTCTCGGGTGGGTGTCTCCGCTTCGTCGTTTTCGAAGCGGCCTCTTCGCTCGGTGGCCTGTTCACCCAGATCAACTTGTTCGGTTGGTCTGTGGGATGAAGTTTGCGGCCGCAAGGGCCTGCGCAACGCCTCCCGAAAGAACCACGGCGTTCGAGCTTTGGAAACAATCCCGCCCCGGCCGCGCGGTGCAGGCGTCGGCCAGCCCCTTTTCACCTTGACGACAATCGCTGCATGACTTCTTCGCGCTTCTTCCGCATCGCGCTGGTGCTGGGCCTGCTGTCGGCCATCGGGCCGTTCGCCATCGACATGTACCTGCCGGCGCTGCCGGCCATCGGCGCAAGCCTGCGCGCCGACATCGCGCCGGTCCAGATGAGCCTGACCGTCTTCTTCCTCGCGCTCGCCGCCGGCCAGCCCTTCTACGGGCCGGTGTCGGACATGGTGGGGCGCAAGCCGCCGCTGTACTTCGGCTTGGTGCTGTTCGCGCTGGCCAGCGTCGGCTGCGCGCTGGCCGAGAACATCGAGACGCTGATCGTGCTGCGCTTTCTGCAGGGGCTGGGCGCGGCGGCGGGCATGGCGATCCCGCGCGCCGTGGTGCGCGACCTGCACACCGGCAACGACGCGGCGCGGCTGATGTCGCTGCTCATGCTGGTCTTCAGCATCTCGCCCATCCTGGCGCCGCTGGTGGGCAGCGGCGTCATCGCCGTCGCGGGTTGGCGCGGCGTATTCTGGGCCGTCACGCTCGCGGCCGTGGCCGGGCTGGTGCTCATCGCGACCTCGCTGACCGAGACCCGCCCGCTCGCGCAGCGCGTCGACAGCAGCCTCGGCAGCGCCTTGTCGGCCTACGGCCTGCTGCTGCGCGACCGGCATTACCTGGGCCTGGTCTTCATTGGCAGCTTCGCCATGGCGGGCTTCTTCACCTACCTGGCCAACTCCTCCTTCGTGCTGATCGGCCACTACGGCCTGTCGCCGACGATGTACAGCGTGGCCTTCGGTGTGAACGCCGCCGCCTTCTTCGCTGCGGCGCAGTTCAACGGCGTGCTCGGCGAGCGCTTCGGCCTGGTGCCCGTGGTCAAGGGCGCGGTGGGCGCCTGCGGCCTGGTGATGATCGCGCTGTTCCTGTACTTCTTCCTCGGCGGCGACGCGCTGGCCGTGCTGCTGGTGCTGTACTTCATCGCCAGCGGGCTGATGGGCCTGGTCATCCCCACCACCTCGGTGCTGGCACTCGAGCAGCATGGCGCCATCGCCGGCACCGCGTCGGCGCTGCTCGGCACGCTGCAGATGCTCACCGGCGCCGTGGTGATGGGCGTGGTCGGGCTGTTCACCGATGGCCGACCGTTGCCCATGGTGGCCGGCATGGCCGGTGGTGCGCTGGTGGCGATGCTGCTGACCTGGCTGACGCTGGGCAGGCAGGCGCCGCACCTGAAAACCGTGGTGCGCTGAGATGGCGGCCACGCCCCTGAACAGCGCCGCCGCCGCGCCCGCTCACGCAGCTGCCGATGGCCTCCCGATGCCGCAGCGCCGGCGTGCGATGGCCGTGATCGTGCTCGGCATCATGGTCGCGGTGCTCGACGGCACCATCGTCAACCTGGCGCTGCCGGGCATCGCCCGCGAGCTGCAGGCCAGCGCCTCGCATTCGATCTGGGTCGTCAACGCCTACCAGATCGCCACCCTCGTCATGCTGCTGCCGCTGGCCTCGCTGGGCGACCTGATCGGCTACCGCCGGGTCTACCTGGTGGGCATGGCGCTCTTCACCGCCGCATCGCTCGGCGCCACGCTGGCGAATTCGCTCGACACGCTGATCGCGGCCCGCGCGCTGCAGGGCCTCGGTGCCGCCGGCATCATGAGCGTCAACGCGGCGCTGGTCCGGCTCATCTACCCGTCGGCGCAGCTCGGCCGCGGCATGGCGATCAATTCGATGGTGGTGGCCACCGCCTCGGTCGCGGGCCCGTCGGTGGCGGCGGCGATCCTGTCGGTCGCTTCCTGGCCGTGGCTCTTCGCCTTCAACGTGCCGCTGGGGCTGGTGGTGCTGATGCTCGGCATGCGCTCGCTGCCGGTCAATGTCACCGCGCCGAACACCGGATCACGCTTTTCCTGGGGCGACGTGCTGCTCAACGTGCTGATGTTCTCGCTCATCTTCCTCGGTGCCGACGGTCTGGGCGTGCGCGAGGGCGGCGCCGGCGCGCAGCCCATGGCCTGGGTGCTGCTGCTCGCGGGCATCGCGGTCGGCGTCGTGTTCCTTCGGCGCCAGCGCAAGCTCGCGCTGCCGCTGTTCCCGGTCGACCTGCTGCGCATCCCGGTCTTCGCGCTGTCGATGGGCACCTCGGTCGCGGCCTTCTGCGCGCAGATGCTGTCGTACATCGCGCTGCCCTTCCTGCTGCTCGACGTGTACGGCCGCACGCACCTGCAGGCCGGGCTGTTGATGAGCGTGTGGCCGCTGGCGATCGTGGTGATGGCGCCGGTCGCCGGCCGGCTGATCGGCCGCTACCCCGACGGGCTGCTCGGCGGCATCGGGCTCGGCCTGCTGGCGCTCGGCCTGGCCTTGCTGGCCGGCTTGCCGGCCCAGCCCAGCGACCTGGACATCGCCTGGCGCATGGTGCTGTGCGGCGCCGGCTTCGGCCTGTTCCAGTCGCCCAATAACCACACCATCGTCACCTCGCCGCCGCGGCACCGCAGCGGTGCCGCCAGCGGCATGCTGGGGACGGCCCGGCTGACCGGCCAGACCACCGGCGCGGTGCTGCTGGCGGCCGTCTTCAGCATCTGGAGCCCGCACGCCGGCCGCGGACCGGTCATCGCGCTGGGCCTGGCAGCGGCCTGCGCGGCGCTGGCCGGCATCTGCAGCAGCCTTCGTCTGAGGGTGGCGGCAGCGCCAAGCCATTAAGCTCGCCGCAATGAAGGAAGTTTCCGAGGCGATCGTCTGCGAGGGCTGCGACGCGGTCTACCACCGCACGCCGCTGCGCGCCCGCGAGGTGGCGTGCTGCCCACGCTGCGGCACCGAGCTGGATCGCCACCTGGGCGGGCAGCAGGCACGCATCCTTCCGCTGGCGGTGGCGGGCCTGATCATGTTCGCCGTCGCCAACCTGTTCCCGATCGTCGAGATCGAGCTGCGCGGCCTGCGCAGCCAGACCACGCTGGCCGGCGCCGTGGTGGTGCTGGCCGGCGAGGGCATGTCCCTGGTGGCGCTGCTGGTGCTGGCCACCACCATCCTGTTTCCGCTGCTGCAACTGCTGATCCTGCTGTGGCTGCTCATTCCGCTGCGCCGGCAGGGCCGGGTGGTCGCCGGCTTCGCCTGGCTGGTGCGCGCCATGCAGTCGCTGCGGCCCTGGGGAATGATCGAGGTCTTCCTGCTCGGCGTGCTGGTGGCGCTGGTCAAGCTGTCGAGCATGGCCACGGTGCTGCCCGGGCCTGCGCTCTATGCCTTCATGGTGCTCACGGTGCTGCTGACGGCGGTGCTGGCCTTCGACCCGCGCGGCTTCTGGGAGATGGCCGAAGGCGCCGCCAACGAGGCCGAGGCGCAAGCCGAAGCCTCCGGCCGCGAGGAAGCCGCGTGACGACGCAGCCGCCGCAGCGCGCCATCGACACCGGCCTGATCGGCTGCCGCCATTGCGGCACCGTGTGGCAGGACGCGGAGGAGGGCGCGCGCTGCGGCCGCTGCGGCACGCCGCTGCACATCCGCAAGCCCGACAGCCTGCGGCGCACCTGGGCCTTCCTGATTGCGGCCTGCCTGATGTACCTGCCGGCCAACCTGCTGCCCGTGATGATCACCCGCACCCTGTTCGGCCGCAGCGACGACACCATCATGAGCGGCATCATCTATTTCTGGGTGACCGGTGCCTACGGCCTGGCCGCCATCGTCTTCGTCGCCAGCTTTCTGGTGCCGCTGTTCAAGCTGGCGGCATTGTTCGTGCTGGTGGTGAGCGCGCAGCGGCGCAGCAACTGGCGCTGTGCCGAACGTGCCAAGCTCTATCACGTGATCGAGATCATCGGCCGCTGGTCGATGCTCGACGTGTTCGTGGTGGCGCTGCTGGCCGGGCTGGTGCGCATCCAGGGTTTCGCGGAGATCACCGCGGGCGTGGGCATCGCCGCCTTCGGCGCGGTGGTCGTGCTGACGATGCTGGCGTCGATCAGCTTCGATCCCAAGCTCAGTTGGGACGGCCCGACTGACGAAGAACACACAACGGAAGTACGACATGAGTGAAAACGATCCTCGCCCCGCGCCCGCGGGCGCCGGCGGACTGCCCGCACCGCGCGTGGCCCGCAGACGCGACTGGATGCCGTCGTTGATCTGGCTGATCCCGGTGGTGGCTGCGCTGGTCGGGATCTTCCTGGTGGCGCGCATCCTGATCGACCGTGGCCCCGAGATCGTGCTGACCTTCAAGACCGCCGAGGGGCTGGAGGCGGGCAAGACCGCCGTGAAGTACAAGGATGTGCAGATCGGCGTGGTGCAGAGTCTGCGCCTGTCGAACGATCGCTCCCATGTGCGGGTGACGCTGCAGCTCAACAAGGACGCGGACGCCTTCACCGCGCAGGACACGCGCTATTGGGTGGTGCGCCCGCGCCTGGACACCTCGGGTATCTCGGGCCTGAGCACGCTGCTCTCCGGCGCGTACATCGGCGCCGACGCCGGAACGGCCGAAGAGAGCGCCAAGGAGTTCACCGGCCTCGAAGTTCCGCCGATCGTCACCCGAGACGCGTCGGGCAAGCAGTTCCTGCTGCGCGCGGCGGACATCGGGTCGCTCGACGTCGGCTCGCCGGTGTACTTCCGCCGCATCAAGGTGGGCCAGGTCGCGGCCTACGAGCTGAACGACGACGGACGTGGTGTGACGCTGCGCATCTTCGTCAACGCGCCCTACGACAAATTCGTGGGCGGCAACTCGCGCTTCTGGCAGGCCAGCGGGCTCGACATGCGGCTCAACGCCGGCGGCATCACCTTGCGCACCCAGTCGCTCGCGACCATCCTGCTGGGCGGCATCGCCTTCGGTGCGCCCGAGAACGAGAACGGGCCGGTCGCCGGCGAGAACACCGCCTTCGCGCTGGCCGAGGACGAGGGCGTCGCGATGAAGCCGCCGGACGGCCCGGCCGAGACGGTGCTGCTGCACTTCAACCAGTCGCTGCGCGGCCTGTCGCCCGGTGCGCCGATCGACTTCCGTGGCGTGGTGATCGGCGAGGTCAAGTCGATCGGCATCCAGTTCGACCGGAGCGAGCGCGAGTTCCGCATGCCGGTGATCGCCACGGTCTACCCCGACCGTCTGCGCTCCCGCAAGCCCGGCGAAGTGGCCGAGTCGCGCTTCACGCAACGGCAGCGGCTGCGCTTCCTCGTCGGCAAGGGCCTGCGCGCGCAGATGCGCACCGGCAACCTGCTGACCGGGCAGAACTACATTGCGCTCGACTTCTTTCCCAACGCGCCGACGGCGACCGTCGATATCGACAAGGACCCGGTCGAACTGCCCACGATGCAGAACAGCCTCGACGAACTGCAGTCGCAGGTGCAGGAGATCGTGAGCAAGGTCAACAAGGTGCCCTTCGAGCAGATCGGCACCGACATGCGCAGCGCGCTCGCCACGCTCAACAAGACGCTGGTGAGCGCCGAGCAGCTCACGCGCACGCTCAACAACGACGTGTCGCCCGAGATCACCGCCGCCATGAAGGACGCGCGCAAGACCATCAACTCCGCCGAGCGCACGCTGGCGCAGGACTCGCCCCTGCAGCAGGACATGCGCCAGACGCTGCAGGAGCTGACGCGTGCCGCGGGCTCGGTCCGCGTGCTCACCGACTACCTCGAACGCCACCCCGAGTCGCTCCTGCGCGGCAAACCGGAAGACCAGAAGAAATGACGCGACGCTCAACTTCCCTTGCCGCTGCCGTGTGCCTGGCGGCCGCCTTGCTCGCCGCCGGCTGCGCCAGTGCGCCTGACCGCTACTACACGCTCGCTGCGCCGGGTGGCTCTTCGCGCACGGCGCCGGTTTCCGGCACACCCGTGTTCATCGAACTGGCGCCGGTCGCGGTGCCCGAGCGGCTGGCTCGGCCGCAGATGGTCGTGCACCAGGCCGATGGTCGGAGCGCCGAGGTGGCGCTGCTCGAGCAGCACCGCTGGTCGTCGTCCTTCGAGAACGAGTTGCGCGATGCGCTGTCGAGCGGCGTCGCGGCGCGGCTGGGCGCCATTGATGTGACCAAGGGCGGCCGCCAGCCCAGCACGCCGGCGTGGCGCATCGCGGTGCAGGTGCGGCAGTTCGACGCGATGGAGAACACGCGCGTCGATGCGGCCCTGAGCTGGACGGTGCGCCGCTCCGACGCCGACCTGAGCGCCACCTGCCAGTGGCGCACCAGCGAGCCCGTGGCCAGCGGCATCGATGCGCTGGCGCAAGGCGCGCAACGCGTGGCGTCGAATGCGGCGGATGCGATCGCACGGCACATCGCGCAGCTGCAGCAGAACCCCGGCGCGCCCTGCACGGCACCATAGCGTCGCGCCTTGGCCGTGTCGCGGACACCGAGCCTGAAAACTTGAGGGACGTGGGCCGCCACCACGCCGTCGCTCACCGTGCGGAGATCTGGCGGCACCACACCGGGATGGACGCCGGCTGGTCGGCGAAGGCGGTCGTCGCGTTCTCCTTCACCGCATCGAAGGGCGCCGTCCGGAAGTTGTCCGCCGAGCAGTGCAGGAGGCGCACCGCGCGGCCGGCCACCACCTCACTCACGATGCCGACATGGCCAAAGCGCATGTCCGCCGGCTTGGGGTAGACCATCAGGCAACCGGGTACCGCTGCATCGAGCCGCGTGAACAGCCGCTGGCCGTGCAACGCGTCCTCGTGGATGGCATCGGTGAAGATCCATTCGCCGAAGCCGGGCAGCGGCGGCGACAAATGGCGCGGCAGCCCGAGCGCCCAGCTCACGAAACCCGAGCAGTCGCAGGCCGGCAGCTCCAGCGCTGGGTCGTCCAGGTCGATGCCGGCCGCCTCGGCCACCGGTTGCAGCTCGGCCTGTTCGGCGGCCGACAGCGCCGACCACGCAGCCGCGACCTGCATGGCCCGTGCGGCCGACGCGGTGTCGGGGTCTTCGCCGCCGGCACCGGCCCAGTAGACCGTGCCGCGTCCCAGCATCGTGCGGGCACGCAAAAGGAGAGCGTCGACGGTCGTCATGGGGCACCTGCGCTTGCAAAGCAACGCACCTTAGCTGCGGCCTCTGCGGTTGGCGATAGCGCGTTCGCGCTATGCCTTCGGTGCCGTGCCGGTGGGAAGATCGACACCCTGCACCGTCGCCAAAGGAGACGCGATGACACGGGTGTTGATCGTCGAGGATGAGCCGGAATTCATGCGCCGCTTCTCCAGCGCGGTGCTGAACGATCCGGCGTTCAGTCTGGTCGCCGCCGTGTCGACCGGACTGGCCGCGAATGCGATGCTCGATCTGCAGCGGCCCGACGTGCTGCTGGTCGACCTCGGCCTGCCCGACGTGAGCGGCGTCGAGGTCATCCGCTACGCCGCGTCGCGCCACCCCCAGTGCGAGGTGCTGGTGGTCACCATGTTCGGCGACGACGCGCATGTGGTGGCGGCGATCGAGGCTGGCGCCACCGGTTACCTGCTGAAGGACGCCTCTGAAGAGCGCATTGCCGCCAGCATCCACGAGCTGTGCGCCGGCGGTTCGCCCATCAATCCGGGCATCGCGCGGCGCGTGCTGGCGCGCTTCCGGCTGGCGCCGAAGCCACCGCCGCCGAGCGAGCCCGGCCTGGCCGGCGAACGCTCGCCGCTCACCGCACGCGAGACCGAACTGCTGCGGCTCACCGCCAAGGGCTTCACCTTCGACACCATCGGCCAGGTCATGGAGATCTCGCCCCACACGGTGGTCGCGCATGTGAAGAAGATCTACCGCAAGCTGGCGGTCCACTCGCGCAGCGAAGCGGTCTACGAAGCCAGTCAGATGGGCCTGCTGTGAGCCGGTGGTCGGTGGCGCCGGGGTGGCGCCCTTGGCGGCCATGGCCGATGGCACTGGCACTGGCACTGGCACTGGCACTGGCACTGCCGTGTGGTGCCACGCAGGCGGCTCCTGCGGTGATGGTGATCGATCGGGTGCAGCGCCTGGCATCGAACGAGCGCGCACCGCCCGAGGCCGACCGCGCCTGGGTGCCGGCCTCGCTGCCCGACGGCGGCGCCGCGAACCGCGGCCGGCCGCAGCCGGAGTCGGTCTGGTATCGCATGGTGTTCAACGGCCCGCCCACCGACGCGACGCCCGCCTCGTGGGCGGTGTACCTGCCGTTCTTCTACGACGGCGGCGCGTTCTGGCTCAACGGGCTGCAGGTCGCCAGCGTGCCGGAAAGCAGTGCGACGGTGCAGGTGCGTTGGGAGCGGCCTCATCTCGTCAACCTGCCGGCCGGCTTGCTGCACAGCGGCGAGAACGCGCTTGCCATCCGTGCGGCAGCGCTGCCGGCCGGCAACGTGCGCCGCATGCCGCGGGTGAGCATCGGCCCGCTGGACGCGCTCCAGCCCGCCTACGACCGGCGGATGTTCTGGGCCCGCACCTTGCCGCAGATCACCACCGCGGTCTGCCTGCTGATGGCCGGCTTCGTGCTCTTCATCTGGTGGCGGCGTCGCAGCGAAATGCTCTACGGCCTGTTCGGCATCACCGCCGCGCTCTGGGGCATCCGCACGCTCACCTTCGTCATCGAGCAGATGCCGGTCGCGCAGTGGCATCTGTGGCGCATGGCCTACCTCGGGGCGACCGGCGGCTTCGTCGTGCTGATGGCCATCTTCGCCCTGCGCTTCGCCGGCATCCGCCGGCCCTGGATCGAGCGCGGCCTGCTGCTCTACGCACTCGTCGGCCCGCTCTGGCTGGGCCTGCAGGGGCGGGCGGCGGAGCCCTTCATCAACCGCTTCTGGAGCGCCGGGCTCATTCCGGTCGGGCTGTCGGTGCTCGGCGTGTCGCTCTACAACCTGGTGCGCCAGCGCACCTGGGCCGCGGCACTGCTGCCGGCCGCGCTGGTCTTCCCGGTGGTGGCCGGTGTGCACGACTACCTGCTCGCCTGGGACGTGGCGCCGCTGATGGCGGCGCTGCCGCACTGGACCGAGCAGCGCATCTTCCTGCTGCACCACGGCGCCAACCTGCTGCTGCTGCTCATGGGCGGGCTGCTGACGGTGCGCTTCGTTCGTGCCCTGTCCGCGCTCGAGCAGCTCAACCTCACGCTCGAGGCGCGGGTGGCCGACCGCGAGCGGCACCTGGCGGCCAATTTCTCGCGCATGGCAACGCTGCAGCAGCAGCATGCGGCCGCGCAGGAGCGTCAGCTGATCATGCGGGAGATCCACGACGGCCTGGGCTCGCGGCTGTTCACCTCGCTGTCGCGCGTCGAACGCGGCGACATGGACGAGGCGCAGATCGCCGAGGCGCTGCGCGACTGCATCGGCGACATGCGCCTCGCGCTCGATGCGCTCACGCCGGGCGAGGAAGACTTCCGCGTGGTGCTCGGCAATTTCCTGTTCCGCTGGCAGGAACAGCTGGACGACGCCGGCGTGCGTTCGGCATGGACCATCGACTGGCCCGACGGGGCGCCGCCGCTGGCGCCGCAACGTCTGCTGCAACTGCTGCGCATCATGCAGGAGGCCTTCACCAATGTGCTCAAGCATGCGCAGGCGACGCAGCTGCACATGGCGCTGAGGCCCTGGGCGGGTGGCGTCGAGATGGAGGTGCAGGACGACGGCCGCAGCGCCGTCGCACCGCAGCGCCACGGCGGCCGCGGCCTGGCGAACATGCGTGCCCGGGCGGCACAACTCGGCGGTGAACTGATCTTCGAGCGCAGCGACCGTGGCACCCGCGTGCTGGCACGCGTGCCGGTGGTCGCGCCTTCCAGCACGGGACCGGCCCTGCAGACCATCGCGTGAACACGCGATGCCGCCACGCGGATGCGGCATGGCCGCGGCGCACCGGGCTGCCTAGAGTCTTATCGGTCCGGCATCGACGTCGGAATCACTCGAAAGGCGCTGGCATGAGCATGTCCCCGATCTCGATTCCGCTGCACGACAGCGCCCTGCTGTCGGCGATCGCATGGGCCTACCTCGTCACGAATGCCGTCCGCGTGTTCACCTATCTGCCGCAGATTGCGGCGGTCTGGCGTTGCAGCGACGGCGCGCTGTCGATCTCGTTGCTCACCTGGGGCTCGTGGGTGCTCTCGCACGTGACGGCAGTGCTCTACGGCACGCTGGTGGTGCTCGACGGCTTCTTCGTGGTGATCTCGCTCGTCAACCTGCTGGGCTGCGGTGCGGTCACCGTGATCGCGATGCGGCGCCGCACGCAGTGGAAGCAGGCCGCCCGCGAGGCGCCGCATGCGGCGGCGCTCAGCCGCTGACCGCCGCGGCGAAACACCCGCAGCACCTGCCGCACGTACCGCTTCACACCAGCCGCCGGATCGCCTTCTTGCGCCATACCAGCCGGTAGTAGGCGGTCTGCAGCCCGAGCATCGCAAGGAAGGCGACCGGGTAGGCCACCCACACGCCGTTGATGCCGATGCGGTGGCTCATCCCATAGGCCACCGGCACCTCGATCAGCGCGATGCAGACGATCGAGATCGCCGTGGGTACCAGCACCGAGCCGCTGGCCCGCATGATCCCCGACAGCACCGACGCCATGCCGAACACCACGCTGCTCCACAGCATGATGTGCAGCAGCGTCTGTGCCAGCTCGATCACCGGCGCGCTGGTGATGAAGAAGCCCATCAGCCGGCGAGAGAACAGATAGCCGAGCAGCACCAGCGCGCCGGTCAGCACCAGGTTCATCAGCAGGCCGGTGCGCGCGATGGCGCTCAACTGGCTGGTGCGGCCCGCACCGATCGCCTGCGCGCCGAGGATCGACGCGGTGACCGCGATCGAGATGGCGGGGAACTGCACGTAGGCCACCACCTGGTTGACCGCGCCATAGGCGGCGGTGGCCTGCGAGCCGTAGCTGTTGACGAGCGAGAGCAGGGCGATCTCCGCCAGCGCGATGACGATCATCTGCACGCCGGTGGGCACACCCACCTTGAGCACCGTCTTGAGGATGGCCGGGTCGATACGCAGGCGTCGCGCGAATTCGGCATCCGGCGCCAGCGCGCTCTTCGTACGGCGCAGCCGGAAGCCCAGCCACGCGGTCGCGAGCACGAAAGACAGCACGGTGGCCACGGCACCGCTGGCCACACCCAGCATCGGCAGACCGCCCCAGCCGCGTATGAGTGCGGGTGTCACCACCAGGCCGATGCCGGTCGAGAGGGTCAGCGTGTACAGCGGCGTCACGGTGTCGCCGATGCCGCGCAGCATCGCCGTCGACAGCAGGAAGACGAAGAGCCCGGGCATCGCGATCAGCATGATGCGGGCGTAGCGCGTGGCGTCGGCCAGGATGTCGGGCGGTGTGCCCAGCGCCTTCAGCAGCGGCGCGGTGAAGGCGCCGCCGAACAGCGCCACCAGCAGACCGAAGGCGATGCCCACCGTGAGCGTGGTGCCGGCGATGGCCTTCACCCGGCCGGTGTCGCGCGCGCCCCAGGCCTGCCCGATGAGCACCGACGCGCCGGCGCCCAGGCCGATGGTGAAGGCGATGAAGAAGAACATCACCGGAAAGAAGCTCGACACCGCCGCGAGCGCACCGACGCCGATCATCTGCCCGACGTACACGTTGTTCAGCGTGCCCGAGAGCGACTGCAGGATGTTGCTCAGCAGCATGGGGGCGAGGAAGAACAGGAAGGTCTTCCAGAGCGGGCGGTCGAGAGAGGACATCGTGGAGCTTCAAAGGGGAGTATGCCTGCGCCGCTCCGGCCGATGCCGCCGTGCCAACTAGTCAGCACTATCTGTTAACAATGCCGCCGAAATCTCGCGAAACCTCGCATTCGCCCCTGGCATCCCCCCGTGCTCGACACCATCCGGCCCTCAGGGAACGATGGTCAGAGCAGCCCGCAGTGTTTGCCCGACCGCATTCGGAACTTACGAGGGTAAACACATGAACAGCACATTCAGGTCGATCTGGAACGAGTCGCTCGGCGCTTGGGTGGCGGCCAGCGAGCTTTGCGCCGCGCGCGGCAAGAAATCTTCGAGCAGCGTGCTTGCTGCGGGCCTTTTGGCTGCGGTGGTCTGCGGCGGCGCACCGTCCGCTTGGGCGGCCAACGAGTGCGGTGTTGTCGCTTCAGGCGGCACCGTGACTTGCCAGGGCGATGGCACGCCCGTGGGGGACGCCAACCCGAATACCACCGGTATTGCGTATGGCACCGACAACATCAAAGTCATCGTTGACGGCACCGCTGCGCCCTTCACCATCGCGACGACAACCGCCAATGCTGTTTATTCGACCGGTAGCGGCGCAGGCAACCAACAGATCGAAGTCAATGGCCCTGTCACGATCAATGTGACCGCTCCCGCGGGCAATACAGGGGCCAATCCTTTGTGGGCTGTGCTGGCCGAAACGAGCGGCGGAAACGGTGATGCAAGCGTCGTCATCAATGGTGCGCAGATCACCAGCACCGGCGAATATGCTTCTGGCGCCACCTCAGCCGCCCACGGCGACGGCAATGCAACCTCGGTTCTCAACAGCGGTTCCATCTCCACCACCGGCCAGCAAGGTTCCGCGGTCGGTCTGTATGCCGTGACGTACGGCAGCGGCACGGCGACGGTCACGGTCAACGGCGGTTCGATCAATACAGGCACCAGTACTGCAAACGGGTCGCACGCGGCTTACGCATTGGCGTACGGCAATGGCGATGCTGTCGCCACCATGACGGGTGGGGCTGCCACCACACAGGCCTTGAACAACTCGGTCGTAGTGGCCCAGACATTCGGTTCCGGCACGGCTTCCGCCACCATTTCTGGCGGCACTGCGACGACCAACGGCGCCAGCTCGACCGTCATCGCCGTTGGCTCCGGGTCCGGCGCCGCCATTGCCAGCCAGACGGGAGGGACGGTGATCGCCAACGGAGCGGGCGGCGTCGGGCTGGCCGCGTTGGCCGTCGGCACCGGCGCCGCGACCGCGTCGATGACGGGTGGCAGCATTGCGACCCAGGGCAGCAACGGCTACGGGATCTGGGCCACTGTCCTGAACCCAGCCAGCACGGCCGCGGCAACGGCAACCATGGATGCCGCAGCTTCGACGATCACCACGCAGCAGACCGGCGCCGCCGGTATCTACGCACACAACGCCGGCAGTGGCACGGCCACGGCCACGCTGCAGAACGGCCGCATCAGCACCGCGGGCACCTACGGTTACGGCGTGTATGCCGAAACGCTCGGCACTGGCAATGCGGTTGCCAGTTCTTCGGCGGGCACATCCATCCAGACCAGCGGCATCGACGGTGCCAAGGGGATCTTTGCCAATGCCATGGGCACCGGCAATGCAACGGCGATCAACAACGGAAACGTGCTGACGACCGGTGCCTCCGGTCTCGATGGCAATTTCGGCGTCTATGCCGTTGCGGCGAGCGGCAACGCGACAGCGGCCAACACCGGCACCGTGACGACCGGTGGGACGTTCGGCTATGGCGTCTATGCAGTCGCGAACGGCAATGGCGTCGCGACGGCCACCTCGAGCGGCGCCGTCACGACCAACGGCCCCTACTCCACCGGGATCGGTGCGCACATCGACAATTCCGATTCGACCAAGCATGGCACTGCGATCGCCACGCTCCAGAGCGGCGGCACCGTGACGACGAACGGGTCGCCCTACGGCATCGGCATCTTTGCCGACGTCATGGGCTATGGAGACGCGGTCGCCACCAATGCGGGGACCGTCGCTACGCGGGGCCAGTTCGCAGGCGGCGTGGCGGCCCGTGTGCTTTACGGCGCGGGCGACGCCAGCGCTGTGAATCAAGGGGCAATTTCCACCACTGGCATCGCGGCTAATGGCCTGTATGCGGCCGCGGGGCAGGGCGCGGCGGGCAACGCCGACGCGCTGAACACGGGGACGGTGACGACGACGGGGGACAGCTCGGCTGGCGTCGTGGCGTCGGTCGAGACCGTCGGAAGCGCGTCGATCGCCACGGCGACCATGGGCGGCGGCACGGTCAGCACATCGGGCGCGGCGGCGGCGGGTGTGCTGGCAGACAACCAGGGCGTCGGCCTGGCTTCACTTCAGATGAGCGGCGGTACCGTGACGACGACGGGCGCGAATTCGGACGGACTGGTCGCGCGCGCAACCGGCGGGATCTACGCGGTCGCAATGACCGGCGGCAGCGTGACCAGCGGCAGCGGCGCCGGTGCGGCCATCCATACCCTGGCAGCGGCAGGCGGGACGGTCAACATCGGCGCGGCGGCCACGGTCAACGGGTCCGCCTCCGGCATCGCCATCCGCGACGGCGACGCCGGCAACACCGGCACCGACGCGCTCGGCGGCAATGCCATCGTCACCACCGCCGGCACCGTCACCGGCGACGCGATCCTCGGCCTGGGCAACGACAGCCTGGCGCTCACCGGCGGCGGCTTCACGGGCAACATCTACGGCGACGACCGTGTCGCTAGCGCCGGCGACGGCAACGACAGCTTCAATTGGACCGGTGGCAGCCTCGCGGGCGGCTTCTACGGCCAGAACGGCTCCGACGCCGCGCTCGTGTCCGCCGCCGGCTACAACGGCAGCACGGTCCTCAACGGCGGCGACGACGTATCGGCCGCCGACGGATGGGTCGACAAGCTGACGCTGCAGGGCGTGAACGCAACGGCCGGCGGAACCCAGCTGGTCAACTGGGAAACCATCAACCTCGACAACACCCGCCTGACCCTCGCCGGCACGCCGCTGGCTGTCGGCGCCGGCGTCGACGGCAGCGGCGCCCCGATGGGCCTGTTCGTCAATACCGGCAGCAGCCTGCTGATGGGCCAGCCGGCCTTCGCCATCACCGGCGACGTGCACAACAGCGGCCTCGTCGACCTGCGCAACCCCTCGGGCGTGCCCGGCAACGTGCTCACGGTCAACGGCAACTATGCCGGCAACAACGGCCTCGTGAACATCAACACGGCTTTGGGCGGCGATGCCAGCGCCACCGACAAGCTCGTGGTCAACGGCAGCACCAGCGGCACTACGCGGGTGCAGGTCACCAATGCCGGCGGCGCTGGTGCCGCGACGGTCAACGGCATCCAGGTCGTGCAGGTGACAGGCACGTCGAGCGCCGGCAACTTCACGCTGGCTTCGCCGGTGCAGGCCGGCGCCTATGAATACGGGCTGCAGCGCGGCGGCAACACCGATGGCGACGCCAACAGCTTCTACCTGAGCAGCGTCTACGTCCCGGCGCCGAACCCCGTCGAACCCACGCCGGGCCCAACGCCTGTCCCCGCTCCGCCGCCCGAAGTCTTCCGCCCCGCGGTGCCGGGCTACGTGCTGGGCCAGGTCGCCAGCAACGAGCTGGGCCTGGGCCTGCTCGGCAGCCTGCACAAGCGTGTCGGCGAGGAGCAGACCGCCAAGTGGGACTACTGCGGCTGCGATGACAAGGCGCCGGCCGATCAGGTCTGGGGCCGCCTGCATGCGCAGCGCCTGGACATCGACGGCAAGCGCCAGTTCGGCGCCGAGCAGAACCTGCAGTTCGTGCAGTTCGGTAAGGACCTCTCGATCGCCTACAGCGGCGACCCGGGCGACAAGTCGCGCACGCACACCGGCCTGAGCATGGGCTACGGCCGCACCACCACCGACTTCGGCGACCGCCGCCGCGGTGATGCCGGCATGGGCTACGACACCGGCAAGATGAAGGGCCAGATGGCCACCCTCGGGGCCTACCACACGCGCTATGCCGACAACGGCAGCTACCTCGACCTGGTCGGGCAGCTGCACGCGGTGCACAACAAGTACACCGACAAGTACGGCGGCGAGGGCACACAGAAGGGCGCGGGTCTCGGCCTGAGCGTCGAGGTCGGCCGGCCCTGGCAGATCGGCGACAGCCAGTGGCTCATCGAGCCGCAGGCGCAGCTGAGCTACCAGGCCACGCGTTACCGCGGCTTCTCGGACGACGTGTCCTCGGTGGACGGCTTCACCGGCCAAAGCCTGCGGGCGCGCCTCGGCGGCCGCCTGGCCTGGAACGACAAGGCAGAACGCGCCGACAAGCTCACCCGCACCAACACCTTCTATGTGACGGCCAACCTGCTGCACGAGTTCATGGACCCGGAGGCGGTGACCATCGGCGGCACCTCGGTGAGCGAGGACTGGGCCAAGAAGACCTGGGCCGAAGTGGGCGTCGGCGCGCAGTTGCCGCTGGGCAAGTCGACCTACCTGTATGGCGGCCTGCAGTACCAGCGCTCGCTCGGCGACCGCAGCCGCGAAGGCGTGTCGGGGCAGGTGGGCGTGAAGGTGGCGTGGTGAGCGCCGGTCAATCGACAACCCCAAGGAAACATCCCATGCAAACGAACCACATTCCACGCCATCGGGTGCTCGCTGCGGCGGCACTTGCCAGTCTTGCACTTGCTGGCTGCGGCAGCCTGCACGACGAACGCTACAACTGGTGCCAGGGGCAGAACTGCGCCGTCACGCCGGGGGTCATGCCGACGCCGGCCGTTGCATCTGCACCTGCAGCGCCGACGCTGCGCCGCGTGAGCCTCAGTGCAGACACGCTGTTCGTGTTCGACCGTTCCAGCGCAGCCGACATGCTGCCCAAGGGCAAGGCCGAGCTCGACGCACTGGCACGTTCGCTCCGAGAGCAGACCCTGCAAGTGCAAAGCCTGACCATCACCGGCCATACCGACCGGCTCGGCGACGAGGCCTACAACGACGCGCTCGCGCTTCAACGGGCCAACACCGTGCGGGACTACCTCAAGGCGGCGGGCGTCGTCGCATCGATGGCGGTGCGGTCGTTGGGCGAGCGTGAGCCCGTCACGCGGGACTGCCAGGGGACGGACCGCACGCCGGGCCTGATCGCCTGCTTGCAACCCGATCGGCGGGTTGTCGTGGACATCCGGGGACAGGCCAGGTAGGCGATCCCTGGCGCGCGCCGCGTCGGCTTGCGCCGGCACGGCCGCGGCGTTTTCGCGCCCGTCGGCCGTCCGGCGTTCGGCCGACGTTTTGGCCCATGAGTCGTGGATCGTGTGCACGACCGCACGAAGTCGAGCGCGGGAACGCGATTCCATTTTGTGAACTTTTGTGTTCAATTGATAAACGCCTCATTCAACCAGGGAGGCGTCGAATGAACGCATGGATCGACAGGAATGCGGCAGCCTTACGCGTGTGGACGCGCACCGGCCTGTTCGTCGCGGCGGCAGCCATGCTGGCCAGCTGCGGTGGGGGTGGCGGAGACGGCGGGCAGGGGGGCGGTGCGGGCACCGGCACTGCGGCACCCGTGCCCGGCACCACCGCAATGACGCCGGAGGTCGCAGCCGTCGTCGCGGCCGAGCAGGACACCCCGGGCGCGCCGATCGACTCCGGCACACCCCCATCACCACCATCGCCGCCGGTGCCGCCGCCCTCCAAACCACCCGGCCAGCCGCCGGAGCAACCCCTCCGGCCGCCCGAGCCCGTGCCGGCACTCACACCGGAGTTGCGCGAGGCGGGCACGAAGGGCCTGTGGTCGGCGCCGGAGACCTGGCCGATCAACGCCATCCATGCGGTGCTGACGCCCGACGGCAAGGTGATGACCTACGGCAGCAATCCGAGTGGGGAGCAGGGCGCGCAGCTCTACTACGACGTCTGGAACCCGGTGACGAAGGCGCATGCCCTGTTGCAGCACACGACCGGCACCGACCTCTTCTGCAATGCGCAGTTGGTGCTGCCCGTGTCGGGCCAGGTGCTGCTCGCGGGCGGCGACGTCCGAGGGCAGAACGTGCGCAACGCAGCGGGCAATCTGATCGTCAACAGCGGCGTGGCCGACGTCAATCTCTTCGATCCGGTGGCGCAGTCCCTCAAGGCCTCCGGCACGCCGATGAACTATGCGCGCTGGTACGACACGCTGACGACGCTGCCGGACGGTCGCGTGTTCGTGCTCGCCGGCATGGACACCGTCGGCGCGCGGGCCGAGTATCCGGAGGTCTACACCGCCGGCCAGGGCTGGCGCACGCTCACCGGCATCCGCTGGCCGGGCGAGTTGTTCTATCCGCGCGTGATGCTCGCCCCTACCGGCCAATTGATCGCGGCCAGCGGCAGCACGCTGTACGGCATCAACACCGACGGAAACGGCTCCATGGCACAGGTCGGCGCGCTGCCCTCCATCGTCCGATGGCAGCTCCCCTGGGCCATGTTCGACAAGGGCAAGGCGCTGTTCGTGCGAGCCGGCGGCAAGGTCTCGGTGGTGGACGTCAACACCACCACGCCGGTCGTCACCGAGACCGAGGGCATCGGTGTCAACCGCATCTGGTCATCCACCACCGTGCTGCCTGACGGCCAGGTGTTGGTCACCGGTGGGTCGGGCCGGGAAAATGTGGCGTTCAACGTATCGCTCGAGGCGAGCATCTGGAACCCGAAGACCGGCAAATGGAGTGTCGG
Source organism: Variovorax sucrosi (assembly GCF_051216635.1). Lineage (NCBI taxonomy): Bacteria > Pseudomonadati > Pseudomonadota > Betaproteobacteria > Burkholderiales > Comamonadaceae > Variovorax > Variovorax sucrosi. The sequence goes on along the minus strand of NZ_JBPJZU010000002.1, from coordinate 519,228 downwards.
CGCCTCGGCGCAGAAATACCGCCTCTACCATTCCACGGCGCTGCTGCTGCCCGACGCCACCGTGCTCACGGTCGGCGGCGGCTCGCCCGGGCCGGTGGTCCAGTTGAACGGCGAGGTCTATGCGCCGCCCTATCTGTTCGCCAAGGACGGCAGCGGCCGGCGCCTGCCGCGCCCGATGATCGTGGCGGGGCAGAGCGACTTGACCCTGGGCACCGACTTCGGAATGTCTGTGATCTCGTCACGCCCGATCCAGCGCGTGACGTTGGTGCGCACCGGTTCGGTGACCCACTCGACCGACTTTGAACAGCGCTTCCTCGAACTGCCCTTCACCCAGGACGGCAGCCGCCTCAAGATCAAGCTGAACGAGAACGCCAATGTGGTGCCGCCGGGGCACTACATGGTGTTCGCCTTCGACGATGCCGGCGTGCCGTCCGTGGCGAAGATCGTGCGCATCGGCAGCACGGCGGTGCCGGCCCAATTCACGCTGGCGGCGCATCTGCCGTCCTTCCTCGGCACCGCCGATGTCGGCCGCAACGGCTCGGCGCATATCGACAGCGCCGGGGTGCTGATGCTGACCGATCCCAAGGCCGGGCAGCTCGGCTCTGCCTTCTATCGTGCGCCGGTGGCGCTGAGCGCGGACACCTCGTTCAGCACCCGGTTCCAGTTCAAGATGGGGAGTGGCGGTGGCGAGGGCATGACCTTCGTGGTGCAGGGCAACGACTCATCCACGCTGGGCGAGGGCGGCAGCGCCCTCGGCTACGGCGGCATCCGACGCAGCGTGGCCGTCAAGCTCGACACGCGCGCCACGCCGGGGCAGGACCCGAACGGCAACCACGTTGGCATCCTGCTCAACGGCAGCCTGCTGGCCGATGCCTATGTCGACGCGCCCTTCACTCTGGCGGACGGCTTCGCGCACACGATGTGGGTGGACTACGACGCGCGTTCGCGCAGGTTGTCGGTGTTTCTCTCGCGCGATGCCACCGCCGTCAAGCCGGCCCAGCCCGTGCTGCAGCGCGAGATCAACCTGGAGCGGGTGGTCGACAGTGCCAAGCTCTACTTCGGATTCACGGCCGCCAATGCCCAACAGGCCACCGCCCACCAGATCGACAACTGGAGCTTTCTGGCCGGCGCCGCGCCGACGGCGAAGGATCGCCTGGCCGCGGGAGAACAACTGATTCCGGGCCAGCGCCTGGCGTCGCCGGATGGCCGTTTTGGCCTGACCTTCGAGGGAAGCGGCAACCTCGTGCTGACCGAGTACGCCAGCGGCACCGTGCGCTGGCAGTCGGGCACCGCGGGCAAGCCGGCGGCGCGCCTGGCCCTGGGCAGTGAGGGCAATCTGGTGCTGTATGGACTCGACCTCGTACCGATCTGGAAAAGCGGCAACACCGGCTCGGGGGGCACTTCGGCTGCGCTTGGAAACGATGGCGTTTTGGTGCTCTCCCGGGCGGACGGCACGGTCGTCTGGCGCTCCGCGGGCGCACCGCCGGCAGGCCTCGCCGCGCAGCAGTGAGCGGACAGGAGCCGTCGGGACGTCTCGCCATGGGGTGCCGCCGCGCGTCAGGTAGACCAGCCGTTGCGCAGCAGCACGACGTCGATGTCGCTGCCGGCAGCGGTGGCATGCTCGAGGCATGACTGCAAAACTGTGTCGTGCCTTGGGTTGGCTGCTGGCGTTGGGCAGCCTGTCGGGTTGCGACCTCCAACTGTTCACGGCGACGCCTTCCGATCCCTTGATGAGCAAGGAGGCCATCGCCACGCGCGAAGCGCCTGCAGAACGCGTCTTTCAGGGCCGGCTGGCGGGTGAACCCACGTTCCTGGTGCTGCACGACTGCGAGGTGTACCGGGTCGAGCGCCGTGAAGAGGGCGGCGTCCGCTGGGTCAGTGTTCTGGCACCCGAGTTCTATCCGTTCTGGACCGTGTGCCAACGCGAGTCCCTGGCGTTCGATGCCGGCGTATTGACCGTCACGCTCGGCCGCATGGCCATCGGCGCGGGCGGATGCTGCGCCACGGGCGGCACCTACCGATCCGTGGACGGGCGAACCTGGAAAAAACGCTGAGCCACCGCATCGCCACCGAACACGAGCAACAGGTTGTTCGCCGGCATCGGACGCCGTGCGCGCAGCGCGAGGCCCGAACGGGCCGCTTCGCGCACCACCTCGTCCAGCCTGCGGATGCCCCAGGCCGGATCACGCGACCGCAGGCTCCGATCGAACGCCTCATTGCTCGGTGCGACCGGACCGTCTTCCAAGTAAGGGCCATACGTGATCAGCACACCGTCCGGCTGCAGATGGCGGGCCGCGCCCTGCATGAGCGCGGCGCACGTGGCGGGCGGGGCGATGTGCAGCATGTTGGCGCAGAAGATCGCGTCGAAGCGCTCCGCGAAGGGTGCATCCGCGGCGGGCCACGGTGTCGACATGACGTCCAGCCGCACCGGCGGTCGCAGATTGGGCAGCCCGCTCTGCGCGATCCGGGTGGCGATTGCAGGCAACGCGCGGGCATCGGCGTCGGTGGGTTGCCAGACCCAATCCTCCAGCGCCGCGGCGAACCACACCGCATGCTGGCCCGTGCCGGAGGCGATCTCGAGGGCAGCGCCGCGCTCGCCCAACAGGTCGCGCAGGGCGTCGAGGATGGGTTGCTTGTTGCGCTCGGCGGCGGTGCTGAAGGGCAGATCGGTCATCGGCCGGATTTTGCGGCACTATGTTCATACCCAAGCCATCGGCCTTCGCCGATGAGCACATTGAAGAGCCACTGTTCTACCCCCATGAAGACCATCGACGAGATGCTGAACCTCGACCTGCTCACCCCTGAGCAGCACCGCCAGATCGGCGACTGGATTGCGCGCGCGAACTCGCCCGAAGAAATTCTGAAGATGCCCGCGCCGCTTTGGCAGGCCGTCGAACGCGCCAGCGAGGTCATGGGCATCGACCAGGACCTGACGCGTCCGCCTTTGCTCGGGGCCGGCGACGCCGTCTTCAACTAGCGAACCGGTAGGCGAGCGCCCGGAGGCCTATGGCAAACTTCCGCGCTTCATTGCGCGCCAGGGACTCATTCGAACATGCAAAAAATCATTCGCCAGCTCGCCGCTGAAATCAAGGTCGGGGAGCACCAGGTGAAGGCGGCCATCGAGCTGCTCGACGGCGGCGCCACGGTGCCTTTCATCGCCCGCTACCGCAAGGAAGTGACCGATGGCCTCGACGACATCCAGTTGCGCGAACTCGAGGCGCGCCTGTCGTACCTGCGAGAGCTCGACGACCGCCGTGAAACGGTGCTCAAGAGCATCGACGAGCAGGGCAAGCTGACCGACGCGCTGCGGATCGCCATCGCGACCGTGGCGACCAAGCAGGAGCTGGAAGACCTCTACCTGCCCTTCAAGCAGAAGCGCCGCACCAAGGGCCAGATCGCGCGCGAGTTCGGCATCGAGCCGCTGGCCGACAGGCTCTACGCCGACCCGACGCTCGACCCGGCCATCGAGGCGCAAGCCTTCCTGAAGCCGCCCGAGACGCTGGACGACGGCAAGCCGGGCGCCGACTTCTCCACCGTGCCGGCCGTGCTCGATGGCGTGCGCGACATCCTGTCGGAGCGCTGGGCCGAAGATGCGGCGCTGGTGCAGCGCCTGCGCGAATGGCTGTGGGCCGAGGGCTTGCTGAAGTCCACGCTGATGGCGGGCAAGGACGAGAACAACGCCGACGTCGCCAAGTTCCGCGACTACTTCGACTACGACGAGCCGATCGGCCGCGTGCCCTCGCACCGTGCGCTGGCCGTGTTCCGCGGCCGCGCGCTCGACATCCTCGATGCCAAGCTGGTGCTGCCGGTGGAGCCCGAGCCCGGCAAGCCGTCGATCGCCGAGGGCAAGATCGCATTGCACCTGGGCTGGAGCCATGCGGGTCGCAAGGCCGACGACCTGATCCGCAAGTGCGTGGCCTGGACCTGGCGCGTGAAGCTGGCGCTCTCGACCGAGCGCGACCTGTTCACCCGCCTGCGCGAAGAGGCCGAGAAGGTGGCGATCAAGGTCTTCGCCGACAACTTGCGCGACCTGCTCTTGGCCGCGCCGGCCGGCCCGCGCGTGGTGCTGGGCCTGGACCCCGGCATCCGCACCGGCGTGAAGGTGGCGGTGGTCGATGCGACTGGCAAGCTGGTCGAGACCGCCACCGTGTTCCCGCACGAGCCGCGCAAGGACTGGGAAGGCTCGCTGCACACGCTGGGCAAGCTGTGCGCCAAGCACGGCGTGAACCTGATCGCCATCGGCAACGGCACCGCCAGCCGCGAGACCGACAAGCTGGCCGGCGACCTGATCAAGCTGCTCGCCAAGATGGCCGACCAGGCCGGCGCGCCGCCGATGGCCATCGACAAGGTCGTGGTGAGCGAGGCGGGCGCCTCGGTCTATTCCGCCAGCGAATTCGCCTCGCAGGAAATGCCCGATGTCGACGTGAGCCTGCGCGGCGCCGCCAGCATCGCGCGCCGACTGCAGGACCCGCTGGCCGAACTGGTGAAGATCGACCCGAAGTCGATCGGCGTCGGCCAGTACCAGCACGACGTGAACCAGAGCGAGCTTGCGCGCACGCTGGTCGCGGTGGTCGAGGACTGCGTGAACTCGGTGGGCGTCGACCTCAACACGGCCAGCGTGCCACTGCTGTCGCGCGTGTCGGGCCTGTCGGCCAGCGTGGCCAAGGCGGTGGTGCGCTGGCGCGAGGCCAACGGCGCCTTCGCCACCCGCAAGCAGTTGCTCGATGTCACCGGCTTCGGCCCCAAGGCCTTTGAGCAGAGCGCCGGCTTCCTGCGCGTGCGCGGCGGCAGCAACCCGCTCGACGTGACCGGCGTGCACCCGGAAACCTATCCGGTGGTCGAACAGATCATGGCCAAGACCGGCAAGCCGATCGCCGAGTTGATGGGCCGCGCCGAGATGCTCAAGACGCTGCGGCCGGAGCTGTTCGCCAACGAGAAGTTCGGCGTCATCACGGTCAAGGACATCCTGGGCGAACTCGAGAAGCCCGGCCGCGACCCGCGCCCCGACTTCAAGGTGGCGCGTTTCAACGATGGCGTGGACGACATCGCCGACCTCAAGGAGGGCATGGTGCTCGAGGGCACGGTGAGCAACGTGGCGCAGTTCGGGGCCTTCATCGACCTGGGCGTGCACCAGGACGGCCTGGTGCATGTGAGCCAGCTCGCCAACAAGTTCGTCGAGGACGCGCGCGAGATCGTCAAGACCGGTGACATCGTCAAGGTCAAGGTGATGGAAGTCGACGTGGCGCGCAAGCGCATCGCGCTGTCGATGCGACTGGACGCTACGCCGGCACGGCGCGACGGCCCGCGCGACAACCGCTTCGAGGGTGCAGGCCGCGGCCAGCAACAGGGCGCGCGCCGCGACAACGCGCCGCAGCCCGCCGGGCAGATGGCCAGTGCCTTTGCCAAGCTGCAGGGGCTGCGCAAGTAGCGTTCGGCCAGCCTCTTCGTCGGGCCGTGCGAACTGCTTCGCCGCGGCACCGGGCGTAACGAATTCCTTCGCAGCCGCAGAGCCCCGCACACACGCGGTCACACCGCGCGTTGTGTGCGCGCCAGCACTACCACTTCTGCGGGATGAGATCTCTGACTTTTGGGGAGTCGGCCTATGGCCGATGCACGCCGCGGAGGCGTTGGACAAATCAAGTGATGGGCTTTCAATAGGCACGCCTCGATGGGGCGCGGGCATCGTCCGCGCCATGAGGCATGCGCTGCATCGGCGTCCGTTCCGCACGGGTGGCCGACACATCCGCGCCAGCACGCGGAGTTCCACGATGAATGCCCACACCCTTGAGGAGACCGCCATGAAGAAGAGTGCGCCGCCAACGTCCATGCCTGCCACCAAGTCGACCGGAAAATCGCACGCCTCGTCGCCGCCGCCCCCGCCTCCGCCTCCGCCTCCGCCTCCGCCCCGCAGCCATGGCTACAGCACCGCCAATGCCGACCCGGTGCGCAGCAACATGGTCAAGCCCGGCCGCTTCGGCTTCCTGTTCCCCGAGCTTTCCACCAGCCCATGGACCACCGGCAGCCCGACGACCGATGCACAGGTGGCCGAGGAACTGGGCGCGGCGATGCATGCGCCAGTGACCAGCCCGACGCCCGGCGTCATCCCGGCCGGCTTCACCTACTTCGGGCAGTTCGTCGACCACGACATCACCTTCGACCCGACCAGCCTCGGCGAGAACGCGGTGGATGTGGGCGACCTCGTCAACTTCCGTTCGCCCGCACTCGACCTCGACAGCCTCTACGGCTCCGGGCCGCGCGACCAGCCTTTCCTTTATCGGCGGCAGACGCAGACCAGCGCGAACCAGTTCATCCTGGGGCCGGTCAAGGACTCCGGCCCGGGGCCGGGCACCGAACTGCCGCAGGTGCATGCGCTCGACGGCGCCACCTACGACCTGCCGCGCACCTGCTTCCTGCAGGGCGATGCGACGGCCATCCTCGGCGACAAGCGCAACGACGAAAACCTGATCGTCGCGCAGCTGCACCGCACGATGCTGCACTTCCACAATGCCATCTGTCTCGCCTTCCCGGAGAAGTCCTTCCTCGACGTGCGCCGGCTGGTGATCCACCATTACCAGCGCATCCTGCTCAACCAGTTCCTGCCGCTCATCGTGGGGCAGCAGGCGGTCGACGACGCGATGGCCGAACTGAAGTTCTATCGCATCGGGCCCGGCGAGCTGGCGACCGAGTCCTTCATTCCGCTCGAGTTCTCCGGGGCGGCCTACCGCTTCGGCCACAGCATGGTGCGCTCCAAGTACGAGTTCAATCGTGTGTTCGCCGCCGGCACCGACTTCCGTCTGGCTTTCGCCTTCACCGGCGACGGTTTCGCCAAGGCGCCCGGCGGGCCGCTGCTGCAATACCCGACGAACTGGCTGCTCGACTTCGGCGCCTTCTTCCCGGACCTGGGCCGCACGCCGCAGATGGCCTCGGCCATCGACGCATCCATCTCCGACCAGCTCATGATCGGCGCGCCACCGGGGCGCCCGCTGGCCGCCCTCAACCTGCTGCGTGGCTCGATGCACTACAAGCTGCCCACCGGCCAGGCCGTGGCCGGCCGCATGGGCATGCCGCTGCTGACCAAGGCCGAGCTGGAGAGCGGCACGGGCGGCGCGGTGATCAAGAAGTTCAACATCGGCGAGCACACGCCGCTGTGGTTCTACCTGTTGAAGGAGGCCGAGGTGAAGGCCGGCAGCCAGCACCTCGGGCCGACCGGCGCGGCGATCGTGGCGGAGGTATTTGTGGGCCTGCTCAAGGACGACCCCGAGAGCCTGCTGGGCAACCCGCCCAAGCCGGGCGAGGAACTTCCCTCGGCCGATGGCCGCTTCAAGATCAGCGACCTCTTCAACTTCACGGAGAAGCACAAGGGCCAGGGCAACATCCCGGCCGCGGGGGTCATCAATCCGCTGGCGTAGGGGCCTTGGACGTAGGAGATGGCCGCGCGAAGCGCTGCATCACGGCGGGTTGGAATCCAGGGCACGGACTCGCTGCGTATGAGTGGGTGTCGCCACGCATCTCCGTGGCGGCACATCCAACAGGAGCCATCCATGCATGCCAAGTTCTCGCACCTCGCTTCCCTTACGCTCGCCGCCGCGCTGTCGGTGGGCGCCGTCACGGCCTACGCCCAGGTGATGGTCGGCGGCGCACCGATGTACGCCAACAAGGACATCATCGACAACGCCGTCAACTCCAAGGACCACACCACCCTGGTCGCCGCGGTCAAGGCCGCGGGGTTGGTCGACACGCTCAAGGGGCCAGGCCCGTTCACCGTCTTCGCGCCGACCAACGAAGCCTTCGCCGCACTGCCGGCCGGCACCGTCGACTCGCTGCTCAAGCCCGAGAACAAGGCGATGCTCACGGGCATCCTCACCTACCACGTGGTGCCGGGCAAGATCGACGCCAAGACGCTCATGAAGATGATGGAAGACGGCAAGGGCACCACCTCGTTCAAGACCGTCGCCGGCGGGACGCTCGTTGCCAAGACCAGCGGCGGCAAGGTGATGATCACCGACGAGAAGGGCGGCAGCGCCACCGTGACCATCGCCGACGTGGTGCAGTCGAACGGCGTGATTCACGTGGTGGACAAGGTGCTGCTGCCGAAGTAAGGGCCACGGGCCGCGCTGCATGGCGGTTGGGTTCAGCCGTCGCGTGCGGCGCGGTCACTACACTCGACGTTCGTCCCCAACCAACGTCGTTCGCATCGCATGGAATTCTTCACCCTGGTGGTCTTTGTCACCATCGGCCTCTACGTGCTCAAGGCCACGGACCAGGCCCGCCGCATCCGCCTGCTGGGTGGCCACCTGGGCCACTACCAGATCGAGAAGCTGATGGAGACGCTGACCGAGGGCTACCTGCGTTGCCTCGGCGAGAGCGACGAGGAACGGCGGTCGCAGATCTGGTCGCTGCTCGCGCAGAGCGAGCAGACCCTCGCATCGCAGTTCGAACGATTCGCCGGCGACTTCGCCAAGGTCGACCCGGCGCAGGCGCGCGTGAGCAAGTGGCCGATCGCCGTTCCGGTGATCGACCGTCTGCTGCCCGGCTCGACCTTCGACGCCCGCCAGGCCTTCTCGATTCATGCACGGGGCATCGCGGACGCGGCCGCCAACATCGCGCAGCAGACGCCCAAGGACAAGGCCTTCATGTTGTCGGCCGAGATGTTCCTCATGCAGCACACCTGCCATTGGTTCTGTCGCTCGCGCGCGGTGGCTTCGGCACGCATTCAGCTGCGCCACGAAACTTCCCATGCGATGGCGCTGGCCTCGGTATCGCCGAAGACGCGCGAGGCTTACCGGGCGCTCACCGGCGTCTGACCGCGATTCTTTTTGACTCCGCGCCGAAGAAAAAAGACCCACCATGTCCCTCTCCGACCAGCTCCAGGTTCCCACGCCGAATGCCGACGGCAGCTTCGCCGCGCCGGTGCCACCCAGCACCGCGGCCGACGCCCTGCGCGAGGCGCAGGAGCGGCAGGCGGCACTGTCCGAACAGCTGGAAGCCGTCAACGAACTGCTGGCCAAGCCGCTCAACGAGATCCTGGCCGACCGTGACCGTTTCAAGGAAGCGGCCGCCGCGTGGGACGCCTTCGGTGCCATGTGGATGCTGTCGCAGCGGGCAATGAAGCGGGTGGCGCTCGATCTCGCGGCACAGCACGGCGTGAGCGAGGAAGAGGTGGTGTCGCGCGCGCTGGTAAATGCGAACGCGGTGCTCAACGGCGACGGTGTCGACCTCGACGGCATCGTGGCCGAAGCGCAGCTCGCACACATCGGCCGGCACAAGCCTTTCCTGCGCAAGCAGTTCCGCTAGCCGCCGCCCGCCGCCCGCCGCCGCTGGCCCACCGAGAGCCCCGACACCGGCATGGCCGCGCACCGCGCCGTATGCTTGCGCGCCATGGATGCCTCCGCCTCGCTTGCCGACTTCGTCGGCCGCCACCGCCGCCTCTTCGTGTTGACCGGCGCGGGTTGCAGCACCGAATCCGGCATCCCCGATTACCGTGATGTCAACGGCGACTGGAAGCGTCCGTCGCCGGTCACCTTCCAGGCCTTCACCGGTGACGACACCACGCGCCGGCGCTACTGGGCGCGCAGCCTGGTCGGCTGGCCCACCATGGCGACGGCCCGACCGGGCGCATCGCACCGCGCTCTGGCCCGCCTGGAAGAAGCCGGCCGCATCGGCCTTCTTCTGACCCAGAACGTCGATGGCCTGCACGAAATTGCCGGCAGCCGCCAGACCCTCGACCTGCACGGCCGCATCGACACCGTGCGCTGCCTGGGCTGCGAAACCCGCACGCCGCGCGCCGAGCTGCAGCACACGCTGCGTGTGCGCAACCCCGCGTGGGCGGCGCTGGAGGCGACCGCGGCCCCCGACGGCGATGCCGACCTCGACGGGCGCGACTTCGCGGCCTTCGAGGTGCCGGACTGTCCGCGCTGCGGCGGCATGCTCAAGCCCGATGTGGTGTTCTTCGGCGAAAGCGTGCCGCGCGATCGGGTGCAGGCCGCCTTCGACGCACTGGCCGAGGCCGACGCGATGCTGGTCGCCGGATCTTCGCTGATGGTTTATTCGGGCTTTCGCTTCGTGCAGGCGGCAGTGGCCGCCGGCAAGCCGGTGGCGGCCGTCAACCTCGGCCGCACCCGCGCCGACGAACTGCTGACGCTGAAGGTCGAGCAGCCGGTCGGTGCAGCATTGACGGCCGTGGCAGAGCAACTGGCGGTATGAGCGTCAAGGCGCTGCGCTCGACCTTCGGTGACCGCTGCCACTGGTGCGGGCTGGCGATGGATTTCGACCCGCCGCACGACCGGCCGGAGTCGGCCACCATCGAGCACCTGCTCGACGCCACTCTGGGCAGCACGCGGAAGCCGAAGTACCGGCGCCTGGCGCATGCGGTGTGCAACCACACGCGCAACGAATTCCGGATGCAGGCTGAGCGGGCCTTCGCGGCCTGGGTGGCGCAGCGGGTCGCCGACGCGACGCCCGATTAGGGATGCGACGTGCCCGGCCGAGCGGGCATGAAGGACGTCGTGCCGACGCGCCCCGGCAGATGCAGCGCCGCAGTGGTCGGTGGCGTCTCGGCCAGCAGCCTGCCGCGCCGGTACACCTTCAGCCGCGTGGCGCGCAGGCGGATGGCCTCCACCGGGTCGCGCGCCTGCAGCAGCACGAAGCTCGCGTCGCAGCCCGCCTCGAGCCCGTAGGCCGGCAGATGGAAGACCTTGGCAGCATTCGTCGTCACCGCGTCGAAGCAGCGGCGGATGCCGGCCTGGCTGGTCATTTGCGCCACATGCAGGCCCATGTGCGCGACTTCGAGCATGTCGCCCGAGCCCATGCCATACCACGGGTCCATCACGCAGTCGTGGCCGAAGGCGACGGTCACGCCGGCGGCCATCAGCTCGGGCACGCGCGTCATGCCGCGGCGCTTGGGGTAGGTATCGTGGCGGCCCTGCAGCGTGATGTTGATGAGCGGGTTGGCGATCACGGCGACGCCGCTTTCGGCGATCAACGGCAGCAGCTTGCTCACGTAGTAGTTGTCCATGCTGTGCATCGATGTGCAGTGTGAGCCGGTCACGCGGCCCCGCAGGCCCAGGCGCTGCGCCTCGAAGGCAAGGGTCTCGATGTGGCGCGAGAGCGGGTCGTCGGATTCATCGCAGTGCATGTCGACCAGCAGCCCGCGCTCCGCCGCGATCTCGCACAGCAGCTTCACGCTGGCGGCGCCGTCGGCCATCGTGCGTTCGAAATGCGGAATGCCGCCCACCACATCCACGCCCTTGTCGAGTGCGCGCTTCAGGCTGTCGACACCGCCCGTGGTGCGCAGCACGCCGTCCTGCGGAAAGGCGACCAGTTGCAGGTCGAGATACGGCGCGACGAGGCGCTTGACCTCCAGCAGCGCGTCGACCGCCAGCAGGCTCGGGTCGCTGGTGTCGACGTGCGTGCGGATGGCCAGCAGGCCCTTGGCCACGGCCCAGTCGCAGTAGGCCAGCGCGCGTTCGATCAGCGCTTCCTGCTTGAGCAGCGGCTTGAGTTCGCCCCACAGGGCGATGCCTTCGAGCAGCGTGCCGCTCTCGTTGACGCGCGGCAGGCCGTAGCTGAGCGTCGCGTCCATGTGGAAGTGCGGGTCGACGAAGTGCGGCGCGACAAGCTGTCCCTGTGCATCGAGTGTCTCGTGAGCCGGCGCGTCGAGCGCCTCGGCGACCTCGACGATGCGGCCGTCTTGCACGGCGATGGACAGGCCGCTGCGGCCGTCGGGAACGGTGGCGTTGCGCACGAGGAGGTCGAGCATGGACGAGCGCCTTCTGGAGGTATCGGTGGGGAAGAATCCATTATCTGCGTCGGCTGCTTCAGGGCAGCGCCAGCTTGCCGAGCCGCGCGACGATCAGGTCGTGCAAGCCCTGTGCCGCCACCGACAGGCTGCCCTCGCGCCGTTGCACCAGATAGACCGTGCGCATCAGCCCCGGCACCGGCAGCGGCCGCGTCACCAGCGTGTCGCGGCGGAAATGGAACAAGGTCAGCGCCGGCACCACGCTGATGCCCAGGCCCGCCTCGACCAGCCCCATGACGGTGGCGAGATGCTCGACCTCGAACACCGCGTTGAGCCGCAGCGGATGCAGCGCCGCATCGAGCGACTGGCGCACGCTGCTGTGGCGCGCCATCTGGATGAAGGGGTAGGGCGCGATCTTGCGGGCACTCAGGCGCGTCTCGGCCGCCAGCGGATGGTCGGCCCGGCACACCAGATGGAAGCGGTCGCTGCACAGCTTGCGGCTGCGCAGGTCGCTGGCCGCCGCGGTGCCGTTGCCCGCCGACGCCAGCGCGAAGTCGGCCTCGCCGCTGCGCACCCGCGCGATGCAGGCGTCCGACAGCGCATCGTCCAGGCCGACCGTGATGCCCGGCCAGGTGGCCATGAACTCGGCGAACACCGCGGGCAGCCAGCCGGCCGCCAGCGAGGGCAGGGCGGCCACCCGGACCCGGCCCTTGCGGCGCTCCACATGGTCGGCCAGGTCGCTGATCGCACCGCGCATGTCGTCGAGCAGCCGCTGCGCCGCGCCCTCGAACAGCCGCCCCTCGGGTGTGAGTTGCACGCTGCGCGTGTCGCGGTCGAACAGACGCGCGCCGAGCGACTCCTCGAGGGTGCGGATCAACGCACTGAACGCCGGCTGCGAGAGGTGGCACAGTTGGGCCGCGCGGGTGAAGTTCCGCTGTTCGGCCAGGGCCACGAAGGCCCGCAGCTGCCGTGTCGAGAGGTCGGGTGTTTTCATGGCGTGATCCGTCTTTCAAATGAATCGATCCGAAGTTTCGATTTTACGGATGGGCTGGGTCGACCTACATTCATCGCATACACGAGAGACGAGCCATGACGCTTCAGGCCATTGCGCCCCCACCGCTGCTGATCGGCTGCGCCGCCGGCTTTTCCGGCGACCGGACCGATGCGGCCGGCCCGGTGGTCGACACGCTGATCGCTCGGCTTGCCGCCGGCCCGGCCGGCCAGCGCGCCTTCCTCATCTTCGAAACCCTGGCCGAGCGAACCCTCGCGCTGGCGCAGTTGCGCCGGCGCGCCGACCCGGAGGCCGGCTACGAGCCGCTGCTCGACGCGATGCTGCGGCCGGTGCTGGCCCGCTGCCTGACGCACGGGATCCGCATCGTGAGCAACTTCGGCGCCGCCAACCCGCGTGCGGCGGCGCGCCACATCGCCCGCATGGCGCGCGAGCTCGGCCAGCCGGCGCCGCGCATCGCGGTGGTCGAAGGCGACGACCTGTCGTCGCCGGCCCACCAGGCCCTGCTGCGCGAGGCGCTGGGCACGGCGATGGACGGGCTGAAGCTCGTCAGCGCCAACGCCTACATCGGTGCCGAGCCGATCGCCGCCGCGCTCGATGCCGGCGCCGACATCGTGGTGTGCGGCCGCGTCGCCGACCCCTCGCTCACCGTCGGGCCGGCCATGTCGCACTTCGGCTGGGCCGCCGACGACTGGGACGTGCTGGGCCGCGCCACCATGGCCGGGCACCTCCTCGAATGCGGTGCCCAGGTCTGCGGGGGCTACTTCGCCGATCCGGGCTACAAGGACGTGCCGGGCCTCGCCGAGGTCGGCTTCCCGATCGCGGAGATCGGGGTCGATGGCCGCTGCACCGTCGGCAAGTCCGAGGGCACCGGTGGCTTCGTGACGGAGGCCACGGTGAAGGAGCAACTGCTCTACGAGGTGCATGACCCGGCCGCCTACCTGACCCCGGACGTGGTGGCCGACATCGCCGAGGCCGAGGTGCGGCGCATCGGCGACGACCGGGTAGCGCTGAGCGGCGTGCGCGGCCATGCGCGGCCGACGCACTACAAGGTGAACGTCTGCCATGAAGGCGGCTGGCTGGCCGAGGGCGAGATCTCCTATGCCGGTCCGCGCGCCGAGGCGCGTGCGCGCATTGCGGCGGAGGTGCTGCGCAGCCGGCTGACGGGCCTGCGCCTGCGCGTCGACCTGATCGGCGCCATCAGCATCCTGGCCGACGACGCCGGCCGCGCGCTCGCGGCCACGCCCGACAACGGCGCGCGCGATGTGCGGCTGCGGGTGGCCGCCACGCACGCCGACCGGGCCGAAGCCGAGCGCGTCGGCCGCGAGGTGATGGCGCTCTACACCTGCGGCCCTGCTGGCGGGGGCGGCGTGCGCAGCCTGCTCACGCCGCGGCTCAACACCATCTCCTGCCTGCTGCCGCGCGAACGCGTGCCAGTCGGCTTCGCCATGGTGGAGACCACCGCATGACCACGATCACCGTTCCGCTCTACCGCGCCGCCCACGGCCGCACCGGCGACAAGGGCGACCGGTCCAACATCAGCGTGATCGCCTGGCACTCGGCGCTCTGGCCGCTGCTGGTCGAGCAGGTCACGCCCGAGGCGGTGGCGGCGCAGTTCCGCCATCGCGCGCCGAGCCGGGTGCAGCGCTTTCTGCTGCCGACCCTGGAGGCGATGAATTTCGTGCTCGATGCGGTGCTCGATGGCGGCGTGAACGACGCGCTCAACCTCGACACGCACGGCAAGTCGCTGTCCTTCCTGCTGCTCGACCTGCCGATCGTGGTGCCGCTCGATCTGCAACCTTTTCTCGCCGGCCCATCCGAAGGCTGATTCCCTCTCACAACCCTGGAGACAACAGACATGAACCGCAACCCGTCCATCGCGCTCGCTGCCGCCGCCCTTGCGCTGGCACCGCTTCTGGCGCAGGCGCAGGCCTTCCCGGACAAGCCCATCACCTTCGTCGTTCCCTTCGCCGCCGGCACCGCGACCGACCAGATCGCCCGCGCCATCGGCAACGGCATCACCGCGGAAACCAAGCAGTCGGTGGTGATCGACAACCGCGCCGGCGCCAGCGGCTTCATCGCATCGCAATTCGCGGCCAAGGCGCCGGCCGATGGCTACACGGTGCTGATCACCACCAACACCACGCACGCCGCCAACGAGCACCTCTACAAGAAGCTGCCCTACGACCCGGTGAAGGATTTCTCGCCGATCACCGGCCTGGGCAAGGGCGGGCAGATCATGGTGGTGAACCCGTCATTTCCCGCGAAGACGGTGGCGGAGTTCGTCGCGCTGGCCAAGAAGGAGCCGGGCAAGTACAGCTTCGGCAGCGGCAGCTCGTCCAGCCGCATGGCCGGTGAACTGCTGCAGCAGATGGCCGACATCAAGCTGCTGCACGTGCCGTACAAGAGCAACACACTGGCGGTGACCGACCTGCTGGGCAACCAGATCCACATGATGATCACCGACACCGCGACCGGCCTGCCGCAGGTCAAGGGGGGCAAGCTGCGCGCGCTCGGCGTGTCGGGCGCCAGCCGCTCTCCGCTGGCGCCCGAGGTGCCCACCATCACCGAGGCCGGCGTGAAGGGTTACGAAATGGGCTACTGGTTCGCCGCCTACGCCCCCGCGAAGACCCCGCCGGCGGTGGTGAAGCGCCTGAACGAACTGATGGTGAAGGCTGCCAAGAGCGAGGCCGCCAAGACCGCCTTCTACGAGCCGACGGGTACCGAGGTCTTCACCACCTCGCCCGAGGAACTGGCGAAGTTTCAGACGGCCGAGTCGACGAAGTGGGGCCGCATCGTGAAAGCGGCGGGCATCGAGGCGGAGTAAACGGGCCGGGTGCGCCGCCAGTCGACCTCGCCCGCAGCGGCGCAATTCAGTCCCGCTGCTCGAGCGTCCGGTTGACCCACAGCGCGGTGAGCGTGCAGGCCGCGCCCGACAGCAGGTAGACGCTGACGTAACCCAGACCGAAGTGCGCCGACAGACCGAGCGCCACCAATGGCGCGAAGGCCGCGCCGATGAGCCAGGCCACGTCGGCCGTGAGGGCCGCACCGGTGTAGCGGAAGCGGGCGGCGAAGTTCGACGTCACGGTGCCCGAGGCCTGGCCATAGGACAGGCCCAGCAGGACGAAACCGACCAGGATGAAGGTGTCCTGCCCGATGGTTCCACCGTCCAGCAGCGTCGGCGCGAAGCCGCTGAAAACCGCGATCGCCACCGCCAGTGAGCCGAGCGTGCGGCGCCGGCCGATGCGGTCGGCGATCTTGCCGGAGGCGACCATCGCCAGCGCGGCCAGGCAGGCACCGATGGCCTGGATCACCAGGAACTGGCTCACCGACTGATCGGAATAGAGGGTGATCCACGACAGCGGGAAGATCGTCACGATGTGGAAGAGGGCGTAGCTGGCCAAAGCCGCAAAGGCGCCGATGAGGATGTTGGCGCCCTGGGCGCGCGCGAGCTCGACGATGCCGGTGGGTTCGAGCTCGCGCTCGTCCAGCTGCTTGGAATATTCGGTGGCTGCGACCAGGCGCAGGCGGGCGAACAGGGCCACGACGTTGATGGCGAAGGCGACGTAGAAGGGGTAGCGCCAGCCCCAGGACAGGAAGTCTTCCGCCGGGATGCTGGCCGTCAGATAGGCGAACAAGGTCGCTGCCGTCAGGAAGCCGAAGGGTGCGCCGAGCTGGCCGAGCATGGCGTACCAGCCGCGCCGGTTCTGCGGGGCGCTCATCGCCAGCAGCGACGGCAGGCCATCCCAGCTGCCGCCCAGCGCGATGCCCTGGGCGATGCGGAAGACCGCCAGCAGGACGATGGCCGACACGCCGATGCTCTCGTACGTCGGCAAGAAGGCGATGCCCGCGGTCGCGGTGCCGAGCATGAAGATCGCGGCGGTGAGCTTGGCTTCGCGGCCGTAACGGCGCTGAATGGCCATCGACAGCGCAGTGCCGAAGGGGCGTGCGATGAAGGCGAGCGCAAAGATCGTGAACGCGTAGAGCGTTCCGGTCAGGCGGTCGGCGAAGGGGAAGAAGATCGCTGGGAACACCAGCGCCGACGCGATCCCGTAGACGAAGAAGTCGAAATATTCGGAAGCGCGGCCGATCACCACACCGACGGCAATGTCGCTCGGGTCGACGTGTTCGGTGTCGCCGCCGACGGCATGGGCGATGTCGCGGCCGGTGGCGGTGCCGTTCTGGCCGGGCTGGCCCCCTGGTTGTGCGATGGAGGACGTTGTCATGGGATGCCTACAGGAACTTCGGAAAATGGACGTCGCAGCCGACTTCGGTCGAACGCACATTGCATTCGGCCCAAATTTTGCACCAGGAGACCTCCGATGCCGTAGGACAAAACGTCCAATGCCGGTCGGGCCTCGATCGGCGTAGATTCGCAGGCTTCTCGCCCCATCACAAGCTCCCTTTCCCTGGCATGCCTTCCTTCAAGATTCCGCGCGTATTGTTCCTGCTGCCGCTGAGCTTGCTGGCCGGCTGCAACATGGTGCTGCTCAATCCGTCCGGCGACATCGCGTCGCAGCAGGGGCGGCTGATCGTCATCTCGACGGTGCTGATGCTGCTGATCATCGTGCCGGTGATCGCGATGACGCTGTTCTTCGCCTGGAAATACCGCCAGTCGAACAAGGAAGCCACCTATTCGCCCGACTGGGACCACTCGACCCAGCTCGAACTCGCCATCTGGGGCGCGCCGCTGCTGATCATCATCGCGCTGGGCGCGCTGACCTGGATCAGCACCCACACGCTCGACCCGTACCGCCCGCTGGCGCGCATCGACGCCCAGCGCCCGATCCCGGCGAACACCAAGCCGCTGGTGGTCGAGGTGGTGGCGCTCGACTGGAAGTGGCTGTTCCTCTACCCCGAGCAGGGCATCGCCACGGTCAACGAGCTGGCCGCCCCGGTCGACCGGCCGATCCAGTTCAAGATCACCTCGTCGACGGTGATGAACTCCTTCTTCATCCCCGCGCTGGCCGGCCAGATCTACGCCATGGCCGGCATGGAAACCAAGCTGCACGCGGTCATCAACAAGCCGGGCGAGTACGAAGGCTTCTCCGCCAACTACAGCGGTGCCGGCTTTTCGGGCATGCGCTTCAAGTTTCACGGACTGAACGACGCCGACTTCGACAAGTGGGTGCAGCGCAACAAGGCGGCCGGTGGCGAACTCACCCGCGGCGCCTACCTGCAGCTGGAAAAGCCGAGCGAGCGCGACCCGGTGCGCCGCTTCGCCACGGTCGCGCCCGGCCTGTACGACGCCATCCTGAACCGCTGCGTCGAAGCCAACCGCATGTGCATGAAAGACATGATGGCGATCGACGCCAACGGTGGCCAGGGCATGCCCGGTGCCTTCAACGTGGCCTCGATGGACGCTGCCACGCGCGCCCGCCAGGGCCTGACCAACGCCGAGCTGGGCCGCGCCCGCACCTACGTGGGGGCCATGTGCTCGGTGAACGATCCGGTGGATGCCTTCCCGCTTTCCGTGCCCGCTGCCACGCAGCCGCTGTAATTGTTTTCCCGGATCTCCATGTTCGAATCACTCGACCTCACGAAGCTCATCTTCGGCAAACTCAGCTGGGAAGCCATCCCGCTGCACGACCCGATCCTCCTGGCGACCTTCGCGGCCGTCGCGCTCGGCGGCATCGGCCTGTTGGCCGCGCTCACCTACTTCAAGGTGTGGGGCGTGCTGTGGCGCGACTGGTTCACCAGCATCGACCACAAGAAGATCGGGATCATGTACATGATCCTCGGCATCGTCATGCTGCTGCGCGGCTTCGCCGACGCCATCATGATGCGGCTGCACCAGGCGATGGCCTTCGGCGACAACCAGGGCTTCCTGCCGCCGCACCACTACGACCAGATCTTCACCGCCCACGGCGTGATCATGATCTTCTTCGTCGCCATGCCGCTGGTGACGGGCCTGATGAACTACGTGGTGCCGCTGCAGATCGGCGCGCGCGACGTGGCCTTCCCCTTCCTCAACAACTTCAGCTTCTGGATGACCGCCAGCGGCGCCGTGCTGGTGATGGCTTCGCTCTTCGTGGGCGAGTTCGCGCGCACCGGCTGGCTGGCCTACCCGCCGCTCTCGGGCATCCTGCACAGCCCCGACGTCGGGGTCGACTACTACATCTGGTCGCTGCAGATCGCAGGGGTCGGCACGCTGCTTTCGGGCATCAACCTGCTCGCGACCATCGTGAAGATGCGCGCGCCCGGCATGGGCCTGATGAAGATGCCGGTGTTCACCTGGACGTCGCTCTGCACCAACGTGCTGATCGTGGCCGCCTTCCCGGTGCTGACCGCGGTGCTCGCGCTGCTGTCGCTCGACCGCTACGTCGGCACGAACTTCTTCACCAACGATTTCGGCGGCAACGCCATGATGTACGTGAACCTGATCTGGATCTGGGGCCACCCCGAGGTCTACATCCTGATCCTGCCGCTGTTCGGCGTGTTCTCCGAAATCGTCTCGACCTTCTCGGGCAAGCGCCTGTTTGGCTACGCGTCGATGGTCTACGCCACGGTGGTGATCACCATCCTGTCGTACCTGGTGTGGCTGCACCACTTCTTCACGATGGGCTCGGGCGCCAGCGTCAATTCCTTCTTCGGCATCACGACCATGATCATCTCGATCCCGACCGGGGCGAAGATCTTCAACTGGCTCTTCACGATGTACCGCGGCCGCATCCGCTTCGAAGTGCCGATGCTCTGGACCATCGGCTTCATGGTCACCTTCGTGATCGGCGGCATGACGGGCGTGCTGCTGGCCGTGCCGCCGGCCGACTTCGTTCTGCACAACAGCCTGTTCCTGATCGCCCACTTCCACAACGTGATCATCGGCGGCGTGCTGTTCGGCCTCATGGCCGGCATCAACTACTGGTTCCCGAAGGCCTTCGGCTACAAGCTCGATGCGTTCTGGGGAAAGATGTCCTTCTGGTTCTGGTTGATCGGCTTCTGGATGGCCTTCATGCCGCTGTACATCCTCGGCCTGATGGGCGTCACGCGCCGCGTGAGCCATTTCGAGGACATGTCGCTGCAGATCTGGTTCCAGATCGCCGCCTTCGGCGCCTTCCTCATCGCGCTGGGCATCGCGTCCTTCCTGATCCAGCTGGTGGTGAGCTACCGCCGCCGCGAATCGCTGCGTGACTTCACGGGGGACCCGTGGAACGGCCGCACGCTGGAATGGTCGACCTCGTCACCGCCGCCGGCCTACAACTTCGCGTTCACGCCGGTCATCCATGACAACGACGCCTGGTCGGACATGAAGCAACGGGGCTACGAGCGTCCGCTGCAGGGCTTCCGCCCGATCCACATGCCCAAGAACACCTGGGCGGGCATTGTGCTGGCCGGCCTGAGCACCGTCTTCGGCTTCGCGATGATCTGGCACATGTGGCCGCTGGCCGTGCTCAGTTTCGTGTTGCTGATCGGCACCGCCATCTTCCATACCTTCAACTACAAGCGCGACTACCACATCGATGCGGACGAAGTCATCCGCACCGAAGGCGCCCGCACTCGTCTCCTTGCCAGCCATGTCTGATACCGCCGCCACCCTGCATTCGGGCGACGTCCACGCGCCCGACAACCAGCGCTTCTACGTCCCTGGCGACCACCATCCGGAGAACGGCACGCTGCTGGGCTTCTGGCTCTACCTGATGAGCGACTGCCTCATCTTCGCCTGCCTGTTCGCGGTGCATGCGGTGGTGGGCCGCAGCTACGCGGCGGGCCCCTCGGGCGCCGACCTGTTCGACCTGCCGCTGGTCGCGCTCAACACCTCGATGCTGCTGCTGTCGTCGATCACCTATGGCTTCGCCATGATCGCGATGCAGAAGAAGCAGATCAGGCAAGTGCTCGTGTGGCTGGCGATCACCGGCCTGTTCGGTGCGGCCTTCATCGGGCTGGAGCTGTACGAGTTCCACCACCTGATCCATGAAGGCGCGGTGCCGCAGCGCAGCGCCTTCCTGTCGTCCTTCTTCACGCTGGTCGGCACCCACGGCCTGCACGTCACCTTCGGCATCATCTGGCTGGTCACGCTGATGGTGCAGGTGTCGCGCCATGGCCTCACCATGGAAAATCGCCGCCGTCTGATGTGCCTGTCGATGTTCTGGCACTTCCTGGACGTGGTCTGGATCGGCGTCTTCACCTTTGTCTATCTGATGGGAGTGCTGCCATGAGCGCAGGTCACGACACGCACGGCCACGACAGCCACGGCCACGACGGCGATCACCACGAAGATGCGGGCGTGCCGCACAGCACCCTCAAGGGCTACAGCATCGGCTTCATCCTGTCGGTCATCCTCACGGTCATCCCGTTCTGGCTGGTGATGGGCAAGGTGTTCGAGAGCTCGAGCACCACCGCCTTCGTCATCCTCGGCTTCGCTGCGGTCCAGATCGTGGTGCACATGATCTATTTCCTGCACATGAACACCAAGGTCGAAGGCGGCTGGTCGATGCTGGCGCTGATCTTCACGCTGGTGCTCGTGGTGATTACGCTGGCCGGCTCCTTGTGGGTGATGTACCACCTCAACTACAACATGATGCCGTCGCTGCACGACATGAAGAACATGCCTTGAGCTTGCACCCGCAAGCCGACCCGGCCGCAGAACGCGGCCCGCGCTCCGCGGCCGTCCTGGCCGCGTTGGCGTTTCTGGCGCTTCTCGTTTTCTGCGGCTTCGTCGCCCTGGGCATCTGGCAGGTCGAGCGCCGCGCCTGGAAGCTCGACCTGATCGAGCGCGTCGCCCAGCGCATTCACGCCGCGCCGGTCGATGCACCGGCGCAGGCTGCGTGGCCCCAGGTCGATGCCAACCACGACGAATACCGCCGCGTCCGGGTCGTCGGCGCCTTCCTGCACGACCGCGAGACGCTGGTGCAGGCCTCCACGGCCATCGGCACTGGCTTCTGGGTGCTCACGCCGCTGCGTGTCGCCGATGGCAGCCTGGTGATGGTCAACCGCGGTTTCGTCCCGCCGGAGCAACGCGACCCCGCCTCGCGCGGCGGGGTGCCGATCGGCACCGTGACTGTCACCGGCTTCCTGCGCATGAGTGAGCGCAACGGCTTCTTCCCGCGGGGCAACGACCCGATCGCCAACCGCTGGTTCTCGCGCGAGCTGCCAGCCATCGCGGCGGCGCGCGGGCTCGGCACCGTGGCGCCGTACTTTGTCGACGCCGACGCCGGCCCGCCCGAGACCTGGCCGGTCGGCGGGCTCACCGTCATCGCATTCCCCAACAGCCACTTCGTCTACGCCGTGACCTGGTTCGGGCTGGCCTTGATGGTGGCGCTGGCCGCTGCCTACGTCGCGCGCGAAGAGCGCCGGCTGCGGCGCCGCCACATTGGGGAGAATGCCCGCTCCATCGATTCCGAAAGCAAGGATGCTGCGCAAGACTGAGGCCCCGGCGGGTTTGCCCGGCATGTGGCCCGCCGACAACCTCGGGGCCGAGCCGGGTGACCGGACCGGGCTGAAGAACATGCAGCAGCTGATCCAGCTGCGCTGGCTGGCCGTGTTCGGCCAGATCGTCACCATCGAGGTGGTGCACTACGGCTTTCGCATTCCGCTGCCGCTGGAGCAGATGCTGCTCGTGCTGGCTGCCCTGATGGCCTTCAACGTCGCGAGCCTGCTGCGTTGGCGTACCGGGCGCGAGGCAAGCAACACCGAGCTCTTCGTCGCGATGCTGGTCGACGTGGCCATCCTCACGGCGCAGCTGTACCTGAGCGGCGGCACCACCAACCCCTTCGTTTCGCTCTACCTGCTGCAGGTGATTCTCGGGGCGGTGTTGCTCGAGGCCTGGTCGAGCGCCACGCTGGTCGTGATCACCGGCCTGTGCCTGACCGGCCTCGCGCTCTTCTCGCGGCCACTGGCGCTTCCGCTCGACCACGGCCGCGGCCTGGCGAGCCCGTACATCCAGGGCATGGTGCTGTGCTTCGCGCTCAACGCGTCGTTGCTGCTGGTCTTCATCACGCGCATCAACGCCAACCTGCGTGCGCGCGACGCGCGGCTGGCCGGCCTGCGGCAGCGCGCGGCGGAAGAAGAACACATCGTGCGCATGGGGCTGCTCGCCTCGGGGGCCGCGCACGAGCTCGGCACGCCGCTGGCCACGCTGTCGGTAATCCTCGGCGACTGGAAGCGCATGCCCGAATTCACCTCGAACCCCGAGCTGCTGCAGGAAGTCGACGAAATGCAGGCGCAGCTCAAGCGCTGCAAGACCATCGTCAGCGGCATCCTGCTGTCGGCGGGCGAGGCGCGCGGGGAATCGTCTGCCGCGACCACGGTCATCACCTTCCTCGACGGCCTGGCGCAGGAGTGGCGCGACAGCCGTCCGGTGGTTTCCTTCGTCTACGAAAACCACTTCGGCCCCGACCTGCCCATGGTCTCCGACTCGGCGCTGAAGCAGACGATCCACAACGTCCTCGACAATGCGCTGGAGGCATCGCCGAAGCGGGTGGAGATGCGGGTCGAACGGCTCGACGAGCACCTGGTGGTCACGGTGACCGACGCCGGCACCGGTTTCGCGCCGCACATGCTCCCTCAGCTGGGCAAGCCCTACCAGTCGAGCAAGGGGCGCCCGGGCGGCGGGCTGGGGCTGTTCCTGGTCGTCAATGTGCTGCGCACGCTCGGCGGCAACGTGACGGCGCACAACCTCGCCGAAGGCGGCGCGCGGGTGCGCATCTCGCTGCCGCTGTCTGCCGTCATCCTGGAAGAAGAGGAACCGAATGCAAGTTGATCCCGAGGCGGTGCCCGCGCGCCGGCTGCTGATCGTCGAGGACGACGCGGCCTTCGCACGCACGCTCGGCCGCTCCTTCGAGCGGCGCGGCTACGCCGTGGTGCATGCGGCCAGCCTCGAAGACATGGACGCACTGTTGCGGGCCGCCGATTCGCCCGGCTATGCGGTGGTCGACCTGAAGCTCGGCGGCGAGGCCTCGGGCCTGGCCTGCGTGCAGCGCCTGCATGCGCACGACGCCGACATGCTGATCGTGGTGCTGACCGGTTTCGCGAGCATCGCGACGGCGGTCGAGGCGATCAAGCTGGGTGCCTGCCATTACCTCGCGAAGCCGTCGAACACCGACGACATCGAGGCCGCTTTCGGTCGCGCCGAGGGCACGACGCAGGTCGTGCTCACCAATCGCTCGACGTCGATCAAGACGCTCGAATGGGAGCGCATCCACGAGACCCTGGCCGAGACGGGCTTCAACATTTCCGAGACTGCGCGCCGCCTGGGCATGCATCGCCGCACGCTGGCGCGCAAGCTCGGCAAGCAGCAGGTGAAGTAGCGCGCACCGCGGCGCGCGTGCCGCCGGCTCAGACGGCGGAGATGGCGTGCGATGCGCAGTCGCTGCCGTCGATCACCGGCGGCGCAGTCACGATGGACCGCAGCGCCGGCTCCACCATCGACGCCCGCAGCTTCACCAGGTCCGGCCGCGGCCGTCGCAGTTCGGGGATGGCCGCGAAGGCCTGTTCCATCGCATGCGACGCGCCGAGCACCTGCGCGTCGGCGCGGAAGCCGCCCACGACCTGCAGGCCGAAGGGCATGCCGCGGTGGTCGATGCCGCAGGGCAGGGCCATCGCGGGGTTGGTCGCGAGCGTGACGACGTAGGTCAGCGCGAGCCAGCGGTAGTAGTTCTCCTGCGGCTCGCCGTTGATGGTGTCGGCGTACATCTGCGTCCACGGGAAGGGCGACACCGGCGTGGTGGGCGAGAGCACCAGGTCGTACTCGGCGAAGGTGCGCTGGAAGCGGGCGATGAGCCGGGTCTGCTCGGCCTGTGCCCAGGCGGCGTCGGGCAGTGACATGCGCGCGCCCATCTCGTAGTTGGCGCGCGAGTTGGGGCCGAGGCTGGCCGGGTCCTTCTGGTAGGCGGCCTGCAGGCCGGCGACGAAGGATTCGGCGCGCAGCACGTCGAAGCAGCGGTGCGCCTCGCCGAGGTCGAAGCTCACCTCGTCGCAGCGCGCGAACAGGTGCTTCATCGCAGCGATCTTCTGGCGGAAGGTGGCGCGGATGTCGTCGTCGACGGCGCAGGTGCCGAAGTCTTCGGTGAAGGCCACGCGCAGGCGGCTCAGGTCGATGTCCTGCGGCTTCAGGAAGGCCAGCGGATCGAGCGGATAGCTCAGCGGGTCGCCCGCATGCATGCCGGCCGAGGCGGCCATCTGCAGGCAGGCGTCTTCCACGCTGCGGCCCATGGGGCCGACGACCGAGATGGGCGTCCAGCCCAGCAGCTTGCGCACGCTCGGCACCACGCCGGGCGAAGGGCGGAAGCCGACCACGCCGCACTTGGCGGCGGGAATTCGCAGCGAGCCGCCGGTGTCGGAGCCGGTGCACAGCGGCAGCATGTCGCAGGCCAGCGCCGCGGCCGAGCCGCCCGAGGAACCGCCGGCGTTGAGGTTCGGGTCGAAGGGGTTGCCCGTCGCGCCCCACACCACGTTGCGCGAATTCGCGCCCGCACCCATCTCGGGCACGTTGGTCTTGCCGGCGACGATGGCGCCGGCCTGGCGCAGCCGCGCGACCAGCACGATGTCTTCGTCGGGCACATGCGCGCGGTAGATCGGCGAGCCCCAGGTGGTTAGCAGGCCGGCGGTTGGTTCGAGGTCCTTCACGCCCAGCGGCAGGCCGTGCAGCAGGCCGAGCGGCTCGCCGGCCAGCACCGCGTGTTCGGCGGCCTTGGCTTCGCCACGCGCGCGCTCGAAGGCGGTGGCGGTGACGGCGTTGACGTGCGGGTTGAGGTCTTCGATGCGCGCGATGCAGGCATCGAGCAGTTCGACGGGGGAGATCGCCTTGCGGCCGATCAGTCGGCGGAGTTCGACGGCGGAGGTCTCGACGAGTTCGCTCATGGCCCTCAATCCGCCGTGATGTTGGCGCGCACCGCCAGGGCACGCATCACCGGCAGTTCGCGGTTGATCAGCGCGGCGGAGGCGGCCGCGTTGCTGTAGGCGGGTTCGAAGCCCTGGGCGACCAGCTTGGCGCGGGTGTCGGCGTCGGCCATGGTGGTGGCCAGCGCCTTCTCGAGCTTGGCCTTGACGTCGGCCGGCAGGCCCTTCGGCGCGGCCAGGATGAGCCAGGTGTCCATGTCGATGTCCGGGTAGCCGCTCTCGGCCATCGTCGGCACGTTGGGCAGCAGGGCGGAGCGCTTGGCCGCCGTCACCGCGATGGCCTTGATCTTGCCGCTCTTGAGCTGCGGAATGGCCGCCGACACGGTGTCGACGCTGAACGGGATCTGCCCGCCCATCAGGTCGGTCATGGCCGGCGCGCTGCCCTTGTAGGGCACGTGCGTCATCTTCAGGCCGGCGGCGTACAGCACGGTTTCGCCGGCGAACTGCGCCGTGGTGCCGCTGCCGTAGGAGCCGTAGGCGTACTTGCCGGGCGAGGCCTTCACGTAGTCGACGAACTGCTTGACCGTGGTGACCGGCACGTCCTTGTTGGCCAGCAGGATCAGGCTGGTGCGGCCGGTGATGCCGATCGGGTCGAAGCTCTTCACCGGGTCGTAGGGCAGGTTGTTGCGGATGGCCGGGTTCACCGTGAAGGTGGTGCCCGAGCTCACCAGCAGCGTGTAGCCGTCGGCCGCCGCCTTGGCTACGTAGGTCGCGCCGATGACGGTGCCGGCACCGGCGCGGTTCTCCACCACCACCGGCTGGCCCAGCTCCTGGCCCAGGCGCAGGCCGATCACGCGGCCGAGCACGTCGGTGGCGCCGCCCGGCGGGAAGGGGATCACCAGCGTGATCGGCTTGCTCGGATAGTCGGCCGCGAAGGCGGCGCACGGCGCTGCCAGGGCGGCCACAACGGTGACAGCGAGGCAGCCGGCGGTCGCAAGGCGGGTGAGGGCGGTGGAGGCGTTCATGGGCTCATGCTAGGCCCCGGCATCGCTTGCAACAAGCGCCATGTTTAGAATATTCGATTGCCGAAATGGCAATCGACTCACGCTGCATTTTCCCCCGGACGAAAGCACCCATGGCCCCGCATGTCCTGCAAGAGACCGCGGTCCGCTACTTCCTCGAAGTGGTGAAGGCGGGCTCGATCAAGGATGCCGCGGCCAAGCTGAACGTCGCGCCCTCCGCGGTGAGCCGGCAGGTGGCCCGGCTCGAAAGCGAACTCGACACGCTGCTGTTCGAACGTCGCGCGCGGGGCATGGTGCCCAACGCCGCCGGCGAACTGCTCGCTGCGCATGCCAAGCGCACCCAGCAGGACATCGAGCGCGTGACCGGCGACATCTCGGCGCTGCGCGGGCTGCGCAGCGGCCATGTGCGGGTGGCGAGCGCCGAGGGCTTCGCCTTCGATTTCATCCCCACGCTGATCGCGCGCTTCCGCGAGCGCTACACCGGCATCCGCTTCCACCTGGAGGTGTGCGCGCAGAGCGAGGTCGCTCGGCGCATCCGCGACGGCGAGGCCGACGTCGGCCTCACGCTCAGCGGGCTGCCGAGGTCGGCATCAAGCTGGCGCTGCGTCATCCGAGCCCGATCCTCGCGGTGATGGCGGCCGACCATCCGCTGGCCGGGCAGCGCCAGCTGTCGTTGAGCCAGGTGGTGGCCTATCCGCTCGCGCTGCCGTTGAAGAACAGCTCGGTGCGGCAACTGCTCGACATCAGCTGCAGTCGCCAGGGCCTGCATTACGACGTGGCGCTGTCGAGCAATCATGCCGATGCGCTGGTGAGCTTCGCGGCGGCCGGCGGCGGCGGCATCGCCTTCTATGGTGAGTTGTCGATCCGCACCCGCCTGCTGGCCGGCGCGATGGTCGCCGTCCCGCTGCGCGACCGCGAGATGAACGAGCGCTACCTCGAGGTCGAGACCCTCGCCGGGCGGCCGCTGCCCGAGGCGGGCAAGGCCTTCGTTCAGTACCTGACGGAAGCCATCCAGGCCGGGCGGTAGGGCGCAGCGATTGCCGGAACGGCAATCGAGCCTTCGATTAATTGCTGCCGCCGGCTTCGTCGCCGCTGGCGTCGGCGGGCACAATCCTCACGGCCCCGGACGGGCTGTCACTTCTCGGAATACGCCTCTCGCATGAAGAACACTCCCACCCTCGTGCTCGGGGCCGGCATGGTCGGCCTCGGCACGGCGCTGGCGCTGCAGCAGCGCGGCCACGATGTCACGCTGGTCGATCGCAAGCCGCCCGGCCGGGAAACCTCCTATGGCAATGCCGGGATCATCCAGCGCGAGGCGGTCGAGCCCTATGCCTTTCCGCGCAGTTGGCACACCCTGCTGCGTGTGGCGACCGGCCGCAGCAACGACGTCCACTACCACCTCGGCGCCATGGGCGCGCTGCTGTCGCCGCTGCTGCGCTACTGGATGGCCTCCGCGCCGGCACGCTATGCCGTCATTGCCGAGGCCTACGGCAAGCTGGTCGAGCACTGCATCGATACGCACCGGCCCTTGATCGCCGATGCCGGCGCCGACGACCTGGTGAGCCGCCTGGGCTGGCGGCAGGTCTACCGCAACCCGGCCGACTTCGAAGCTGCGGCCGTCGCGGCGCGCCGGCTCGCGCAGCGCAGCGGGCTCGACTGCACGGTGCTCGATGGCCCCGCACTGGCGGCCGCCGAGCCCGCGCTGCGCCAAGCGCTTGCGGGGGCCGTCCACTGGCGCGACCCGTGGTCGATCAGCGACCCGGGGGAACTCGTCGCGCGCTATGGCCAGCTCTTTGTGCGCCGAGGCGGGCGCTTCGCGCATGGCGATGCGGCGACGTTGCGCCAGCAATCGGCGGGCTGGTCGGTCCAGACCGATGACGGGCCCGTGCAGGCCGAACGCGCCGTCGTCGCCCTCGGCCCTTGGGCCGACACGCTGACGCGCCAGCTCGGCTACCGGCTGCCGCTCTTCGTCAAGCGCGGCTACCACCGTCACTATGCGACGCCGGTGCGGCTGCGGACGCCGATGCTCGACGTCGACAACGGCGTGATGCTGGCGCCGATGGCGCTCGGCCTGCGCCTCACCACCGGCGCCGAGTTCGCGCGCATCGATGCACCCCCGACGCCGGTGCAGCTGCAGCATGCGGAGCGCAGCACCCAGGCCCTGATCGCGCTCGGCGCGCCGGTCGAAGCCACGCCCTGGCTGGGCGCGCGTCCGTGCACCGTCGACATGAAGCCGATCATCGGCCCGGCGCCCCGCCACAACGGGCTGTGGTTCAACTTCGGCCATGCCCACCAGGGCTTCACCCTCG
Source organism: Variovorax sucrosi (assembly GCF_051216635.1). Classification (NCBI taxonomy): domain Bacteria; kingdom Pseudomonadati; phylum Pseudomonadota; class Betaproteobacteria; order Burkholderiales; family Comamonadaceae; genus Variovorax; species Variovorax sucrosi. Next base: position 490,374 of record NZ_JBPJZU010000002.1, on the reverse strand, counting down.
GCCCCGCCACCGGCCGCCTGCTGGCCGAACTGATGGATGGCGAGACGCCCTTCATCGAGCCGGCACCGTACCTGCCGAGCCGCTTCGGCGGCTGAACGCAAGGCGTCGTGCGGAGGGCGCCAGCGCGCGGCCTTCTGGCAGGCACGGCTCGACGTCTCGGGGCTCGGCTACACTCCGCGCCGCTTGCAGCCAGTCTCTTGGCTGCGGTGCCAGGGACATCCCTGGCGAATCACTTTTTCCAAGGACATTGAATTGAACCGCATCGAACTCGTCGAAAAGATCACCACCGCCCACGGCGTCAGCAAGGCTGAAGCCGCGCGCATCCTGGAAACCGTCACCGGTTCCATCATCCAGGCGGTGAAGAAGGGCGACCCGGTGCAGATCGTCGGTTTCGGCACCTTCAAGCAAGTCGCACGCGCGGCCCGCACCGGCCAGAACCCGAGCACCGGCGAGAAGATCAAGATCGCAGCGGCCAAGCTGCCGAAGTTCGTGCCGGGCACCGCGTTCAAGGCGGCCGTGGATCCGAAGGCCGCCAAGCGCAAGGCCGACAAGGCCGCCGCCAAGCCGGCTGCCAAGAAGAGCGCGCCTGCCAAGAAGGCCAAGAAGTAAGCTGCGGCCCACCGCAGAAGGAAAGCGGCCTGCGGGCCGCTTTTTTTTGTTCCGGAGGAGCGCCTCTTGGATGCTCGTTCTTAAATAATGATTGCCTGATGCTGACGGAGGTGCTGATAAAGACGATCCTGGTAATTCGCTGCTACAGCCAAGCTGACGCTTTTACGTCCTGCCAGAGCAGCCCTCCATGCAAGGACCCGTGTAAGGCCGTCAAAAATTGGCTTTGGAATTGCTGGTTCGAGCAAATCGAAATATCGGAAAAGAGGCGCGTACACCGCATCGACCATGCCAAACTCAGACCCCGCGAAGAAGGGGCCTTGGTCGACCTTGCTCTCGAGTTGTTCTAGCCGTGCTCGTAAGTCTTTCTGCTTGGCCTCGGCGGTGTCGCGATCCTTTGCGTTGACGAATTGCCAAACAACGGCAAGCGTCGCCGTACCAAATTCAATCCATGCCCGGTGATGCGCGCGGGTTATGGGGTCAGCGGGATAGAGGTCGGCGCCACCCTGTGTCTCCTCAAGATATTCGCAGATGGCGACGCTCTCGAAAAGTATCGCATCTTTCCCATTCGACTGTTTGATCTTGAGTAAAGGCACTTTGCCCGTCGGAGAAATTTCCAGGAACCAATCCGGTTTGGCAGAAAGATCGACATTGATCCTGTCGAAGAGAATAGCTTTCTCTAAAAGCACGATCGCCGCCCGTTGAACGAACGGACAAAGAGGATGGCTTATGAGCGTGAGGGCTGCGTTTGGCATGGTGCTTTCTTATTGAGTCGGTCGCAATGCCGCGGCCGCCTTACAGCAGTTGTCCGCCCGAAATGTCGAAGGTCGTCCCGTTCGCCCAGCCCATTTCTTTGGACAGGATCGCAGCCACCGCGCCGCCTATGTCGTCCGGCAACCCAACACGACCAAGCGCTATGGTTTTGGCCACATATGCGTTCGTACCCTCATCATCACGCACGCCCCCACCGCCGAAATCGGTGGCGATCGCGCCCGGCGCGATGGCGTTGACCCGGATCTTGCGCTCCCCGAGCTCTACCGCCATGAAACGGGTCAACACCTCGACTGCGGCCTTCATCGCCGCATAGATGCTGTATCCAGGCACTGTGAACCGCACAAAGCCAGACGAGACGTTCAAGATACGGCCGCCATCTTCGATGAGTGGTAGCAGTTGTTGGGTCAGGAAAATCGGACCGCGAAGGTGCGTAGCGACCAAAGAATCAAATTGGGGTTCGGTGGCATCGATGAAATTGGCAGCGATGCCGTTTCCAGCGTTATTGACAAGGAAGTCGAATCGTTCTCGGCCGAAATCAACCTTCAGAACATTTTCCACCTTGTTCGCAAAGGACTTGAAGCTCGATGTATCAGTGACATCAAGCGCCAGCATCGATGCGCGGCCACCTTGGTCCACTATCTCGCGTTCCAATGCTGCGGCTTCTGCGGCGCCACTCCTGTAAGTGCCGATGATATGGACGCCACTTTTTGCAAGGTGCAAAGCCATATTTCGGCCAAGTCCACGGCTCGCGCCGGTGATGAGAGCGATCTGATTGGTCATAAATGTCTTTCTATCTTTTCAGGAGTAGGGAAATGCGTACCGGTGATCCGACTTGCGTTTTGCAACGATAGTGGATCTATTGGCCACAAGCACTCCCGATAGACTCAACGTCTTGCCCAATCGTCTCAGGCTTCTCCGGGGAATGTCATACTGCGGGCATGAGCGACGATCTAGCACAGCATCTCGGAATTGCCATGCGTCACGCCTCGCAGGGAACCGTTGTCACGCCGATTCCGCGCCTGGAACTGAGTATTGGCCAAGCTTCCGAGGGGAAAGCGCCGTGCCTGTATCGCTCCATGATTTGCTTTATCTTGCAGGGGTCAAAGCGTGTTTCCGTCAACGACCGCCAGCTCAGCTACACCAGTGCGCAGTACTTGATAAGCGCTCTTGATTTGCCACTGGTCGGTGAGATTCTGGACGCCGGGGCGGGGAAGCCTTACACGGCTGTATCCCTCACCCTCGAACCCGCTTTGTTGGCAGAGTTGGCACTGACGATGCCGCCGGTGAACAAGAGCGAGCCGAACAGCATGGGCATTGCGATCCATCCGATGGGCGCCCCGCTTCGTGAGACGTTGCTTCGGTTGCTGTCTCTGCTTGACACGCCCGCCGACATATCAGTTCTCGCGCCTATGGTTGAGCGCGAATTGCTCTATCGTCTCTTGCAGGGCCCGCAGGGACAGCTGCTGCGCCAAATCGCCCAGCCCGACGGGGCATTGAGCCGCATTCGACGTGCCGTCGGATGGATCAGGGACAACTACGATGTCAGGTTGCGCATCGAGGCCTTGTGTGAGGCGAGCAGCATGAGCAGGGCGAGCTTGCATCGCCATTTCTTGGCCATCACGGGTCTGTCCCCTTTGCAATACCAGAAGCAGATTCGTCTGCAGGAAGCACGTCGGTTGTTGCTCACCGGCGATCGCAAAGCATCTGACGTCGCATTCACGGTTGGCTATGAAAGCGCCTCTCAATTCAGCCGAGAGTACCTTCGGCAGTTTGGCGCTCCGCCGACACGGGACGTTCGGCAACTCAGGCAGGCCATCTGAATTTTGCCGGCGCGTTGTAGGCCCGTTGCTGCGGGTCACAGCGCCGACCTTTCAGGGGAGTGGCTCGAGCTCTTCCTGATTTTTCGTCGCTGCCGCCCAGCCGCCTTGCACCTTGACACATCTCGGGGGCGGCTCTGTGGGTTGACCCTGATGCCTTCGTTTAACAAAGTGCTAAACATGTACTCCTTTTTATTACTTGCCGTCGGGCGAAGTCATGGGGGTCTGCATGACAGCTACCAGTCTTCGGATGTTCGGATCGATGGATGGCGCGCCTGCCGTCGGCGAGCGCCGCGACGACACGGCCTTCGAGCAGTCCTTGCGCGATCTCACGCGCGGCGCGGCCGACGATCTCGAAACCCAATCGCCACCGCTCGATGACGACATCGCGGCGGCAATGGCGACGGGGCGGGAGCGGCCCCAGGCCCGGACGCCGGATGCCTCCGCGCCATCCGTCGCCTCACTGCCGGTAAGCGCCTGGGACGGCACGACGCCTGCGCACGAGTCGCCCGGCTATTGGGCCAGCCCGGTCGGCGCCACACGGCGGCTGCTGACCAGCGTCGCCGTCGTGCTGGGGCTGTTCGGCGCGGCGCTGGCGCTCGAACACCTGTATGCCGGCCGGCCGGGCGACGGCAGCCGGCGGCATGCCTTCGAAGTGTCGGTGTCGCAGGCGCAGGCCGCCGTTGCGCGCGGAGACGTCGCCGCGGCCGAACGGGCGCTGGCCCTGTTCGACGCGCCGCAGGACACCGACCCGCGGGTGCAGGCCGTGCGCCGCGAGGTCGACACCCGCCGCCAGGCGCATGCTGCCCGCCTCGACGCGCTGCAGGACGCCGGCCGCCGCGCGTCAGCGGCGCTGGGCTTTGCCGAGCCGGCGCGTGCGGTGCCGGACCCGGCCCCGGCCCGTCCGCCGGAGACGGTGCAGATCGTCGGTGCGATGGGGGTCGCTGTCGCCGCAGCGCAGCCCGGCCCCTGCAACGAGGCCCTGGTGGCGCTCGCCCTCTGCCGGCCGGAGGCCGTCAGCGGCCTGCAGGCCTCCCGGTGAGCCCGACCATGGCGCGCCGTTTCGCCCCCGTGCTGCGCGAGGCGAGCGCGGCACTGCTGGCGCTGCTCTGCCTCGCTGCGAGTGGCGTCGCCGCGGCGGCCGACTACAAGATCGTCACCGCCTCGAGCACCGGCACCTACATCCAGATCGGTCGCGATTTGTCCAAGTGGGTGGCCGCGCCGGCGGGCATCGGGCTCGAGGTGCTGGAATCGAAGGGCTCGGCCGAGAACATCTCGCGCATGCGCTTCGAGCCGGGCGTCAAGCTCGCGCTGGTGCAGTCCGATGTCTACCAGGCCTTTCTCGACGAGGCGAACGCAGGCAACGTGGACGCGGGCAACATCATCCGGCCGCTACGGCTGGTGATGCCGCTTTACGCCGAGGAGATCTATTTCGTGGTGCGGGCGGATTCGCCGCTCAACTTCATCCATGAGATCCGCAACCGCAAGATCGGCGTCGGGCCGCTGGGCAGCGGCACCGCGCTCACCGCGCGCACGCTCTACCAGCGCATGTTCGACGAACGCATCCCGGCGGAAAGCGCCCAGTACCTGGACAACGAAGAAGCGTTGGCACGGCTCACGGTCGAGAAGAGCATCGACGTGGCGGTCATCGTGGCCGGGCAGCCGGCCAAGCTCTTCACCGAGATGAAGCCCGAGGCCCGCAAGTTCATCAAGCTGCTGAAGTTCGACCCCACCGCACCGCAGAGCCAGCGCGTCCAGGGCACCTACCAGCCGGCGAGCATCCGCACTGCCAGTTATGCCAGCTGGCTCGATGCCGACGTACCGACGCTCAGCGTGCAGGCCTACCTGGTGACCTATGACTACGGGTTGCGTTCGACGGTGGGCGACCTGGTGCGCTTCGCCGATTCGCTGTGCGCCAGCTTCGATCAGTTGCAGTCGCAAGGGCATCCCAAGTGGAAGCAGGTGCGGCTCGAACTCCCGCCGCTCGGTCGCGGATGGCGTTACTTCGCGCCGATGGAAAAGCGCCTGCGTGCCTGCGCCGCGCAGCGGATGGCGGCTGCGCCGCCGGCCGCGGCCGTGGGCACCGCCATGCCCGCCAGGACCAAGCCCTGCACCGAGCAGGAACTCGTGCTCGGCATCTGCCGGCGCTGAGACACGCAGTGCGTCGCTTCGGAGGTGGTCACATCTCTAGGCCAGCGACGCCGCCTCGTTCGTGCGCGCCAGAAGGGGTTCGACCGTCCAGTGGGTGCCGGTGCGGGAGAAACGCAAGGGCTGCGCATTGCCGAGCACGGCCGGCTCGATCGCGACGCCGAGCAGCGCCGTCAGCACATAGAGCGTGCCGCCGTGCGCCACCACCAGCACCGGCGCGGGTTGGGCCAGCGCGAAGCTCAGCGCCACGCGCTTGCGGTCGATGAACTGCTGCAGCGTCTCGCCGCCTTCGGGCGCGCAGGCCCAGTCGAGGTCGACCGACGAGGTGCCGATGAGGGCGCCGAAGTGCCGCTCGCGCAGGTCGTCGCGGGGCATCGGCACGATGCGCAGGCGCTCGGCCACCGCATGGGCGGTGTCGAAGGCGCGCCGCGCGTCGCTCGCGACGATGGTGCGGATCGGCTCGCCGGCCAGCCGCTCGGCGGCCCGTGCGGCCTGCTGCTGGCCGAGTTCGCTCAGCGGCTCGTCGACCGACTGGTAGATGCGCGCGGCGTTGCGGCCAGTCTGGCCGTGGCGCAGGAAATAGAAATGATCGCAGTCCGGCGAGATCGGGTCGGCGGCCGCGAGGCGGACCAGTTCTTCGAAGCCGGCCGGATGCTGTTGCGTGAAGTGAGGCGTCGTCATGGGTGGGGAGGAAAAGGAAAGGGGGAGGCGGCGTCAGCCCATCTTCATGGCCAGCGGCCGCGCGGCCAGCCGGTCCACGTAGGCATCGATCCGGGCGTTGTCCGCCCGGGCGCCGAACAGCCGCTGCCACATGAACATCGAGCCCACCAGCACATCGGCCACGGTGAACTGTTCGCCGAAGAGGTAGGGGCCTTCGCCGAGTTCCCGCGCGACCACCTCCTTGGCGGTGGCGAAGTCGGTCCAGCCGCGTGCCGACGGGGTCGGCAGCTTCAGCATCGCGTCGCCCATGGCCGGCTCCAGCTGCGCGGTGGCATAGACCATCAGCGACAGGTAGCGGCCGCGCTCGGGGGCGCCGACCGGCGGTGCCAGCCGCGCCTGCGGAAAGGTCTCGGCGACGTAGAGGCCGATGGCCGCGTTCTCGAACAGCCGCGTGCTGCCGTCGACCAGCGCCGGCAGCTTGCCCGCCGGGTTGATCTGGAGAAAGGCGTCGGACTTGTGTTCGCGTCGCTCGAAGTCGATCGGCACGATCTCGTAGTCGGCACCGGCCTCGTCGAGCAGCCACTTGGCGATGACGGCGCGGCTGCGGGGATTGAAGTAGAGCTTCATCGGCATGGTCGACCTCGTCCCTCGTTCGCTTCGCTCCGGCGCCTACAGCTTGGGAATGCGCAGCGTCTTGCTGATCATCAGGGTGCCCGACAGCGCGAACAGCAGCACCAGCGGATGCAGCGTCCATGGCCCGAGCGCCCAGGCACCGCCCCACACCGCGTCGCCGAGCCGGCCCTGCCAGGCCGCCCAGGCCAGCAATCCAACCAGCACCACGCTGGTGGGGATCGGTGTGCCCTCGAAGTACTTCACCTTGGCGGCACCTTCGGACAGCGATTCGGCCGTCACGTTGTAGCGCGCGAGGCGGCTCACGCCGCAGCCGACGAAGTAGATCAGCACCGCGCAGTCCCAGCCGCCGTCCAGGCCTGCGGCAAAGGCCAGCGCCGCCGGCGCCACGCCGAAGGAGATCACGTCGGCCAGGGAATCGAGTTCGCGGCCGAGCGCCGAATGGGTCTGGCGCCAGCGGGCGATGCGGCCGTCGAACACGTCGAAGACGAAGGCCGCCGGCGCGAGGGCGGCGGCCCACAGGAACTGCGCAACCGACTGGCTTGCCATGTAGGCCATCGCCAGGAAGACCGCGCCGACGCCGCAGGCCGCGTTGCCGAGCGTGAACACATCGGCCAGATGGAAGCCACGGATCATCGAGAAATGCTTGCGGGCCGGTGCGGCCTGGGCGGGCGGAGAAGACATGGCGGGGTCCCTCGGAAGGAGATCGAAAAGGATGTGGCCCCCGATGGGAGCGCTGCGCTGCACCTTAGCGCAATTGCTCGCCTAGCCTTGTAGGTTCAATCCGGCGCGGTCGCAGCGGTCGGCGCGCCGCTGAGTTGCGCCCGGTTGCCACCGGATTTCTTGGCCGCGTACATCGCTTCGTCGGCATAGCGGATGAGCTGCTTGAAGTCGCCGCCCTGCTCCGGGTAGAGCGCGATGCCGATGCTCGGCGACACCGTCACGTCGCGGTCGGCCAGCGTGACGGGCTGGCCCAGCCGCGTGCGCAATTGCTCGGCGATCGCTTGCGCCTGGTCGGCGCGGGGGTCGCCGTCGAGCAGCACCAGGAATTCGTCCCCGCCGATGCGCCCGACCATGCCGGCCGGGCCCACCCCGCCGCGCAGCCGCGCCGCGGTTTCCTGCAGCAGCCGGTCGCCGGCCGCGTGGCCCAGGCTGTCGTTGACCTGCTTGAAACCGTCGAGGTCGATGTAGAGCAGTGCCAGTCGGCGCTTTTGATCGCGTGCCCGCCGCAGCGCGGCCTGGATGCTGTCGTGCACCAAGGTACGGTTCGGCAGGTCGGTCAGCGGATCGTGGCGGGCGATGTGCTGCAGGCGCGCGTCCATCTGCTTGCGCTCGATGGCGCTGGCGACCTGCGTCGAGACGAACTGCAGCAGTTCGAGGTCACGCTCGGTGTAGCGCTCGTCGCCGGTGTAGCTCTGGACCACCAGCACGCCGATGGGGCCGTGCTGGGTCGGCAGGGGCACGCCGAGCCAGTCGAGCGCGTTGCGGCCGACGTCGAGCCTCACGCGGGGCGGCAGCTCGCGCGCGGTGTCGGCACGCAGCAGCATCGCCTGGCCGCTGCGGATCAGCTCGGCGCTCAGCGTGCCCGAATCCAGCGGCCGCGGTGCCGGCGGCGCGTGGTAGGTGTCGACGTAGTAGGGGAAGGACAGCTCCTCCTTTGCCTTGTCGTAGAGCGCGACGAAGAAATTGATGGCCGGCATCAGCCCGCCGATGATCACGTGGATGCGACGGAACAGCGCCAGCAGGTCTTCGGCCGCGTGCGCCGCCTCCGAGACCGCGTAGAGCGCCGCCTGCATCGATTCGGCCCGCTTGCGCTCGGTCACGTCGCGTGCCACGGCGACCCGGACACCCGCCTCGGGCGCCCAGCGGGCCGACCACATGATGTGCACCGTGCTGCCGTCCTTGCGCAGGTAGCGGTTCTCGAAGTGCGGGTCGTTGACGCCGGCATAGACCGCGTCGACGCCCGCCAGGGTGCGCTCGCGGTCGTCCGGATGGACGAAGTCGATCATCGGCCGGCCGATCATTTCGTCCGGCATGTAGCCGAAGGTCTGCTGGCAGGCGGCGCTCACGAAGACGAAGCGGCCGGCCGTGTCCACCACGCAGATGGTGTCGACCAGCAGGTCCATGACGTTGGAGAGAAAGGCGTCGCCGTTGATGTCCATGGCAGGAAGCAGGGGGAGCAGGGGAGAAGGCGTCGCCTCGGCGCGTTCATCCGGATCATGCCCCAGTCGCGCGCCCGCTTGCCGCGCGAGTGAAAGAATCACATTTTCGCCTGAGTCGCAAGGATCTGATCCAAGCGCCCGCCGATGTCGGCCACCAGCGCCTGGCGCTGCGACGATTCCGCCGCGAGCCAGCGGTGCGCGGCACGGTCCCATTCCGGATGGCTGCGCGCCGGTGCGGTGGCGCGCACCGCTGCCGCCAGCCGGCGCGGGTCTGCCTCGGCGCCACCGTGCTGGGCCTCGATGCGGCCGGTCGCGGCATGGCCGCGCAGCGCCAGCGCACGCACCAGTGCCAGCTGCCAGTCGGCCAGCACGAAGAGCACGCCGTCGTCCACGCTCAGCTCGTGCACGTCGCGCAGGGCGTTGAACAGCTTGCGGCCGAGCGGCCCGACACCCTGCGAGAGCGCGCCGCCGATGGCGCCTCCGAGCGCGGCACCGGCACCCAGAGATAGGCCACCAGCGGCCAGGTCGGCCACCACGCCCACGGCAGCACCGACGGCCGCGCCCTTGCCCAGCCGCAGGCCGGCGTCCTTCATGGCCTCGGGGCTGAAAAAATCCATCGACCAGCGGCCTTCGAGCAGCGGCAGCGGCGCCTCGCTGGCATCGCCTTCGCGAAAGCGGTGCAGCGCCAGCAGCTCGGAGGCGCAGCGCTGCGCCTTGTCGAACACCGCCTGCTGCAGCGCGGCCACCAGCGGCGCGCGACGCGCCTCGTCGTCGAAGTCCGCGGCCGGCACGTTGCGCCGCATGGCCGCGACATCGACCAGCAGTTCGGCGATGCGGGCCGACGCTGCGGCCCGGCGCTCGTCGAACTCGCGCGCCAGCGCATCGATCACCGCTTCCAGTTCCTGGCGGCGGTCGCGCAGCAGGGTGACCAGGTCCTGGTAGAGATCGCGCTCGGCGCCGACGAAGGGCGCCGCGGCGTCGAAGCGAACCACCGCATGCATGCCGTAGGCGGCCAGCAGCTCTTTCCACGCGGCCTCGCGGCTGGCCGGGCCGCGCACGAAGTTGAGCACCGGCAGCACCGGCCGCGCGCAGGAGCGCAGGAGTTCGATCTCGTCGCGGTACTTGGGCAGCACCGGCTCGCGGGCATCGATCACCAGGAAGGCGGCATCGACCTCGAGCAGGGCGCGCAGCACCTTGGCTTCTTGCTCGAAGACGCCGTGGGCTTCGGGGCCCTGCAGGAACTGGCGGATGCGCTCGGGCGGCGTGGCGCCGTCGGTGCTGCGCTCGATGTGTTCGCGCAGGCTCACCGCGTCTTCCAGGCCCGGCGTGTCGAAGAAGCGCACGGCGGCGCGCTCTCGCACCGTGAGTTCGATGCGCTCGACGTGGCGCGTCGTGCCGGGGCGGTCGGACACCTCGCCGAAGTCGGCCCGGCGCGTCAGGGTGCGCAGCAGCGAGGTCTTGCCGGCGTTGGTGTGGCCGACCACGGCAATGGAGAGCGGCTGGTCCATGCTCACCATCCTGCCAGTGCGTCCGCCAGGCGGTCGTGCGCGCCGATGCGCTCGAGGCCGGTGTCGGCCAGCCAACGCCGCCAGCGCGTCACGGCCGCATCCCCGGCCGCATCACCGGCTGCGGCAGGCGTGTCCGGGCCGGCCAGCAACCAGAGCCGGCAGTCGCCGCAGTGGGCCAGCAGCTCGCGCAGCAGCCGCTCGGTGCCGCGATCGGGGCTGGCTGCCGCGCGGCAGGCCAGCAGCAGGGCACGCGGTCGCAGCCCGGCGGTGGTGTCGAGCAGGCGGCGGCGGTCGGCCGCACTGCCGTCGATGCGCAGCACCGGCGCAGCGTGGGCCGGCAAGTCGGCCGGCGGCCAGGGCTGCTCGGTCGGCAGCTCGAACGCCGCCACCATCAGCGCGTCGCCGGTGCCGCTGGCGCGCGGCGGTGCCGGCGCATGGACGGCACCGGGGTCCGCATCGACGATCGCGGCCGGAGCCATCGCGTCGAAGCGCGCTGCCAGCTGGCGGTAGTAGGGTGCCTCCAGCGGCGGCTGCAGCGCCGGCTTGCGCAGTTGCCAGAGGGCGGCGCACAGCCCCAGCAGCAGCACGCGGGGCAGCAGTCCGTAGACCACGATGCAGCCGGTCAGCCACAGGGCCCAGGCGCGCTGGCCGGACAGGTCGTCCGCGGCGGCGGTCAGCACGGTGCCGGCATCGGGCGTGGCGAAGCCGAACCAGCCGGGCGCCCGGCCCAGCGCCTGCACGGCCTGGAGGAAGAACTGCGGCGCGAGGATCGTCGTCTCCCAGTTCAAGGTGTAGCGGTGAAAGGCCAGCGCGAAGAGCATCGCGCCGAGCACCACCACGAAGGACAGGGCCCAGATGCCATGACTCGCCAGGCCGAGCGCCCAGGGCAGCAGTCGCGCCTGCTGCAGCAGCCGGAGGGTCGCCCGCAGCAGCACCGGCGCCTGGCCATGGCGGCCGCCAGCGACCCGTGCGGTCAGCGTCATCCAGAGCCAGCCGAAGGAGGCCCGCGGTGCACGCATGGGCAGCAGCAGCCCAACCAGCCAGGCAAGGAGCGTGAGCAGGTGCAGGCCGAGCAGGCTGAGCAGGGCCGCCATGATGTTGATGCGCCGGTCGCTGCCGCCGACCACGCTGCCGGCCAGCGCGAGCCCTGCCAGCACGATCAGCACCACGATGCCCAGCCCGACCCAGGGCGCTGCGTGGCGCAGCCGGACGAGTTCTGCGGGAAGACCGATGCGCTGGGCCAGCGACTGGCCGCGCTGTTCGATGCGCTGCGGCGTGCCTTGCGTGCGGGCGGCGGCTTCGCGCATCGCGGCCGCATCGTCCAGCGGGCCGGCTTCTTCGACCAGACGGACGGCTTCGGTGAGCACCGCGCGGGACAGGGCGGACGGGCGCGGGGCGAGGTTCAACGGCTTCCCTTGGTTCGGCGGCACCGGCAGCGGGTGCCGGCGGGCGGAAATTATGCCGTGCGGGGTCGGCCACATCGGCGACATTGGCCTTGGCGGCCGCTCCAACGGCAAACGGGGCCGCAAGCGGCCCCGTTCGGATCGGCTGTCTGCCGGAAGCGAAATCGAGAGAGAAAAGCGAAAGGCTTGTCTTCAGCGCAGGCCGAAAAACGACAGGACGGCGACCACGACCACGACCAGACCGACGATATAAATGATGGAATTCACGCGAGGGCTCCTCTTTGTTAACAACAGCGCTAGCGTCTCATGGCCTCGTTTTTTACCTGTCGGCGGTCGGCGGCGGGTGCTGTAGGACGCACCGCGTTTCGGCGGTTAGCGCAGGTTGCCCTGCCACAGGGCGCTCAGCGCGGAGCGCTTGGTCACGCCGTACTTGCCGTAAATGGATTTCACCTGGACATGGATGTCGTGGGAGCTCTGTCCGAGGTCCTGCGCAATCTGCTTTTCCGTCCGGTCCTCGATCAGCGCCGGCAGCAGATCGCGCTCGGCGCTCGTCAGCGGGGTGCTGGCCATCAGCAGCCCGTGGCCGAGCAACTGGCGGCGCAGGAACCACTTGAGCCCGCGCACGGCCAGGGCGAACGGCTCCTTGTCAGCCGCATCGAAACGCGGCGTTGCTGCGTCCCTGAAGAGGATGCAGTGGATCCGCACATCGGCATTCAGCGCCCAGCGCACCGACATGCTGTCCGCGAAGCCGATGCCCAGGTAATGACGGCGGTAGTGCTCGCCGTCGAACCAGGCCGGCGCGACTGCATCGACGAGGCGTTGGACACGGAAGGGCGCGTCGCCGGTGACGGCCTGAAGCAGCGACGCATCGACGTTTGCCGACCCGAGCTGGTCGAAGCGCTGCTGGACCGACGCGGCGACCGCCGGAACGGCATGCAGCAGCCGCACCAGGCGCGGCCGCCAGCCGTCCAGCCGATCACCGGCCGCCGGCACCGCCAGGCGCAGCGACGCGCACCAGAGGGCGTTCTGCGCACCGAGGATCTGGCACAGCGCGTCGAGCAAATGGATCAGTGCCGCATCGCTCTCGCCCATCGAAAAGTCCGCCAGCCGGTCCCAGAGGGCGTAGATGGCGTCGATCCGGTCGGTCATGGCGATGCGTCGGTGTTTTTCTTGTCTGCCACCGCAGTCTAGGCCGTCGGGCGGCCGGGCGGGAAGGCCGTTGGGCCTATACCGTTCGGTGTGGCCGCTGCTGCTGCAGGTGTTCGACCAGCAGGCGCGTGGCGGGCAGCAGCTCGCCGTCCTGGCGCACGCACAGCACCAGCTCGCGGCGGGCCCAGGGCTCGTCCAGTTGCACCGCCACCAGCGGAAGGGCGCGCAGGTAGAGCCGGGCGCTGCCGCGCGGCAGCACGCCGAAGCCCATGCCGTTGGCGACCATCAGGCACAGGGCGTCGTAGCCGGTCACCTGCATGCGGGTCTTGAGCGTCAGCCCCATCTCGGCGGTGGCCTGGGTGATGCGGTTGTTGATGGCGCTGCCGGGATGCATGCCGACGAAGTCGAAGGCCAGCGCCTCGCGCAGTGTGACCCGCTTGCGCGCGAGTGGATGCGCCCTGGGCACGACCAGCACCAACTCATCGGCACGGTAGGGCAGCAGCGCGATGCGCGGATCGCCGTAGTGGCCGGCGTTCAGGATGCCGATGTCCGCCACGTTCTCGGCCACCTCGCGCGCCACCGCAGTGCTGATGCGTTCCTGCAGATGCACCTGCACCCGCGGGTAGCGGTCCATGAAGGCGCGCAGTTCGGTCGGCAGGAACTGGGTGATGGCCGAGATGTTGGCCGACATGCGCACCTGGCCGCGCACGCCGTCGGCGTAACCCTGCATCTGGGCGGTGATGTCGTCCAGGCCGTTGAGCACGCCGCGCGCCAGGCCGAGCAGCGCATAGGCCGCGGCCGTAGGCTCGGCGCCCTTGTTGCTGCGCGCGAACAGCACCGCCGCCAGCGCGCCTTCGAGTTCGCTGATGCGCCGGCTGGCGGCCGCGGTGGCGATGTGCTCGCGCGCGGCAGCGGCGGCGATGGTGCCGGTCTCCATGACCGCGACGAATAGGCGCAGGGATGTCGGATCGAGCTTCATGGGGTGCCCATCATCGCGGATCGCGATGGTGCGCTCGTCGATGAGCGCTTTGCAGGGCCGTGGCGAGTGACCATGATCCGACCTCCGTGCCCATCCGAGAGACAACACCTTGATTGCTGCCCCCACCACACCTGCCCGCACCGCCGCGCTCGCCGGCGTGCGCATCATCGAGATGGGTCAGCTGATCGCCGGCCCTTTCTGCGGCAAGACGCTCGGCGAGTTCGGCGCCGAGGTGATCAAGATCGAGGCGCCGGGCGCCGGCGACCCGCTGCGCAACTGGCGGCTGCTGCAGGACGGTACCTCTGTCTGGTGGCAGGTGCAGTCGCGCAACAAGCGCAGCGTCGCACTCGACCTGCGCAGTGCCGAAGGCCAGGACATCGCGCGCACCCTGATCGCCGAGGCCGACGTGCTGATCGAGAACTTCCGCCCCGGCACGCTGGAAGGCTGGGGCCTCGGATGGGACGAGCTGCGCCAGCGCAACCCGGGCCTGGTGATGCTGCGCATCTCGGGTTACGGCCAGACCGGCCCCTACCGCGACCTGCCGGGCTTCGGCGTGATCGGCGAGGCCATGGGCGGCCTGCGCCACCTCACCGGCGAGCCCGGCCGGGTGCCGGTGCGCGTGGGCGTGTCGATCGGCGACACGCTGGCGGCGCTGCATGGCGCCATCGGCGTGCTCACCGCGCTCTACCACCGCAAGGTGAACGGCGGCCAGGGCCAGGTGATCGACGTGGCGCTGCACGAAGCGGTGTTCAACGTGATGGAGAGCCTCCTGCCCGAGTACAGCGCCTTCGGTGCGGTGCGCGACGCCGCCGGCAGCGCGCTGCCGGGCATCGCGCCCAGCAATGCTTACCCATGCACCGACGGCTACGTGCTCATCGCGGGCAACGGCGACAGCATCTTTCGCCGGCTGATGGACACCATCGGTCGGCCGGAGCTGGCGAGCGCGCCCGACCTGCAGACCAACGCCGGGCGCGTGGCCCGTGTGGAAGATCTCGATAGCGCCATCGGCGCCTGGACGCGCACGCGGCCCATGGCCGAGGTGCTGGACGTGCTGGGCGCGGCCAAGGTGCCGGCCGGCAAGGTCTACACCGCCCGCGACATCCACGAAGACCCGCACTACCGGGCGCGCGACATGATCCTTGCGCAGCAGACCCGCGACGGCCACACGCTGGACGTGCCGGGCATCGTGCCCAAGCTGTCGGGCACGCCGGGCAGCATCCGGTCTTCGGCGCCGCGGCTCGGCGACGACACCGATGCCGTGCTGCGCGAAGCCGGCCTCACCGACACACAGATCGCGGTTCTGCGCGAGAAAGGCATCGCGGCATGAACACGCCGAACACGCCCATCACCCCGACCTCGACGGTCTGGCAGGGCGCGCGCCGCCGCATCCACCTGCAGGACGTCGGCCCGCGCGACGGCCTGCAAATGGAGCAGGCCTTCGTTCCCACGGCCGACAAGATCGCGCTGGTCGATCTGCTGTCCACGGCCGGCCTGGCGAAGATCGAGGTGACGTCCTTCGTGTCGCCGCAGGCCATCCCCGCGCTGCGCGATGCCGAGATCGTGCTGCGCGAGATCCGGCGCGCGCCGGGCGTCGTCTACACCTGCCTCGTGCCCAACCTGCGTGGTGCCGAGCGCGCGATCGAGGCCCGTGCCGACGAGCTGAACCTCGTGATGTCCTGCAGCGAGACGCACAACCTCGCCAACCTGCGCATGACGCGCGAGCAGTCCTTCGCTGCACTGACGGCCGTGGTGGCGCTGGCGCAGCAGGCGCAGGTGCCCATCAACGTCTCGCTCTCCTGCGCCTTCGGCTGCCCGATGGAAGGCGACGTGCCGCCCGACGTGGTGCTCGACTGGGCGGCGCGCTTCGTCGCGCGCGGCGCCCGCGGCATCACCCTGTGCGA
Organism: Variovorax sucrosi; assembly: GCF_051216635.1. NCBI lineage: Bacteria > Pseudomonadati > Pseudomonadota > Betaproteobacteria > Burkholderiales > Comamonadaceae > Variovorax > Variovorax sucrosi. The sequence goes on along the minus strand of NZ_JBPJZU010000002.1, from coordinate 474,637 downwards.
CACCACCGGCATGGCCTTCCCGACCCAGGTCGCGGCATTGACGCGCGGCTTTCGCGAGCGCTTCGCCGGCACCGAGCTGACCCTGCATTTCCACAACACGCGCGGCATGGGCCTGGCCAACGTGCTGGCGTCCATCGACGCCGGTGCGGACCGCTTCGACGCCTCGCTCGGTGGCCTGGGCGGCTGCCCCTATGCGCCCGGCGCCAGCGGCAACGTGTGCACCGAAGAGATCGTGCATGCGCTCGAACTCATGGACTACGACAGCGGCTGCGACCTGGCGGTGCTGCTGGAAGCCGCACGGCGACTGCCGGCCCTGATCGGCCACGACACCCCGAGCCAGATCGCCAAGGCCGGCCGCCGGCTCGACCTGCACGCGCCGCCGTCCGATTTCGAGACCTGGCGCGAGCGCGCCGCGGCACGCGGCTGATCGACGCCATCCCACACACCCATACCTATAGCAACGGAGACTCCCTCATGCATTCCATTCCTTGTTCCCGCCGCCACACGCTCGCCGCCGCCGCCACGCTGCTCGCGGTGGTCGCCGCCAGCGCATCGGCCCAGCCGGGCAACTACCCGACCCGTCCGGTCGCGCTGCTGGTGCCCACCGCCGCCGGCGGCACCACCGACATCTCGGCGCGCATGCTCGGCGTGCCGCTCGGCACCGCGCTGGGCCAGACGGTGGTGGTCGACAACCGCGGCGGCGGCAACGGCGCCATCGCGGCCATCGCGGTCAAGCGCGCCGAAGCCGATGGCTACACGCTGCTGATGCAGTACTCCGGCTACCACGTCATCACGCCGCTGGTCAGCAAGCAGGCGCCGCAATGGGGCCCGCAGGACCTCACGGCGGTTGCCAATGTCATCTCGGCACCGCAGATCGTGGTGGTGCGGGCAGACCTGCCGTACAAGACCATGGCCGAGTTCGTGGCCTATGCCAAGGCCAACCCCGGCAAGGTGAACTACGCCTCGTCGGGCAACGGCTCGCTGCAGCACGCCACCGGCGCCATGCTGGAGCAGCAGGCCGGCATCCGCATGACCCACATCCCGTACAAGGGCACCGGCCCGGCGCTGCAGGACCTGCTGGCCGGCCAGGTCGACATCACCTTCGGCACCGCGCCGCCCTTCATTCCGCATATCCACAGCGGCAAGCTGCGGGTGCTCGCGACCACCGGCAAGGCGCGGCTGCCGAGCCTGCCCGATGTACCGACCACCGCCGAAGCGGGCCTGCCGAAGCTCGACGCCACCTCCTGGTTCGCGGTCTATGCGCCGGCCAAGACGCCGAAGCCGATCGTCGACAAGCTGTCGGCGGACATCGCCAAGGTGGTCGCGGCGCCGGCCTTCCAGAAGAAGGCCGAAGAGCAGGGCGCCACGGCCGACTACCAGACGCCGGCACAGCTCGACGCCAAGGTGAAGAAGGAGTCGGAGGACTGGGCCGCGGTGGTGAAGGCCGCCAAGATCGAGGCCGACTGAGGGCCCGCGGCCATCGAGCGCCTGTCGCGATGCGCGCGACGGCTGCGCTGCGGTCGCGATCAACCGGCGTGCGCGGTTCCGCCGGCATGGCCGCGGCCGACCTCTGCCTGAAGATGTGCGCGACGCCAGTGCACCGGCGGCACGCCGACTTCCTTGGCGAAGGTGCGGGTGAAATGGCTCTGGTCCGCGAAGCCGCAGGTCACCGCGATCTCGGCCACCGGAATGTCCCGTGCCAGCAGCAGGCGGCGGGCTTGCTCGATGCGTTGTGCCGTGAGCCAGGCATGCGGCGAGTGTCCGACGCTTTGCTTGAAGGCCTTGCCGAAATGGCCGCGGGACAAACGGCAGGCGGCTGCGGCTTCCGCGCAGGACTGCCCCTGCGAGAGCAACTCCTGGGCCACGCGCGCCTGCCAGGGCGCGAGGCCGCCGCGCACGATCAGCAGGTGGGTTGACGACGAACGCATGAAGGCTCCTTGAACGACCAGCTCGGCCTGCTCTTTCAGGCACAACGGATGTGTTGCGCTGGAGCCCATGATGGGTGGGCGTGGTTGCTGCGGGGTTTCAGGACCTGGCGCGAAGATTTCAGTTGTAGTCGGCGCCGCGGCACTGCATGCACCGGCGTGCGGATGCGCGAATGCACCCACCGGCGCCAAGCCGTGCGTTCGAAGAGCCTATCGGGGCAGCATGTCCCGCGCGTAGTTCAAGCCGATGCCATAGCTGCCGCCGTTGCGCGCGATCACAGCGCGCGCGGCGTCGTAGGTGGCCTTGCGTGTCCAGTCGCGCTGCAGCCCCAGCAGCACCTGCAGCCAACCAGCGCGCAGTTCTCCGGTGTGATCAGCTGGGTGGATGCAGTCGACCTTATCGGTCGGACGCCCACCGGTCTTGAATGAAAGCGCGGGAGATGTTTCGTTCGCGCGGTCGCCGCCGTGCGGCTGAACAAAGGGCGTGACCGGCATGCTCACGGCCTCGGCCCGGCCGCCTCAGCTCTCGCCCAGGAAGCCGCCGCTCTGGTGCGCCCACAGCCGGGCGTAGAGCCCGCCCTGCGCCAGCAGCGTCTGGTGGTCGCCGTCTTCCACGACCCGGCCCTCGTCGAGCACGATGAGCCGGTCCATCGCCGCGATGGTCGACAGGCGGTGCGCGATGGCGATCACCGTCTTGCCTTCCATCAGGCGGTACAGGCTGGCCTGGATCGCGGCCTCGACCTCGGAGTCGAGCGCGCTGGTGGCCTCGTCGAGCAGCAGGATCGGTGCGTCCTTCAGCATCACCCGCGCGATGGCGATGCGCTGGCGCTGGCCGCCCGACAGCTTCACGCCGCGCTCGCCCACATGGGCCTCGTAGCCGCTGCGGCCGGTCGCGTCGCCCAGCGTGCCGATGAAGTCGTGCGCCTCGGCGCGTTCGGCCGCGGCCCGAACCTCGCCGTCCGGTGCATCGGGGCGGCCGTAGGCGATGTTGTCGGCCACCGAGCGGTGCAGCAGCGAGGTGTCCTGCGTGACCATGCCGATGTGCTTGCGCAGCGAATCCTGCGTGACCTGGGCGATGTCCTGGCCGTCGATCAGGATGCGGCCGCCGTCCAGGTCGTGAAAGCGCAGCAGCAGGTTCACCAGCGTCGACTTGCCGGCGCCCGAGCGGCCGACCAGGCCGATCTTCTCGCCGGGGCGCACCACCAGCGTCATGTCGTCGATGACGCGCGGGCGGCCTTCGGCGTAGCGGAAGCTCGCATGCTCGAAGCGCACTTCACCGTGCGGCACCTGCAGCGCCTTCGCAGCCGGCGCGTCGACCACCGTGCGCGCGCGCGACAGCGTCTTCATGCCGTCCTGCACCGTGCCGATGTTCTCGAACAGGCTGGTCATCTCCCACATGATCCAGTGCGACATGCCCTGCAGGCGCAGCGCCAGGGCGGTCGCGGCCGCCACCGTGCCCACGCCCACCGTTCCCTGCGACCACAGCCAGAGGCCGGTGCCGGCCATGCCGGCGGTCAGCCCCATGCTCAGCGTGTGGTTCACGATCTCGAAGGCGCTGACCAGCCGCATCTGCGCCTGGCCGGTGGCCTGGAATTCCTGCATGGCCGAACGCGCGAAACCGGCCTCGCGGTGGGTGTGCGAGAACAGCTTCACCGTGGCGATGTTGGTGTAGGCATCGGTGATGCGACCGGTCATGAGCGCGCGTGCATCGGCCTGGGCCTTGCCGATCTTGCCGAGCCGCGGCACGAACCAGGCGAGCTGCGCGACGTAGAGCAGCACCCAGACCACGAACGGGATCATCAGCTGCGGATCGAGCACCGCCGACAGCACGATCATGGTGGCGACGTACACACCCATGGTGACCAGCACATCGGCCAGCACGAAAACGGTGTCGCGCACCGCCAGCGCGGTCTGCATCACCTTGGCGGTGATGCGGCCGGCGAACTCGTCCTGGTAGAAGGCCATGCTCTGGCCCAGCATCAGGCGGTGGAAGTTCCAGCGCAGCCGCATCGGCAGGTTGATGGCCAGGGTCTGGTGCTTGACGATGGTCTGCAGCGCCACCACGACGATGCTCGCGGCCAGGGCGAAGGCCAGCCACAGCAGCGTGGTGCCGCGCTCCTCCCACAGCCGCGACGGCACCTGGCCGCCGAGCCAGTCGACGATGCGGCCCAGCATGGCGAAGAGCAGGGCCTCGAAGGCGGACATGCCGGCAGTGAGCAACGCCATCGCGGCGATCTTGCTGCGCAGGCCGTCGGTGCAGGCCCAGAGGAAGGCGAAGAAGCCGTCGGGCGGGCGCGCCGGTTCGGTGACGGGATAAGAGTCGAGGAGTCTCTCGAAGAAGCGGAACAAGGCGGGGGTCTCTCTCTGACGTCGTCGGCGCGGCAGGCGCGTCGATCATGCGGTGAAGGGCATCGACTTTAGCGGCCTCGCCGTGCCCTCGTGCGCATCAGGCCTTGGCCGGGCAGACGCCCTCCGCCGCGAGGCCGCGCGTGCTCAGCGCTTGTGCGGCGCGATCAGGAACTTCTCGCCGGTGGCGCGCTGGTTGTAGCGCGCCACCGCGGCCGGCGACAGCACCTCAGCCAGCGAAAGCTCACCCGCGTAGCGGCTCGCGAAGGTGGTCTTGAGTTCCGCCGCCACGCGCTGCTTCAGCACCCCGGCCGCGGCCGCGCCGATCTTCTGCAGGAACGGGAACAGCAGCCAGCCGCCCATGCCCCAGGCCATGCCGAAGGTGCGGCGGAATTCGGTGGGTCGCGTGTCGAGCCCGCCGTAGAGGTAGAGCTGCTTGTGGGTGCTGGTGCCATAGCGGCTGTACACCGGCGCGGTGCGCAGCAGGGCGGCTTCCATGCAGCCGAGGATCTGCCCGGCCAGCGGGCCGCCACCGGTGGCGTCGAAGGCGAGCGTGGCGCCGGTCGCCACCAGCGCCTCGGTCAGGTCGTCGAGGAAGGTGGGCGCGCTGGCGTCGCACACATGCACCGCCCCCTGCGACTGGAGGAGCGCGACCTGCTCGGGCTTGCGCACGATGTTGACCAGCGCGATGCCGTCCTTCAGGCAGATGCGCTGCAGCATCTGGCCGAGGTTCGACGCTGCCGCCGTGTGCACCAGCGCGGCGTGGCCTTCGCGCTTCATGGTCTCGACCATGCCGAGCGCGGTCAGTGGATTGACGAAGGACGACGCGCCTTCCGCGGGCGTCGCATCGTCGGGCAGCCGCAGGCACTGGTCGGCCGCGATCACGCGGTACTGCGCGTACATCGCGCCGCCGATCAGCGCCACGGTCTTGCCGAGCAGCGCCTGCGCCGCGGGCGAACTGCCGGCCTCGACCACCGTGCCGGCACCTTCGTTGCCCACCGGCATCGATTCACCCAGCCGCCCGGCCATCGCCTTCATGCCGGCCTCGGGCACCCGTGCCTTCACCACCGGCCGCGCGGGCGTGCCGGACACGGCGGCCGTCGTCATGTCTGCGGCACCGAAGAGCAGGCCGAGGTCCGACGGATTGATCGGCGCGGCCTCCAGCCGCACCACCACCTCTTCGGGGCCGGGGGTGGCGATCGTCACCTCGGCCAGGCTCACTTCGAGCTCGCCGGATGGTGTGATCAGCGAGCGGAGTTCGAGGGCGGTGCGGTCGATGTCGAAGGGCATGGCGTGATCTCTGGGCTGTGAAGGAAGCCAGTCTAGGCCCCGCTGCGTGTCACGGCCTGTCACCCGTGCGCGCCAGCGCCTGCCCCAGGAAATCGATGAAGCTGCGCAGCTTCGGCGCCATGTACTGGCGGCTGGTGTAGACCGCGAAGAGCGTCACCGGCGCCACGCTGTAGGCGGGGATCACCTGCACGAGGCGGCCGGCCGCGATGTCCTCCTCGACCAGCCACGCCGGCAGGAACGACACGCCCATGCCGGCGCGCACCGCGTGCAGCGTGAGGTTGGTGTCGTCGGAGCGCAGCACCGGGGCGAGTCGCAGCGGTGCCTGTCGCCCGGCCGGCCCTCGCAGCACGAAGCCCTCCAGGTTGACGTAGCTCGGCACGATGGCGCCCAGCCGCGCCAGCTCGGCCGGGTTCGCAGGCGTGCCGTCGCGGGCCAGCAGCGCGGCCGAGGCGACCAGATGGAATTGCACTTGGCACAGCGGCCGCGCGATGAGAGCGGGCGAGGGCTCCTGGGTGGCGCGCAAAGCCAGGTCGTAGCCGTCGGCCGCCAGGTCGACCTTGCGGTTTTCCAGGTGCATGTCGACCAGCACTTCGGGGCAGGCCTCGCGGTAGTCGGCCAGCACGCGGGCGATGCGGGGCGTGGCACACCACACCGGCGCGCTGACCTTCAACTGGCCGCGCGGCGCCTCGTTCTTGCGGCCGATGGTCGCCTCGGCGGCATCGAGCAGGTCGAGCGCCTGGGCGCTCTGCGCATACCAGGCGGTGCCGGCTTCGGTCAGGCTCAGGTGGCGGCTGGAGCGGTTCAGCAGCCGTGCGCCGAGCGACTTCTCCAGTTGCGCGACATGCTTGCTGGCCATCGGCGCCGAAAGGTCCAGGCGGGCCGCCGCGGCGGCGAAGCTGCCGGCATCCACCACCTCCCGGAACACGCGCAGGCTGGTCAAACGGTCCATGGATGATTTCCTCTGGAGAAATGATGCGATGAATGCTAGCCCATCGATTTCCGCAGGTGAAATCTCTAGACTCGTGCCAAGGAGCATTCCATGACCGCGACCCACACCACCCTTCCCACCTATTTCATTTCGCACGGCGGCGGCCCCTGGCCGTGGATGAAGCGCGAAATGGGCGATGCCTATGCCCAGCTCGAGGCTTCGCTGGCCGACATCCCGCGCCAGCTCGGCCGCACGCCGCGCGCCATCCTGATGGTTTCCGCCCATTGGGAAGCGCCGGCCTTCACCGTGCAGACGCACCCGCGGCCGCCGATGGTCTACGACTACGGCGGCTTCCCGGCGCACACCTACCAGATCCACTACGACGCGCCCGGTTCGCCCGAGCTGGCGGGGCGCGTGCGCCAGCTGATCGATGCGGCCGGCCTGCCGTCGGCCGTCGATGCCGAGCGGGGCTACGACCACGGCATGTTCTCGCCCATGGCTGCGATCTATCCGAAGGCCGAAGTGCCGGTGGTGCAGTTGTCGCTCAAGCGCGGGCTCGACCCGGCCGAGCACCTGGCGCTGGGCCGCGCGCTGGCGCCGCTGCGCAGCGAAGACGTGCTCATCATCGGCAGCGGGCTGAGCTATCACAACCTGCGCAACTTCGGCCCGCAGGCGCGCGAGGTGTCCAAGGCCTTCGACGACTGGCTCGGCCGGGCGGTGGTGCAGGCCACGCCGGCCGAGCGGGTGGCGCAGCTGATCGACTGGCCGTCGGCGCCGGCTGCGCGCGTCGCGCATCCGCGCGAGGAGCACCTGATCCCGCTGATGGTCGCCGTCGGCGCGGCGGAAGGCGAGGCCGGCGAGCGCGTCTATCACGAGGACGCCTTCATGGGCGGCATCGCGGTGTCGAGCTTCCGCTTCGGGGCCGTCCTCGATTCGCGTTGAGCGACGACGCGGCAGCCGGCGTCATCGCGCACGGGGTAGCGGCCCGCGCCAGTTCACCTTTGCAAATAAGAGTCATTCTCATCGGCAGCTAAAATCACGGCTCTCTTCTAGCAACCGATGTTGTGGCGACAAGCCTCGACGAGGCAGCGATCTCCGGCGCCACGCCTCCACCTTGTCGGCATCTGTTCATGCTTGTCTGTTCTCTGATTTCGCGCTCGTCCCTGACCAGCGCCGCCCTGGCGTTGTCCGCATTCCCCTTGGCCGCCCTTGCCCAGGAAGCCCCCACTCTGGAGGAGGTGCAGGTACGTGAGACCAACGACGCCACCGGCTACCGAGGCACACAACGCAACACCGCCGCCACCCGCACCGACACGCCGCTGATCGAGACGCCCCAGGCCGTGCGCGTGGTGCCCCGGCAACTCATCGACGACCTGGGCGCCACGCGCCTGTCGGACGCCGTGGACTTCGTGAGCGGGATTTCGCGTCTGAACGACTTCGGTGGCACTTGGGACAACTACGCCATCCGTGGTTTCAGCAATACCGACGGTGGTTCGCTGCTCAATGGCTTTGCCTCGGGACGGGGCTATGGCCCGCAACGCGACATGGCGACCGTCGAACGCGTGGAATTCCTCAAGGGTCCTGCGGCCGCGCTGTACGGCAGCAGCGAGCCTGGCGGCACGCTCAACGTCGTGACGAAGAAGCCTCAGTTCACGCCCTCGCACGTGGCCGACTTCCAGATCGGCGGTCTGGGCTTTCGCCGCGCCACGCTCGACACCACCGGACCGCTTGCCAAGAACCTGGCCTATCGCCTGAATGTGGCAGCGGAAGACGGCGCGAGCCGCACCAGCCTGGTGGATAACAAGAAGTACGTGGTGGCACCTGCCTTGACCTGGCTCATCAATGACAACACGGTGTTGCAGTACGAGGCCGAGTTCATCCGCATCCGCACGCCGCTGGATCGGGGCCTGGTCCAGGTCAACGGCAACGTCGATGCCTTGCCGCGCAACCGCTACCTGGGCGAGCCCTCGCGCGACAACCTGCACGTGGGCGGCAACACGCACCAGCTCACCTTGGATCATGACCTGGGCAGTGGCTGGCGCACCCGCGTGGGTGCGTCGTACCGCGAGACGGATTTCACTGGTGACGCCGTGGATCTGAACGGCACGCTGAGGGCGGATGGGCGCACGCTCACACGCCGCGACAGCTGGCGAAGCCTGCCCTCGCGCGACACCTCCGTGCAGGCCGAGCTGGAAGGCAGGGTCCGCACGGGAGCCTTCAATCACACCTTGCTGGCAGGCCTGACTTCGTCACGGGTCGCGATGGGCCAGGACATCTGGTACTCGAACCTGGCCACCCAGCCCCAAGCGATCGACATTTACAACCCCGTGTACGGCCAGCCACGCGGGAGGCTAATACGCAGCATTTGGCAGGACGACCGCCAGCGTGCCACGGGGTGTTCCTGCAAGACCAGATCGATCTGACCGACAGGTGGAAGCTGCTGACCGGCGTGCGTTTCGACCGGTTCAACCAGGACCTGACGAATCTGCTCACCGACACGCACCAGGTGCAGGCGCACTCGGCCACGTCGCCACGCGTGGGTCTGACCTACATGCTGAACGAGCGCAGCTCGCTCTACGTGACGGCAGGCCGCTCGTTTCGTCCCAATTCCGGTCTGGACGAAAACGGTGCCGCCTTCGCGCCGCAAAAGGCAAAGGCGCTCGAGGTGGGCGCCAAGTGGCTGTCGCCCGACCAGCGCATGAACGGCGCGGTGGCGGTGTTCGACATCACCAAGTCCAACGTGCTGACGCCCAGCCCGACCAGTGCCACCTACAGCATCGCCGCAGGCGAAGTGCGCAGCCGAGGCTTCGAGGCAGACCTGGCGGGTCAAATCGACACGCACTGGCGCCTGAGCGCCAACTTCGCCTACACCGACGCGACGGTCACACGCGACAACAACGCAGCGCTGGTGGACAAGCGGCTGTCGAACATCCCACGGGTGAGCGCCGGCCTGTTCGCGCTGCGCGAAGACAAGCTGGCCTCCGGTGGCCGCTATGGGGTCGGCGGCGGACTGGTGCATGTCGGCGAGCGCACCGGCACGGCCACCGATACCTACCGCCTGCCGGCCTACACCACGGTGCGCCTGACGAGCTACTGGCAGATGGACCAGCGCACGCGCCTCACGCTCGAAGTGCACAACCTGCTGGACAAGACCTACTACGCCGCATCCTGGGGCGGCCTCACCGTGCTGCCCGGGCTGGGCCGCCAGGTGGTGGCAAGCGTCAGGGTCGCGTTCTGATCGCACGGAAGATCGCACACAAGGGCAGGGCGCCAATGACCCGGCGCCGGCACAGCTGAACCAACCACAGGTCTTGGCGAAAATGCGGGCATGACCTTGCCCCCCACTGAAATCACCGAGGCTGCTCTGGCAGAGATTGCGCGCGTCGAGCACCTGGGCAACGTGCACGACGCGGTGCACGACGGCGTCCGCGTCCGCTGGCGCCGTTTCGGCCCGGCGCAGTCGAGCCTGCCGCCGCTCGTCCTGCTGCACGGCGGGCACGGCAGCTGGATGCACTGGATCCGCAATGTCGATGCGCTGTCGGCAGACCGCGCGCTGTGGCTGCCCGACATGCCGGGCTTTCACGACTCCGACGTGCCGCGTGCGCTCGCCGCCGGCGAGGCGCCGCTCGACCCGCTGCTCGCGGCGCTCGGCGGCACGCTGGATGCGCTGATCGGCATCGGGACGCCGATCGACCTGGGCGGCTTCTCCTTCGGCGGCCTCGCCGCCGCGAAGTTCGCCGCCCGGCGCGGCAACGTGCGCAGGCTCGCGTTGCTCGGCAGCGGTGGCCACGGCAGCTTGCGCCGCATGACGGTCGAGATGATCAACTGGCGCGCGGCGACGGATCGCGCGGCAGAAGTCGCCGCGCTGCGCCACAACCTCGCGGCGCTGATGCTGCACGACCCTGCCGCCATCGACGCGCTGGCCTTCGCCGTCCACGACATCTCGTGCCATGGCACGCGCCTGCGCAGCAAGGAGATTTCGCTCGCCGGCGGTCTGCAGCAGGCGCTCGCGGCGCACGCCGGCGCGCAGCTGCTCGTGTGGGGCGCGTTCGATGTGACGGCGGACCCCCGGCCGCTGGTCGCCCAACTGACCGAGGGGCATCCGCAACGGCAGGGCCGGGTCGTCGACGAGGCCGGCCACTGGGTGCAATACGAGCGGGCCGACGAAACCAATCGCTTGCTTCGGGCGTTCTTCGACTGAGAGCGGCTCGGAAAATTCCGGGCAAATCCCGGCGTCTGCTGGGGATGCCACGGGGGCGGGCGAGCGCCCGCCGCACCACAATGCGTCGATGACCATCGACCTTCGTTCGCAGAAAGAAAAGATGCTCGCCGGCGATCTCTACGATGCCGGCGCCCCCGAGTTGCAGGCCGACCTGGCCGCGACCCGCGAATGGCTGGTGCGCTACAACGCCTCGCTCGGCGCCACCTCGGCCGAGCGGCACCGTCTCTTGCTGCAACGCTTCGCATCGGTCGGCCGCGGCGCGGTCATCCGCCCGCCCTTCCATTGCGACTACGGCTTCAACATCCACGTCGGCGAGGGCGTGTTCCTCAACTTCAACTGCGTGATCCTCGACGTGGTCGCGGTGCACATCGGCGACAAGACGCAAATCGGCCCCGGCGTGCAGATCCTCGCGGCCGACCATCCGCGCTCGGCCGAGGAGCGCGCGTCGGGGCTGGAATTCGGGCGGCCGGTGCGCATCGGCCGCAACGTCTGGATCGGTGGCGGCGCGATCCTGCTGCCAGGCGTCACCGTCGGCGACGACGCGCTGATCGGCGCGGGCAGCGTGGTGACGCGCGACGTGCCCGCCGGCGCGACGGTGGTCGGCAATCCGGCGCGGCAGCGCCCTTCAACCCCCGGAGATCCCGCATGACGCCGCGTGTGGGGGGTGTGCACCACCCAACGCGTCTGGAGTCGAACGCAGTACAGTGAGGCGCATCGGATCTCTTCGATGGTTGCTCATGAAGAAAAGCGCTCACACCCGGCCTGCGTCATTGCGTCTTCGCCGCTGGACCTGCGGGCTCGCGGTGGCGTCCATGGCCCTTTTTGTTCCATCCGTTGAAGCTTCTCAATCGATGGGCTGCAACGGCTCGCTCGTGGGCAAGGGGGACTCGCCCGTGTCCCTGCTTCAGAAGTGCGGCGAGCCGGTGTATCGCCAGAGCATCTGCGTGTCGATGCTGCAGCTGGGCTGGGTCGTTACCCCCTATCGTGCGGGGGGACCCAGTGCGATTCTGGCGAACCAGTGCGTTCCCATGGAGGAGTGGACCTACGACCGGGGGCAAGGCGCGTTCTTCGGGGTCGTTCGCATTTACAACGGCACGATCGAATCCGTGCGCGACGGCGACCGCAACCGATGAAAGCCAGACCAGCGGAACCGCTCGGTATGAAGACCCAGTACTACACCGCGTGCAGCCTGGATGGCTTCATCGCGACAGACGACCATTCGCTGGAATGGCTGTTCCCGCTCGGCGATATCAACGACACCGGCTATCCGAGTTTCATCCAGGGTGTGGGTGCGCTCGCGATGGGTTCGTCGACCTACGAATGGATGCTGCGACACGTCGTCAAGCCAGGGACGAAGGATGGCGCGGCATGGCCGTACCGGCAACCCACCTGGGTGTTCAGCCACCGCGAACTTCCTGACTTGCCCTCTGCAGCCCTTCACTTCGTCCGAGGTGACGTCAGGCCGGTGCACGAAGCCATGACGCTGGCTGCGAAGGGCAAGAACGTCTGGCTCGTTGGCGGTGGCGATCTTGTCGGTCAGTTCCACGACGCCGGGTTGCTCGACGAGATCATTGTTCAAGTCGGCTCGGTCACCCTGGGCTCGGGCAAGCCGCTGCTGCCCCGCCGCATCGTGTCGCCGCCCCTGCAGCTCAAGGCAGTGAAGCTTGTCGGACCGGGGTTTGCCGAGCTCACCTACGCAGTGCCAGTGAAGCAGTGAGGGCCGGGCACGCGGTCCGTGTTTCCCGTCGAGTGCGCCGCGTCCGACGATGTCGGGAATCGGCTGATTGCGGCCATCTGCGAAGGACGTGGCGTCTTCAGGCCTTCTGATTGGCCGCGCGCCGCAGGCAGTCCACCAGTTGCTCGGTGCTCGGCGTGGCGCGCCGACCGCGCATCGTGATGATGCCCACGGGCGGGATCTCGATCGGCACCTTGAGCGCCAGCACCTTGAGCAGGCCCTGGCGCTGGAAATGCAGCCCCACGGTGCGCGACATGAAGGCGGCGGCCCCGCGCTTCTGCAGGAAGCTGATCTGCGCGAGGAAGGACGCGGACTCCACGATGTCCACCGGCGGGTGCAGTCCCTCGCGGTAGAACATCTGGTCGAGCTTCACGCGCAGCGAGGCCCAGGGCGGCGGCATCACGCAGGGCAGGGCCGCGAGGTCGGCCCAGCCCGGCTTGCGCTTCACGGCCAACGGATGCCCGGGCGCGACCACCACCGTCATCGGTTCGGTATAGAGCGCCTCGGGGACGAGGTCGGGCGCGGCGTAGCCGGGCTCGAGCCGACCGACGAACAGATCCAGCTCGCCCAGCCGCAGCTTGGGCAGCAGCCGCGTGAGGTCGCCTTCTTCCACCAGCACCGTCGTCTGCGACGAACGCCCCTTGAGCAGCTCGATGGCACGCGCCACCAGCACGGGCATCGCGACCACCATCGCGCCGAGGCTGGTGCGCCCCGCGGCACCGCTGGCCACGGCATCGATCTCGTCGCGTGTGCGGTCGTAGTCGGCAAGCACCGAGCGCGCGAAGCGCACCACGCTGTCGCCATACGACGTGGGTACGGTGCCGCGCGTGGAACGGTCGAACAGCTGCAGGCCGAACATGCGTTCGATCTCGGCCAGCGTCTTGGAGACCGCGGGCTGCGTCACCGACAGGAACTCCGCCGCGCGCCCCAGGTGACGGAACTGGTCCAGCGCGACGAGCATCTGCAGGTGCCGCAGCTTGAGATTGGAACGAATAACGCGATCGATCTGGCTCATGGCGGGGAGGGCGCAATCGGCTTCATAACCTAAATGACATGAAGAGAGTCCGCTATTTCATTGGATTGCAATGATTGTCTCCGAAAGAATCCGTCGCTCGACCCCACAATGATTCCTTGGAGACAAGACATGAACTTGCTTCGCCCCACGCAGCGGCGCCACTTCCTCCTGGGCGGCCTGAGCGCCGCCGCCCTGGCCACCACCACCGGCCGCGCTTTCGCCGCGGACTACCCGGACCGTCCCATCAACTTCATCTGCCCCTGGCCCGCAGGCGGCACCGCCGACCGCTCGATGCGCGCCATCTGTCAGATCGCAGCGCGTGAACTGGGCCAGCCGATCGCGCTGGAGAACCGCGCCGGCGCCTCCGGCATGATCGGCACCAAGATGCTTGCCAGCGCCCGGCCCGATGGCTACACCGTCGGCCAGATCCCGATTTCGGTCACGCGCTTCGCGCAGATCGGCACCGTGCAGCTGGACCCGCTCAAGGACCTGACCTACCTCACGCGCACCTCGGGCCAGACCTTCGGCATCGCGGTGCCCGCGGACTCGCCCTTCAAGACGCTGGCCGATGTGGTCGCGCAGGCCAAAGCCAAGCCGGGAACCGTCACCTACGCGCATGCCGGCATCGGCGGCGCGACCCATGTGGGCATGGAGCAGTTCGCCCAGGCTGCCGGCGTGAAATTCAACGCCATTGCCTACAAGGGCGGCGCTGCAGCCCTGCAGGACGTGCTGGGCGGCCAGGTCGAACTGCTGGCCGACAGCAGTTCCTGGGCACCGCATGTGGAAGGCGGCAAGCTGCGCCTGCTCGCGACCTGGGGCGAGTCGCGCACGCCACGCTTCAAGTCCACGCCCACGCTCAAGGAGCTGGGTTACGACGTTGTGGTGGAGGCGCCCAACGGCATCGGCGCACCGCGCGGCCTGCCGCCCGCGGTGGAGCAGCGCCTGCGCGATGCCTTCCGCGTCGCGGTGAACAGCGAGGAGTTCCGCAAGGTGGCCGAGAGCATCGATGCCCCCGTCATGTACCAGGACGGCCCGGACTATCAGAAGTACGTGCAGAGCGTCTACCGCCAGGAAACAGAACTGATCAAGAAACTCAATCTCAAGGAACTGATGCAGAAGGGCTGAAGCGCTGGCGACCTGTTCGCCGCGCAGCCCCAAAGCTCTCGCCCCAAGCCCCATGAACGACAGCCCGCTTCTTCGCCTGCACCCGAACGACAACGTTCTGGTCGCCAGGACCCCCATCGCCCTGGGCGAGACCATTGCCGAATTCGACGTGCGCGCCCGCGCGCAGGTGCCGGCCGGCCACAAGATCGCCGCCCGCGCCATCGCGGCCGGCTCGGAGGTCAAGAAGTACGACACCGTAATCGGGGTGGCCTCGCGCGACCTGGAGGCCGGCGACTACGTGCACAGCCACAACCTCACGCTGGTCGACACCTACCGCGACCCGGGCTTCTGCCAGGACGTGCGGCCCGTGGCCTACGTGCCCGAGGCCGAGCGCGCGACCTTCATGGGCTTCGTGCGCGCCGACGGCCGCGTCGGCACACGCAACTTCATCGGCATCCTGTCATCGGTGAACTGCTCGTCGACGGTGATCAAGCGCATCGCCGCGCACTTCACGCCCGAGCGGCTCGCGGCCTTTCCCAACATCGACGGCGTGGCCGCCTTCGCGCAGACCAGCGGCTGCGGCATGTCCTCGCCGAGCGAGCACTTCGACGTGCTGCGGCGCACGCTGGCCGGCTATGCACGCCATCCCAACCTGGCCGGCGTGCTGATCGTCGGCCTGGGCTGCGAGCGCAACCAGGTCGATTCGCTGGTCGATTCGCAGGGCCTGAAGCAGGGCCGGCTGATGCGGACGCTGGTGATGCAGGAGGTCGGCGGCACGCGCGTGACCATCGAGGCCGGTGTCCGCGCCATCGAGGACATGCTGGAAGAAGCCAATGCGGCGCAGCGCCAGCCGGTGAGCGCGAGCCATCTGAAGATCGGCCTCGAATGCGGCGGCTCCGATGGCTTCTCCGCCATTTCGGCCAACCCCGCGCTGGGCGCGGCGATGGACATCCTGGTGCAGCATGGCGGCACCGCCATCCTCTCCGAGACGCCCGAGATCCACGGCGTGGAGTTCATGCTCACGCGCCGTGCCATCACGCCCGAGGTCGGCCAGAAGCTGCTCGACCGGCTGGCTTGGTGGGAGCGCTATGCCGCCGGCCAGAACGCGCAGTTCAACGGCGTGGTCGGCCACGGCAATCAGGCCGGGGGCCTGGCCAACATCTTCGAGAAGTCGCTGGGCTCGGCGATGAAGGGCGGCACCAC
The DNA here is from genome assembly GCF_051216635.1 of Variovorax sucrosi. Taxonomy (NCBI): domain Bacteria; kingdom Pseudomonadati; phylum Pseudomonadota; class Betaproteobacteria; order Burkholderiales; family Comamonadaceae; genus Variovorax; species Variovorax sucrosi. Next base: position 458,869 of record NZ_JBPJZU010000002.1, on the reverse strand, counting down.
ACCGCTGCAGGCGGTGTACGAGTATGCGGAGCCGATCGAGCAGGCCGGCTTCGTCTTCATGGATTCGCCGGGCTACGACCCGGTGGCGGCCACCGGGCAGATCGCCAGCGGTGCGCAGCTGATCTGCTTCACCACCGGGCGCGGCTCGATGTTCGGCAGCAAGCCCGCGCCCACCATCAAGCTCGCCAGCAACACGCCGATGTACCGACGGCTCGAAGAGGACATGGACATCAACTGCGGCGTGGTGATCGACGGCGAGATGAGCGTGCACGAACTCGGCCGCGAGATCTTCGAGCAGATCCTGCGCCATGCCTCGGGCGAGGCGACCAAGAGCGAGGCGCTCGGGCTGGGCGACCACGAGTTCGTGCCGTGGCACCTCGGCATCGTGAGTTGAAGCCCCATCCTTTCTCTGGAACCCCCCATGCCCCTGACCCTCACCCATCCCGAACTCCAGCGCAACGCCAACTTCATCGGTGGCCAGTGGCTGCCGGCCACCGGGCGCACGCTCGATGTGACCGATCCCGCCACCGGCGCGCTGATCGCGCAGGTGCCGGACTCCGGCGCCGACGAAGCGCGCGCCGCCACCGATGCCGCGCATGCGGCCTTCCCGGCCTGGCGCCGCACGCCCGCGAAGCAGCGCGCACAGATCATCAAGCGCTGGAACGACCTGGTGATGGCGCACCAGGACGACCTGGGCCGGCTGATTTCGCGCGAGCAGGGCAAGCCGCTGGCCGAGGGGAAGGGCGAGGTCGCCTATGCGGCGGGCTACATCGAGTGGTTCGCCGAGCAGGCCACGCGCAGCAACGGCGACGTGATCCCGGCACCGGTGCCGGGACGGCGCATGTTCGCGCTCAAGGAGCCGGTGGGCATCGTGGCCGCCATCACGCCCTGGAACTTCCCCGCCGCGATGATCGCGCGCAAGATCGCGCCCGCTCTCGCAGCGGGCTGTACCGTGGTGTGCAAGCCGGCCGAGGACACGCCGCTGACCTCGCTCGCGCTGGTGGCGCTGGCCGAAGAGGCGGGCGTGCCGCCCGGCGTGCTCAACATCGTCACCGCCTCGCGCGAACGCACGCCCGAGGTGGTCGACAGCTGGCTGGACGATGCGCGCGTTCGCAAGATCACCTTCACCGGCTCGACGCCCGTCGGCAAGCACCTGGCGCGGCGCTCGGCCGACACATTGAAGAAGCTGTCGCTCGAGCTCGGGGGCAATGCGCCCTTCATCGTGTTCGAGGATGCCGACCTCGATGCCGCGGTCGACGGCCTGATGGCCGCCAAGTTCCGCAACGGCGGCCAGACCTGCGTGTGTCCCAACCGCGTGTTCGTCCACGACGCGGTGCACGACGCCTTCGCCGAACGCCTGGTGGCGCGGGTCGCCGCACTGCAGGTGGGCCCGGCCACCGAGGCCGGCTCGCAGATCGGGCCGATGATCAACGCGCGCGCGGTCGAGAAGATCGAACGCCATGTGCAGGACGCGGTCGCACGCGGCGCGCGGATCCTGACCGGCGGCGTACGCCTGCCCGCGCTGGGCCCGAACTACTTCGCGCCCACGGTGCTGACCAACGCCGACGCCACCATGGCCTGCGCCTGCGAAGAGACCTTCGGCCCGGTCGCGCCGCTCACGCGCTTCCACGACGAGGCCGACGTCATTGCCCAAGCCAACGACACGCCCTTCGGCCTCGCCGCCTACTTCTATTCGCAGGACCTGCGCCGCGTCTGGCGCGTCGCGGACGCGCTCGAGACCGGCATCGTCGGCATCAACGAAGGCGCGATTGCGGCCGAGGCAGCGCCCTTCGGTGGCGTCAAGGATTCGGGCTATGGTCGCGAAGGCTCGGTGCACGGCCTCGAGGACTATCTGCACACCAAGTACGTGTGCCAGGGCCAGCTGGACTGATCCTCCCTTTCATCTTCATCAAGAACCCATGCCCGCACACAACGCATTCAAGGCCGCTTTGGCCGCACGCCGGCCCCAGGTCGGCCTCTGGCTCTCGATGGCCGACCCGTACCTGGCGGAGGTCAGCGCCACCGCACGCTTCGACTGGCTCCTGATCGACGGCGAGCACGCGCCCAACGACCTGCGCTCGACACTCGCGACGCTGCAGGCCGTCGCGCCTCATCCCTCGCAGCCCGTCGTGCGTGCGGTGCAAGGCGACACCGCGCTGATCAAGCAGCTGCTCGACATCGGCGCCAAGAACCTGCTGGTGCCGATGGTCGACACGGCCGAGCAGGCACGGGCGGTGGTGGGTGCCACGCGCTATCCGCCGCAAGGCATCCGTGGCGTGGGCAGCGCGGTCGGCCGGGCGTCGCAATGGAGTGCGCGCACCGACTACCTGAACGTCGCGGACGACGAGATCTGCGTGCTGGTGCAGGCCGAGACGGTGACCGCGCTGCAGAACCTCGAGGCGATCTGCGCGGTCGACGGGGTCGACGGCGTCTTCATCGGGCCGGCCGACCTGGCGGCGTCGATGGGCCATCGCGGCAACCCCGGCCATCCGGAGGTGCAGGCCGCGATCGAGCAGGCGATGCGCACCATCGTCGCCGCGGGCAAGGCGGCGGGCACGCTGACCTCCGATTCGAAGCTCGCGCGCCGGTATCTCGAACTCGGCTGCACCTTCGTCGCAGTCGGCGTCGATGTGCTGCTGTTCGCCTCGGCGGCGCGCAAGCTCGCGGCCGACTTCATCAACGCCGTGCAGGTGCCCGCGCCGGCATCGCGCGCCGCGTACTGAAAGCCTCCCATGACCTCAACCGAAGCCATTCAGGATGCCTTGCGCGCCATCGTCGGTCCCAAGGGCTGCCTGACCGAACCCGCGGACGTTCAGCCCTTCGTGACCGACTACCGCAAGCTCTACCACGGCCGCGCCGCGGCGGTGGTGCTGCCCGCGTCGACCGACGAGGTCAGCCAGGTCATGGCCTGGTGCCATGCGAACGATGTGGCGGTGGTGCCGCAGGGCGGCAACACCTCGCTGATGGGCGGTGCGGTGCCCGAGGCCGACGGCACGGCCGTGGTGCTCAACCTGCGGCGCATGAACCGCGTGCTGGCCGTCGACACGGTCAACGACACGATGACGCTCGAGGCGGGCGTCACGCTGCAGGCCGCGCGCGCGGCCGCGGAAGAGGCGGCGCGCCTGTTCCCGCTGCGCATCGGCTCCGAAGGCTCGTGCCAGATCGGTGGCAATCTTTCCACCAATGCGGGGGGCACCGCGGTGCTGCGCTATGGCAGCATGCGCGACCTGACGCTGGGTATCGAGGCCGTGCTGCCCGACGGACGCATCTATTCGTCGCTGCGCGGCCTGCGCAAGGACAATACCGGCTACGACCTCAAGCAGCTCTTCATCGGTTCCGAGGGCACGCTGGGCGTCATCACGGCCGCGGTGCTCAAGCTCGCGCCCCAGCCGAAGTTCTCGGCCGTGGCCCTGGTCGCCGTCACCGGTCCTGCAGCGGCGGTCGCGCTGCTCACTGCCGCCAAGCGCCTGGCCGCGCAGGCCGTCTCGGCTTTCGAACTCATCTCGGGTCCGGCACTGGAACTCGTGCTCGGTTATCTGGGCGGCATGCCTTCGCCGCTGCCCGAACGCCACGACTGGATGGTGCTGATCGAACTCAGTGCCGCGAGCGACGGCGACGGTCTCGACGCGCTGCTGATGCAGACGCTTGAAGCGGGCATGGAGGAAGGGCTGGTGGTCGACGCGGCCGTGGCGTCGAGTCTGGCCGACATCCAACGCTTCTGGCGCATCCGCGAGGAGATCTCGGATGCGCAGACGCGCGAGGGTGGCAGCATCAAGTGCGACGTCTCGGTGCCGCTGTCGAAGATCGCAGGCTTCATCGAGGACGCATCCGCCGTGGTGCTGGCGCTCGAGCCCGCAACGCGGATGGTGATCTACGGCCACATGGGCGATGGCAACGTTCACTTCAATCCGCTGCGCCCCAAGGACCGCCCGGCGGCGGACTTCCTGGCCGAGAACTACACGCGCATCTCGCACGCGGTCGACGGCCTGGCACACGGCCAGGCCGGCTCGGTCTCTGCCGAGCACGGCATCGGCGTGGCCAAGCGCGACGATCTCAAGCTGTACAAGTCACCGGTCGAACTCGAACTCATGTGGCAGATCAAGCGCACGCTCGACCCCAAGAATCTGCTGAACCCTGCGAAGGTGCTTCCGGTGCTGTGAGCCGATTCAGCGGCTTACGGCCTCGCCGATGGTCAAGTGGCCGCAATAGCTTGCCACCGTACCGATTCCGGGCAGCGATGCCTGGACTCGAAAGTGAAGCCGGTCACTGTCGCCCGTCTCCTCCGCAATGACTGTCGGGAGCAGCCAACGTGGGCATCGCACGCCCCAAAACTGAAGCCCCATCAGGCGCATTTCGAGCCGCCCCCCCGCCTCGCACAGGTTAAAGGTCAAGCGAGCAGCGCCCAGTTGCTCGACGACCTGACGAGCGTCAAGGCACATGTGGGAGGTCATTGTCTGGCTCGGGAAATGTCGGGTCCATGTTTCGGCTTCCGGTGTCGCCTGGAGTTCGAATCGAATGGGGCCGCTTGTCGCCCGAAGAGGTGTGCCAAGGCAAAGCGCCAGGAGCCTTGCCGCCAGCGTCGAAGGCGCATCGGTGTCGACCCAGCCGTGAAGCTCCTGCACGCCGACCAATCTGTGAAAGCGCTGCACCGCAGGCGGAAGACGGTCGAAACTCTCGCCCATGGCGCGTTCGTACATCGACGCTGTTTTCACGCAACGACCTCCGCCATGTGGATGTTCAGGCCCCGCGCCTCTTCCACGAAGTCTTCAAGCGACAGGCTGCCTACGCAGGGCGTTGCGCCAGCTGGCAGGACGCCGCCTGCATTGAGCTTCCGAACCAATGCAGCAGCCGCCAGCGTCGGAACGTAGGGCCCGTCGCCCTGCGTGGCGACCAAACTCCAAGTGCGCGATGCCTCGGCCCCGTCGGGCAGGGCCCCAGTCACCGATACGTGCATGGCTCCCGCATCAGACCCCCAGCCCTTGAAGATGTCTGCGGCAGCTTTGAGCCAGCGCGCATGCGTTGACCAGTCTCGGACGAACCCGCGGTGCGCCGCCCACGCCATGGCGTTCATCCCCCAGTGCAAGAAGGCGAGCTCGAGGCCGGCCCCAAACTGTACGCGCGGCGCGCCGGCGTATCGGCCTGGCAGCAATGCGAGGTCCGGAACATCGCACGGCGACAGCCATCGCCCTCCGACCGGGGCTGGGTAGCGGTGCCGGCGAGAGCCACTCCAACCGATCGCTCGCGTGTTGCCATCCATGGGGATCGGCTTTCCGCAGTAGCTGAGAATGCTCCTCACGGTCGACAAGCCTCGCTCGGTCCTGTTGCCGGGACTGATGCCGATGTCGATGGTGCGAACGGTCGTCATGCCTCGCGCGAGATGGTCGACGGCCGCGCTGGAAAGGGCCGGGACAGAGCTTGCCCCGCTGCTCACGAACACGCCCGCTGTCTTGGCGCGCGAGTCGAACGCTTCGATTCCGACCACGAACGCGCGCGCATCGGCCAGATCGATGTAGTTCGCGCCGACGGATATGCATGACAGCGCAACTCCGTAGTCGTGCCCTTGAAACGGTCCGGAAGCGAGAACGACGGTGCCGGGGGAAAGTCGTTCAAGCTGTTGTGGCAACTTCGCAGACGTGACGTCCAACTCGGTGGCGTCAAGGCGTGCCTTCGACGGGGGACCGAGTTGACCGATCAAGGCTTGACCCTCTGCGAGGGAGCGACCCGCGACGGTCACGTGAAGATCAGGTTGCAACGCGAGGCGTTCAACCAGGCGACGGCCGAAGAAACCGTAGCCTCCAATGACGACCACTCGATGTTCAGTCAACGCTCGGGCCCATGGACTCGCGTCGCACACCCAGTTCTACGGCAATTCCGAGGTTCAATTTTGGGGGCGGCATGCAGCTGAGAAGAGATGCGCCAGCTTATATCAGGCCCGGAGAGAGTGCCTGCCTCGGGGACCAGTCCGCGGGCTGCCGTGCAGCCGTCAGCGAAGCCGAGCACTTCTCGGTAGCATTCCCCACTTCGACGACAGCGACCGGCCCCGCGCGGCACCCCATGAGCTCCTCTTCCCGAACCACCCACCGGCCGCTGGTCATCGCATCGATCATGGCGTCCATGGCCATGGTGGCGATCGAAGCCACCATCGTCTCCACCGTGATGCCGCAGATCGCCTCGTCCCTCGGTGGCCTGCATCTCTACAGCTGGGTCTTCGCCTCCTTCCTGCTCGCGCAGACCGCGATGACGGTGGTGTTCGGCAAGCTCTCCGACCTGTACGGCCGCAAGCCGGTGATGTTCGTCGGCATCGCGATCTTCCTGCTCGGCTCGGTGCTCGCGGGCTTCGCCTGGTCGATGCCGGCCATGATTGCCTTCCGCCTCATCCAGGGCATCGGTGCCGGCGCGATCCAGCCGGTGTCGCTGACCATCGTCGCCGACCTGTACCCGGTGCGCGAGCGCGGCAAGGTGCAGGGCTACCTGGCGAGCGTGTGGGCCGTGGCCGCGGTGCTCGGGCCGATGCTGGGCGCACTGATCGTGCAAAAGCTCTCCTGGGCCTGGATCTTCTGGATCAACATTCCGATCGGCGTGCTGGCGGCGCTTGGTTTCTGGCTGTTTCTGCGCGAGGCGCCGTCGGCACGCCGCAGTTCACTGGACCTGGCCGGCGCCTTTCTCTTCACCGTCGGCATCGCAGCGCTGATGATCGCGCTCACCGAGTTCGGCATCGGCAACAGCAGGTCAGCGTTGGCCTGGGCGCTCGGCTTCGGGGTCGCGGCGGTGCTCTTCGTGCTGCAGGAGCGGCGCGCGGCGGACCCGATGGTCTCGTTCCGCCTGTGGAGCGCGCGGGTCATCGCGACGCTCAACGGCGCGTCCATGCTCACCGGCATGTCGCTGATCGGCATCACGACCTTCCTGCCGATGTACGTGCTGGTGGTGCTCGAACGCTCCTCGGTGGTGGCCGGGCTGGCGCTCACGATGGTGATGCTCGGCTGGCCGCTGGGCGCCACCCTGGCGTCGCGCATCTTCCATCGCGTCGGCCTGTGGCGCATGGTCTTCGTCGGGTCGGCGCTGATCCCGCTCGGTGCGCTGGCCTTCGCGATGCTGCGGCCCGACAGCTCGCCGGTGCTCGCCGGCGTCGGCTCCTTCGTGATCGGACTGGGCATGGGCCTGCTCAGCCTCAGTTCGCTGATCCTCATCCAGGAGGCGGTCGAGCTGTCGCAGCGGGGCAGCGCGACGGCCTCCAACATCTTCTCGCGCAACCTCGGCAGCGCGCTGGGCGCCACCTTCTTCGGCGCCATCTTCAACGTCGGCCTGACCCGTGCCAACGGCGGCGCGATGATCTCCGAAGCGCAATTGCGACAACTGCTCCAGGGCGCGCACGGCAGCGCCGTCGCGACGGCGGGCGAGGCCGGCATCCGCACGGCGCTGGCCGGCTCGCTGCAGTTCACCTTCCTGGTGATGCTGGTGGTCACGCTGGGCCTCGTCGCGCTGGCCTTCGTGCTGCCACGGCATGGGCTGGGCGTGCGTCTCGACACAGCACCGTCCAAAGACGCGGTGCCGCAGAACCTGCATTGAGGCGTCGGACCATGCATGCCAGTTCCGGACCCGCACCTCCGGCGACCAACGCCGACGTTCCCCACGGCATCGAAACAGATCGCCTGCTGCTGCGGCCCTGGCGGGAGGCCGACCGCGCGCCTTTCGCCGCCCTGTCCGTCGATCCCGAGGTCATGGCCTACCTGCTCCCGTTGGCGTCGCCCGAGGCGGCCGACGGCTGGATCGACCGGCAGCAGGCGCACCTCGCGGCGCACGGCTTCTGTTTCTGGGCCGTCGAGTCTCGCGCATCGGGCGAGTTCATGGGCGCGGCCGGGCTGTTGCGCGTGGGGTACCAGGCAGCTTTCACGCCGGCGGTGGAGGTCGGATGGCGCCTGGCACGGCGCTTCTGGGGCCAGGGCTATGCGCCGGAGGCCGCGCGTGCGGCCATCGGCTTCGGATTCGGGCGCCTCGGGCTGCAAGAGATCGTCGCGAACACCGTCCCCGGCAACCGCAATTCACGCCGGGTGATGGAAAAGCTCGGCATGTCGACCGACCCTGCAGACGACTTCGATCATCCGCTGGTGCCGCCAGGCCATGCGCTGCGTCGGCAGGTGCTGTACCGGCTCCGGCGCGAAGCTGGGGCCTGACTGCCGGGGGTAGGGGGCGGGTCCCTCGTTCGGACCGAGCCGAACGCACTCTTGCGGCGTCAGGTGCCGAAGCGGTCCCGCGCCTGCGGTGCGGTGGCAGCCACCAGGCCGCGCAGCACGTCGCCCACCACGATCACCGCCGGGCTGCCGAGGCCGGCATCGGCCATGTCGATGCACAGGCGATCCAGCGTGGTGGCGATCTGCCGCTGGTGCGGCAGCGTGGCGTGCTGGATCACGGCGACCGGCGTGCTCGCGGGCAGGCCCTGCAGCAGCTCGCGCTGGATGTGCGCCGCGCCCGCGACGCCCATGTAGATGACCAGCGTCAGCCGCGCGTGGTGCACCATGCCGGCGAGCCCGCGCCAGTCGGTCGGGTCCTGCTGGGCGCCGGCGCCGGTCTTGGCGTGGCCGGTGACGAACACGACGCCCTGCGCGTGGTCGCGGTGGGTGAGCGGCACACCGAGCGAACTCACGGCCGCCAGTCCGGCGGTGATGCCGTTCACCACGGCAACCTCGATGCCGGCCTCGCGCAGGTGCTCGACCTCTTCGCCGCCGCGGCCGAAGATGAAGGGGTCGCCGCCCTTGAGGCGGACCACCGTCTCGCCTTCGTGCACCGCGGTGATCATGAGCTTCTCGATGAAGGCCTGCGGTGTGCTCTTGCAGCCGCCGCGCTTGCCCACGTGCACGATGCGCGCGCCGGGGCGGGCGTGTTCGAGGATGGCGTCGTTCACCAGGTCGTCGACGAAGAGCACGGTGGCGGCGCCGATGGCCTTGACCGCCTTGAGCGTGAGCAGTTCCGGGTCGCCGGGGCCGGCGCCGACCAGCGTGCAGCGGCCATGGTGGCCGTGATGGGTGAGGTCGTTCATGCGTGGGATGCCAGTTGTCTTATGTACGCGATCTGCGTGGCGATCGCTTCGGGAACGGGCAGTTCGCCCGCCAGCACGCGGCGCGTGTAGCGCACCGTCGATTCGATGTCGATCTCCACCGGCAGGCCCGGCACCTCGGCCAGCGTGCCGGCCTGCTGCGCCTGCAGTTCCTGCCGCTCGCCGCGCAGGTAGCCGTCGATCTGCGCGGTGCGGCGCGGGTCGGACACGACCTCGCCCTCGAGCCCGCGCGACAGCAGCGCCGTGGTGCCGGTGAGCGCGAAGGTCTCGCCCATCACCGTGGCGTAGGCCGGGTGCGTGTAGCTGGCCACCACCACGCAGGGGCCGGCGCTCGGGCGCATCAGCTTGACCACGCTATGGCCGGGATTGCGCAGGCCCACCACGCGGCGCACGTCGAGCAGTTTCTTCAGGGCCGGGTTCAGCAGCTCGGTCGGTGCGAAGGCCGCCTCGCCGTTGGCCACCGGCCGCACGGCGGCGAGCGCCGGCACGTCGAGTGCCGCCAGCACGCTGGAAGCCAGCACGCGGCTCGACTCGCTCGCGCTGCCGTGCACCAGCACCGGCAGGCCTTCGCGTGCCAGCAGCAGCGCCAGCAGCGGCGTCAGGACCGGCAGCTTGCGCGCACCGTTGTAGCTGGGCAGCACGACCAGCGCGCGCGCGCCGGCCGGAAAAAGGTCGAGCCGCGCATGGGTGGCGTCGAGAAAGCCGGCCATCTCCTCGGGCGTCTCGCCCTTGATGCGCATGGCCAGGCAGAAGCCGCCGATCTCCAGGTCGGTGACGGTGCCGTCGAGCACCTGGCCGAACAGGTCGGCCGACTGCGCGCGCGTGAGCGGCTTGGCGCCTCGCGCGCCGCGGCCGATTTCCTTGATGTACTGGCTGATTCCCATGGGTACTCGGATTGTCCCGCAAGGCTTATGCCGGAACGTCGCTTCGCTTATGCCCGTGGGCGCACAAAGGGCTCATGGAAGGGCCGCCTCGGGCTGCGCTGCGGCCGGCGTCGCATGCAGCATGCGCTGCAGCTCCGGCAGGCAGGAGCCGCAGTTGGTGCCGCATTTCAGCGCGCTCTGCAGCGCGCCCAGGCGTTCGCGATCGGAGCCGGTGCATTGCGGCAGCTGCGCGAGGATGGCGGTTTCGGTCACGCCGAAGCAGCTGCAGACGGTCTTGCCGCGCGACTGGATGCTCGCCGGCGCCGTCGCCCCCGGGCGCAGCAGCTGGCGGCCGAAGGCCTGCGCCGGCAGCTGGTCCTGCAGCAGCGTCTTGATCCAGGCCTCGGCGCGGGTGTCGCCGGCCAGCAGAAAGGCTTCGAGCCGCGCTTCGCCCGGGTCCGACGCGGCGCGGACCAGCCGCACCGCACGCCGCTGGCCGTGGCGCGCGTCCGCATAGCGCAGCGTGTCGGCCGCGGCCAGGCCGAGCAGCGTCTCGATCTCGGTCAGCAGTTCCGCCGGCGCGGCCTCGTGGTCGGCCGCACGGAACAGCAGGCCGCTGCGTTCGGCCGCGCCGCCCTGCAGCGCGCCGCCGCTGCCGAAAGGCACACAGCTGGCGAAGGCGAAGCGCTCCATCCGCGCGCGCAGTGCGGTCTGCGCGGCCAGCACCCGGTCGGCCGGGAGCCAGGCCACTGCCAGCAGCGACCATGGCAGTTCGGCCTTGAGGATCTTGACCGCCGCATGCTTGAGTTCGGGCTGCTTCGAGTCGGGGCAGTAGGCCGGCGTGCTCAGCGCGTTGACGCCCGCCAGCCGGTGGCCGGTGCTGGCCCGGCCGCTCAGCGCTTCCTCGCCCCAGTGCATCGCGATGAAGCTCTGGCTCAGGCCCAGGTCGGTGCTGCCTTGCGCCGGCAGCACGATGGAACCACGCTTGGAGGTGACGTGGACCAGGTCGCCGTCGCGGATCTGGCGCCGCGCCATGTCCTGCGGATGCATCTGCACCACCGGCTCGGGCACATGGCCGAACAGGCGGCCGAGCGTGCCGGTGCGGCTCATGCCGTGCCACTGGTCGCGCAGGCGGCCGGTGTTGAGCGAGAAAGGGAAGCGCGCATCGCGAGGCTCGGCGACCGGCTGGTAGGCGGCGTTGAAGAAGCGGGCCCGGCCGTCGGGCGTGGGGAACACGCCGTCTTCGTACAGGCGCGCCTTGCCGAGCGGGCTGCCGCTGTCAAGGCCTTCAGTGGAGCCCGCAGCGCCCGCAGCACAAGGCCACTGCTGCGGCCCGTGCGCGTCGAGCGTCGCCCAGCTCAGGCCGGTGATGTCGAGGTCGCGGCCACGCGTGCTCTCGCGGTGCTCGTTCCAGATGGCTTCGGCACCGGCCGCCGTGTCGAGCGGGTAGGGGAAGAGCGGTGCCGCGCTGCGCGCCGGCAGCCGGCCCTCCAGGCGTTGCGCGAAGTCGGTCACGGCCGACCAGTCGTGCCGCGCCGCACCCGGTGCCGGCACCGCCGCACGCACCCGCGAGATGCGCCGCTCGCTGTTCGTCACCGTGCCGACCTTTTCGCCCCAGGTCGTTGCCGGCAGCAGCAGGTCGGCATAGGCGCAGGTCGCGGTGGTCGCGAAGGCCTCCTGCACCACCACGAAGTCGCAGCGCGCCAGCGCCTGGCGCACCGTCGCCTGGTCGGGCATCGACTGGGCCGGGTTGGTGCAGGCGATCCACAGTGCGCGGATCTCGCCATCGGCCGCCGCCTGGAACATCTCGATGGCGGTCTTGCCCGGTGTGGCGGGCACGCCGTGTCCTTCGCCCAGCTGCCACAGCGCCGCCACCTCGGCGCGGTGCGCTGGGTTCGCCAGGTCGCGGTGCGCGCCCAGCAGGTTGGCCATGCCGCCGACCTCGCGGCCACCCATCGCATTGGGCTGGCCCGTCAGCGAAAAGGGGCCGGCACCCGGCCGGCCGATCTGTGCCGTCGCCAGGTGCAGGTTGATCAGCGAAGCGTTCTTGGCCGTGCCCGACGACGACTGGTTGAGCCCCTGGCAGTAGAGGCTCAGCGTGGCGGCCGAGGTGGCGAAGAGTCGGGCGGCTTCCAGCAGATCGCCGGTGTCGATGCCGCAGACCTGCGCGACGCGGTCGGGCGTGCAGTCGCGCACCGTGGCCTTCAATGCGTCGAAGCCGGCGGTGTGCGCCGCGATGTAGTCGGGCTTCGTCCAGCCTTCCCACAGCATCAGATGCAGCAGGCCGTGGAACAGCATGACGTCGGTGCCGGGCTGGATGGCGAGGTGCAGGTCGGCGATCTCGCAGGTGTCGGTGCGGCGCGGGTCGACCACCACGATCTTCATCGCCGGGTTGGCCCGCTTCGCATCCTCGATGCGCCGGAACAGGATCGGGTGCGCCCAGGCGGTGTTGCTGCCGACGATGAACAGGCACTGCGCATCGTTGAAGTCGTCGTAGCAGGCCGGTGGCGCATCGGCGCCCAGCGTCTTCTTGTAGCCGGCCACGGCGCTGCTCATGCACAAGCGCGAGTTGGTGTCGATGTTGTTGGTGCCGATCAGGCCCTTGGCCAGCTTGTTGAAGACGTAGTAGTCCTCGGTCAGCAGCTGGCCCGAGATGTAGAAGCCCACCGCATCGGGGCCGTGGTCGCTGATGACCTGCGCGAAGGTGTCCGTCGCCGTGTCGAGCGCCTCGTTCCAGCCGACGGCGACAGGCGCGGCGCCGCGTTCGGCACGTCGCATCGGCTGCAGCAGGCGCGTCTGCATCGTCACCTGCGCCGTGGCGGTGAGGTGCAGCGTCGAGCCCTTGGTGCAGAGCCTGCCGAAGTTGGCCGGGTGGTCGGGGTCGCCGCGCACGCCGGTGATCTGCGGGCCCTCGGATTCGATGATCACGCCGCAGCCGACGCCGCAGTAGGGGCAGGTGGACTTCGTCTCTTGCATCGCGGCCGTTCAGGCGCCGTGGGGTGCCTGGACCCCGAAGCTCTCGTCGCCCAGTGCACCCGCGGTGGCTGCGCCAGGCCCCGCGCGCGGCGCCTCGAGGTCGAGTGCGTGGGTCGCCAGTTCCTGCGCATCCAGCATCACCTGTCCATCTTCGACGCGACAGGCGAAGCGCGGTACGCAGCCTTCGTCGGGGGAGCGGGCGCAGCCGTCGTCCAGGCCGATGGTCCAGTTGTGCAACGGGCAGGCCACGCTGTTGCCGAACACGATGCCCTGCGACAGCGGGCCGCCCTTGTGCGGACAACGGTCGAGCAGGGCGAAGACCTCGTTCTGGCTGCTGCGAAACACCGCGACGGCGACACCGGTGGCGCGCGCGATGCGGCGCGCGCCCAGCACCGGGATGTCTTCGACGCGGCAGATGGGAGTCCAGTCGTTCATCGCATCTCTCCGTTCAGGCCGACTGCGGCAGGGGTGTGATCGGAATCACCTTCGCCTCGGGCGTCAGCGCGGCCACTGGCGTGAACTGCCGCAGGTCGACCGCGGCCTCGACGGAGGCGAACCACGGGTCGGGCTCGCCGTCGAGCGCGAACTGCAGCCGCTCCCACAGCGCCTTGCGACCAGCCTCGTCCTGCAGGATGCGCTTCTTCACATAGTCCAGCCCGACGCGGCCGATGTAATGCACCGTGCGCTCGAGGTACCAGCCCTCGGTGCGGTAGAGCTCGAGGAAGGCGCCGGTGTATTCCAGCACCTCCTGCGCCGTCTTCACCTTCACGAGGAATTGCGCCACCTCGGTCTTGATGCCGCCGTTGCCGCCGACGTACAGCTCCCAGCCGGAGTCGACCCCGATCACGCCGACGTCCTTGATGCCGGCCTCGGCGCAGTTGCGCGGGCAGCCGGAGACGGCCAGCTTCACCTTGTGCGGCGAGTACATCGCCCACAGCGCGCGCTCCAGGTCCTTGCCCATCTGGGTGCTGTCCTGCGTGCCGAAGCGGCACCATTCGCTGCCCACGCAGGTCTTCACCGTGCGCAGCGACTTGCCGTAGGCGAAGCCGCTCGGCATGCCGATGTCCTTCCACACGGCCTGCAGGTCTTCCTTCTTCACGCCGAGCAGATCGATGCGCTGCCCACCCGTCACCTTGACGGTCGGGATCTGGTACTTGTCGACGGCGTCGGCGATGCGGCGCAGTTCGTCCGGCGTCGTGTGGCCGCCCCACATGCGCGGCACCACCGAGTAGGTGCCGTCCTTCTGGATGTTCGCGTGGCTGCGCTCGTTGACGAAGCGGCTCTGCGGATCGTCCTTCGCTTCCTTCGGCCAGGTGCTGATCAGGTAGTAGTTGATGGCGGGACGGCAGGTCGCGCAGCCATTGGGCGTGCGCCAGCCGAGGCCGTGGTAGACGGCGTCGTGCGTCAGGTACTTCTGGGTGCGGATCGCCTCGCGCACATCCTGGTGGTTGGCGTCGGTGCAGCCGCAGATGGCCTTCTTCTTCGGCGTGGCCGAATAGTCGCCGCCGGCGGTGAACATGAGGATCTGCTCGACCAGCCCGGTGCACGAGCCGCAGCTCGCGCTCGCCTTGGTGTGCTTCTTCACCTCGTCCAGCGTGAACAGGCCCTTGTCCTTGATCGCCTTGCAGATGGTGCCCTTGTTCACGCCGTTGCAGCCGCAGACCTCGGCCTCGTCGGGCATGGCCGCAGCGCTGTGGTGGCCCTCGTGGCCGGTGTCGCCGATGTTCGACTCGCCGAACATCAGCTTGTCGCGGATGTCGTGCACGCTGCGGCCGTCGCGCAGCAGCTTGAAGTACCAGCTGCCGTCGACCGTGTCGCCGTAAAGGCAGGCGCCGATCAGCTTGTCGTCCTTGATCACCAGCTTCTTGTAGACGCCGCCGAAGGGGTCGCTCATCACGATCTCCTCGGTGCCTTCGCCGCCCATGAAGTCGCCGGCGCTGAAGAGGTCGATGCCGGTCACCTTCAGCTTGGTCGAGGTGAGCGAGCCGAGGTAGCGGCTGTAGCCCATCTCGGCCAGGTGGTTGGCCGCCACGCGCGCCTGTTCGAACAGCGGCGCCACCAGCCCATAGGCGATGCCGCGGTGGGCCGCGCATTCGCCGACCGCGTAGATGCGTGCGTCGGTCACCGTCTGCAGCGTGTCGGTGACGACGATGCCGCGGTTGCAGTGCAGGCGCATCGATTCGGCCAGCTTGACGTTGGGGCGGATGCCCACGGCCATCACGACCAGGTCGGCAGGCTCTTCGGTGCCGTCCTTGAAGCGGATCGCGCTCACCCGGCCGGCCGCGTTGCCCACCAGTTCCTGCGTGTGCGCGCTCAGACGGAACCTCAGCCCGCGGTCTTCGAGCGACTTGCGCAGCAGGCCGCCGGCCACGTCGTCGAGCTGGCGCTCCATCAGCCAGGCGTTGACGTGCACCACCGTCACCTGCATGCCGCGCAGCATCAGGCCGTTGGCGGCTTCCAGCCCCAGCAGGCCGCCGCCGATCACGACCGCATGCCTGTGCGTCTTGGCGGTGTCGATCATGGCCTGCGTGTCGGCGATGTCCCGGTAGGCGATCACGCCCTCGAGGTCCTTGCCCGGCACCGGCAGCATGAAGGGGTCGGAGCCGGTGCACAGCAGCAGGCGGTCATACGGCGCCTCGGTGCCATCGTCGGCGCGCACGATGCGCTTGACCCGATCGACTTCGACCACCCTGCGGCCAGCGTGCACGGTGATGTGGTTCTCCTCGTACCACGACCAGGGGTTGAGAACGATCTCGTCGATGGTCTGCTCGCCCGCCAGCACCGGCGACAGCAGGATGCGGTTGTAGTTGGGATGAGGCTCGGCACCGAAGACCGTGATGTCGTAGAGGTCCGGGTCGATCTTGATCAGCTCTTCGAGCGTGCGCACACCGGCCATTCCGTTGCCGACGAGCACCAGCTTCTGCTTCTTCGCGCGCATGTCCATGGCGTTCTCCGTGGGGCGGTTGGCGTCAGTCGGCGGCGGCGGGTTGCATGGCGGCGGCGATCATCACCGAGGCCAGCGTGCCGTAGGCGGTTTCCCAGGCCGCGCGGGTGTCGGGCGTGAAGGCGTTGCCGAGCCCCTTGCCCAGCGTGCCGATCAGTGCCGTGCCGACCACGGCGTAGTGCGCCGGCTGCACGCCGTAGCCCACATGCCGTTCGGCGAGTTTCCGGGCCGACGGCACCAGCACGTCGAGCCGGTCGAGCGTGCCCACCACGGTCCGAAGCATCGCCATGAGCTTGCGGCCCTGTTCCACCAGGTCGCCCTTGAACAGGGGGCGCACGCCCGGCGCGAGTTCGAACACGCGCGCATAGAAGAGGGCGGCCGCCTGCTCGGAGATCGGCAGCACCTTCGCAAAGCTGTCCTGGACCAACTGGATCTGGTTGGGGGTCATCGGGGCTCCTCGTGGGTTGTTGAAGATCTTCTTTGCGCTGCTGGTGGCGGTGGGCGCGGCGGCGTCAGGCCGCTTTCTCGACGTGGCCCTGGCGGGTGTAGAGGAAGTCGATGACCGCCTTGCGGTAGTGCACGTAGTCGCGGTCCTCGGCCAGCTCGACCCGGTTGCGCGGGCGCTGAAGCTTGACCGGCAGCACCTCGCCGATGGTGGCCGACGGGCCGTTGGTCATCATCACGATCTTGTCGGACAGCAGCACCGCCTCGTCCACGTCGTGCGTGACCATGACCACCGTGCTGTGCGTCTTCTGCACGATGGCCAGCAGTTCGTCCTGCAGGCGTGCACGGGTGAGGGCATCGAGTGCGCCGAAGGGCTCGTCCATCAGCAGCACCTTGGGCTCCATCGCCAGCGCACGGGCGATGCCCACGCGCTGCTTCATGCCGCCGGAGATTTCGCCGGGCCGCTTCTGCGTGGCGGGCGTGAGGCCGACGAGTGCCAGCGCCGCGTCGGTGCGGGCCTTCAGTTGCGCCTTGCTCTCGGTGGCCGCGAAGACGCGTTCCACGCCGAGGTAGATGTTTTCGTAGCAGGTGAGCCAGGGCAGCAGCGAATGGTTCTGGAACACCACTGCGCGCTCCGGGCCGGGGCCGGCGATTTCCTTGTTGGCGCACAGCAGCGTGCCGTGGGTCGGTTTCGTCAGTCCGGCGATCAGGTTCAGCAGCGTCGACTTGCCGCAGCCCGAGTGGCCGATCAGTGCGACGAATTCGCCCTTGGCCACCGTCAGGTGGATGTCGCGCAGCGCCTGGAAGCTGCCCTTGGGCGTCTTGAAGGTCTGCTCGACGTCGCTGATTTCGATGAATTTGGAATCATCATTCATGACTTCACCTCTTCGAATGTGAACGCAGTGGCGATCTTGATGAGCGCGAATTCGAGCACCAGCCCGACCACGCCGATGACGAAGATCGCGATGATGATGTTGGCGACGTTGAGGTTGTTCCACTCGTCCCAGACCCAGAAACCGATGCCGACGCCGCCGGTCAGCATCTCGGCCGCGACGATCACCAGCCACGCGGTGCCCACGGCCAGCCGCACGCCGGTCAGCATGTAGGGCAGCACGGCGGGGAAGAGGATCTTGGTGAGGATCTTCCATTCGGAAAGGTTCAGCACCTTGGCCACGTTCATGTAGTCGCTCGGCACGCGCTGCACGCCGACGGCGGTGTTGATGACCATCGGCCAGATCGAGCAGATGAAGATGGTCCAGATGGCGGCCGGGTTGGCGCCCTTGAAGACCAGCAGGCCGATCGGCAGCCAGGCCAGCGGCGACACCGGCCGCAGCAGGCTGATGAGCGGGTTGAACATGCGCGCGAGGAATTCGAAGCGGCCGATCGCGAAACCTGCCGGAATGCCGACCAGCGCCGCCAGGCCGAAGCCCATCGCCACCCGCTGGAGCGAGGACAGAACGTTCCAGCCCACGCCCTGGTCGTTCGGTCCCTTGCTGTAGAACGGATCGCTGAAGACCGTCAGCGCCTGCTTGCCCGTGACCAGCGGCGAGGGGAAGCCGGTGGTGCTGTTCATCGCAATCAGCTCCCACACCAGCAGCAGCAGCCCGAAGCCGACCAGCGGCGGCAACACCCGCATCCAGAAGGCGCGCAGGTCGAGCGGCCGACGTGCGGGCGTTCGCACGGGCTGCGCTGCAGCGTCGGCCGCGCTCGCGCTCGCGCCCGGAACCGGGGCGGCCTTGGCCGCGGAAGTCGAAGGTGACAGGGGCACGGTGGCCTCCAGGGGAGAGTGAAAGACGGCGCTGACCATGGTGGGCTCCTCAGGCGTGCAGCTTGAAAGACTCGGCGTACTTCTTCGGGTCCTTGCCGTCCCAGACCACGCCATCCATCAGCTTGCTGGTGCGCATGACGTCCTTCGGAACCGGGGTCTGCGTGGCGGCCGCGGCCTGCTTGTAGATGTCGATGCGGTTGATCTCGGTGGCCACCTTCAGGTAGTCCGGGTGCTCCTTGAGCAGGCCCCAGCGCTTGTGCTGCGTGAGGAACCACATGCCGTCGGACAGGTAAGGGAAGCTGGCCGCGCCGTCGTTGTAGAACTTCATGTGGTTGGGGTCGTCCCAGCTCTTGCCCATGCCGTTGGTGTAACGGCCCAGGATGCGCTGGTTGATGGCGTCGACGCTGGTATTGACGTAGCTCTTGTCGGCGATGGTCTCGGCCATCTTGTTCTTGTTCTGCAGACCGGCGTCGATCCACTTGCCGGCCTCGAGGATGGCGGCGGTCACGGCCCGTGCCGTGTTCGGGTACTTCTTGACGAAGTCGGCGGTGGTGCCCAGCACCTTCTCGGGGTGGTCCTTCCAGATGTCCTGGGTGGTGGTGGCCGTCACCCCGATGCCGTCCATGATGGCGCGCTGGCCCCAGGGTTCGCCCACACAGAAGCCGTCCATGTTGCCGATACGCATGTTGGCCACCATCTGCGGCGGCGGCACCACGATGTTCTTCACGTCCTTGAACGGATCGATGCCGGCCGAGGCGAGCCAGTAGTACAGCCACATGGCGTGCGTGCCGGTCGGGAAGGTCTGCGCGAAGGTGTAGTCGCCCTTTTCCTTGGCGATCAGCTTGGCGAGCGAGGGCGCGTCGACGGCGCCCTTGTCGGCCAGCTTCTTCGACAGCGTGATCGCCTGGCCGTTGTTGTTGAGGGTCATGAGCACGGCCATGTCCTTCTTCGGGCCCGACACGCCGAGATGCACGCCGTAGACCAGGCCATAGAGCACGTGGGCGAAGTCGAGTTCGCCATTGACCAGCTTGTCGCGCACGCCGGCCCAACTGGCTTCCTTGCTGGGCACGATCTTCACGCCGTACTTCTTGTCGATGCCGAGCACCGAGGCCATCACCACGCTGGCGCAGTCGGTCAGCGGGATGAAACCGATCTTCACCTCCGCCTTCTCGGGCTTGTCTGAGCCCTGGGCGTAGGCGAGGGCGCGCAGCGCCGGGTCGATGCCGGCGGCACCGGCGGCGGCAGCCTGCAGCACGCGGCGGCGGCTCAACTTCGTTTTCAGCAGATCGGACATGGGGCGGACTCCGGAAGAGGTGACGGCGAAAGTGGCGAATGGAAAGACGAAAACAAAAAAGGCGTCCGCATCGTGCCGAGGCTGCTGGGAAGCAAGCCTCGGCGGATACGGACGCCTTTGTCCGGTCGGTGGGTGACACCCGCCGTTGGATGCCGCCTGCCTGTAGACCTTCGTCGGTCTATGGCAACTTCACAAGCAAGGGGTGTGCCAGCAGAATCTGAAATAGATTGCTACAAATTAGATAGCAAACCATCAAGCACTGGCAATGCCTTGTCGGCGATCTTGCGCTTCCGGGGCGACGGCACGATTGTTGTGCAACGCACCAATCGCGCTCAGGACTTCCCGTCGGCGGGCAGGTATTCGGCCATCGACAGCACCGATTCGGCGACGTCGATGAGCCGTCGGTTCTGGTTCATCGCGGTCTGCCGCAGCATCTTGTGCGCTTCGGCCTCGCTCAGCCGGCGGTGCGCCATCAGCAGGCCCTTGGCGCGCTCGACCAGCTTGCGCTCGTTGAGCGAGGCGCGCACCGTGTCGAGTTCGTCGCTCATCGCCTGCAGCCGCTGCGACTGGTCCTGCACCATGTCGAGGATGGATCGCTCCAGTTGGCGGCCGTACGTCGGCGCGCCGCTGGCGGCAGGGGCTGTGGCTGGCACGTCCGGCGGGTCGAAGAAGGCGATCGACGCGGCCGGCGGCTGATGCGCCATCTGGACGAGCAGGGCTTCGTGGCTCTGAAGTTCGCTGCGGGCGCGGCTGATCTTGGCGATGCAGAGCTGGCGCAGGTCGGCTGCGAGGCGTTCCTCGACCGTCTGCATGGCATCGATGCGCCGGCTGCAGCAGTCGAACCAGGTCGGGCTCAGTTCGGGGTCGAGCGCCACGCCCGCCGGCGCAGCGCAGGCGATGCGGCGCAGCCGCTCCAGTTCGGCCGTCTGCGCGGGCGGCAGGTGGGCCAGCCACTGTGCTTCGAGCGCCGGGCCGGAAAATTCGGAGAACACCTGGAAGCAGCGCTCCTGCGATTCGATCAGGTGCAGCCACTGCTGCTGGCGTGCCGCATCGTTGCGGCCGGACGCGAAGGCGGCAGCACCGCAGGCGCGTTCCTGGCCGGCCAGTTCCTTGCCCTGCATGAAATTGAACATGGCCACCAGCAGGCGCGAAATCTCCGGGTCGGTGGCGCCATCGGCCGCCTCGAACACCACCGCCAGCAGTCCGGCCACCAGCTTGACGAAGCCGTTCGTGGCCTCGGTCGCGGGCAGCTGCAGGGCGCCGATGCGCTGGCGCAGGGCGGGCAGGGCGTCCAGCCCCGGTACCACCCAGGCGATGCGGCTGAACAGTCGGGCGCTGTTGCCCAGGCGCCGCGGGTCGGCTTCGAGCGCGTCGAAGTGCTCGCGCACCGCCTGCTCCAGCCGCGTGGACTCGGCGATCTGGGCGGTGCGTTCGGCCCCGAAGCGCTGGCCGCCGGAACCCAGCAGCACGTTGGAGATGCCGCGTTCGCGCTGCAGCGCATGCACCAGCCGGCCGATGGTGCCGACCAGTTCGCTGGTGCGCGACAGCTGATCGAGTTCGTCGATCTCGCTGCGCAGCGCGGCGATCAGGAAGCTCAGTCCGGATTTCATCGTGTCGTGGCGGTTCGAGTGGTCGTGGTGAAGGGGCATGCAGCAACATCCATGCCCCGGAAGCGGGCGCATCCTACACTCGTGGCCATGCTTGTATTGGGAATCGAATCGTCGTGCGACGAAACCGGCGTGGCGCTGGTCGAATGGCAGGGCGCGGCCGTGCCGCGGCTGGCGTCGCACGCACTTCACAGCCAGATCGCCATGCACCAGGCGTACGGCGGCGTGGTGCCCGAACTGGCCAGCCGCGACCACATCCGCCGCGTGCTGCCGCTCGCGCAGACGGTCTTCGACGAGGCCGGCAAGCGGCTGGCCGACGTGGACGTCGTGGCCTATACCCGCGGCCCGGGGCTCGCCGGTGCGCTGCTGGTGGGCGCCGGCGTGGCGTGCGCGCTGGGTGCGGCGCTGGGCAAACCGGTGCTCGGCGTGCACCATCTCGAGGGCCACCTGCTGTCGCCCTTCCTGAGCGAAGACCCGCCGGAATTTCCCTTCGTGGCGCTGCTGGTGTCGGGCGGCCATACCCAGCTGATGCGCGTCGACGGCGTCGGCCGCTACGAGATCCTGGGCGAGACCATTGACGACGCGGCCGGTGAAGCCTTCGACAAATCCGCCAAGCTGATGGGCCTGCCCTACCCCGGCGGTCCCTGGCTCGCCAAGCTGGCGGAGCAGGGCGATCCGGCGGCCTTCAAGCTGCCGCGGCCGCTGCTGCACAGCGGTGACCTCGACTTCTCCTTTGCCGGGCTGAAGACGGCGGTGCTCACCCAGGCCAAGAAGCTGGGCGGCGACCTGGAAGCGCGCAAGGCCGACCTGGCGGCGTCGACGCAGGCGGCCATCGTCGAGGTGTTGCTGAAGAAAAGCCTGTCGGCCCTGGCGGACACCGGGCTGAAGCGCCTGGTGGTGGCCGGCGGCGTCGGCGCCAACCGGATGCTGCGCCAGCAGCTGGACGCCGCCTGCGCGCAGCGCGGCGTGCGGGTGCACTACCCGGAACTGCACCTGTGCACCGACAACGGCGCCATGATCGCCATGGCCGCCGCCATGCGCCTGCAGGCCGGCCTGCAGGAAGCGACCGAGGCCTACGCCTTCGACGTCAAGCCGCGCTGGCCGCTGGACAGCCTGGCGCAGACTGCGGCCACCGCCGCCCCGGCAACGTTCACGGGTTAGCGGCCTACCGCGGCCCTGCCGGCGGGTTGCGGCAGCACGTCATACGGCCGACATCCTCCTGTCTCCCAATCTTGTACATTTGGAAACGTTCGTAACTTAACGAATAACAAATGTGGGCGCGTACAGGCAGGCATATCGCCTTCGCCGCTGCGGGCCGATCGGGGGAGAGATCTTGAGGTTTTTTGGCAGGGCCATGGCGGCCGGCGTGCTCACGTTGCACGCCTTCTTTTTACCGACGACAGCACAGGCACAGGGGGCACAGGTCACCTTGGCAGGCTTGGCGTTCTCTGGCGACGCGGTCAGCCTGGACCAGCGCTTTCCGTATTCCCGTGCCTATGAGAAGGGCCTGGAGCAGGCGGGAGACCGTGCGTACGCACGCATCCAGGCGAACATTGCTGCGGCGCCGCCCCGGCATCTGACCATCGCGCCGGGGATGATCGACGAGCTCAAGGGGCGCGACCAGGCGATCGTGACCTCGCTGGTGGTGAACTCGGAGACCGTGTCGGTCGAGCACTTCGGCAGCCTGCGCAAGCTGTTCGTGCTGATCCGTGCGCAGGCCCTGTTCTTCGACTTCAAGAGCATGACCGTCGTCCGGTCGTATCCGCTGAGCTTCGCGTACATCGATGTCTTCGATCGCGAGCCCACGAAGGCCGAAGTTCTCGCGCGAGTGCAGGCCGTGTACGAAGGTGCCGCGAACAAGCCGGGAATCTTCGCGCGCTATGCCAACGTCCTGGCCGGTGCAACCCTTCCGGCGCAGGTGCCGCGTCTGCTCAAGGTTTCCAAGGTCAGCCTCGACCCGAGCGTGATGGCCAGCCTGCCGCCCTACCTCAAGAGCGAACCGGGCATGGCCGAGACGTGGGCCGCGGACATGGTGAGCGAGGCGATCTCGACCCGCGCGGGCGTTCCGCTGATTCCTTATTCGCAGGGCTACGCCGTGGGCAACGTATTCGCCATGCGCGTGTCCGACGGCACCGTCTTCAACTTGAAGCTGCCCGAGCCCGACTACACGATCTCGGTGGACCTCACCGGCATCAAGAAGGTGAAGTTCGGCTCCGTCGCGGCCGGTGACAGCTTCGTCTATGGCACCTACGCCACGATGAAGATCGAGCAGCCCCTGATGGGCACGGCCTACCTCGCCACGGCGTTGAAGAACGGCGAGACCAAGGTCGTCCCCGCCACGCAGACCTACGTGGATGACTTCCCGGCGTACTACGACTCGTGGAACGGCCTGTTCACGCGGCTGGCGACGGCGGTCGCCACCAAAGACATGAGTTGGGTGAAGGCTGCGGCCGCAGCGCCCGACATCGAAGCGCAAATCCTGAAAACCAACCTCCTGATGTCCCAATGCAAATAACTCGCTCACTCATGGCCGTCGTCCTGGCGTGCTTCGCTGTCGCTTCGGTGGCCCAGGTTCAGCAGGCCCGCGGCAAGGCGTCGGTCACCTACCAAGGCCGGTCGGTGTCGGCCGACGACAAGGCCAAGGCCACGCAGGCGGCGCAGCTCAAGGCCATCGAGTTCTACTACGCCGAAGCCGGCGAGTCGGAGAGCGAAAACTTCGACGTCGTGCGGGAGAAGATCCTGGCGAACCCCGACCGGTACATCCTTGAATCGACGGTTCTGGGCGAAGAAGACACGCCCGACAAGCGCCAGTACACGGTCGCTGTTCGCGTCTCGCTGAACGTGGCCAATCTGCGCAATCTGGTGAAGTCGAACTCTGCCGTCGCCAAGGCGGGTGCTGCCGAGAAATCGCAGCTGGTCTTCGTCTTCGTCTCGCGCGAGGTGGCATCGGTCAAGTCCTTCGACGACCGCGTCTACAAGCGCGTCGACCAGAACGTCAGTGTCAACGCACGCGGCGCGACCACCGCCAAGGGCACCGAGGGCGAGTCGATCCGCGGCAACCAGATCAGCACCAACGAGTCGACGTCCGCGACGGCCGACTTCTCCGCCAACCGCAGCCGTAGCATCGAGACGGGTGGCAGCACGGTCACGCGTGCGAGCGAGGCCACCTACCGCCTCTACCCGAGCGCCAACCTGAATGTCGTTTTCACCGGCATGTTCGCGCGTGCCGGCTTCGAGGTCATCGAAGCGGGCATGGCCGAGCCGGCCACCGGTGGCCGCTTCTCGGTGGCCAAGGTCGAAGAGGACTACCAGACCGGAAACGACCTGAAGTCGGCCACCCTGCAGTCCATCGCCGCCGGCATGCGGACGGCGGGCGTGCCCTACGTCGCACTCGGCACGCTGGACATCGCCCCGGCTGGCAAGGACCCGGCCACGGGCCTGGTGCGCGTGGGCGTGACCGTCAATGCGAAGGTCTACAACGTGTCCAAGCTCATCCCGTCGACCCAGGCGGCCGTCGGCCCCATCCAGTACGCCGGCGTGGGCCCCGACGAATCGACCGCGCGCGGCAGTGCGCTCACGCAGGCCGCCAACAACGCGGCGCGCGAGCTCACGAGCCAGCTGACGGCCAAGGGCATCCAGTAAGCCGGCCTGCCCTCCATCTTCCAAAACCAATCGCACACTTCTCGAAAGACACAACAATGAACAAGCTTCAGATCACCATCGCTTCCGCCATCCTCGCTCTCGGTGCCGGCACCGCAGCAAACGCACAGTTCTCCATGCCGTCCGTTTCCGGCGTGAAAGGCCTGGTCGGCGGCGGCGGCGCGTCGGCCGGCGACCTCACTGGCCAGCAGGATTCGCTGGTGCGCGGCTACGTGGCTGCGAACAAGGACGTGCTGAATGCGAACAGCCTGATGGCCGAGGCGCTGGGCCTGAAGACCGCGGCAGCCACCTCTGCCGCAACCTCGGCGTCGCTGACCGAAGGCGCCACCAAGGATTCGCTGGAAGAGTCGAACAAGGCGGTCGCTGCATCGACCAGCGCCGTCGCCGCCGAGATGGCGAAGAAGCCGGTGCTGGATGCGAATTCGAAGGCCTTGTATTCGAAGGGCCTCGTGCTCCTGGGCACCGGCACCACCAAACTGGTTGCCGTGGGCAAGAACGTGTCGACCATGGGTTCGAACCTGAAGAGCGCCTCGCCGCTGCAACTGCCGAAGCTGCAGTCGGCGGTCTATATCGTCTCGAACTTCCCCGGCTCGATGTCCAACGTCGGCGGCGCACTGCAGAACGCGATCGCGTTCGCGCAAAGCCAGGACATTCCGGTGCCGACCGATGCCAACGACGCGCTCAAGGCGCTTTGAACGTCGGCTGACCACTCATGCGTCAACTCCTCTGTATGAGCGCCGTCGCTGCGGCGGTGCTGCTGGCTGCCTGCAACAAGGCCGAGCCTGAAAAAGCGGCGCCCGCGCCGACGCCGATGAGCGTCGCGGCGCCGGCGCCCGATGTCGGCAAGCTCTCGAACGTGCAGACCACGGCACAAGGCTATGGCGCATCGGCCGGCGAGGCGGTGGCCGATGCCATGAAGCTGGCCATTCTTCAGGTGAACGGCGCTGCGGTGCAGTCCGAGAGCGTGAGCGTCAAGTTCGGCCTCGACGTCAGCCTCGGCCAGGACGCCGCCTCGCTGCGCGGCAGCGCGTTTGCCGATGCGGTCACGCAGCGCTCTGGTGGCGTGATCCAGAACTTCAAGCTGGTCGAGATGAAGGAGCCGGGCGTGCTCGGCGGCAAGCAGTACAAGGCCACCATCGAGGCCCAGATCGCGAAGTTCCAGCCCTCGGCAGAGATGCAGAAGGTCAAGCTGGTCATCGGCCAGATCCGGTTCGACAGCGCCAGCCTTCCGATGGGCGACCGCTCGGTGCCATCGGCGGAAGTCGGCGCCACCCTGCGGCAGCGCATCAGCGACGCGCTGGTGCAGACCGGCCGTTTCGCGGTGCTCGATCGGGAATTCAGCCCCGACATCCAGGGCGAACTCGACATGATCTCGTCGGGCCAGGCGCCCAGCGCCGAACTCGCCAAGCTCTCGCAGGCTGCGAGCGCGGACCTGGTCTGGAGCGGCCGGGTGAGCAACCTGGCCTACAACCGGCATGCGCGCCAGCTCAAGACGAGCGACCGCGAGCTGGTGAGCTACTCCGGCGGATGGGCGCTGACCCAGAAGCTGGTGAACGTGGCGACACGGCAGGTGATGGCATCGGACGCGCTGCGCGGCAATGCGCCCTCGACCGAGGCCACCACGCTCGGGCGCGGCGTGGATGGCGGCAAGGTGCTGCAGGACATGAGCACCGACCTGGTCAACCAGGTCGTGACCTCGGTGCTGCGGCGGACCTTCCCGGTGACCGTCGTGTCACGCGACGGGACCAACGTGGTGCTCAGCCAGGGCGGCCAGGCGATGAAAGAGGGCGCGCGCTACGCGATGGTCACGATGGGCACCGAGATGAAGGATCCGCAGACGGGCCAGAGCCTCGGCCGCGTCGAGTCGCCGTGCTGCGAACTGGTGATCGAACGGGTGACACCGAACCTGTCCTATGGCCGGCTGGAGAACGTGCGCTCGAACCTGGAGCAGTTGCCCCTCGGCGGCCTGCAGCTGCGCGATGAACTCAAGGGCGTCGCTGTCGCCAAGGCTCAGCCCGCCGCCGCGCCTGCGGCAGCACAACGACCCGCCCAGGCGCGCCCGGCTGCTGGCCCCTTGGTGACACCCGCCACGCCGTCGAAGAGCGACGACAAGTGGTGAGCTTCGCGGCACGCACAGACCGGGTGCCCGAAGTTCATGCCGCTGGAGAGGGCGGGAATCCCGCCGTCGAGCCTGGCCGCTGGGCCATCTAATCCAGCCGCTGCGCCGTGCAGCACATGCCGGAGACGTTCACCGCCGCGTTCGCCAGTCGGCTCGAAAGCGTCTGCCGCAGGGGCCCTCGGTCGATGTGCTGTTCCGCTCGGCGGCCAAGTGCGCCAGCGCCAACGCACTCGGCGATCTGGCGCGAGATCGGTGCATGGGCGCGGCTACGGCTTCTCTTCGGCGCTGCCGTCGGCGTCGAGCACCATGCCGGGCCGGTACGCCGCCGACTCCTTCTGCAACCGCTGGAACTCGGTTGCATAAGTGCCGGCGAGCTGGGGCCAGCGGCGGAACAGGTTGAAATTCTCGGCGTTCTGCTGGGCGCCGGCGCGCGTGAAATTCATCGAACCGAAGCCGACCGTGTCCTGGTCGATGACCACGAACTTGTGGTGCATGACCGGGTAGCGCGCGTTGATCCACAGCGGCACGCCGTGGTTGTGGAAGTAGGTCGCACTCGAATACCGCAGGCTCACCTGCGAGCGGTCGAGCACCACACGCACGTCGAGCCCGCGTGCATGCGCCTGGTCCAGCGCCTTGGCGATGGTGGAGGAGGTGAAGTAGTAGCCGGCGACCCAGACACGCTGGCGTGCCTGCGCCATGGCCTGGGCGATGGCACGGTCGGTGTCATCGCCTGGTGAGAAGAAGACCTGGGCCTGGGCACCCGCGGAGCTTGCGGGCAGCGGGACCAGGGTACCCGTGGCATGCACATGCGTGGCCGGGACGGCCAGGAGCGCCAAGGCGCAGGCGAGGGTGGTCCCCCGGAGTGGCTTCATGCAATCTTCCCTGAATGAGCAGCGGCAGCGGATGTGCCGAACCGCCCATTGTCGCGGCCGCCGCGTCAGGCCGGCATCGGCATCGCGGCAGGCTGTGTCTTCGGGGTTGCGAACGAAGGCAGGGGCAGCACGTCGAGCAGGCTGCGCCAGAGGCGGGACCATTCCGGCCAGTCATGGCCGCCGTCGGTGGTGAAGACGTGGCCCCTGGGCAGCACCTCGGCCAGCAGCTGGTGGTTCGCGGCGAAGCGGTCGGCCAGGCCGTAACCCAGATACAGCGGAGGGAGTTCGCTGGCGGCCGGCTGGGGGGAGCCGTATTGCTGCAGCCAGGGCCAGAGCTGGCGGTCGATCTCGTTGTCGGTGGGCGTTTCAGGGGCCTTCCAGGCGCGCAGGCCGCCCGCTTTCTGAATTTCCGCCCCGAGCGGGCGGCGCCCCAGGTAGGGCGCCAGCGCGACGATGCCGTCGACCAGGCCGGGTCGGCTCAGTTCATGGGTCAGGGCACCGAAGCCACCGATCGAGATTCCGACCAGCCAGATCGCGCCATAGCCGGAACGCCGGGCCGGCGCGAGGACGTCGTCGCTGAGCCGCTGGACGAAACTCTGGTCGTAGTAGTAGGAGACGTTGGCGTCGACCAGCATGACGTCGGCGGCCAGATCACGCTCGCGCACGGCGGCGACGAAACCTTCCCGTTCGAACTCTTCCGGCTTGAGAAACGCACCCGGCAGGAACACCAGAAGCGTGTCCGAACGCTGGCCTGGCTTGGCTGTCTGGAGATGTGTGTCCAACGGGAAGCCCCCTTCATGCCGAAGTCCCGCTGAGCACCGGTTTTGCAGCGGAACCGCGATCTCGAATTAATAAAAACGTTTTGTAAAACAATCACTTGGCGTGATGTTTTACACACCTTTCACATTGAAGCATAAAAAAAGCCGGTCACAAATGTGGCCGGCTGACATGAGGGCGGAAAAAGTGTAAGCAAAAGCGGCGTGATGCCGCCCCGCTGACTCAGTTGATGGCGAGCGGCTGTACGCGGTTCACCGGTGCGACCTTGCCCAGCTTGAGCGTCAGAACGCCGTTCTCGAGCTTGGCTTCGCTGCCGGCGACGTCGATGTCTTGCGGCAGCTCGTAGGCGGCCTTGAAGGGTCGCTTGGCGTCGGCCTTGGTTTCGATGCGGACGACGGCGCCTTCGATGCCGATGCTGAGGTCATCGCGGGACAGGCCGGGCACGTCCAGGCTGAGCGTCCAGGTCTTGTCGTCCTGTTCGACGTTCAGCGAGCGCTGCGGGCCGCTCGGAAAGGCGTCGTTCACGAAGCGCTCGAAGCTGCGGTCGAAGGCGCGGGGTGCGAAGCGGGCGGTGCGGACGGTGGGTGCGAAAAACATGGCGAGACTCCTGGGGATGAACACAATGGGACAAGAAAGGTGTGTCCCGTACACTGCGCGGCCCTTCCACATGAGTGCCGCTTGCCACCTCATCTAGGCCTGCCGGCACGCGTTTCAAGAGAATGAACCAGAGCTTTATTTGGCGCCGTCGGGCCTTGAAATTCGCGGCCTCGGCGCTATGCGCAGCGGTGGCCGCGCCCGTGGTACAGGCCCAGCCGGCGGGCCCGATCCGCCTGGCCCTGATCGAAAGCATGAGCGGCCCCTTCGCCAACACCGGCGAGGCCGTGTTTCGCAACATCCTGTGGGCCGTGGAGCGCGTCAACGCCCGCGGCGGCGTCAAGCTGCCGGGCGGTGCACGCCTGCTGCAGCTCGATCGCTACGACAGCAAGGGTCAGAACGAAGAAGCGCTGTCGGCACTGCGCGCGGCCATGGACGACGGTGCGCGCATCGTGCTGCAGGGCAATTCGTCGGCGACGGCGGCGGCGCTGGTCGATGCCATCGACAAGAACAACGAACGCGATCCATCGCGCCGGGTGATCTTCCTCAACTACTCCGCGGTCGACCCGGTGCTGACCAACGAGCGCTGCAGCTTCTGGCACTTCCGCTTCGATGCCCATGCCGACATGCGCGTGACTGCGCTGATGGACGTGGTGAAGGACGACGCATCGCTCAAGCGTGTCTACCTGATCGGGCAGGACTACAGCTTTGGCCAAGCCGTGCTGCGCGAGTCGAAGCGGCAACTCGCGGCGTTGCGGCCCGATGTGCAGGTGGTGGGTGACGAGCTGCATCCCATGGGGCGGGTCAAGGACTTCTCACCCTATGCGACGAAGATCATGGCCAGTGGTGCGCAGGCGGTGATGACCGGTAACTGGGGCAACGACCTCACGTTGCTGGTCAAGGCGGCGCGCGAGGCCGGGTTCAACGGCAGCTTCTACACCTTCTACGGCAACGCGCTGGGGGCGCCGGCGGCCATCGGCGACGCCGGCATCGGCCGCGTGATCGCGGTGGCCGATTGGCTGCCGAACGTGCAGACGGCACCGTCCGAAGCTTTCTACCAGTCGTTTCGCGCGCGCTTCCCGAAGGCGTCCGAAGACTATGTGCACATGCGCATGCAGTTGCTGGTCGAGTCGCTGGCGCAGTCGATCGAGCGGGCCGGCAGCACCGACACGGTGGCAGTCGCGCGCGCCCTGGAGCGCGCCGACGTCACGCTGGCCGGCCAACGCGGCCGCATGCGCGCGGCAGACCACCAGTTTCAGCAACAGCTGGTCGTCGGCATGATGGACAGGCAGGGCGCGCCCGGGGTGAAGTTCGACGTCGAAGGCTCGGGCTACGGCTTTCGCGTGGTGAAAACCGTCGCCGCCGAGCGTGCCGAAATGCCCACCACCTGCAAGATGCAACGCCCCTGAGTCGGGCCGGAGAAACAGACATGCGCCAAGCCATCCTCGACCTCGAGGCCTCCAAGATCCGTGAAGTCGCCAACGCCGGCATCGGCCGCGACGACGTGCTCGCCTTCTGGTTCGGCGAGAGCGACGAAGTCACGCCCGAGGTCGTGCGGCAAGCCGCGATCGATTCGCTGCAGCGCGGTGAGACCTTCTACGCCCACAACCTGGGGCTGCCCGAATTGCGCGAGGCCATTGCCGGCTACGCCAGCAGCTTGCACCCGCGGATCGACGCGTCCCGCATCGCCGTCACTTCCGGCGGCGTGAATGCGCTGATGCTGGCGGTGCAGGCGCTGGTCGATGCGGGCGACGAGGTCGTGGCCGTGACGCCAGTGTGGCCCAACCTGGTGGCACAGCCGGCCATCATGGGCGCCACGGTCCGCACCGTCGCGCTGAAGCCGTTGAGCGGGGAGTGGACGCTCGACCTCGACGCGCTGCGCGCGGCGATCACGCCGCGCACCAAGCTGCTGATCGTCAACGCGCCCAACAATCCGACCGGCTGGACACTGACCGGCGACGAGCAGCGCGCCATCCTCGACCATTGCCGCAAGACGGGCACCTGGATCCTGGCCGATGAGGTCTACGAGCGGTTGTACTTCGAGCCGACGCCGAATGGTTGCGCGCCGAGCTTTCTGGATGTGGCGACGCCGGACGATAGGCTGGTGGTGGCCCACAGCTTCTCCAAGAGCTTCCTGATGACCGGCTGGCGGCTAGGCTGGCTGGTGCTGCCGCCGGCGCTGATGGATGGCATGGGCAAGTTGATCGAGTTCAACACCTCCTGCGCCAGCGTGTTCACCCAGCGCGCCGGCATCGCCGCCATCGAACACGGCGCGGACATCACGCCGCGCGTCGTTGCGCACCTGAAGACCTGTCGCGACGTGCTGGTGCCGCTGCTGGCCGCCGTGCCGGGCGTGCAGGTGGCCCCCGCCAAGGGTGGCATGTATGCCTTCTTCAAGCTCGACGGCTTCGACGATTCCCTGGACGTTGCCAAACGGCTGGTCACCGAGGCCGGCCTGGGGTTGGCGCCGGGCAACGCGTTCGCCCCCGAGGCGCAAGGCTGGCTGCGCTGGTGTTTTGCGTCGAAAGACCCGCAGCGACTGGTGCAGGGCGTCGAGCGCCTGAAGGATTGGCTCGCCAGGAACCGCCGGTAGGCGAGGGCGGGGTGCGCGCTCCGCGCTTCTGGCTATAATGTTTGGCTCTACGCCGCAAGGCACACGGTGCGTGCAGTTCCAGCGCACACCGCAAGTCAAACTATTTGGAACGAAGGAAATCATCATGATCGCAGCCTCCATCAAGGCCGAAGTCGTCAAGGACAACGCCCGCGCCGCCAACGACACGGGCAGCCCGGAAGTGCAAGTCGCACTGCTGACCGCTCGCATCAACGAACTCACCCCCCACTTCAAGACCCACGCCAAGGACCACCACGGCCGTCGCGGTCTGCTGCGCATGGTGAGCCGTCGTCGCAAGCTCCTCGACTACCTCAAGTCCAAGGATGCCGACCGTTACACCGCGCTGATCGCCAAGCTGGGCCTGCGCAAGTAATTCGAATCGCATGCAAAAAACGCCTGGGTTAGTCCGCTAGCTCAGGCGTTTTTTACTTCGCGAACAACAAGTTTCGGAGCGTCAAAACAGAGCGAAGCTGTGTCATTCCATTGAAGTTCGGACCGAGCTTCACTGGAATGGCATCGTGTTCTGGGAAGCGCTCCACCCCTGCGGGTACTGCCGGTCCGGCGGTTCGCCGCTCTCAAAACAGGAGCAAAGCATGAGCCTCTTCAACAAAGTCACCAAGTCCTTCCAATGGGGCGACAAGACCGTCGTCATGGAAACCGGTGAAATCGCTCGCCAAGCCAGCGGCGCCGTCAAGGTCGACATCGACGGCACCGTGGTGCTCGCCACCGTCGTCGCTTCCAAGTCCGCCAAGCCCGGCCAGGACTTCTTCCCGCTGACCGTCGACTACATCGAGAAGACCTACGCCGCGGGCAAGATCCCCGGCAGCTTCTTCAAGCGCGAAGCCAAGCCCAGCGAACACGAAACGCTGACCAGCCGCCTGATCGACCGCCCGATCCGCCCGCTGTTCCCCGAAGGCTTCCTGAACGAAGTGCATGTGGTCATCCACACACTGTCGCT
Organism: Variovorax sucrosi; assembly: GCF_051216635.1. Classification (NCBI taxonomy): domain Bacteria; kingdom Pseudomonadati; phylum Pseudomonadota; class Betaproteobacteria; order Burkholderiales; family Comamonadaceae; genus Variovorax; species Variovorax sucrosi. Next base: position 426,330 of record NZ_JBPJZU010000002.1, on the reverse strand, counting down.
CAACCCTGAAGTCGATGCCGACATCGCCGCCATGATCGGCGTCTCTGCCGCGCTGTCGGTTTCCGGCATTCCGTTCAGCGGCCCGATCGGCGCGGCCCGCGTGGGCTACATCAACGGCCAGTACGTGCTGAATCCGGGCCAGACCGCCCGCAAGGATTCGCAGATGGACCTGATCGTCGCCGGTACCGAAGCGGCCGTGCTGATGGTGGAATCGGAAGCCCTGCAACTGTCGGAAGAGATCATGCTGGGTGGCGTGGTGTTCGGCCACGAGCAGGCCACTATCGCGATCAGCGCGATCCACGAACTGGTCCGTGACGCCGGCAAGCCGGTGTGGGATTGGTCGGCACCGGCCGAAGACGAAGCCTTCGTTGCCAAGGTCACCGGCCTGGCCGAAGAAAAGCTGCGCGCGGTCTACCAGATCCGCAGCAAGCAGGCCCGTACGCAAGCCCTGCGCGAAGCCAATGCCAGCGTGATGGCTGCGCTGAAGGAAAGCGGAGAGCCTTTCGATTCGGGCAAGGTCAACGACCTGCTGTTCGCGATCGAATCGAAGATCGTCCGCAGCCAGATCCTCGAAGGCGAGCCCCGCATCGACGGTCGCGACACGCGCACCGTGCGCCCGATCGAGATCAGCAATTCCGTGCTGCCGCGCACCCACGGCTCGGCCCTGTTCACCCGCGGTGAAACGCAGGCGCTGGTCATCACCACGCTCGGCACCGAACGCGACGCCCAACGCATCGACGCGCTGGCCGGCGAATACGAAGACCGCTTCCTGTTCCACTACAACATGCCTCCCTTCGCCACCGGTGAAGTCGGCCGCATGGGCTCGACCAAGCGCCGCGAAATCGGCCACGGCCGCCTGGCCAAGCGCGCGCTCGTCGCCGTGCTGCCGTCGAAGGAAGAATTCCCGTACACGGTTCGCGTGGTCTCGGAAATCACCGAGTCGAACGGCTCGTCGTCGATGGCTTCGGTCTGCGGCGGTTGCCTGTCGATGATGGACGCCGGTGTGCCGATGAAAGCGCATGTGGCCGGCATCGCCATGGGCCTGATCAAGGAAGGCAACCGCTTCGCGGTGCTGACCGACATCCTGGGTGACGAAGATCACCTGGGCGACATGGACTTCAAGGTGGCCGGAACGACCAACGGCATCACCGCACTGCAGATGGACATCAAGATCCAGGGCATCACGAAGGAAATCATGCAGGTCGCCCTGGCCCAGGCCAAGGAAGCGCGCATGCACATCCTCGGCAAGATGCAGGAAGCGATGGGCGAAGCCAAGACCGAAGTGTCGAACTTCGCGCCCCGCATGACCACGCTGAAGATCAACCCCGAGAAGATCCGCGACGTGATCGGCAAGGGCGGCGCGGTCATCCGCGGCCTGCAGGAAGAAACCGGCACGACGATCAATATCGACGAAGACGGCACCATCACGATCGCATCGGTCGATCCGGAAAAGGCCGAGCTGGCCAAGAAGCGCATCGAGCAGATCACGGCGGAAGTCGAGATCGGCAAGGTGTACGAAGGCCCGGTCACGAAGATCCTGGACTTCGGCGCGCTGATCAACCTGCTGCCCGGCAAGGACGGCCTGCTGCACATCAGCCAGATCTCCCATGAACGCGTCGAGCGCGTGCAGGACTATCTGAGCGAAGGCCAGATCGTGAAGGTCAAGGTTCTCGAGACGGACGAAAAGGGTCGCGTCAAGCTGTCGATGAAGGCCTTGACCGAGCGTCCGGCCGGCATGGAATTCCAGGAACGTGCACCGCGCGAAGACCGCGGCGACCGTCCGCCGCGCAGCGACCGTGGCCCGCGTGAAGACCGTGGCGATCGTGCACCGCGCGAGGACCGTGGCGACCGCGCGCCGCGCGGTGATCGTCCTCCGCGCTTCGAAGAGCGTGCCAACGGCGGCGAGCAAGCACCCGAGCAGGGCGCCGCACAGCCGACGCCGGACGCGAACCGCGGCGGCGACCAGCAAGGCTGAGAAAGGAGCCGGTAGGTGGCGCAGGCCGCCTCCGTCTTTCCCATCATGAAAGCCATTGAAATCACTTCGTTCGGTCCGCCGGACGTGCTGCGTGTCGTCGATCGGCCGGACCCGGTGGCGGGCGAGGGCGAACTGCTGATCCGTGTCGCGGCCAGCGGCGTGAACCGCCCGGACGTGTTGCAGCGCACTGGCAATTACCCGGTGCCGCCGGGCGCGTCCGACCTGCCGGGCCTCGAGGTGGCCGGCGAGATCGTCGCGGGCGATGCCAAGGCCATGGCCGAAGCCGGCTTGGGCGTCGGCGACCGCGTCTGCGCGTTGGTGGCGGGCGGCGGCTATGCCGAACTCTGCGTGGCGCCTGTCGCGCAGTGCCTGCGGGTGCCCAAGGGCTGGAGCGACCTCGATGCGGCTTCGTTGCCCGAGACCTTCTTCACCGTCTGGAGCAACGTGTTCGAGCGCGGTCGCCTCCAGAAGGGCGAGACGCTGCTGATCCAGGGCGGCTCGAGCGGCATCGGCGTGACCGCCATCCAGCTCGGCAAGGCCATGGGCGCGACGGTGATCGTCACGGCCGGCAGCGACGACAAGTGCGAGGCCTGCCTGACACTGGGCGCCGACCACGCGATCAATTACAAGTCGAGCGACTTCGTTGCCGAAGTCAAGCGCATCACGGACGGCAAGGGCGTCGACGTGGTGCTGGACATGGTCGCGGGTGCGTACGTCGCACGCGAAATCGACTGCCTGGCCGAAGACGGCCGGCTGGTGATCATCGCGGTGCAGGGCGGCATCAAGGCCGAGTTCAACGCCGGACTGGTGCTGCGTCGCCGCCTGACGGTCACCGGTTCGACGCTGCGGCCGCGCTCGATCGCCTTCAAGGGCGCTATCGCCCAGGCGCTGCACGACAAGGTGTGGCCGCTGCTGGAAAGCGGCGCGATCAAACCGGTCGTGCACAGCACGTTTGCCGCCGTCGGCGACCCGAGCGGCGCAGCCCAGGCCCATGTCCTGATGGAATCGAACCAGCACATCGGCAAGATCGTGCTGACCTGGTGAACAACGGAACGAGACGACCAATGACTCCACGCAAGCTGATTGCCGGCAACTGGAAGATGAACGGCAACCTGTCGGCCAACGACGCCTTGCTGAAGGCGCTGCTGCTGGGCGTCGGCACACCGGGCTGCGATGTCGCGGTATGCGTGCCGGCGCCGTACTTCGCGCAGGTGCAGTCGATGGTGGCGGGCTCGCCCGTCGCGCTGGGCGCGCAGGACCTCTCGGCGCAGCCGCAGGGCGCCTTCACCGGCGAGCAGTCGGCGGCGATGCTGAAGGACTTCGGTGTGCGCTATGCCATCGTCGGCCATTCGGAGCGGCGCCAGTACCACGGTGAGACCGACGACGTCGTGGCGGCCAAGACGGCGGCTGCGCTCGCCAACGGCATCACGCCGATCGTCTGCGTGGGCGAGACGCTCGCGGAGCGCGAAGCCGGCCGCACGGAAGAGGTAGTGAAGCGCCAGCTCGCCGCGGTCATCCATGTCAACGGCCACTGCATCAGCGAGATCGTGGTGGCGTACGAGCCGGTCTGGGCCATTGGCACGGGCAAGACGGCCACGCCCGAGCAGGCGCAGGGCGTGCACGCGGTGCTGCGTGCGCAACTGCACCACGCCGCCAGCGAACACGCTGCCGGAATCCGGATCCTCTACGGCGGCAGCATGAACGCGGCGAACGCGTCCGAACTGCTGGCTCAACCCGACATCGACGGCGGACTGATCGGCGGCGCGTCGCTCAAGGCCCCCGACTTTCTGCAGATCATTGCCGCCGCGCGCTGAGCGCGGCCGTCCCCCTTAGGAGTAAACAAGAAATGAACATGGTCCTCAACATCCTCGTCGGCGTGCAGATGCTCACCGCGTTGGCGATGATTGGCCTCATCCTGGTGCAGCACGGCAAGGGTGCCGACATGGGCGCGGCCTTCGGCAGCGGCAGTGCCGGCAGCCTGTTCGGTGCCAGCGGCAGTGCGAACTTCCTGTCGCGTACCACGGCCGTGCTGGCGGCGGTCTTCTTTGTCTCGACGCTGCTGCTGGCCTATTTCAGCCATGCGCGTCCCGCGTCGGGCGGCAACAGCCTGCTCGAGCGCGCGGCCGCGGGTGCACCCGCGCCGGCTGCTTCGGGCGCTGCAGCGCAGATTCCGGCCCCCGGCACGCCTGCGGCGCCGAGTGCTGGCGCACCCGCTTCGGCACCGGCCGCGCCTGCTTCCGGGGCGGGGCAGATTCCGACCAAGTGATCGGCGTGAATCTGTGTGCATTCATTGCACCAGCGCCTGAAAACAACTGTATTTCAGGGTAAACTCTAAAGCTGTCCGGAAAGCCAAAAACCTCTTGGGTTCCTCATGCCATTCGGACAGTCAAAAACCGCGGTCGTGGTGAAATTGGTAGACACGCTATCTTGAGGGGGTAGTGGCGAAAGCTGTGCGAGTTCGAGTCTCGCCGACCGCACCAAATCTCACTGGCAGGGGCAACGATGCAGTCGTGGCTCCTGTCGGTGGCAAGCGGTGATAGAACCCCTCGATGAACCTCGATTCCTACCTGCCCGTCCTGTTGTTCATCTTGGTCGGCATCGGGGTCGGCATCGCGCCTCAGATCCTGGGCTACATCCTTGGCCCGAACCGGCCTGATGCGGCCAAAAACTCCCCCTACGAGTGCGGTTTCGAAGCCTTCGAAAACGCCCGCATGCAATTCGATGTCCGCTATTACCTGGTGGCCATCCTCTTCATCCTGTTCGATCTGGAAATCGCCTTCCTCTTCCCGTGGGCTGTCGCGCTCAAGGAAGTCGGTCCGGCGGGCTTCTGGGCGGTCGTGATCTTCCTGGCGATCCTCGTCGTGGGCTTCGCCTACGAATGGAAAAAGGGTGCGCTTGACTGGGAATAGCCGGAACTCGGCAACAAGGTACAGCCATGGCCATTGAAGGCGTTTTCAAAGAAGGCTTCGTCACCACCTCGTACGACTCGGTGGTGAACTGGGCCAAGACCGGCTCGTTGTGGCCCATGACCTTCGGTCTGGCCTGCTGCGCGGTCGAGATGATGCATGCGGCCGCTGCCCGTTACGACATCGGGCGATTCGGTGCCGAGGTGTTTCGCGCCAGCCCGCGCCAGTCCGATCTGATGATTGTGGCTGGCACGCTGTGCAACAAGATGGCGCCGGCGCTGCGCAAGGTGTACGACCAGATGGCCGAGCCGCGCTGGGTGCTGTCGATGGGCTCGTGCGCCAACGGCGGCGGCTATTACCACTACAGCTATTCGGTGGTGCGCGGCTGCGACCGTATCGTGCCCGTCGACGTGTATGTGCCCGGCTGCCCGCCGACGGCAGAAGCCTTGATCTACGGGATCATCCAGTTGCAGCAGAAGGTGCGCCGCACCAACACCATCGCCCGCGCCTGACCGGGACCGCCATGACAGTTTTCGCGATCGATCCCGATGTCCTGAAGGACACCCTGGCCACGACCCTCGGCGACAAGGTGAAGAGCATCACCGTCGCTCTGGGCGAGGTGACGCTGGTGGTGAATGCAGCCGACTACCTGGCCGCCATGCAGACGTTGCGCGACGCGCCCGGCTGCAAGTTCGAGCAGCTGGTGGACCTCTGCGGCGTGGACTACTCCGCCTACCGCGACACCGAGTGGGAAGGCCTGCGCTATTGCGCGGTCTCGCACCTGCTGTCGGTGAGCCTGAACCAGCGCGTGCGCGTGAAGGCGTTCTGCGCCGACGACGACTTCCCGGTGCTGCCCTCGGTGATGCACCTGTGGGCTTCCGCCAACTGGTTCGAACGCGAAGCCTTCGACCTCTACGGCATCGTCTTCGAAGGCCACGAGGATCTGCGTCGCATCCTGACCGACTACGGCTTCATCGGCCATCCGTTCCGCAAAGACTTCCCGCTGACGGGCCACGTCGAGATGCGCTACGACGAGGAGCTCAAGCGCGTGGTCTACCAGCCGGTGACGATCGAACCCCGTGAAGTCACGCCGCGCGTGATCCGCGAAGACAACTACGGAGGCCTGCACTGAGGGCCCCCGGCCCCCGGTGATCGATCATGGCTGAAATCAAAAACTACACGCTCAATTTCGGACCCCAGCACCCAGCCGCGCACGGTGTGCTGCGCCTGGTGCTCGAACTGGACGGCGAAGTCGTCCAGCGCGCCGACCCGCATATCGGGCTGCTGCATCGCGCGACCGAGAAGCTCGCCGAGCACAAGACCTTCATCCAGTCGCTGCCCTACATGGACCGCCTCGACTACGTGTCGATGATGTCCAACGAGCACGCCTATTGCCTGGCGATCGAGAAGCTGATGGGCATCGATGTGCCGATCCGCGCGCAGTACATCCGCGTGATGTTCGCCGAGATCACCCGGCTGCTGAACCACCTGATGTGGCTCGGCTCGCACGGCAACGACTGCGGCAGCTCGACCATCCTGATCTACGCCTTCCGCGAGCGCGAAGACCTGTTCGACATCTACGAAGCGGTTTCCGGTGCGCGCATGCACGCGGCGTACTTCCGGCCGGGCGGCGTGTACCGCGACCTGCCCGATGCGATGCCGCAGTACAAGATCAGCAAGATCAAGAACGCCAAGGCCCTCGAGCGCATGAACGAGAACCGCCAGGGTTCGATGCTCGACTTCATCGACGACTTCACGAAGCGCTTCGTGAAGCACATGGAGGAGTACCACACGCTGCTGACCGACAACCGCATCTGGAAGCAGCGGACGGTCGGCATCGGCGTGATGACGCCGGAGCGCGCCCTGAACCTGGGCCTGACCGGCCCGATGCTGCGCGGCTCCGGCATCGCCTGGGACCTGCGCAAGAAGCAGCCGTACGATGTGTACGACCGCATGGATTTCGATATTCCGGTCGGCAAGACCGGCGACTGCTACGACCGCTACCTGGTCCGCATGGAAGAAATGGTGCAGTCCAACCGGATCATCAAGCAGTGCGTCGACTGGCTGCGCGTGAACCCCGGCCCCGTCATCACCGACAACCACAAGGTCGCTGCGCCGGCCCGTGAGTCGATGAAGGGCAACATGGAAGAGCTGATTCACCACTTCAAGCTCTTCTCCGAAGGCTTCCACGTGCCCGAAGGCGAGGCCTATGCCGCCGTCGAGCACCCGAAGGGCGAGTTCGGCATCTACCTGGTGAGTGACGGCGCCAACAAACCGTACCGGCTGAAGATCCGTCCGCCCGGATTCGCGCACCTTGCCGCGCTCGACGAGATGACGCGCGGCCACATGATCGCGGACACCGTGGCCGTGATCGGCACCCTGGACATCGTGTTCGGAGAAATCGATCGATGAGCAACCCCAGCATCCCCGCGGCTGCGAAGCCGCTGTCGGCCGCCGCCCTCGAACGCTTCGCCCGCGAAGTGGCCAAGTACCCCGCCGACCAGGCGCAGTCGGCCGTCATGGCCTGCCTGTCGATCGTGCAGCGGGAACAGGGCTACGTGAGCCTCGAGAGCGAGAAGGTCGTCGCCGATTTCCTCGGCATGCCACCGATCGCGGTGCACGAGGTCACGACTTTCTACAACATGTACAACCAGCAGCCGACCGGCCGCTTCAAGCTCAACGTCTGCACGAATCTGCCGTGCCAGTTGCGCGACGGCGTCACGGCGCTGACGCACCTGGAGAAGAAGCTCGGTGTCACCATGGGTGGCACCACGTCCGACGGCCTGTTCACGCTGCAGCAGAGCGAATGCCTCGGTGCCTGCGCTGATTCGCCGGTGATGCTGGTCAACGACCGCACCATGTGCAGCTTCATGAGCAACGAGAAGCTCGACCAGCTCATCGACGGCCTGCGCGCTTCGTCGAAGGGAGATGCCGCATGACGCCCGAACAGGTCCTCTCGCAGTTCCAGGCCACCGGTGTCCAGACCTGCTTCCACGATCGCCACCTCGGCGCGCAGATCTACGCCGGCCTCGACGGCACCAACTGGCGCCTGGCCGACTACGAAGCACGCGGTGGCTACCAGGCGCTGCGCAAGATTCTGACCGAGGGCCTGACGCCCGACCAAGTGATCGCCGAAGTGAAGGCCTCCGGCCTGCGCGGCCGTGGCGGCGCGGGCTTTCCGACCGGCCTGAAGTGGAGCTTCATGCCCCGCCAGTTCCCGGGCCAGAAGTACCTCGTCTGCAATTCGGACGAAGGCGAGCCGGGCACCTGCAAAGACCGCGACATCCTGCAGTTCAACCCGCACATCGTGATCGAAGGCATGGCCATCGCGGCGTACGCGATGGGCATCAGCGTCGGCTACAACTACATCCACGGCGAGATCTTCCAGTCCTACGAGCGCTTCGAGGAAGCACTCGAAGAGGCGAGGGCGGCCGGCTACCTCGGCGACGCCATCATGGGCAGCACGTACAACTTCCAGTTGCATGCGGCCCACGGCTTCGGTGCCTACATCTGCGGCGAGGAAACGGCACTGCTCGAATCGCTCGAAGGCAAGAAGGGCCAGCCGCGCTTCAAGCCGCCGTTTCCGGCGAGCTTCGGCCTGTACGGCAAGCCGACGACCATCAACAACACCGAGACCTTCGCAGCGGTGCCCTGGATCATCCGCAACGGCGGCCAGGCGTATCTCGAGTGCGGCAAGCCGAACAACGGCGGCACCAAGATCTACTCGGTGAGCGGTGACGTCGAGCTCCCTGGCAACTACGAAGTGCCGATGGGCACGCCGTTCTCCAAGCTGCTCGAACTCGCCGGCGGCGTGCGCAAGGGCCGTCAGCTCAAGGCGGTGATCCCGGGTGGATCGTCGTCGCCGGTGTTGCCGGCCGACATCATGATGGCCTGCACGATGGACTACGACTCCATTGCCAAGGCCGGCTCGATGCTGGGCTCGGGTGCGGTCATCGTCATGGACGACAGCCGCTCGATGGTCGAGTCGCTCAAGCGCCTCTCGTACTTCTACATGCACGAATCCTGCGGCCAATGCACGCCGTGCCGCGAAGGCACGGGTTGGCTCTGGCGCGTGGTGGACCGCATCCACAATGGCCACGGCAAGCCCACCGACATGGACCTGCTGAATTCGGTGGCCGACAACATCCAGGGCCGCACGATCTGTGCGCTCGGCGACGCGGCAGCGATGCCGGTGCGCGCCATGATCAAGCATTTCCGCCACGAGTTCGAGGCGTTGATTCCGGGCTACGTTCCCAAAGCGCCTGCCCAGGCCTGATTGGGACGGGAACACACATATGGTTGAAATCGAACTGGACGGCAAGAAGGTCGACATCGTCGAAGGCAGCATGATCATGCATGCCGCCGACAAGGCGGGCACGTACATCCCGCACTTCTGCTATCACAAGAAACTCAGCATCGCGGCGAACTGCCGCATGTGCCTCGTCGACGTGGAGAAGGCGCCCAAGCCGATGCCGGCCTGCGCCACGCCCGTGACCCAGGGCATGATTGTCCGCACCAAGAGCGAAAAGGCCATCAAGGCCCAGCAGTCGGTGATGGAGTTCCTGCTCATCAATCACCCCCTCGACTGCCCGATCTGCGACCAGGGCGGCGAATGCCAGCTGCAAGACCTGGCCGTGGGCTACGGCGGCTCCTCCTCGCGCTACGAAGAAGAGAAGCGCGTCGTCTTCCACAAGGACGTCGGCCCGCTGATCAGCATGGAAGAGATGAGCCGCTGCATCCATTGCACGCGCTGCGTCCGCTTCGGCCAGGAAGTGGCCGGCGTGATGGAGCTCGGCATGATCCACCGCGGCGAGCATTCGGAAATCACGACCGTGATGGGCGAGACGGTCGACTCCGAGCTGTCGGGCAACATGATCGACCTGTGTCCGGTCGGCGCGCTCACCAGCAAGCCCTTCCGCTACAGCGCCCGCACCTGGGAGCTGTCGCGCCGCAAGTCGGTGAGCCCGCACGACTCGACCGGTGCCAACCTCATCGTCCAGGTCAAGAATCACCAGGTGATGCGCGTCGTTCCGCTCGAGAACGAAGACGTCAACGAATGCTGGATCGCCGACCGCGACCGCTTCTCGTACGAAGCGCTCAACAGCGACGAGCGCCTGACTCAGCCCATGCTGAAGCAAGGCGGGCAATGGCAGGCCGTCGACTGGCAGACCGCGCTCGAATACGTGGCCAATGGCCTGCGTCAGATCAAGACCGACCATGGCGCTTCCGCCATCGGTGCGCTGGTCAGCCCGCACAGCACGGTCGAAGAACTGGCCCTGGCCGGCGCCTTGGTGCGCGGCCTGGGCAGCGAGAACGTCGACTACCGGCTGCGCAATGCCGACTTCACCCCGGCGGGCGGCATCCGCTGGCTCGGCACCTCGATCGCGTCGCTGTCGAACCTGCAGCGCGTGCTGGTCGTGGGCTCGAACCTGCGCAAGGACCATCCGCTGTTCGCGCAGCGCATCCGTCAGGCGGCCCGCAAGGGCGCTGCGGTGAGCGTGATCGCCTCGTCGAACGAACTGGCCTCGCGCGACGCATGGGCCATGTCATTGGCGAGTGTGGCCACCGTGGCTGCGAACGGCTGGGTGCAGTCCCTGGCCGACATCGCGACCGCCATCGGGGCAGAGAAGGGTGTTTCGGCGCCCGCTCAAGGTAACGCCGGCGATGAGGCCAAGGCCTTCGCGCAGTCGCTGCTGGGCGGCGAACGCAAGGCGATCCTGCTCGGCAATGCCGCAGCACACCACGCGGACGCATCGCGCCTGCTGGCGATTGCGCAGTGGATCGGCGAGCAGACCGGCGCCAGCGTCGGCTACCTCACCGAAGCCGCCAACACGGTCGGCGCCCAGTGGGCGAACGCGCTGCCCGGCGCGAAGGGTTTGAACGCCGGCCAGATGCTGTCGGGCGGCCTGAAGGCCGTGCTGCTGCTCAACAACGAACCCGAATTCGACTCGGCCGCCGGCGCCCGTGCGGCCGCCGGCCTCGAGCATGCCCAGATGGTCGTGACCCTGAGCCCCTTCAAGGCCAACCTGGCCATCAGCGACGTGCTGCTGCCGATCGCACCGTTCAGCGAAACGCCCGGCACCTTCGTCAATGCCGAAGGCCGCATCCAGAGCTTCCACGCCGTGGTCAAGCCACGCGGTGAAGCCCGCCCGGCGTGGAAGGTGCTGCGCGTGCTGGGCAACATGCTCGGCCTGCCGAACTTCGATTTCGAAACGGCCCAGGACGTGCTGGCGTCGGTGCGTGGTGCCGATGCAGGCGCGACGCACATCGCCGCCGACCGGCTGGTCAACGCCGCACCCGCGGGCGTCGACCTGTCGAAGGCGGCGACCGATGCTGAGGCGCCGGTCACAGCGTCGATCTATCAGCTGGATGGCCTCACGCGCCGCGCCACATCGCTGCAACTCACGGCCGACGCGCGCGGTGCGGCCCATGCGGCCACGGGTGTGTGGCCTGGCCCGCATCCGGTGCTCGACGAGGTGACGGCATGATCGATTCCATCTACGGTTTCGGCCAGGGCCTCATCGGCGCGCACTGGTGGACCGCCGGCGGCTGGCCGGTGCTCTGGGCGCTGATCAAGATCCTCTGCGTACTGCTGCCGCTGCTCGGCGCCGTGGCCTATGCAACGCTGTGGGAGCGCAAGTTCCTGGGCTGGATCCAGGTCCGCCACGGCCCCAACCGCGTGGGCCCCTTCGGCCTGCTGCAGCCCATTGCCGACGCGCTGAAGCTGCTGACCAAGGAACTGATCAACCCGACCGCGGCCAGCCCGGGGCTGTTCCGCCTCGGCCCGATCATGGCCATCATGCCGGCGCTCGCCGCCTGGGTCGCGATCCCCTTCGGCCCCGAAGCGATCCTCGCGAACGTCAACGCCGGCCTGCTGCTGATCATGGCGATCACCTCGATCGAGGTGTACGGCGTGATCATCGCCGGCTGGGCCTCGAACTCGAAGTACGCCTTCCTGGGGGCGCTGCGCGCGTCGGCCCAGATGGTGAGCTACGAAATCGCCATGGGCTTCTGCCTGGTCGTCGTCATCATGGTGACGGGCAGCCTGCACCTGGGCGACGTGGTGGCTTCGCAGGGCAAGGGCATGGGCGTCAACATGGGGCTGGGCTTCCTGTCCTGGAACTGGCTGCCGCTGCTGCCGATCTTCGTGGTCTACGTGATCTCCGGCGTGGCCGAGACCAACCGCCACCCCTTCGACGTGGTCGAAGGCGAAGCCGAAATCGTGGCCGGCCACATGGTCGAGTACTCGGGCATGGGCTTCGCGATCTTCTTCCTGGCCGAGTACGCCAGCATGTGGCTCGTGTCGATCCTGGCTGCACTGATGTTCCTCGGCGGCTGGCTGTCGCCGATCGGCTTCCTCGATTTCATCCCGGGCTGGATCTGGCTGGGCCTGAAGACCTTCTTCGTGCTCACGCTCTTCATCTGGATCCGCGGCACCTTCCCGCGCTTCCGCTATGACCAGATCATGCGTCTGGGCTGGAAGATCTTCATTCCTGTCACCCTGGTGTGGCTGCTGGTGGTCGGGGGCTGGATGCAGACGCCCTGGAACATCTGGAACTAGGCGGAGAACCCACGATGTCTTCAGCTGTTGCTGCTTCTACCTTCTCGGTGAAGGATTTCCTCAAGAGCTTCATGCTCACGGAACTCCTCAAGGGCATGGTCCTGACGGGACGCTACGCGTTCCGCCGCAAGATCACGGTCCAGTTCCCGGAAGAGAAAACCCCGCTGTCGCCGCGCTTCCGCGGCCTGCACGCCCTGCGCCGCTACGAAAACGGCGAAGAGCGCTGCATTGCCTGCAAGCTGTGCGAGGCCGTGTGCCCCGCGGTGGCGATCACCATCGAATCCGACGTGCGTGACGACGGCTCGCGCCGCACCACGCGCTACGACATCGACCTGACCAAATGCATCTTCTGCGGCTTCTGCGAAGAAAGCTGCCCGGTCGATTCGATCGTCGAGACGCACATCCTCGAGTACCACGGCGAGAAGCGGGGCGACCTGTACTTCACCAAGGAAATGCTCCTGGCCGTGGGCGACCGCTACGAACCCGAGATCGCCGCCAACAAGGCGGCCGACGCGAAATACCGTTAACGGCAGACGCCCGCAAAGAAAAACTCCATGGACGTCAAGACTGGCTTCTTCTATCTGTTCTCGCTGGTGCTGCTGTTCGCGGCCTTCCGAGTCATCACGGCGCGCAACCCCGTGCACGCCGTGCTCTACCTGATGCTCGCGTTTTCGCAGGCATCGGCCGTGTGGCTGCTGCTGCAGGCCGAGTTCCTGGCCATCGTGCTGGTGCTTGTCTACCTGGGCGCGGTGATGGTGCTTTTCCTCTTCGTCGTGATGATGCTCGACCTGAATGTCGACAACCTGCGGCAGGGCTTCTGGAAGCACTTCCCGCTGGCTGCGCTGGTCGGCGTGGTGATCGCGCTCGAAATGGCCTATGTGCTGATGGGCGGCTTCCGCCAGTTTCCGGCTGCGGCGCAGGCGGCGATGACGCATGGGGGCTCCAACACGAAGGCGCTGGGCATCCTGCTTTACACCGAGTACCTGTACCCGGTGCAGATCGCGGCCGTCATCCTGGTGGTGGCCATGATCGCGGCAATCGCGCTCACGCTGCGCCATCGCAAGGACACCAAGTTCATCGACGTGGGCGACCAGATCCATGTGAAGGCACGCGACCGGATGCAGGTCGTGAAGGTCGACGTCACCCGTCCGGCGCCGCCCCCGCCGCCGGCCGAGCCGGCACCCGCCGCCGCTGCCGCACCGGAGAAGAAGGCATGACTCTCACGCTCCCTCATTACCTGTCGCTCGGTGCGATGCTGTTCGCCATGTCGGTCATCGGCATCTTCCTGAACCGCAAGAATCTGATCGTGCTGCTGATGTGCATCGAACTGATGCTGCTGGCGGTCAACATGAACTTCGTGGCCTTCTCGCACTACCTGGGCGATATGCACGGTCAGATCTTCGTGTTCTTCATCCTGACGGTCGCCGCGGCCGAGTCGGCCATCGGCCTGGCCCTGCTGGTACTGCTGTTCCGCAACAAGTCGAGCATCAATGTCGACGAGCTCAACACGCTCAAGGGATAAGGCTTTCTCATGAGCGCAACTCTTTCCGCATCCACGCTGCTGGCGGTTCCGATGGCACCGCTGGTCGGCGCCGTGCTGGCCGGCCTGTTCGGCACGCAGTTCGGCGGCAACCACATCGGCCGCAAGGTCACGCATTCGCTGACCATCCTGGGCGTGCTGGTGGCCTTCCTGATTTCGGCCATGACGCTCAAGAGCGTGGTCGTCGACGGCGCGCGCTTCAACGCGACGCTGTACGAATGGATGGTCGTCGGCGGCCTGAAGATGGAAGTCGGCTTCCTGGTCGACGGCCTCACCGCCATGATGATGTGCGTCGTGACCTTCGTGTCGCTGATGGTCCACATCTACACCATCGGCTACATGGAAGAAGACGAGGGCTACAACCGCTTCTTCTCGTACATCTCGCTGTTCACCTTCTCGATGTTGATGCTCGTCATGAGCAACAACATGCTCCAGCTGTTCTTCGGCTGGGAGGCGGTGGGCCTGGTGTCGTACCTGCTGATTGGTTTCTGGTTCAACAAGCCGACCGCGATCTTCGCGAACATGAAGGCCTTCCTGGTCAACCGTGTGGGTGACTTCGGCTTCATCCTTGGCATCGGCCTGATCGCGGCCTACGCCGGCACGCTGAACTACGGCGAAGCCTTCGCCAAGGCCGACGACCTGGCCAAGCTGAGCTTCCCGGGCACCGAGTGGATGCTGGTCACCGTGATCTGCATCTGCCTGTTCATCGGCGCGATGGGCAAGAGCGCGCAGTTCCCGCTGCACGTGTGGCTGCCCGACTCGATGGAAGGCCCGACCCCCATCTCGGCGCTGATCCACGCGGCGACCATGGTGACCGCCGGCATCTTCATGGTGGCGCGCATGTCGCCGCTGTTCGAGCTGAGCGACACGGCCCTGAGCTTCATCCTCGTGATCGGCTCGATCACCGCGCTGTTCATGGGCTTCCTGGGCATCATCCAGAACGACATCAAGCGCGTGGTCGCGTATTCGACGCTGTCGCAACTGGGCTACATGACGGTGGCGCTGGGCGCGTCGGCCTACTCGGTCGCGGTGTTCCACCTGATGACGCACGCCTTCTTCAAGGCGCTGCTGTTTCTCGGTGCCGGTTCGGTGATCATCGGCATGCACCACAACCAGGACATCCGCTGGATGGGCGGCGTGCGCAAGTACATGCCGATCACCTGGATCACCTCGCTGCTGGGCTCGCTGGCGCTGATCGGAACGCCGCTGTTCTCGGGCTTCTACTCGAAGGACAGCATCATCGAAGCGGTGCACGAGAGCCATCTGTGGGGCGCCGGCTTTGCGAACTTCGCGGTGCTGGCGGGGGTGTTCGTCACGGCCTTCTATTCGTTCCGCATGTACTTCCTGGTGTTCCACGGCAAGGAGCGCTACGACCAGAATCCGGACGCGCACCACGATGAGCACCATGCGCACGACGATCATGGCCATGGCCACGACGCCCACAAGCCGCACGAGTCGCCCTGGGTCGTCTGGCTGCCGCTGGTGCTGCTGGCGATTCCGTCGGTGGTGATCGGCTTCATGACGATCCAGCCGATGCTCTACGGCGACTTCTTCAAGGACGCGATCTTCTTCAATCTGGAGAAGCATCCGGCGATGGAGGAGATGAAGGAAGCCTTCCACGGCCCGCTGGCGATGGCGATCCACGGCCTGACCACGGCACCGTTCTGGCTCGCGTTGGCCGGCGTGGCGCTGTCGTACTACATGTACATGGTCAACCCGGCGCTGCCGGCGGCGATCAAGCGCGCCTTCGGCCCGGTCTATCGCCTGCTGGAGAACAAGTACTACCTCGACTGGATCAACGAGAACATCATGGCGCGCGGCGCCCGTGCGCTCGGCACCGCCTTCTGGAAGGGCGGCGACCAGGCGCTGATCGACGGCGCCGTGGTGAACGGCTCCTGGAAGCTGATCGGTCGCATCTCGGGCGTGGTTCGCTGGATGCAGTCGGGCTACATCTACCACTACGCATTCGCGATGTTGCTGGGCATCTTCGTGCTCATGACGTACTTCGTCTGGTTCAACAAGTAAGCGTGCGCGCTGGAGAAAAAGAAAAATGGGTTTGTTGAGCCTTGCCATCTGGGTGCCGATCGCCTTCGGCGTCCTGCTCCTGGCCATCGGCCGTGACGACCGTGCCAATATGGTCCGCTGGATCGCGCTGGTCGGCTCCATCGTGAGCTTCCTGGTCACGATCCCGCTGTACACGCGCTTCCAGCTCGGCACCGCTGCGATGCAGTTCGTCGAGAAGTTCAGCTGGATCCAGCGCTTCAACGTCAGCTACCACGTCGGCGTCGACGGCCTGTCGCTGTGGATGGTGCTGCTGACCGCCTTCATCACCGTGGTCGTCGTGATCTCGGCCTGGGAGGTGATCACCGAGCGCGTGAGCCAGTACTTCGGCGCGTTCCTGATCCTGTCGGGCCTGATGATCGGCGTGTTCTTGGCGCTCGACGGCATCCTGTTCTACGTCTTCTTCGAAGCCACGCTGATCCCGATGTACCTCATCATCGGCATCTGGGGCGGCCCGAACAAGATCTACGCAGCCTTCAAGTTCTTCCTGTACACGCTGCTCGGCTCGCTCTTGATGCTGGTCGCGCTGATCTACCTGTACAACAAGTCGGGCGGCAGCTTCGACATCCTGACCTGGCATACGCTGCCGCTGGCGAGCGGCGCGCAGAGCTTCCTGTTCTTCGCCTTCTTCGCGGCCTTCGCGGTGAAGGTGCCGATGTTCCCGTTCCACACCTGGCTGCCCGACGTGCACGTCGAGGCGCCGACCGGCGGCTCCGCCGTGCTGGCCGCCATCATGCTGAAGCTGGGCGCCTACGGCTTTCTGCGCTTCTCGATGCCGATCGCGCCCGACGCCTCGCGCGAATGGGCCTGGCTGATGATCGGCCTGTCGCTCATCGCCGTGATCTACGTCGGCCTGGTCGCGCTGGTGCAGCAGGACATGAAGAAGCTGGTGGCGTACTCGTCGGTCGCCCACATGGGCTTCGTCACGCTCGGCTTCTTCATCTTCAACGACCTCGGCGTGTCCGGCGGCATCGTGCAGATGATCGCGCACGGCTTCGTCTCGGGTGCCATGTTCCTGGGCATCGGCGTGCTGTACGACCGCGTGCACTCGCGCCAGATCGCCGACTACGGCGGCGTGGTCAACACCATGCCCAAGTTCGCCGCCTTCGCGCTACTGTTCGCCATGGCCAACTGCGGCCTGCCGGGCACCGCCGGCTTCGTGGGCGAGTGGATGGTCATCCTCGGCGCCGTCAAGGCCAACTTCTGGATCGGCTTCGCAGCCGCCACCGCGCTGATCTTCGGCGCCGCCTACACGCTGTGGATGTACAAGCGCGTCTACCTGGGCCCGATCGGCAACGACCACGTCAAGGAACTGAAGGACATCAATGCCCGCGAATTCCTGATGCTGTCGCTGCTGGCCATCGCGGTGCTGTGGATGGGCCTGGCGCCCAAGCCTTTCACGGACGTGATGGATGCTTCCGTGAGCAATCTGCTGCAGCATGTCGCCAAGCCGAAGCTGCCCTGAGTCCACGCTGAACAAGAGAACGAGATGATTGACAAACTCAGCTGGATGGCGATCTACCCCGAAGTGGTGCTGCTGGTCATGACCTGCATCATTGCGCTGGTGGATCTGTCGACGACCGGTGCACGCCGCACCCGCACCTACATCCTGACGCTGCTCACGCTGGCCGTGGTCGCCGTCCTTACCGGCATCAACGCCGCCAACGGCAAGACCATCTACGGCTTCGGCGGCATGGTGGTGAGCGACCCGATGGGCAACTGGCTCAAGTGCTTCTCGACCCTGGCGCTGATGGTGACACTGGTCTACGGCCGACCCTATGCGGCCGACCGCGGCATGCTGCGCGGCGGCGAGATGTTCACGCTCAGCATGTTCTCGCTGCTGGGCGGCTTCGTGATGATGTCGGGCAGCAACTTCCTGATGATCTACCTTGGCCTGGAACTGCTGACGCTGTCGAGCTACGCCCTGGTGGCGCTGCGCCGCGACAACGCGACCGCCAGCGAGGCGGCCATGAAGTACTTCGTGCTCGGCGCCATGGCCAGCGGCTTCCTGCTGTACGGCCTGTCGATGATGTACGGCGCGACCGGTTCGCTCGACATCAACGAAGTGTTCAAGGCCATCGCCAGCCGCAAGGTGAACCACCAGGTGCTGGTGTTCGGCCTGGTCTTCGTGGTCGCCGGTCTGGCCTTCAAGGTCGGCGCTGCGCCCTTCCACATGTGGGTGCCCGACGTCTACCAGGGCGCACCGACCGCGATCACGCTGCTGATCGGTGCCGCACCGGAGCTGGCCGCCTTCGCCATCATCATCCGCCTGCTGGTGGAAGGCCTGCTGCCGCTGGCCATCGACTGGCAGCAGATGCTGGCGGTGCTGGCCATCGCATCGCTCCTGGTCGGCAACCTGGCCGCCATTGCGCAGACCAACCTCAAGCGCATGCTGGCCTATTCGACGATCTCGCAGATGGGCTTCATGCTGCTGGGCCTGGTGGCGGGCGTGGTCAACGGCAGTACCTACAACGCGCAGTTCGCGTACAGCGCGTCGATGTTCTACATCGTGACCTACGTGCTGACCACGCTGGCGAGCTTCGGCATCATCCTGCTGCTGGCGCGCGAGGGCTTCGAGAGCGAAGAGATCACCGACCTGGCCGGACTCAACCAGCGCAGCCCGCTGTATGCCGGCGTGATGGCGATTGCCATGTTCTCGCTGGCCGGCCTGCCGCCGCTGGTCGGCTTCTACGCCAAGCTGGCCGTGCTGCAGGCGCTGATCGCGTCGGGGCAGGCCATCTACATCGGCTTGGCCGTGTTCGCGGTGGTGATGTCGCTGATCGGCGCGTTCTACTACCTTCGCATCGTGAAGGTCATGTACTTCGACGCCCCGGTCACGGCCACCACCGTCTCCGCACCGGCCGACGTGCGGGCGGTGCTGACGTTCAATGGCGCCTTGATCCTGATCCTCGGCATCGTGCCGGGCGGGCTGATGACGCTCTGCGCGCAGGCAATCATCGCCACCCTGGCGAACTGACCGCGGCGTGTCGCAGAGCGCCTCGGTCTGGCTGGTGCTGCTGCTGGCGGTGCTGGCGGCCAACCTGCCATTCATGAACGAGCGCATCCTCGGGCTGGTGCCGGTCGGCACCCCCGGCACGCGTGGGGCAGGGAAGTCGCTGGCACTTCGCCTGGCCGAACTCGTCCTGCTCTATTTCATCGTCGGGGGCATCGGGCTGCTGTTCGAACGCCGGCTCGGGCAGATCGCGCCGCAAGGCTGGGAGTTCTACGCCATCACCGGCGCGCTCTTCATCGTGCTCGCGTTCCCCGGCTTCACCTGGCGCTATCTGCTCAAACATCGGAACTGAACCATGGACGAAAAGCATCTGAGGGAAGAGCGCATCTCCGGCGAGTCGCTGTTCGAGGGCAAGCTCCTGCACGCCAAGCGCGACACCGTGCGCCTGCCGGACGGCCAGACGGCCACCCGCGAGTACGTGCTCCATCCCGGCGCGGTGGTGGTGGTGCCTTTGCTGGACGACGGCCGCCTCGTGCTCGAGCGTCAGTACCGCTATCCGGTGGGGCTGGTCATGACGGAATTCCCTGCCGGCAAACTCGACGCCGGTGAAGACCCGCTGGTCTGCGGCCAGCGCGAACTGCTGGAAGAAACCGGCTACACCGCGCGCGAGTGGGCCTATGCGGGCCTGATGCATCTCGCGGTCGGCTACTCGACCGAGATCATCCACATCTACTTTGCGCGCGGGCTCACCCTGGGCGAGCGCAACCTCGACCACGGCGAGTTCGTCGACGTGTTCACCGCCACGCCCCAGGAACTGTTCGACGGCTGCCGCGACGGCCGGGTGACCGATGCAAAGACCCACAGCTGTGTCATGTGGCTGCAGAACGTCCTGGCCGGCACATGGACACTCGACTGGCAGGCTGTGCCGGCGGCCGACCGCGGCTGATAATCGGGGCCATGAAGGTCCTCGATCTCCAATGCACGCATGGCCACGGCTTCGAGGGCTGGTTCGCCTCGAACGACGCCTTCGACGAGCAATTGGCGGCCGGGCTGGTCGAATGCCCGGTGTGCGCCGACACCGCCATCGTCAAGCGCCTGTCCGCGCCGCGCCTGAACCTCAGCGGCGCCAGAGCGCCCGAGTCGGTTGCCGCGCCCGTTGCGGCGGCGGCTGCGGCCGATTCACCCCAGGCGCGCTGGATGCGTGCCATGCGCGACGTCATCGCCAAGACCGAGGACGTCGGCGATCGCTTCGCTGACGAGGCACGCCGCATGCACTACGGCGAGACCGCCGAGCGCGGCATCCGCGGCCAGGCCACGCGCGAGGAAGCGGTGGCACTCATCGAGGAGGGCGTGCCGGTGCTGCCGCTCCCGATGCCTGCGGCGCTGAAAGAAACCCTGCAGTAGTCCGCCGAGGCGAATGCCGCGAAGGCAACCGGCGCACGGGCAGGGCGTCAGGCCACGAACTGCAGCGCCGCCAGGCGCGCGTAGGCGCCGCCTTGCGCCACCAGCGACGCGTGCGTCCCCTGTTCGACGATGGCGCCGTGGTCCAGTACGACGATGCGGTCGGCTTTCTGCACGGTCGCCAACCGGTGCGCGATCACCAGTGTCGTGCGGCCCGTCATGGCGGACTCCAGCGCCGCCTGCACCATCCGTTCGCTCTCGGCGTCGAGCGCGCTGGTGGCCTCGTCGAGCAGCAGCAGCGGTGGGTTCTTCAGGATGGCTCGCGCGATCGCGATGCGCTGGCGCTGGCCGCCCGACAGCCGCACGCCGCGCTCGCCGAGGAAGGTGTCGTAGCCCTCGGGCAGCGCCTTGAGGAAGTCGTCGGCGAAGGCGGCGCGGGCGGCGGCGTACACCTCGTCCGGACTGGCTTCGGGGCGGCCATAGCGGATGTTCTCGAAGGCACTGGCCGAGAAGATCACCGCGTCCTGCGGCACCAGGCCGATGCGGCCGCGCAGGTCGTCCAGCGTCAGTGCGTCGAGCGGTGCACCGTCCAGCGCGATGCGGCCGGTCTGCGGATCGTAGTAGCGCAGCAGCAGTTGGAAGACCGTGCTCTTGCCGGCGCCGCTGGCACCCACCAGCGCCACCGTTTCGCCCGGCGCCACCTGCAGGCTGAAGTCGCGCAGCGCGGGCGTGAGCGGTCGCGAGGGGTAGTGGAATGTCAGGGCGTCGAAGCCGACGCGGCTGCCGGCCGGCGGCACCGGGGCGGCGACCGGTTGCCCCGGCGACGCGATGGCGGAGCGGGCGTGCAGCAGTTCCATCAGCCGCTCGGTGGCCCCGGCGGCGCGCAGCAGATCACCGTAGACCTCGCCCAGCACCGCCGCCGCCCCGGCCAGGATGATCACGTACACCACGGTCTGCCCCAGGTGTCCGGCGCTGATGCTGCCCTGCAGCACCGCCTGCGTGCCCTGGTACAGCCCCCACAGCAAGGCGGCCGAGGTGGCGATGATGATGAACGCCACCAGCACCGAGCGGGCCTTGGCACGCCGTACGGCGACGCGGAAAGCGCTGTCGGTCGAGGCGTCGAAGCGGGCGGCTTCGCGCGCTTCGGCGGTGTAGCTCTGCACCACCGGGATGGCATTGAGCACCTCGGCGGCGATGGCGCTCGAATCGGCCACCCGGTCCTGGCTGGCACGCGAGAGCTTGCGCACGCGCCGGCCGAACCACATGCTCGGCAGCACCACCAGCACCAGAGCGCCGAGCACCTGGCCCATCACGTACGGATTGGTCCACACCAGCATCGTCAGCGCACCGAGGCCCATCACCGCGTTGCGCAGGCCCATGCTCAGCGAGGAGCCGACGACGGTCTGCACGAGCGTGGTGTCGGCCGTCAGGCGCGACAGCACCTCGCCGGTCTGCGTGGTCTCGAAGAAGAGCGGGCTTTGCCGCAGCACATGGGCGTAAACCGCATTGCGCAGGTTGGCGGTGATGCGTTCGCCCAGCCAGCTGACGGTGTAGAAGCGCGCGGCCGAGAACAGCCCCAGCGCCACCGCCACGCCAAACAGCGCGAAGAAGTGGTCCCGCAGCGCCATGGTCTGGGCCCCGCGGTCGGCCGTGACCAGCCCGCCGTCGATCAGGCTGCGCAGCGCAAGCGGAAAGATCAGGGTGGCGACCGCCGCCGCCACCAGAAACACCCCCGCGAGGGCGATTTGCCAGCGGTAGGGGCGAAGAAAGGGAAGGAGGCCGGACAGGGACTTGGGCGAGCCTTTTGCCGGGGTGCGAGAGAGGGGGGCAGCCATGCGGCGATTCTACTGACCGGTTGCCCTTGCAAAGGTCGCCTTGACAGTAATTGCCTAAGCAAATAATATGGCCGACCCATGAACGAACCTACGCCCACCCACGGCGACGAGCGCACGCCGCTCGATGTGCCGCAGTTCTATTCGGC
This sequence comes from Variovorax sucrosi, assembly GCF_051216635.1. NCBI lineage: Bacteria > Pseudomonadati > Pseudomonadota > Betaproteobacteria > Burkholderiales > Comamonadaceae > Variovorax > Variovorax sucrosi. Next base: position 403,952 of record NZ_JBPJZU010000002.1, on the reverse strand, counting down.
GCAAACCTACCGCGCGGAGGAAAGCGTCGGCTACCTGATGCGGCGCATCATGACGGCGGTGGCACAGGCGGTCGACTCCCAGATGCCCGAGCCCGGCGGCCCGACCTACCCGCAGTGGATTCCGCTGCACAAGCTGCACATGGGCACCGCCACCACCGTGGCCGAACTGGCGCGCGAATGCCTGCTCGACGCCGGTGCCATGACGCGGTTGCTCGACCGCCTGGAAGCCAAGGGCCTGTGCCGTCGCGTGCGTTCGGTGGCCGACCGGCGCGTCGTCAACATCGAGCTGACCGACAAGGGGCGCGCGGCCGCGCAGCAGGTCCCCACGATCCTGAGCAAGGTGCAGAACGAGCATCTCGCCGGCTTCAGCGCCGCCGAGTGGGAGCAGCTCAAGAGCTATTTGCGCCGCATCCTCGACAACGCACAGGCCCTGGCGGCCCGTGGAGAAAAGAAATGATCCGTCCCCTTTCCATGTTCCGTCGGGGCGCTGCGCTCCCGGTCGCCTCGGCCATTCTGGTGCTGCTCGCCGGTTGCGCCGACATGTCCGGCATCGCATCGCAGGCCAAGCTGCGCGACGCCGGATCGCTCGGTCTGAAGGCCGCCTCGTTCAGCACCGGCGCGAGCGAGGTCGACCGCCGCTGGTGGCTCGGCTTCGGCGACGCGCAGCTCGATGCGTTGATCGACGAGGCACTGGCCGGCAACCCGAACATCGCCGTGGCGCGGGCGCGCCTGGTGCGGGCCCAGGCGGCGATCGCCACCGCGGAAGCGGCCGACCGCCCACAACTCAACGGTGCGCTGGACGCCACACGCCAGAAGTTCAGCAGCAACTACATCTACCCCGCGCCGCTGGGCGGATCGGTGCAGAGCATGGGCACCCTGCAGCTCAACGGCAGCTGGGAGATCGACTTCTTCGGCAAGAACCGCGCAGCGCTCGACAGCGCCCTGGGCAGTTCGAACGCCGCGGCGGCCGAGGTGGATGCGGCGCGCATTCTGCTGGCCAGCAATGTGGCGCGCGGCTACATCCAATGGGCCCGGCTGAATGATCAGTTGACGGTGGCCAGGCGCACGCTGGCCCAGCGCGACGAAACGCTGCAGCTGGTGCGCGACCGCGTGTCCGCGGGCCTCGACACGCGCCTCGAGCTGCGTCAGAGCGAGGGCGGCCTGCCCGAGGCGCGCCAGCAGATCGAAGCTCTGAGCGAACAGATCGCCGTCGCGCAGCACGCGCTCGACGCGCTGGTGGCGCGCCCCGACGCAACCCAGAGCTTGAGCGCGCCCAGCCTCGCGTCGCTGCGCGATGTGGCGTTGCAGCCAAACCTCCCGGCCGACCTGCTGGGCCGTCGCGCCGACATCGCCGCCGCGCGCTGGCGCGTCGAGGCCGCCACGGGCGACGTGGCCGGTGCCAAGACCTTGTTCTATCCCAACGTCAACCTGACAGCCTTCGTCGGCGTGCAGAGCCTGGGGTTCGACAACCTGCTGAAATCCGACAGCGCCCAGTGGGGCGTCGGCCCCGCCATCCGGCTGCCGATCTTCGAAGGCGGACGGCTGCGCGCCAACCTGCGCGGCAAGGCGGCCGACCTCGATGCCGCCATCGAAAGCTACAACGCCAGCGTGATCGACGCGGTGCGCGATGCCGCCGACCAGGTCAGCAGCGCACAGTCGGTGGCGCGCCAGCAGGCACAGCAGCGCGAAGCGCAGACCGCCGCCGAAGGCGCCTACGAGATCGCGGTGCAGCGCTATCGCGCCGGCCTCGGCAACTACCTCAATGTGCTGACCGCCGAATCCACCGTGCTGGCACAGCGCCGCCAGGCCGTCGACCTCGCGGCGCGCGCGCTCGAGGCGCAGGTCGGCCTGGCACGCGCGCTGGGCGGTGGCTGGCAGCCGCCCGTCGCCGTGAGCGGCGACAGCAACGGCATGGCCGTGGCCGCCGACCGCACCCGAGCCGCCGCCGCGCACCCCTGAAGAACATCTCGCCCGAATTGGAAGGACACTGAACATGGACAACAACAACGCAGTCGCCGCTCCCGCCCCCGCCCCGTCGGCGGCCAAGGCCGGCAATCCAAAGCGCCGCCGCGCACTGACCGCACTGGCGGCCGCGGTGATCGTCGTCGGCGGGGGCTGGGGCGTCTACGAATGGCTGGTGGCCAGCCATTACGAGGACACCGACAACGCTTACGTGCAGGGCAATGTGATCCAGATCACGCCGCAGATCGCCGGCACCGTCATGGCCATCATGGCCGACGACACCGACTTCGTGAAGTCCGGCCAGCCGCTGGTGCAGCTCGACCCGGCCGATGCCAAGGTGGCGCTCGCGCAGTCCGAAGCCGCACTGGGCCAGGCGGTGCGCCAGGTGCGCACGCTCTACGTCAACAACGGCTCGCTCGCCGCGCAGGTCGCGCTCAAGCAGGCCGACATCGCGAAGGCGCAGAGCGACATCGCACGCGCGCAGGACGACCTCAAGCGCCGCCAGGCCCTCACCGGCAACGGCGCGGTGTCGAAGGAAGAACTCAACCATTCCGAAACCACGCTGGCCAACGCCAAGAGCGCGCTGGCCGCGGCCCAGGCCGGCGTGACCGCCGCGCGCGAGCAACTGGTCAGCAACCAGTCGCTCACCGAAGGCACCAGCGTCGAACGGCACCCGAGCGTGCTGGCGGCTGCCGCCAAGGTGCGCGAGTCGTGGCTGGCGGTGCAGCGCGTGTCGATGCCGGCGCCGGTCGACGGTTATGTCGCCAAGCGCACCGTGCAACTCGGCCAGCGGGTCGCTGCGGGCACGCCGATGATGTCCATCGTGCCGCTCAACCAGCTGTGGGTCGACGCCAACTTCAAGGAGGTGCAGCTGCGCAACATCCGCATCGGCCAGCCGGTGAAGCTCACGGCCGATCTCTACGGCAAGAAGGTGAGCTACGAGGGCAAGGTGGCGGGCCTCGGCGTGGGCACCGGGGCGGCCTTCGCGTTGCTGCCGGCGCAGAACGCGACCGGCAACTGGATCAAGGTGGTGCAGCGCGTGCCGGTGCGCATCGCGCTCGACGCCGAGCAGCTCAAGGCCAACCCGCTGCGCGTCGGCCTGTCGATGGACGCCGAAGTCGACGTGACCGACAAGGGCGGCAAGGCCCTGGCCGACGCGCCGCGCAGCACCGCCTTCGCACAGACGCAGGTCTATGCCGCCGCCGATACCGAGGCCGATGCCGAGGTCGCTCGCATCATTGCCGCGAACCTGGGCCGCCCGGCGCAGGCGCAGGGCGATGCGTCACCGTCGCCGAACCTGCATCCGGCGGCGCAGAACGGGCGTGGCGCCAAGCTGGCCCTGCGTCAGACGACCCGCGGCTGAGCGGGCGCGCCCCATGGCCACGACCGCCGCACCCGCCGCCCATCCGCCGCTGGAGGGCTCCGCGCGCATCCTCGGGACGATCGCGCTGTCTGCCGCGACCTTCATGAACGTGCTCGATACCTCGATCGCGAACGTGTCGCTGCCCGCGATTTCCGGCGACCTCGGGGTCAGCCCGACGCAGGGCACCTGGGTCATCACCAGCTTCGCCGTCGCCAACGCGATCGCCGTGCCGCTGACCGGCTGGCTCACGCAGCGCTTCGGCCAGGTGCGCCTCTTCATGCTCAGCATCCTGCTGTTCGTGATCAGCTCCTGGCTCTGCGGGCTGGCACCGAACATGACCACACTGATCCTGTTCCGCGCCGTGCAGGGCTTCGTCGCGGGGCCGATGATTCCGCTGTCGCAGACGCTGCTGCTGGCGAGCTATCCGCGTGCCATGGCCGGGCTGGCGATGGCGATGTGGGCCATGACGACGCTGGTCGCGCCGGTGATGGGCCCGTTGCTGGGCGGCTGGATCACCGACAACGTCTCGTGGCCGTGGATCTTCTACATCAACATTCCGGTGGGCATCCTGGCGGCGAGCATCATCTGGTCGCTCTACCGCAAGCGCGACAGCGAGACCAAGAGCGTGCCCATCGACACCATCGGCCTCACGCTGCTGGTGCTGTGGGTCGGCGCCATGCAGCTGATGCTCGACAAGGGCAAGGAACTCGACTGGTTCCATTCGCCGGAGATCGTCGCGATGGCGGTGGTGGCTGTCGTGGGTTTCGCTTTCTTCATCATCTGGGAGCTGACCGAAGAGCATCCGGTGGTCGACCTGTCGCTCTTCAAGCGCCGCAACTTCTGGACCGGAGCGGTCGCCACCGCGGTGGCCTACGGCGTCTTCTTCGGCAACCTGGTGCTGCTGCCGCTGTGGCTGCAGCAGTACATGGGCTACACCGCCACGCAGGCGGGCATGGTGCTGGCGCCGGTCGGTGCGTTCGCCATCGTGCTGTCGCCGCTCGTGGGCATGACGGTGGCGAAGGTCGACCCGCGCCGCTACGCGACCTTCTCCTTCCTGGTGTTCGCGCTGGTGCTCTGGATGCGCTCGAACTTCAACACGCAGGCCGACATGGGCACCATCATGGTGCCGACGATCGTGCAGGGCGTGGCGATGGCCTTCTTCTTCATTCCGTTGGTCACGCTCACGCTCTCCGGTCTCACGCCGGATCGCATCCCGGCGGCTTCGGGCCTGTCGAACTTCCTGCGCATCACTGCCGGCGCCATCGGTACGTCGGTGGTGACGACCGTGTGGGACAACCGCGCGACCGTGCACCACGCGCAGCTGGCCGAATCGATCAACCCCGGCAACGCGACGGCGATGGCGACCATCGGAAATCTGAGCAGCAGCGGCTTCAGCGCCGACCAGGTGCTCGGGCAGCTCAACCGGCTGGTCGACCAGCAGGCCTTCATGCTGGCGTCCAATGACGTGTTCTACGCATCGGCGGTGCTGTTCATTTTCCTGATCCCGCTGGTCTGGCTTGCGCGCCCGCAGATGGGTGGCGCCAGCTCCGACGCGGCGGCCGGTGCGCACTGAGGCGCCTGCGTTCGACGCTGACGCTGCGCTGACCGGCGGAACGCCTCAACGCGCTCAGGTTGCAGTGCAGCATAGGCATTTGCCCCAGTAGGCACGGGGGAGGGGGTCGCCAACAATGCGGTCGCGCTCATGGTGGGCGTGAACAGACGCACTGCATGAACGACCTTTCTTTTCCGCCCCCGGGCGCTTGCGCGAGATGAGCGACATCATTCTCGAGACGCGCCAGCTCACCAAGGAATTCAAGGGCTTCACCGCGGTCAGCAAGGTCGACCTCAATGTGGTGCGCGGGTCGATCCACGCGCTCATCGGCCCCAATGGCGCCGGGAAGACGACCTGCTTCAACCTGCTGACGAAGTTCCTGGAGCCCACCTCCGGCACCATCCTCTTCAACGGCCACGACATCACCGGCGAGCGGCCGGCGCAGATCGCGCGGCGCGGCATCATCCGCTCGTTCCAGATCTCGGCGGTGTTCCCGCATCTGACGTTGCTGCAGAACGTGCGCCTGGGGCTGCAGCGCGCGCTCGGCACCTCCTACCACTTCTGGAAGAGCGAGAAGTCGCTCAGGCCACTCGATGCGCGTGCACGCACGCTGCTGGCCGAGGTCGGGCTCGAAGACCTCGCCGACGAACTCACGGTGAATCTGCCCTACGGCCGCAAGCGCGCGCTCGAGATCGCGACCACGCTCGCGATGGAGCCCGAGCTGATGCTGCTGGACGAGCCCACGCAGGGCATGGGCCACGAAGACGTGCACCGCGTGGCCGAACTCATCAAGCGCGTTTCGGTCGGGCGCACCATCCTCATGGTCGAACACAACATGAGCGTGGTGTCGACCATCGCCGACACCATCACGGTGCTGCAACGCGGTGCGGTGCTGGCCGAGGGGCCGTACGAGCAGGTGTCGAACAACCCGCTGGTCATGGAGGCCTACATGGGCACCACCGACGGGCAACTGCAGGGAGCACATTGATGGCCGTCCCCGCACTCGAAATCAAAGACTTGCACGCCTGGTACGGCGAGTCGCACGTGCTGCATGGCGTCGACATGGTCGTGCAGCCGGGCGAAGTCGTCACGCTGCTGGGCCGAAACGGGGCAGGGCGCACCACCACGATGCGGGCGGTGCTCGGCCTCACCGGCAGCCGCAAGGGCAGCATCAAGGTGCACGGCACCGAAACCGTCGGCATGGCGACGCACCGCATCGCGCACCTCGGCATCGGTTACTGCCCCGAAGAACGCGGCATTTTTGCGAGCTTGTCAGCCGAAGAAAACCTGATGCTGCCGCCCGCACTCAAGGGCCCCGACAAGGGCATGTCGGTGGACGAGATCTACGCCATGTTTCCCAACCTGGCCGAGCGCCGCAACAGCCAGGGCACCCGGCTGTCGGGCGGCGAACAACAGATGCTGGCGGTCGCGCGCATCCTGCGCACCGGCGCCAAGCTGCTGCTGCTCGACGAGATCTCCGAAGGGCTGGCACCGGTCATCGTGCAGGCGCTGGCGCGGATGATCCACATGCTGCGCAGCAAGGGCTACACGGTCGTCATGGTTGAACAGAACTTCCGCTTCGCCGCGCCGCTGGCCGATCGCTTCTACGTGATGGAGCACGGGCGCATCGTCGAGACCTTCGGCGCGTCGGAGCTCGACGCCAAGATGCCGGTGCTCAACGAGCTGCTCGGCGTGTGAGCTTCCGCTTTTCTTCACGACAACAGTACGGAGACAAACCAATGAAAACAAGATTGAGTGCAATCGGCCTGGCAACTGCATCACTGCTTCTGGGGGGTACGGCGGTGTACGCCCAGGAGAAGGTCAAGATCGGCTTCGTCACCGACTTGTCCAGCCTCTATGCCGACCTGGAAGGCAAGGGCGGCATCACCGCCATCCAGATGGCGATCGACGACTTCGGCGGCAAGGCCCTCGGACAGCCCATCGAGCTGCTCACGGCCGACCACCAGAACAAGGCCGACGTGGCGGCCTCGAAGGCGCGCGAGTGGATCGACACCGCCGGCGTGACGATGGTCTTCGGCGGGACCAACTCCGGCACCGCGCTGGCCACTGCCAAGGTGGCTCAGGAGAAGAAGCGCGTCTACTTCAACAACGGCGCGGGCACCTCGGCGCTGACCAACGAGCAGTGCAGCCCCTACACGGTGCACTACGCCTACGACACCGTGGCGCTGGCCAAGGGCACGGGCAGCGCGGTGGTCGACAAGGGCGGCAAGAGCTGGTTCTTCCTCACCGCCGACTACGCCTTCGGCCATGCGCTGGAGGCCGACACCTCGACGGTGGTCAAGGCCAAGGGCGGCACGGTCGTCGGCACCGTGCGGCATCCGCTCAACGCCTCGGACTTCTCGTCCTTCCTGCTGCAGGCGCAGAACTCCAAGGCGCAGATCCTCGGCCTGGCCAACGCCGGCGGCGACTTCATCAACGCCGTGAAGGCGTCGAAGGAGTTCGGCATCAACAAGACGATGAAGACGGCCGGCCTGCTGGTGTTCCTGAGCGACATCCACAGCCTGGGCCTGAAGAACACCGAGGGCTTGCTGCACACCACCAGCTGGTACTGGGACCTGAACGACGACACGCGCAAGTTCGCCGCGCGCTTCTTCGAGAAGACCAAGCGCATGCCCACCGACATCCAGGCTGCCGACTACTCGGCAACGACGACCTACCTGAAGGCCGTGGCCGCGGCCAAGACCACCGATTCGGACAAGGTGATGGCGCAGCTCAAGAGCATGAAGATCGACGACTTCTACGGCAAGGGCCAGATCCGCGCCGACGGCAGCTTCATCCACGAGATGTACCTGGTCGAGGCCAAGTCGCCCGCCGAGTCGAAGAAGCCCTGGGACTACCTGAAGGTGATTGCCAAGCTGCCTGGCGAGCAAGTCTTCACGACCAAGGCCGAAACCAAGTGCGCGCTCTGGAAATGACCCGCCCGCCACGGCGCCTCCACCCCCGCATCGACCGCCCCCCCTTCATCCAGGAGACACCATGAAACGCAGCCTCATCGCCACCGTCTGTTCACTCGCCGTCGGCCTCATCGGTGCCACTGCGGCGCAGGCCCAGGCCACCGACAAGGTCAAGATCGGCTTCATCACCGACATGTCGAGCCTGTACGCCGACGTCGAGGGCAAGAACGGCGCGCTGGCCATCCAGATGGCCATCGACGACTTCGGCGGCAAGGTCAACGGCATGCCGATCGAGTTGCTGACGGCCGACCACCAGAACAAGGCGGACATCGCGGCCTCGAAGGCGCGCGAGTGGATCGACACGCAGGGCCTGACGATGCTCTTCGGCGGCACCAGCTCCGGCACCGGCCTGGCGATGGCCAAGGTGGCGCAAGAGAAGAAGCGTGTCTTCATGGTCAACGGTGCCGGCAGCTCGGCGCTGACCAACGAGCAGTGCACCCCCTACACGGTGCACTACGCCTACGACACCGTGGCGCTCGCCAAGGGCACCGGCAGCGCGGTGATTGCGCGCGGCGACAAGAACTGGTTCTTCCTGACGGCCGACTATGCCTTCGGGCACGCGCTCGAAGCCGACGCGACCAAGGTGGTGAAGGAGAAGGGCGGCACGGTGCTGGGCTCGGTCAAGACGCCGCTCAACACCTCGGACTTCTCGTCATTCCTGTTGCAGGCGCAGAACTCGAAGGCGCAGGTGCTGGCCCTGGCCAATGCGGGCGGCGACACCATCAATTCGATCAAGTCGGCGCGCGAGTTCGGCATCACCAAGTCGATGAAGATGGTCGGCCTGCTGGTGTTCGTCACCGACATCCACAGCCTGGGCCTGAAGAACACCGAAGGCCTGCTGCTCACCACCAGCTGGGACTGGAATCTCGACGACAAGACGCGCGCCTTCGGCAAGAAGTTCTTCGAGAAGACCAAGCGCATGCCGACCGACATCCAGGCGGCCGACTACTCGGCCACGATGACCTACCTGAAGGCATTGCAGGCCACCAAGACGACCGACGCCGACAAGGTGATGGAGTACCTCAAGAAGACGCCGATCGACGACTTCTATGCCAAGGGCTACGTGCGCCAGGACGGGCGCTTCGTGCATGACATGTACCTGATGCAGGTCAAGTCGCCCGCCGAGTCGAAGGAGCCGTGGGACTACTACAAGGTGGTGACCAAGCTCAAGGGCGAGGACGTCTTCACGACCAAGGCCGAGTCGCGCTGCTCGCTCTGGAAGTAGGTTTCTCCCCCCGGTCTGCGTGCACCGCATGTCGCTCCGCCAACCTCCTTGCGGTGGGCGGGGCCGGCCGGCCCCCGAATCGGAAACTCGATCGTTGTTGTTGAAACGTCTTCCATGAATATCTCCATGCCGGCCTTGTTGAGCCAGCTCCTTCTGGGGCTGGTCAACGGCTCGTTCTACGCGATCCTGAGCCTGGGGCTGGCCGTGATCTTCGGCCTGCTCAACGTGATCAACTTCGCCCACGGGGCGCTGTTCATGCTGGGGGCGGTGCTCAGCTGGATGGCGATGGAGTACTTCGGCATCAACTACTGGGTGATGCTGCTGGCCGCGCCGATCATCGTCGGCCTGTTCGGCGTGTTGATCGAGCGACTGCTGCTGCGCTGGATCTACAAACTCGACCATCTCTACGGCCTGCTGCTCACGCTCGGCCTGACGCTGCTGATCGAAGGCGTGTTCCGCTCGATCTACGGTGTTTCCGGTCTGTCCTACGACGCGCCCGATGCACTGTCGAGCGCGACCGACTTGGGCTTCATGGTGCTGCCCAACTACCGCGCCTGGGTGGTGGTCGCATCGCTGGTGATCTGCTTCGCCACCTGGTACGTCATCGAGAAGACCCGGCTGGGCGCCTACCTGCGCGCCGGCACCGAGAACCCACGGCTGGTCGAGGCCTTCGGCGTCAACGTGCCGCTGATGATCACGCTGACCTATGCCTTCGGCTGCGCGCTGGCCGCCTTTGCCGGTGTGCTCGCCGCGCCGGTCATCCAGGTGTCGCCGCTGATGGGGCAGAACCTCATCATCGTGGTGTTCGCGGTGGTGGTGATCGGCGGCATGGGTTCGATCATGGGCGCCATCCTCACCGGCCTCGGTCTCGGTGTGATCGAGGGGCTGACCAAGGTGTTCTATCCGGAGGCATCCTCCACCGTCGTGTTCGTGATCATGGTGATCGTGTTGCTGATTCGCCCGGCCGGCCTGTTCGGCAAAGAGAAATAAAAGTCGCGGTATGAAGAAGCTCTCCACCATCGTCTACCTGCTGCTGCTGGCCGCGCTGCTGGTGGCGCCGTTCTTCGGCGCCTATCCGGTCTTCGTGATGAAGCTCATGTGCTTCGCATTGTTCGCCTCGGCCTTCAACCTGCTGTTGGGCTACACCGGCCTGCTGTCCTTCGGCCATGCGGCCTTCCTCGGCGGCTCGGCCTATGTGGCCGGCCATGCGATCAAGGTCTGGGGCCTGACGCCGGAACTGGGCCTGATCGCGGGCACGCTCGCCGGTGCCGCCATGGGCTGGCTCTTCGGCGTGCTGGCAATTCGTCGCCAGGGCATCTACTTCGCAATGATCACGCTGGCATTGGCGCAGATGATGTTCTTCGTCGCGCTGCAGGCCAAGTTCACCGGCGGCGAGGACGGCCTGCAGGGCGTGCCGCGCGGCAAGCTCTTCGGCGTGATCGACCTGTCGAACGACCTCACCATGTACTACGTGGCGCTGGCCGTCGTCGTCGCGGCCTTCCTGCTGATCGTGCGCACCATTCATTCGCCCTTCGGCCAGGTGCTCAAGGGCATCAAGGAAAACGAGCCGCGTGCGCTCTCGCTGGGCTACGACGTGGCGCGCTTCAAGCTGCTGGCCTTCGTGATCTCGGCGGCGCTGTCGGGTCTGGCGGGTTCGCTCAAGACGCTGGTGCTGGGTTTCGCGACGCTGTCGGACGTGCACTGGACCGCCTCGGGGCAGGTCATTCTGATGACGCTGGTGGGTGGGCTCGGCACGCTGTCCGGGCCGATCGTCGGATCGGCGGTGGTGGTGCTGCTCGAGAACAAGATCGGCGAACTCGGCAACTTCCTGGCACGCGTCACCACCATCGACTGGTTCAACACGCTGGGCGAATCGGTGACCATGGTCACCGGCCTGATCTTCGTGGTCTGCGTGCTGGCCTTCCGCAAGGGCATCATGGGCGAGATCATCGCCTTCATCGAACGGCGGCGCGGCAAGCGCTGAAGCTGCGCTACAGCCGAAGGCGCGCCGCGTAGCCCGTCATTTCCAGGTAGCCACGCCCAACGCGTTGGCCGTGGTCGTCGAGCAGCTCGCTCAGGCCTTCCCAATACACCGCGCCGGTCGAGCCGCGGCTGTCGAGTTCCTGGTCGTCGAGCAGCGCACGCACGGTGAAGCGGCCGGCCGGCGTGTCGATGCGCCATTGCACCGGATACGACGCCTGGGTGCGCGGGCTGGTCCAGCGGCGCTCGGGCGCGAAGTGCACCTCCGTGGCCTCGAAGCTGCGTACCTCGCCACCGCGCGGCCGCCAGGAACCGCCGCTCCAGAGCGCGCCGCCGTTGGCCCGCCGCAGATGGAAGGCGGTGAGTGCGCTGCCGTCGTCGAGGTTCATGCCGATCCAGTCCCAGCCAACCGCTTCCGGGTGCATCAGCGCTTCGCTCCATTCGTGGTCGAGCCAGGCGGTGCCGGAGGACAGTTCGAAGGCCTGGCCTTGCAGCGTGATGCGGCCCTCGGCCGCGAGCTGCGGTTCGCTGTAGTAGTAGCTCGCCTGGTCGGGCTGCGGCCCCTTGCGCGACAGCCCGGCACGGCCTTGCAGCAGCACCGGCTGGGTCGGGGTGAAGGCGAGTGCCAGCGTGAAGTCGCCGGCCGGCAGGTGCGCCCGGTAGCGGCCATCGGTGCTGCGCTGCAGCGTCCAGTCGCGCAGGCGCACCTCGGTATCGGCCTCGGCCGCGTCTGCGATGCCGAAGCCGGCCCGTGCGATGCGCTGGTCGTGCAGCAGCCGGCCGCCCTGCAGATCGGTCACGGCCGCATGGGCGAACACCAACTGCTTCGCCGCGAAGGCCGAGCGCATGCCCTGCGTGGCGTCGACCCGCGAGCGGAAGAAGGTCAGCTGGAAGCCGAACTCACGCGCGCCGGAGCGCGCATGGCCGGTGATGTACCACCACTCGGTGCGCAGTTCGGGATGGCTGCCGAAGTCGCGCGGGAACTGCAGCGCGCGCGGCGGCAGCGCCCACGCGGCGGGTGCCGACAGCAGGGCCAGCAGCAGGGCGCGGCGGCGCATGGGGAGCATCCGGTTCCGTGGCATCTCACCAGTCCTCCTTCACGGCAAGAACGGCGTCGTGCCCCGCGGCCGCCCGGCCGGCCAGCCAGGCCGTGAGCGTGCCGGCCGCCACCACCGCGACGCAGAGTGCGGCGAGCCGCCCCCACGGTGCGCGCAGGTCCATGGTCCAGTGGAAGCTCTGCGGGTTGACCACGTGCACCAGCACGACCGCCACCGCCAGGCCGAGCGCCAGCCCGGCCAGCGCGCCGATCGCGGTCCAGGCCGCGCCTTCGCCGGCCACCACCGCGAGCACCTGCCGCCGGGTGAAGCCCAGGTGCACCATCAGGCCGAACTCCTTGCGCCGGGCCAGCACCTGTGCGCTGAAGCTGGCCGCGATGCCGAACAGGCCGATGGCGATTGCCACCCCCTGCAGCCAGTAGGTGACGGCGAAGCTGCGGTCGAAGATGCGCAGCGAGGTGGCGCGGATCTGCCCCACCGGGGCGAGCTCGAGCGCATCGCCCAGGCCCGGCTCGGCGGCAGCGAGCCGGCGCACCGCCGCCTGCACCTCGCCCTCGGCAGCGCCCGGCGCGAGCCACAGCGACACGTCGCTGGCACTGCGGTCGCCGGTGAGGCGCTCGAAGTCGCGGGCATCCATCGTGATCGCACCGAACTGCCGCACATAGTCGCGCCAGACGCCGGCCACGAAGAAGGCCGGCGTCGCACCGCGGCCGCCGAGTGCTTGTGCCAGCGGCGCGAACACCGTGCCCGGCCGTGCGCCGTACAGGTCGACCATCGCCTCGCTCACATAGATGCCGACCTGGCCCGCAGGTACCGGCAGCGCTTCGCCCACCAGCGGCAGCGTGCGGGCGGCGCCACTGTCCTCGAAGCTGCGGCCGATCAGCGTGACGGCCGGGCGTGAGGCGTCGAGCAGCAGCGGGCGCAGCCGCAGCGTGCCGGTGCGCGCCACGCCCGGCAGCTGCGCCAGGCGCTGCACGAAGGCCGGCGTGAAGGCCGCCTCGTCGCCGCTGTTGCCGGCGACGCGCAGGTAGAGGTCGGCCGGCAGCACCACGTCCAGCCATCGGGTGACCGAGTCGCGGAAGCTCGCGACCATCACCGTCAGGGCGACCGCCAGGCTCAGGCTCGCGACCACGCCACTCACCGCCACCGCGGCGGTACCGCGCATGCGGCGCGCCCGTTCGATGGCCAGCATCGGCAGCACATGATGTGCGAAGGCCGGCGCGAGCCGGTCGTACAGCAGTGCGATCAGCCAGGGCAGCGCGGTGATACCGCCCACCAGCAGGAAGCCGACCGAGAGGTACGCAGCCACCGGGATGTCGGCCACCGGCGGCAGCTTGGCCAGCCCGACGCCAACCGCCAGCAAGGCCAGCGGCACCAGCGGCCCGCCGCGCCGCGTTTCGGTGGCACCCAGGCCCTTGAGCGTCTGTGCCTCCGGCAGCGCTTGGGCGGCGCGTGCCGGCCACCAGCCGCCGACAGCCGCGGCGGCTACGCCCAGCACGCCGTAGAGCAGGGCGGCCCCACTGCTCCAGTGCAGGCGGGGGGCCACGCCGGCGAAGTAGCCGCCGCCGAGATCGCCACCGAGCACCCGCAGCGCGAGAGCGGCCAGCGCCGTGCCGAGCACGATGCCCGTCACGCTTCCCACCAGTCCGAGCAGCAGCGATTCAGCCAGCACCAGGCCGAGCCGTCCGCGCGGCGTCAGGCCGAGCACGCCCAGCAGCGCGAACTGCTGCGCACGCTTGGCCACGCTCAGGGCCAGCACCGAGAAGACCAGGAAGGCGCCGGTGAACAAGGCCACCAGTGCCAGCACCGTCAGGTTGACGCGGTAGGCCCGCGAGAGATTGCTCACGCGCTCCGCCGCATCGCCCGGCTCGGCGATGCGCACGTTGGGCGGCCAGTCGTGCGCGCTTTCCAGCGCGCGGGTGAAGGCGGCGCGGTCGGTGCCGCTCGCCAGGCGCAGGTCGATGCGGGTGAGCTGGCCGATGCGGCCGAACAGCTCCTGCGCCGCGGCGATGTCCATGACGGCGAGCGCGCTGCCGCCGGCAGCCACCGTGCCGGCGATCTGCACCTCGTGACGCTGCGGCCCCACCTGCAACACGACTTGGGTTGCCGTGTCGCCGAGCGCCGCACGGGCGGCGGCGTTGACGAAGGCCTGGCCCGGCGCGAAGAGCGCGAAGCGTTCTGCGTTCGCGGACGGCACCGGCATCAGCGCCGGCGCCAGCGAGGGCAGCGCGAGCGCGTCGACGCCGACGATGCGCAGCGGCAGGCGCTGGTCGCCGATCACCGCGCTGGCAGCGACCTCGACGACCGGGCTGGCGAGCGCCACCTGCGGATGGCGGGCGACGCGTGCGAACAGTGCCTCGTCGAAGCTGCCCTGCGCAGCGCGCAGTTCCAGGTCGGGCTGGCCGTTGACCGATCGCACCGCGCTGGAGAACTCGTCCAGCGCCGAGGCGTTGATGAGGTGCACCGAGAAGGCCAGTGACACACCGAGCATCACCGCCAGCACCGCCGCCGCGTTGCGCCACGGATGGTGGCGCAGCTCCTGCCAGGAGAAGGTGAGAAGCAACGCACGCATCGGGCGATTGTGGGCCCCGTGCGCCGAATGCAAGCTCGCCATTGTTTCCTTCCCGAGAACACCGTGGTTCGTTTTGGCGCGCGTTGCAGGCCCAGGCGCGGCCGACAATTCATTCAACAGAGCAGCAGACGCAACGAGTTGAAGACGCTGATCTGGGTGAGCTAGGCACCGAGCGTGGTGGCCGCCCCCATCAAGAGGACGGCGCCCCCCGATACCGGTTCGAAATTCATCCCAACCCTTGAAGGAATCATCATGAAGACCTCGCAATTCGTCGGCGCCGTTGTTCTCTCCATCCTCGGTGTCGCCACCGGCGCGCAAGCCGAAACCTACCAGGGCGTGCAGACCGTGGACGCGGCCGTGAGCCGCGCCGACGTCACTGCGCAAGCACGTGCGGCGGCGCGCACCGGTGATCAGTTCAGCGAAGCCTCGTCCGGCGGCGTCGCTCCGGCGATGGCCTCCAGCGTAGACCGCGCCACGGTACGCAGCCAAGCCAGCCAGGCCGCCCGCCAAGGCGACATCTACAGCGATGCCGCGCTGTACGGCTTCCCGGCACCGATCGTGGGTGGTGCCGACCGCGCCGCGGTCCGTGCGCAGGCCCGCGAAGCCGCACGCACCTCCACGGCCGTGCCGCTCTGATCGCGTCGCCGCTTCGTTGGCTCTGAAATGAGGCCGCCGTCGAAAGACGGCGGCCTTTTTCATGCGGCCGGGCCGCGTGGCCGACAGCAACATCGTCGCGGCCGCATGAGCGGGCAGCGGTGGCCTGCTTATCGCCTCACGGCACTTTTCGCACTTCGACTGCGACGGGCAGCAGCACGGAGCCATCTTTGGCTTGCGGTGCCATGCGTGGAATCGGCTTGCCGGTGCGCTTGTCGATCAGCACCGAATGGCGCTCGCCGCGCTCGAACAGGTGCTGTTCGCCCCATTGCCGCAGCGCCACCACGATGGGGAACAGGCTTTCCCCCTTGGCCGTCAGGACGTACTCCTGATAGGCGGAGCCGTCCGAAGCCGCCTGCGTTTCCAGAATGCCGGCCTCGACCAGCCTGCGCAGCCGATCGGACAGGATGTTGCGGGCCACGCTCAGGCTGCGCTGGAAGTCGCCGAAGCGGCGCATGCCATCGAAGGCATCCCGCACGACGAGCAGCGACCAGCGATCTCCGATGAGATCGACGGAACGGGCGACGGGGCAAGGTTCGTCGTTCATGGGCTTGCGTGACCGCATGGAGTCTCCTTGTGGACTGGCAGATGCACGGGTTTTGGTTGCATTTTAAAACTACGTGGCCTAGCATTCAATCGGTTTTATTTTGAAACTAGATTGGATGGGTATCGTGTCATGAAGGCGGGTTCCATTTCGACTGCATTGCCGCGCAGTCTGGTGTGGCTGTTCGCCACCGCCAGCGGTTTGAGTGTGGCGAACGTCTATTACGCGCAGCCCCTGCTGGACGCGCTGGCGTGGGACTTCGGCATCAGCCATGCAGCGGTCGGGGGCGTGGTCACGGCCACGCAGATCGGCTGCGCGCTGGCCTTGCTGCTGCTGGTGCCGCTGGGCGACCGGGTGGATCGCCGCCGCCTGATGGCCGTGCAACTGCTGGCGTTGGTGACCGCGCTGGTTGCCGTCGGCATGGCGCAGTCCGCGCCGGCCTTGCTGGCCGGAATGCTTGTCGTCGGCTTGCTGGGGACGGCGATGACGCAGGGGCTGATTGCCTACGCGGCCAGCGCCGCCGCGGCCCACGAGCAAGGGCACGTCGTCGGCGCGGCGCAAAGCGGTGTGTTCATCGGCCTGCTGCTCGCGCGGGTGTTCGCTGGCGGTGTCAGCGACTTGGTCGGCTGGCGTGGTGTGTACCTCTGCGCCGCCGCGCTGATGCTGGCGATTGCGCTACCGCTTTGGCGGCGGCTGCCAGCCCTGGCTGCAGCGCCGAGCGCGATGAGCTACCCGCGCCTGATCGCATCCATGCTGACGCTGCTGCGACAGGAAAAGCTGCTGCAAGTGCGTGGTGTGCTGGCGCTGCTGATGTTCGCGGCGTTCAACATCTTTTGGAGTGCGCTGGTGCTGCCGTTGCGCGCGCCTCCCTATGGCTTCTCCCACACCATCATCGGCGCCTTCGGTCTGGTCGGCGTGGTCGGCGCGCTGGCGGCTGCGCGTGCCGGGCAATGGGCCGACCGGGGGCATGGCCAGCGCACCAGCGCGGCGGCGCTCGTGGTGTTGCTGCTGGCCTGGTGGCCGTTGTCGCTGATGGAATGGTCACTCGGGGCGCTGGTGGTCGGCATCGTGCTGCTCGACCTGGGCGGCCAGGCGCTGCATGTCACCAACCAGAGCATGATCTTTCGCACCCGCCCCGAAGCGCATAGCCGACTGGTCGGCCTCTACATGCTGTTCTACGCGGTCGGCAGCGGACTGGGCGCGATCAGCACCACCGTCATCTATGCCCATGCCGGCTGGCAGGGCGTGTGCCTGCTGGGCGCGACGGTCAGTCTGCTGGCGCTGCTGTTCTGGTGGACGACGCGGCGGGCCCTGTCTCCGGCGGCGGCTCGCCCGCCGGATGCTCTCTGCCCTGGACCTTGCGCGCGATAGCGCACCAGAGCACGCGCCTGACGTGGGCGAGCCAAGCTGTTTCTGGCGCGGCAAGGGAGTCGATCCGCTAAGCTTCCTGCATGATTTCACTGCCCACCTACGACGATGTGGCCGCCGCCTCCGAACGGCTCGCGGGCCACGCCCACCGCACCCCCGTGCTGCGTTCATCGACCGCCGATGCACGCTGGGGCGCGCAGTTCTTCTTCAAGTGCGAGAACTTCCAGCGCATGGGGGCCTTCAAGTTCCGCGGCGCTTTCAACGCGCTGTCGCGCTTCGACGCCGCGCAGCGCCAGGCGGGCGCCATCGCGTTTTCATCCGGCAACCACGCCCAGGCCGTCGCGCTGTCGGCGCGGCTGCTCGGCATGCCGGCCGTGATCGTCATGCCGCTGGATGCGCCGTCCGCCAAGGTGACGGCCACGCGTGGCTACGGTGCCGAGGTGGTGACCTACGACCGCTTCACCGAAGACCGCGAGGCGATCGCCAAACGCCTGGCGACCGAACGCGGCATGACGCTGATCCCGCCTTACGACCATCCGGACGTGATCGCCGGGCAGGGCACCGCGGCCAAGGAACTGATCGAGGAAGTCGGCCCGCTCGATGCACTCTACGTGTGCCTGGGCGGCGGGGGCCTGACCAGCGGCTCGGCCCTGTCGGCGCTTGCGCTGTCGCCGGGCTGCAAGGTGTACGGTGTCGAGCCCGAGGCGGGCAACGACGGCCAGCAGTCGCTGCGCGCCGGCCACATCGTGCACATCGCGACGCCGAAGACCATCGCGGACGGCGCCCAGACCCAGTATCTGGGCGAATACACCTTCGGCATCATCCGCCGCGATGTCGCGGACATCCGCACGGTGAGCGACGCGCAGTTGGTCGATGGCATGCGCTTCTTCGCCGAGCGCATGAAGATGGTGGTCGAACCGACCGGTTGCCTGGCTTTCGCGGCTGCGGTGGCCGATGCGCCGTCGCTGCAGGGCGCGAGGGTCGGGGTGATCGTGAGTGGCGGCAACGTCGACCTGGCGCGCTACGCCGCACTGCTGAACGGCGACTGACGGCCGTTCAGGCGGCGATCCCGTCGGCGCGCAGGTGCAGTACCCGGTCGGCGCGGGCCGCGGCGGCCTCCGAATGCGTGACCAGCACCAGCGAGGCGCCGTGCTCGCGGGTCTGGACCAGCAGCACGTCCATCACCTTCGCTGCGGTCGTCGGGTCGAGGTTGCCGGTCGGCTCGTCGGCCAGCAGCAGGGCGGGGCGGTGCACCAGCGCACGGGCGATGGCGACGCGCTGCAACTGGCCACCGCTGAGTTGCTGCGGCAGCCGTGCGCCGAGGCCGGCCAGGCCGACCACCTCAAGCATGCGGGCCACGCGCACGTCGTCGCGCTGACCCAGCAGCATCAGCGGCAGCGCCACGTTCTGCGCCACGTCGAGATGTGGCAGCACGTGGAAGGCCTGGAAGACGAAGCCGACGTGGCTGCGCCGCCAGAGCGCGCAGGCCTCGGCGTCGAGCGCGCCGACGTCCATGCCGTCGTGCACGATGCGGCCGGCATCCCAGTGGTCGAGGCCGGCCATGCAGTTGAGCAGCGTCGACTTGCCGACGCCCGATTCGCCGACGATGGCGACGAACTCGCCGGGCGCCACGTCGAGCGAGACGTCCGCGAACACGGTCGCATCGCCGTAGCGTTTGGCCAGGCCATCGACGTGCAAGGTCATCGGACTTCCAGGATGCGGTCGACCACCTGCGCGGTGGCATCCGGTGCCTCGGCGGCGATGACCTGGCGCTGCGGCATGCTGCGCAGCCAGGTGATCTGCCGCTTGGCGAGCTGGCGCGTGGCGGCGATGCCGCGTTCGCGCAGCTCGGCCAGCGGGAAGTCGCCGTCGAGCGCCTCCCAGGCCTGCCGGTAGCCGACGCAGCGCATCGACGGCAGGTCGGGGTCCAGGTCGCCACGCGCGCGCAGCGCCTGCACTTCGTCGATGAAGCCACCGGCCAGCATGGCGTCGAAGCGCTCGGCGATGCGGCCGTGCAGCCAGGCGCGGTCGGTGGGCTCGAGCGAGGCCAGCAGCGAACAGGCGGGCCGGTCCGATGGCGGCTTGGCCTTGCCGGCGGCATGGAAGTGCGACAGCGGCTGGCCGCTCGTGTGCCAGACCTCCAGCGCGCGCTGGATGCGCTGGCTGTCATGGGGCGCGAGCCGCGCGGCGGTGGGTGGATCGACCTCGGCCAGTCGCGCGTGCATCGCCGGCCAGCCGTGCGTTGCAGCCTCGGCTTCGAGCATCGCGCGCACGGCCGGGTCGGCCGCGGGCATGGCGTCGATGCCGTCGGCCAGCGCCTTGAAGTAGAGCATCGTGCCGCCCACCAGCAGCGGCAGTCGGCCGCGGGCACTGATCTCGCCGATGAGGCGCGTGGCGTCGGCCACGAAGGCCGCGGCGCTGTAGGCCTCGCGCGGATCGCGGATGTCGATCAGGTGGTGCGGCACCGCGGTGCGTTCGGCCGGCGTGGGCTTGGCGGTGCCGATGTCCATGCCGCGGTAGACCAGCGCGGAGTCGACGCTGACGATCTCGACCGGCCGGCGCCGCGCCACCGCCAGGGCGGCCGCGGTCTTTCCGGAAGCGGTCGGGCCGGCAATGGCGGCGTACCGCAGCGGTCCCTCAGCCATGCACCGGCATCCGCGTCCCGACGGCGCCTCGGCACGCCGGCGGCGTCGAGGGCGAACTGGCCGAGGCGGCAGGGGCAGGCGAAGAACGCAACATGCGCCCGAGGGTAACAAATGGGCGCGGGGCGGGTCAGCCGGCCGTGCGATCGCCCCAGCGGCGCCCGTCTGGGCACCCGTCGCTCAGCCCTCAGATGGCGCGCGCGTTGTCGCCGGCGACGTCGGTGCTCGGCGGTTTCATGCGGAACAGCTGCGACAGGGCCGCGCGGTATTGCGCCGCACCGACCGAATTGGTGTTGTGGTGCGAGCCGCCTTCGACCAGCACGAACATTTTCGGCACCTTGGCGGCTTCGTACAGCTTGCGGCCCAGCGTCGGGTTGATCAGGCTGTCGGCGGTGCCGTGCACCACCAGCAGCGGCGCGCCGATGTCCTTGACCTTGCTGATGGCCTCGAAGCGCTGGGTGATGAGCGCACTGAACGGCAGCCAGCCCCACTTGAAGCTGCCCACCACGTCGGCGATGGAGGTGAAGGTGCTTTCGACGATGGTCCCGCTTTCGTCGTGCACGTTGGCCGCCAGGTCGATGCCGATGGCGCCGCCCAGCGAGTGCCCGAAGATGTAACGGTGCTGTTGCGGATGGCGGGCGGCCAGCCAGGTCCAGGCGGCGCGGGCATCTTCGCGCGCGGTGGCTTCCGACGGCAGTCCGGCCGAGCTCTTGCCGAAACCGCGGTAGTCGATGGCCAGTACCGAGAAGCCCAGCTCGTGCATGCGCCGCATGCGGGGTGCCGAACCGGCCACGTTGTAGCGGGCGCCGTGCAGGTACAGCAGCACCGGGGTGTCGGCGGATTCGGGTGCGCCACCCAGCCAGAGGCCGTGCAGGCGTGCGGGTTCGCCGGTCACGTTGGACTTGAAATCGATCCAGACGTGCTCCATGCCCTCGGTCATGACTTCGGAATTGCCCCAGCTGCGGTCGCTGGGCTGGAAGATCCACTCGCGCTGCCGCTCGTCGAGGGTCGAACAGCCGCCGGCCAGAAGGGCGATGGCGGCGGTGGCCGTGGCGAACAGGGACCAGTGTTTCATGCGTGGGCAGACAGACAGGTAATGCCGTCGGAAAGTTCCGACAAGAAGACCATGCAACGTGCGTGCCTGCCCAGGCGATGACGCTCGGAAACCCCGATACAACCTTTGTTACCGACCGCGCAGGAACAGCGCATCGAGTTCCCGCACCGTGAGCTGGCGCCAGGTCGGGCGCCCGTGGTTGCACTGGTCGGAGCGCTCGGTGGCCTCCATCTGGCGCAGCAGGGCGTTCATTTCGTCCAGGGTCAGTTTGCGGTTGGCGCGCACCGCGCCGTGGCAGGCCATGGTGCCCAGCAGCTCGTTCTGGGCGCGCTGGACGACCGTGCTGGCGTCGTGCTGGGCCAGCTCGGCCAGAACGCTGCGGGCCAGTTCGACCGGGTCGCCGTCGGCCAGCGTGCCGGGCACCGCCCGCACCGCCAGGGTGCGCGGCGAAAAAGGCGTGATTTCCAGCCCGAGCGTCGGCAGCACGGCCGCGCAGGCCTCCGCAGTGGCGACTTCCTGGGGGGTGGCGGCGAAAGTTGCGGGAATCAGCAAGGGTTGGCTGCTGATCGCCGCGCCGTCGAGCTGCGTCTTCAGGCGTTCGTAGACGATGCGCTCGTGCGCCGCATGCATGTCGACGATCACCAGCCCCTGGGCGTTCTCGGCCAGGATGTAAATGCCCTGCAGCTGGGCCAGTGCCCGGCCGAGCGGCCAGACCGGCGCGTTGTCGGCGTCCGGCGCTGGCACGACCGGTGCGCGGGCGGCGGTCGCGCCGGGCAGGAGGTCGGCCCAGGTCCGCGGCGCCGCCGGCGCGGTGGTGGGCGCGCCGGGCCACATGGCCGCAGCGTCGCCCAGGCCGCGCTCGGCGGCGAAGTGCATGCGCGGCTGGGTCCAGGCCGGTGCAGCCGCTGCGGGGGCCAGCGGGGCCGGAAACAGCGAGACGGCCGCCGGGCTCTCCGCCTCGCCGGCCCGCGGCGCCGCCAGCGCCTTCTCGACCGCCTGGCGCACCGCCTGGTGCACCTCGCGGCCGTCGCGGAAGCGCACCTCGATCTTGGTCGGATGCACGTTCACGTCGACCCGCGCCGGGTCGATGCTCAGGTACAGCGCATACACCGGCTGGCGCTGGCCATGCAGCACGTCTTCGTATGCGCTGCGCACCGCGTGGTTCAGCACCTTGTCGCGCACGAAGCGGCCGTTAACGTAGAAGAACTGCTGGTCGGCGCGCGAGCGCGCAGCGTCCGGTATGCCGGCGCGGCCTTCCACCTGCACCGCGCCGAGCCGGTGCGCGACCGCCACGCTGCGGGCCACGAAGTCGTCGCTCAACGCATCGACCAGGCGCGGGTCACGGCCGGCGGTGGCCCGCCACTGCTCGACCAGCTTGCCCTCGTGCCAGACGGCGAAACCGACCTCGGGCCGCGCCAGTGCATGGCGACGCACCGCCTCGACGCAGTGCGCCAGTTCGGTGGCGTCGGTCTTCAGGAATTTGCGGCGGGCCGGCGTGGCGTAGAACAGTTCGCGCACCTCGACCGTGCTGCCGACCGAGCGCGCCACCTGGCGCAGTTCGCCAGTGCGGCCGTCGAGCGCGTAGGCCGCGTCGGCGTCGCGCGCGCGGGAATGCAGGGTGAGTTCGGCGATGGAGTTGACCGCAGCCAGCGCCTCGCCGCGAAAGCCCATGGTGCCCACCGTCTCCAGGTCGCCCAGGCTGGCAATCTTGCTGGTGGCATGTCGACGCAGCGCCACCGACAGCTCGTCGCGCGGAATGCCGTGGCCGTCGTCTTCGACCGAGATCAGCCGCACGCCACCGGCCGACAGCCGCACCGTGACCTGGGTGGCGCCGGCGTCCAGCGCGTTGTCCACCAGCTCGCGCACCACCGAAGCCGGGCGCTCCACGACTTCGCCGGCGGCGATCTGGCTGATCAGCTCGTCGGGCAGTTCGCGGATCGGGCGGCGACCAGCGTCGGTCAAGGGAGGGAGGGAAGATGGGAGGGCGCTCACCAGGGGCATTCTAGAAGTCGGCATCGGGATAATGCGCGGCATGGACATCGTGCACTTTCTTCTAGATTTCATCCTCCACATCGACAAGCACCTGGAAGCTTTCGTCATCGCCTACGGCCCCTGGGTCTATGCGCTGCTGTTCGCCATCGTGTTCGTGGAGACCGGCGTCGTCGTTATGCCCTTCCTGCCGGGCGATTCGTTGCTCTTCATCGTCGGGGCCTTGTGCGGCATCGGCCTGATGAGCTTTCCCATTGCCTGCGTGGTGCTGATCGTTGCGGCCATTCTGGGCGATCAGTGCAACTACAGCATCGGCCGGTATTTCGGGCCGAAGGTGTTCCAGTGGGAAGACTCGCGCTTCTTCAACAAGAAGGCCTTCAACCAGGCGCACGGCTTCTACGAGCGCTATGGCGGCGTGACCGTCATCCTCGCGCGCTTCATGCCCTTCATCCGCACCTTCGCGCCTTTCGTGGCCGGTGTGGCCGAGATGAACCGCGCCAAATTCACGATGTTCAACGTCGTCGGCGCGCTCATCTGGGTGCTCGGCATCGGCACCGCCGGCTACTTCTTCGGCAACCTGCCGCTGGTGCGCCAGCACCTCGAGAAAATCATCTGGGGCCTGATCCTGATCCCTGGCCTCATCGCCATCTTCGGCGCCTGGCGCGCCGGCCGTGCCGAGAAGGCGCGGGCCGCAGCGCAGCCTCAAGCCTGATCAAGCCCAAACGAAAAAGGCGCACCGTAGTGCGCCTTTCTTTCTCCGGGAGAGTGCCTCAATACCGGGGGCCGTTGTTTGGGTAGTAGTAGCGCTGCTGGTTGCGCTGGTCGGCGTTGCGGCCCACTTCGTTGCCGACCAGGCCGCCGATCGCTGCGCCGCCAACGGTCGCTGCCGTGCTGCCGCCGATCGCATTGCCGATCAGCGCGCCGCCGACGGCACCGCCTGCCACACCCAGCTGCTGGTTCGGGCCCGTGCCGGCGCAGCCGACCAGGGTCATGAGCGAAGCGGCCGCTGCCGTGCTGATCCAAAGACGTGTCTTCATGGTGTCCACCTTTCGATGATGTGATGAAGCCATTGTCTGGATCCTCGGCGCGGTACCTGTAGGAACAGATCGCCGCTGCCTGCGCGACGGGGCGCGCGATCCCTGCGGGACAGCCTGGCTTGGCCGTGCTTACAGCTGCCGGCTGCGCGCCAACGGCGGATTCTGCGCAAAGTAGCGCTGAATGCCGCGCATCAGCGCATCGGCGAGGTCTTCCTGGTACTGCGTGCTGCGCAGTTTCGCCTCTTCGTCCGGGTTGCTGATGAACGCGGTCTCGACCAGCACGCTTGGAATGTCGGGCGCCTTCAACACCGCGAAGCCGGCCTGCTCGACCTGGCCCTTGTGCAGCCGTGCGCCGATGTTGCGGATCTCGCCAAGCATCGCGCTGCCGAGCTTGAGGCTGTCGTTGATCTGCGCGGTGGTGCTCATGTCGAGCAGCGCGCGCTGCACCTGCACCTCGTGCGCGCCGACGTTGAGCCCGCCCACCTTGTCGGCCTGGTTTTCCTTGTTGGCCATCCAGCGCGCGGCGCTGCTTGAGGCGCCCGACTGGCTCAGCGCGAACACGCTGGCACCGCTGGCCGCGGGCGTGGTGAAGGCGTCGGCATGGATGCTGACGAACAGGTCGGCCTGCACCCGGCGGGCCTTCTGCACCCGCACGCCCAGCGGCACGAAGAAGTCGGCATCGCGGGTGAGGAAGGCCCGCATCGGGCTGCCGCCCACATTGGCGGCATTGATGCGTTCGCGCAGACGGTGCGCCACCTGCAGCACGATGTCTTTTTCGCGCGTGCCGTTGGGGCCGATGGCGCCCGGGTCTTCGCCGCCATGGCCGGGGTCGAGCGCGATGATGATGATGCGGTCGGTCCGGCTGGCGGTGGCCGTCGCCGGCGCTGCGCCGCGTGCCGCGGGCGGCGCCATCGGCTTGATCGGTGCGGTCGCCACCACCGGCGGCAGGGTCGGCGGCGCCACCAGCGGCGGCGCGCCGCCGCGGCCACCGGAGGTCTGCGGCGCCGCCCGGGCTGCCTGCTGCGCCATCAGGTCGCCCAGCGGGTCGGTGCCGGCAACGCGGGGCGCGTCGCGCAGGCGCTCGGCGATCAGTGCCTCCATCGGATCGACCGGCCGTTCGGGGTACAGGTCGAGCACCAGCCGGTGGTGGTAGGCGGCGATCGGTGCCAGCGAGAACACCTGCGGCTGCACCGCCTGCTTCAGGTCGAAGACGATGCGCACCACGTTCGGCGCGAACTGCCCCACGCGCAGCCCGTTGATGTACGGGTCGTCGGGCTTGATCTTGCCGACCAGGTCGCGCAGCGCCGGGTTCAGCTGGATGCCTTCGATGTCGACCGCCAGCCGCGGCGGGCTGCCCACGGTGAGCTGCTGGGTCTGCAGCCGGCCGTCGGACTCGATCGTGACGCGGGTGTAGTCGTTCGCGGGCCAGACGCGCACCGCCATGATGGTGGCGCCGCGTGCAATCTCCTGCACGCCCAGCAGCAGCACCAGGCTACCGGCCTTCAGGAAAGCCCGGCGCGGCGATGAGGTCGAGGGCTGTGCCTTCGTCATGCGGCAGCGGCCGCCAGCAGCGTGTTGCCGCGCGGCGTGCCGGCGGTCAGTTGGACGGTGCGGGTGTCGTCGGTCATGGCTTCGATCCTAAGGGTGAGGTCCGCGGGCGGCAGGTAGCCCGCAGCATGGTCCGGCCACTCCGCCAGCTTGAGGCCGGGGCCCGCGAAGAGATCGCGAAAGCCCGCGTCTTCCCACTCGCGCGGGTCGCTGAAACGGTAGAAGTCGAAGTGAAAGATGGGCAGGCCGTCGGGCGCTTCGTGCGGCTCGACGACCGCATAGGTCGGGCTCTTGATGCGGCCCGTGATGCCGAGCGCGCGCAGCAGGTGCCGCACGAAAGTGGTCTTGCCGGCGCCCAGGTCGCCCTGCAGCGCGATGAAGGCATCGCGCACCGCCGGTGCTGCTGCGAGCGCACGCGCGAAGGCTTCGGTGTCGGCTTCGCCGCGCCACGTGAGGGTCGTGCTGGAAAGGGGGCCCAAAGGGTCGTCCTGCTGTGAATGAAGGGTGGTTTCCTGGCGCTCGGAGGTGCTCCAGCCGGTCCCCATCCCATGGCTGTTCGGACGGTCACCGCTCGGAGCGCGGTCCTTGGATCCAAAGCTTAGCAGCACTGCGTCACGCGGCATCGCGGTCGCGTACCTGGACGATGGCTTCGGCCCGCGTGCGCACGCCGAGCTTGTCGAAGATGCTGGAGACCTGGTTGCGCACGGTCTTCTCGCGCTTGTGAAGCTGGCGCGCGATGGCCGAATTGTCGAAGCCCGCCACCACCAGGCGCAGGACATCGCGCTCGGCCGGTGTCAACCGGGCTTCGCTGGCGGCGGCGTCGGCCGCGGGCATCGCCGCCACCTTCAGGAAGCCGGCCACTTCCGCGAGGAAGTGCGACCACGCGGGCTCGCTGTCGAGCAGCACATGGTTGTCGCTGTCCAGCGGAACGAAGCGCGCGCCCGGAATCAACGCGGCCAGCTGGCGGCCTTCGTCGAACGGGACCCGGGCATCGCCCCGCGCATGCAGGACCAGCGTGGGCACCTGCAGGCGATACGCCAGGTCGGACACGTCCACGCGATGGAACGCCTCGAGCGTGCGCGCGGCATTGTCCGCGCTGGACGTCAAACGCTCGAGCTCGTTCCACCACTGGTGCTGTGCCGGCGTGCCGCCGGGAATGAAGAGGTTGGTGAACACCTGTCGGAAGGCCGGGTTGTCGCGTCCCCAGCCCAGCCGGATCAGGTTCACCAGCGTCTGGGCCTCCAGCCGGTCCTTGTCGCTCGCGGCGCGCACCAGCGCCCCGCGCGCATAGGCACCCACCAGCACCAGGTGCGACACCCGCTCGGGATGGCGCAGCGCATACGCGACCGCCACGGCGCCCCCTTGGGACATGCCGATGAGCGGGAAGCGTCGCAGCCTCAGGCTGTCGACCACCGCTTCGAGGTCGCCCACCCAGGCATCGAGCGACAGATCGGACACCTCGCGGTCGGACAGGCCGCAGCCGCGCTGGTCGTAGCGGATGTAGGTGTGATGGCGTGCCAGTTCGGCCAGCCAGGGGCGCCACACCGGGCTGGTCTGGTCGTGCTCGACATGGCTGAGCCAATGCGCGGCGCGAACCAGCGGCGGACCGGACCCGACCGATGCGACCGCGATCCGCGTGCCGTCCTTCGCCGTGCAGAAGCGGAGCGTCTGGCGGAACTGCATGCGGCATTATCCGGCGCGGCTTCCCGTGGATGCCGGCAGATGGGACAGACGGCCCAAGAACGGCGCGCTTTCGCGGGCCGCGCGCGCGTGAGCGGGACATCGCGCCCATGCGTGGCGGGCGCGGTTCTCGAATGATGCAACGACGTCGATCCGACGCATCACCCGAGAGGATCTGCCATGTCACCCACCCCCGCTTTCACCGACACGCAGCGCTATGCGAGGACGATCGAGGCGTCCAAGCGCGTGCGCTGGGACATCGACCGCGACGTCATCCGCGGGCGCGAATTCCATCTCGCCGACAGCTTTCTTCCGGAAGGGCTTTCGCTGGTCGATGAGCTGCCCGGGCTGGACGCGCGCGAGAAGCTGTTCATGAGCCAGGTGCAGGGACGGACCTACGCCAACATGTTCGGGCTCGTCGAGCGCTTCATCGGCGCCAAGATGCTGGAGGTGAGCCGCGACCACTGGCTGGGGGACCAGACCGCGCTCGAGGCCATCGTCCGCTTCACCGACGAGGAACTGAAGCACCAGGCGCTGTTCAGGCGCATCGAGGCGCTGGTCGCGGCCCGCATGCCCGCCGGCTACCGGTTCGACGTCGCGCCCAACGATGTCGCCGGTTTCGTGCTGGGTAAAAGCACCTGGGCGGTGCTGGCGCTGACCTGCCACATCGAGCTCTTCTCGCAGGCGCACTACCGCGCCAGCATCGACGGCGCCGAGGGGCTGTCGCCGCTCTTCAAGGATGTCTTTTTGTACCACTGGAAGGAGGAGTCGCAGCACGCGGTCATCGACGAACTGGAGTGGGCCCGCGAGGACGCGAAGCTCGCTTCGGATGCCGAGCGCGACCAGGCGGTGGACGACCTGATCGCACTGATCGCGGGCGTCGACGGCATCCTGCAGGCGCAAGCCCGATGCGACGCGGCGTACTTCCTGGACGCGTGCGGCATGGGCGATGACGACGAACGTGCCCCGGACGTTCACGCCGTGTTTCTGAAGGCGTATCGGTGGCAGTACATCGTCTCGGGGGCGGGCGAGCCTCGCTTTCAAAAGGTGCTCGCCAGCCTGGTGAACGCATCGCAGATGCAGCGCATTCAGCTCGCGCTCGCGCCGTTGGCCCATGCCGTGCCGCGCGTCGCCATGGCCATGGCGGCATGAACCCGTCGCCTCAGTGGATGACCTTGTCCGCGCGGTTCAGCACCGAACGCGGAATGGTCAGGCCCAGCTGCCTGACCGTCTTCAGGTTGATCAGCAGCTCGAACTTGGTGGGCTGCTCGATCGGCAGGTCGGCCGGGCGCGCGCCCTTGAGGATGCGGTCGACGTAGCGCGCGCCGTCCTTGCCCTCGGTGCCGTAGCCGGGGCCGTAGGCCATCATGCAACCGTTCTCGGCGTAGTCGCCGCGCGCGCAGATGGTGGGAAGGCGGCGTGCCAGTGCCAGCTCGGCGATGAGCTTCTGATTGGAGTTCGCCATCGGGTTGAGCGTGACCCAGACCGCGCCGCTCCTGGACCGCACCGCCTCGGCGAAGGCCGTCGCATAGTCCGACGCATGGCTGGTCGGCATCGACACCAGCGTCAGCCCCAGCTTGCGCGCCGGATCCTGGCTCGCGTCCCACTGCGGAATGGAACCGGGCGCCTGCGGGTCCCACATGACGGCGATGCGTGTGACCTCGGGCAGCACTTCCTTCAGCAGCTCGAGCCGCTTGCCGCTGAGGATGGCCGCGACATTGGTGATGCCCGTGCTGTTGCCACCCGGGTGCGCAAGGCTCTTCGCCAGGCCGATGGCGATCGGGTCGGTCACGCCCATGAAGACGATCGGCGTCGTCGTGGTGGTGCGCTGCGCCGCCTGCGCCGCGTTGGACGTGACCGCCACCAGCACGTCGATGTCCTGCCCGATCAGCTCGGCCGCAAGGCCCGGCAGGCGCTGCAGGTCGCCGCTCTCGTGCCGGTACTCGATCAAAATGCTCTGGCCTTCGACATAGCCCAGGTCGCTCAGTCCCTTGCGGAATGCGGACAGGCGTGGCGCGTCGGCACTGGCAGAGACGGCGGCCAGGTAGCCGATGCGCGGGATGCGCCGCGCCTGCGCTTGCGCCCCCTCGGCCCACAAGGGCACGAGCGCCCCCAGCACCACGCAGAGCCACCGGCGCGTCGTTCTGCCGAGCGGGATTGGGAAGGCCATCTCGCTGCCATTCTGCGCCGCCCGATGCGCCGGGGAACACCACCGTCGCGCTAGGCGCATCGGCCATGCGGCCTACCCGCACCGGCTTCCCATCGCGCGGCACGGCGGGTCCAATCACGGGCGTGATGTCTCTCCCGGACTCCTCGCCCCATCCGCTGCCGGACGCGCGCGCGTCGCCATCGGGTGTGAAGCGCCTGTTGCTGTGGTCGCCCGCCACGCGCGAGATCCATCGTGGCCGGCTGTTTCGCCGCTACCTGCTGCTGATGCTGTTCCTGGTGACGATGGTGCTGGGTGTCTCGAGCGCCATCGGGCTCTATTTCTCCTACCAGGAGAACAAGTCCGCGCTGGCCAGCCTGGAAAAGGAGAAGGCCATCAGCGCCGCATCGCGCATCGAGCAGTACGTCCAGCAGATCACCCAGCAGCTGGGCTATGCGTCCCTCGCGCAACTCGATGCGTCCGACCTGGAGGCACGCCGCACGGAGTTCTGGCGGCTGCTGCGGCAGGCGCCCGAAGTGACCGACATCGCGCAGCTCGATCGCCGCGGTCGCGAGCAGATCGCGGTCTCGCGGCTGGGGCTGGACACCATGGGTTCGGCCGTCGATCGCTCCGCGGAGCCCGGCTTCCGCGAGGCCGTGGCCGACGCGCCCTGGTTCGGTCCGGTCTACTTCAACCGCGACACCGAGCCCTACATGACGGTAGCCATCCGCGCCGGCGGCGACCAGGGTGGCGTGACGATCGCGCAGCTGAACCTCAAGTTCATCTGGGACGTGGTGTCGCGCATCCAGGTGGGCCAGAACGGCAAGGCCTATGTCGTCGACCGCGACGGCCTGCTGGTGGCCCATCCCGACATCGGGCTGGTGCTGCGCAAGACCAGCGTCGCCGCACTGCCGCATGTGAGCGCGGCGGCGAAGGGCGGTGCCTCGCACGACGAGGCCATGGTCTCGCAGGACCTCCAGGGCGCGGCCGTCCTGACCTCGACCGCGCTGATCCCGCCGCTGGGCTGGCGGGTCTTCGTGGAGCAACCGATCTCGGAGGTGTACGCCAAGCTCGATGCCTCGATCCTCCGGGCGGTGGTGCTGCTGCTGGCGGGCCTTGTGGTCTCGGCGCTGGCCGCGTCGCTGCTGGCCCGGCGCATGGTGCAGCCGATACGCACGCTGGCGCGGGGCGCGCGGCGCATCGGCGAAGGCGAGCTCGACCAGCAGATCGTGGTGAACACCGGCGACGAACTCGAGGGACTGGCCGCACAGTTCAACCGCATGTCGGCCCAGCTGCGCGAGTCGTATGGGGAGCTCGAACGCAAGGTGGCGGTGCGCACCGCCGAACTCAGCGCATCGCTCGAGTTCCAGACGGCCACGGCCGAGATCCTGCGTGTTCTGAGCCGATTGCCGACCGATCTGCAGCCGGTGCTGCAGGCCGTGACGCAGCGGCTGCTGACGCTCTGCCGCGCGCAGGGTTGCCGGATCTGGCTGCCGGAGGACGACGGCCTGCGTGCCGCGGCCGGCCATGCGGGCCACCACGACGACGTCGACCCGCCACCCTTGCTGGCCTTCGACGACACGGCCCTGGTCGCGCGTGCGTTTCGCGAGGCGCACACGCTGCACGCCGAGGGCGTCCGTTCGATGCTGGCCGTGCCGATGCTGCGGGAAGGCACGGCCGTGGGCGTGATCGCCGTTCTGCGCGACGCACCCGGCGGCTTCTCGGCGGCGCAGGTACGCCTGGTCGAGACCTTTGCCGACCAGGCGGTGATCGCCATCCAGAACGCGCGCATGTTCCGGGAGATCGAAGAAAAGAGCCGGCAGCTCGAGGTCGCCAACCGCCACAAGTCGGCCTTTCTCGCGAACATGACCCACGAATTGCGCACGCCGCTCAACGCCATCATCGGCTTCTCCGAGGTGCTGAGCGAGGGCATGTTCGGCGACATCAACGAGCGGCAGCTCGAGTACCTGCGCGACATCCATTCGTCCGGCCGCCACCTGCTCTCGCTGATCAACGACGTGCTCGACCTGTCGAAGATCGAGGCGGGCCGCATGGAGCTGGACCTGAGCTGCTTCAACCTCGGCCTGCTGCTGGACGATGCGCTCACGCTGGTGCGCGAACGTGCGCAGCGTGCCGGCCTCTCGCTGTCCGTGGAAGTTGGGCCAGGGATGGAGGAATGGATCGCGGACGCGCGCAAGGTCAAGCAGGTGGTGATCAACCTGCTGTCGAACGCGCTGAAGTTCACGCCGCCGGGCGGCAGCATCCGGCTGTGCGCCCGCCGCGCCGATGTCGACGCACAGCCGATCGCCGAACTGAGCGTGTCCGACACGGGCGTGGGGATCGCGCCGGAGGACCAGACCATCGTCTTCGAGGCATTTCGCCAGGCCGGCGGCGACCGGGTGCGCAGCGCGCAGGGCACGGGCCTGGGCCTGCCGCTGTCGCGTCGCTTCGTCGAACTGCATGGCGGCCGCCTGAGCCTGATCAGCCGGCCCGGCGAGGGCTCGACCTTTCGCTTCACCTTGCCCTTGCAGGGCCCGGAGATTCCGGCGTGAGCGCGGCGGCGATCCTGATCGTGGACGACGTCGACCGCAACGTCCGGCTGCTGGCCGGCATCCTGCAGGCGCGCGGATTCCGCACGCGCACCGCGGACTCCGGCGAGGAGGCCTTGCGCTGCATCGTGGCGGACCCGCCGGACCTGGTGCTGCTCGACGTGATGATGCCCGGCATGAACGGCTACGACGTGTGCCGCGCCATCCGGGCCGACCCGTCCTGCGCCGTGTTGCCCGTGGTGCTGGTGACCGCGCTCGATCCGGAGCAGGAGCGGGTCAAGGGGCTGGAGGCGGGCGCGGACGATTTCCTGAGCAAGCCGATTCACCAGGCCGAGCTGATGGCGCGCGTGCGCTCCCTGTTGCGCGTCAAGTCGCTCTACGACGAGGTCCAGCGGCAGCGCCTCGAGCTGCAGGCCTGGAACCGCACGCTGGAACAGCGCGTGGA
This sequence comes from Variovorax sucrosi, assembly GCF_051216635.1. NCBI lineage: Bacteria > Pseudomonadati > Pseudomonadota > Betaproteobacteria > Burkholderiales > Comamonadaceae > Variovorax > Variovorax sucrosi. The sequence goes on along the minus strand of NZ_JBPJZU010000002.1, from coordinate 371,612 downwards.
GGAGGGCGTGCGCCAGCTCGAACGCGTCGGCCGGCTCAAGCGCTTCTTCTCGCCGGCACTGGCCGAGGCCATTCTCGCGGGCGGCGCCGACGACCCGCTGCGCAGCCACCGCTGCGAGATCACCGTGGTCTTCCTCGACCTGCGCGGCTTCACGGCCTTCACCGAGACCTCCGACCCCGAGGAGGTGATGGGGGTGCTGGGCCAGTACCACGCGGCCATGGGCCGGCTGGTGCTGGTGCACGAGGGAACGCTGGAGCGTTTCTCGGGCGACGGCATGATGATCTTTTTCAACGATCCGCAGCCGCTGCCCGATGCGCCGGAGCGGGCGGTGCGCATGGCCATCGAGATGCAGCGCGCGATGGCCGTGCTCAGCACCCAGTGGCGCCGCCGCGGCTACGACCTGCACATGGGCATCGGCATCGCGCAGGGGTTCGCGACGCTCGGCGGCATCGGCTTCGACGGCCGCATCGACTACGGTGCGATCGGCACTGTGACGAACCTGGCCGCACGCCTGTGTGGCGAGGCAGCGGGCGGGGAAATCCTCATCTCGGCGCGGGTCCGGGCCGCCGTACAGGAGGCGCAGGACAAAGGCACGGGCGGCGTGCGGTGGCGCATCGAGGACGCCGGTGAACTCGACCTGAAGGGCTTCCACCGGAAGGTGCGCGCGGCGCGCGTGCTGGGCGTGGGTTCAGGGCAGGCGAACGATGCCGATTGAAACCAGCACCTGCCACGCCGGCCGTCGACAGACATGCTGGCCGCATGTCCCCATGACGGCCAGCCACACGTGGCGGTCAGCGGGCCACCGAGCCATCTACCAGCTGCGCGCTGGTGATCACGGCCAGCTCGCCGCGGCGGATGCGCTGCACCTCGGCCACGAAGTCCGGGCCGTTGCGCATCTGCTCGAAGACAGCCAGCTGCGCGCGGAAGGCCGGCGCGTTCGGGTCGAAGTTCTCCTGACCCGCCACCTGGGCCATGCCCGAACGGATCCAGAGGTTCAGGTCGGCGGCGACCTCGGCGCGGGTCACGGCGCCGGTGGGCGTCGACGCGGGCCCGACCCGCAGTTCCTGCGGCACCGACGTTTCGGCGCGCGCGGCGATGAACGCTGCGCTCACGTCGTCGCGGCTGGCCGCGCCCACGGTGTGCAGCGGCGCGCCCACCCATGCTTCGGCCGGGACGGTCTGAGCGAAGACGGGCGCGACCAGCGCCAGGGCAGAGATGCTGAGAATTTGCTTGGTGTTCATGATGTTGACTCCGGTGGTTCGTGCGGTGAGCGGGGATCGCTGCCGTCACGGATGTCACTGTGCCGATCGGCGGCCGAAAGCGATGTGAGCCTGCTCACAGCTTTCGACAGGTCGTGCCGAGCTGACGTGCGATGACGGCCGGTCGCTCCAGCCTGGCCCTGAGCCGCATCGCGCTGCTGGAAGGCCTGTCGCCGGCGCGCCTGGATGCGCTCGCGCAGCGCTGTCGCTGGCAGAACGTGCCGGCCGGAAAGTCGCTGCTGGTGCGATCCGAAGCGCTCAGCGACGTGCACTTCCTGGTCGCCGGGCGCCTGCGTGTCACGACCTACGCCACCAACGGCCGGCAGGTCACCTTTCGGGATTCGACCGAAGGCGAGTACTTCGGCGACATCGCGGCCATCGACGGCAAGCCGCGCAGCGCGGATGTCGTGACGCTCAGCCCCTGCGTGGTCGCGGTGCTCGACCCCGAGGGCTTCCTGGCCCTGCTGCGCGAGGAGCCGACCGTGGCCCTGCGCGTGATGCGCGGCCTGGCCGCGCGGGTGCGCGAACTGTCCGAACGGGTGATCGATCTGAGCACGGTCGGGGTGCCGCAGCGGTTGCACGCGGCGCTGCTGCGCCTGGCGCAGGCCGCGGGCGTGGTCGACAACCGGGCGCGGATCGACCCGCTGCCCACGCACCTCGAATTGGCCAACCAGATCAGCACGGCGCGCGAGCAGGTCACGCGCGAACTCGGCATCCTGGCGCGTTCCGGCGTGGTGGCGAAGGACGGTCGGGCGCTGGTGGTGCTCGATGTGCGTCGGCTTCAGGATCTGGCCGAGGCGTCCGCTCCGATTCCTACAATCGGCCGGTGATCGGCAACCCTCCACTCGTTCATCGGATTCAGGCCTGGGCCCGGGAACTGGGCTTTTCCCGGATCGGCATCGCGGGCATCGATCTGTCGAGTGCCGAGGCCGGCCTGATGCAGTGGCTGGCCGAGGGCTTTCATGGCGAGATGCATTACATGGCGGCCCACGGCACCCGCCGCGCCCGGCCGGCCGAACTGGTGCCCGGAACGGTGTCGGTCATCACCGCGCGCATGGACTACCTGCCGCGCGCCAGCTCGGACGACTGGCAAGCGGTCGAATTCGATCGTCTGACGCGGCCCGGCGAGGCGATCGTGTCGCTGTATGCGCGGGGCCGCGACTACCACAAGGTCCTGCGCAGCCGGCTTGCGAAACTGGCCGAGCGCATCGCCGAAGAAGTCGGTCCCTTCGGCCACCGTGCCTTCACCGATTCCGCGCCGGTGATGGAAGCAGAACTCGCCTCGCGCAGCGGCCAGGGCTGGCGCGGCAAGCACACGCTGGTGCTGGACCGCGATGCCGGCTCGATGTTCTTCCTGGGCGAGATCTACATCGACATGGCGCTGCCGGAAAGCGCACCGGTCACGCCGCATTGCGGCAGCTGCAGCGCGTGCATCGACGTCTGCCCGACGCAGGCCATCGTCGCGCCGCAGCGGCTCGACGCGCGGCGCTGCATCTCGTACCTGACCATCGAGCATCCGGGGCCTATTCCGGTCGAATTGCGCCCGCTGATCGGCAACCGCATCTACGGCTGCGACGATTGCCAGCTGATCTGCCCCTGGAACAAGTTCGCAAAGAAGAGCGCGCTGCCCGACTTCGATGCGCGCGACGGGCTCACCGGCCGGGAGCTCACCGATCTGTTCGCCTGGACCGAGGACGAGTTCCTGCACCACACCGAAGGCAGCCCGATCCGCCGCATCGGCCACGAGCGCTGGCTGCGCAACATCGCCGTCGCACTGGGCAACGCGCTGCGCGCCGGGGAGGCCGGCACGCAGGAAGTGCTGGCCACGCGCACAACGCACCCGAGCCCCCTGGTGCGTGAGCACGTCGAGTGGGCCCTGGCACAGCACTACCATTGAGCCCCCGCGGTGCGCGACCAGCGCCGCGTCGATTTTCCTTCCCTTCTTGCCCCCTGGAGCCCTGATGCCGCTGCGCGAAAGCCTGCCCGATGAATTGATCGACAACGTCGCCGACCTGCTTCGGCTGCGCAACAAGGCGCAGGGTGGCGACCTGTCGGCCTGGGCCGAGAAGATGCTGCAGACGGCGTGCCGGAGCATCGACTGCTTCGTCGAGCCGGCGGCGTCGGTCGAGGCGGTGGCCCAGTGGGAGGGCAACGGCGGGGCCGGCGACCTGCGGGCGCAGAAGGCCCGTGCCCCTTCGCGCGCCAAGAAGTGGGCCGGGCTGCACTGCGAGGTCGCGATGCCGGCGGCCCAGCTCTTCGACGACCTGACGGCGCTCGGGCCGGTGCCCGGTGCGCCGCGGGTGCGCGAGGTGCTGGAGACCGCCGACATCGTCTGGCTGACCAAGGCGCAGGTGGCCGAGCTTCCGCGCGGCTACCGCGATTGGCGCGCGTTCAGCAAGACGCTGCAGCTCGCACCCAAGCGCTGACCGGCGCGCAGCGCCTGTCGCCGCGCGGGCGTCAATCGTCGTGCGAATCGTGCGTGGCCGCGCTGCCGGCGCGCCAGTAGCCCGACGCCCGGATCCACTTCGGGTTGGCGCGGCATTCATCGATCAGGTGGGCGCGCAGCGCCTTCGCATGTGCCGATTCGCAACCGATCCATGCGTGGAAGGCACCGGTCGGCAGCCGTGCCGCATGCAGCGCAGCGAGCAAGGGCGGCGTGCTTTTCTTCGCAGCGCTTCGCGGTGCACCCAGGTGATCGCGACGTCGGCCCGGCTCGGCAGCTCGATCTGGTCGGCGGCGCTGTCCACCTCGGCCAGCACGACCGCGCGCGCGCCGGCCGGCAGTTCGGCCAGCCGCCGCGAGATGGCGGGCAGGGCGGTATCGTCGCCGATCAGCAGGTGCCAGTCGAAAGCGGTCGGCACGATGAAGGAGCCGCGCGGGCCGCCCACGCCGAGGCGCTGCCCGGCGGCGGCCTGTTCGGCCCAGCGGGTTGCGGGGCCGGCCTCATGCAATGCGAAGTCGATCTCCAAGGTCTGCGCCGTGGCGTCGTAGCGGCGGGGCGTGTAGTCGCGCATCGTCGGCTTGCGGCCTTCGGGCCAGATCGGGCCGTCCGGGCCGGCGCTCGGCAGCGTCAGCGCGCCGGTGGTCTCGTCGGGAAAGAACAGCTTCACATGGTCGTCGAAGCCGGGGCTGGTGAAGCCTTCGAGGGCGTCGCCGCCGAGCGTGACGCGCACCAGGTGCGGTGTGACGCGCTGCACAGTCCGTACCGTGAGTTCGCGAAAGCGCAGCGTGTGGCGCACGCGCTGCGGTGTGCGGTCGGGGGCGGTGTTGGCGTCGTTGGTCGTCATCAGATCTGCTCCAGTTGTTGCGCCGCGTGGTCGAGCACCGCCGCGAAGGCGTTGGCCTGCGCAGCCGTCAGCGGCTCGCGCGACAGGCGCATGCGCATCGCCAGCTTGAGGTTTTCGATGGCACGCATCACCTGCGGCGGGCGTCCGCCGCGCGGACCGGCGCCATCCGCGCCGCCCTGCATGCGGGCCAGCAGGCCATCGACGGTGGCGCGGTTCTCCTCGAGGAAGGCCAGGCCCGCATCAGTGACGCGGTAGCGCTTGCGGCCGCCGGCGTCGGCCTCGTCGACCGCGAGCTGGCCCAGTTCCTCCAGCAGGGTGAGCGTCGGGTAGACGGTGCCGGGGCTCGGGCTGTAGGCGCCGCCGAGGCGGTCTTCGATCGACTTGATCAGTTCGTAGCCGTGGCTCGGCTTGTCGGCGATCAGCTGCAGCAGCACGAAGCGCAGGCCGCCGTGGCCGAAGACGCGGCCGCCGCGCGGCGTGTCGCCGCCGCCGTGACCCCGGCCGCCGCCCAGGCCGTCGTCGTGTTCGCCGCGGCGAATGCAGGCGGGGTGGTGATGGTGATGGGAATGGTGAGGATGCGGGTGGTGCATGGCGTTCTCTTCGTTATATCTAATTCAACAAAGATATATCTAAACTGAATCGAAGTCAACACGGGTACGAAGATGCGCTAACGGTGCGCTGGCGGCTCGTGGGAACTCAACGGCTTGCGCAACAGCTGTGATCGCCCGCAGCGCGGTCGCAGCCACAGTGGACGAATTGGCGCTCGCAGGGCTTCAGGTTTTGAGCCTGTCCCAGAGATGCGACCGTCAGCTCAGGGGCCGAAGCGGTAGGTCTTCTGTGCACCCGGCCGCTTACGGATCAGGTGTCAATTGATGAAGTCAAGCGAATTGAATCTGAACCTGATTGACGTTGCGACACTAAGGCAGGCTGCCGCGCTCACTCTCAAAGTGGCTGCCCAGACCGGGGGCATGAAAGCGCACTGTGAAGACAGCGCCCGTACGCTCTCGGTTCGCAAATCCGAATTCACCACCGAGCTTCGCAACGGCTGACGAAATCACCTGCATCCCGAGACCGTTCTTCGCGCGAGGATCAAAATCAGTTGGCAACCCGTTGCCGTTGTCCGAGACAATCAACACACTGCTTCCTGACCTATCGCTCTCGAGTGAAACGGTGATTTTGGAGGCGCCCTGCTTGGTCGCATTCGTCACAAGTTCATTGACGATCAATCCCAGCGAAATGATGTCTTCGGTCGCTAGCTCAAGATTAGTTCCTTCGGCTACGGGAGACAAAACTTCCACGCCAAGAATGGACGAGAGATCAGCGCTAAGCCGGCAGAGGTATTCCCCCGCCTTGGAGCTGGCGACATTGCCTCCCGTGGAAACATGCTTGTGAACTTTCGCCACGGCAGCCACGCGGCCGGCCGCACGTGCGAGTTCGGAGCGCGCATCCGTCACTGGCGATTTGCTTTGAAGAAGCAGCAGCGAAGAGACGACCTGAAGGCTGTTCATCACCCGGTGCTCGATTTCCTTCGCCATCAACTCGGAGCGCTGCAAAGCTGCTTCCTTCTCGGCGACCGCTGATGAGAGCTTGCCCACCGCGGTGCGAGCAGCAAGCCGGAGTTCCATCTGGTCCATTACCAGCGCGGCCAAGTGCTCCAGCTGCGCAATCTGCTCTTCAGAGACCGTATGCGCTTCCTTGTCGATCACGCACAGCGTTCCAAGGTTGAACCCGTCGGAGGTTTTCAGTGGAATGCCCAGGTAAAAACGTAGCCCGAAATCGCCTGCTACCAACGGGTTCGCAATCGAACGCGGGTCTAGCTTGGCGTCGTTCAGCAACCAGGGGCCATCTTGAAGAATGGCCGAAGCGCACAGGCCGGGGTCGCGGCCGATCTGGTTGACCTCAAGCCCGTGGTGGGACTTGAACCAAATGCGATCAACGTCCACCAAACTGATAATGGAAATGGGAACCGAAAAAAGAGCGGCCGCCATGGCAGTGACGCGGTCGAAGACACCGTCCGGTGGGGTGTCAAGGACGTCGTATCGGCGGACAGCAGCAAGACGCTGAAACTCTTCTTGAGGGTAAGCGCTCATCCACTGCTCCAAGAGGCAAATTGCAGACAACAGCCCCGTGGCTATGTAACAAGACCCGACCCCATCGATGTTAACCGGGAAGTACTCAATTTGGCTTCCAACGCTGCGCGAAGACGTACATCCGATCTACGAACAACGGACGCGATGTACCGCGCGGGGCGGCGTCCGGGAGACGTGGACTCGTGGCGCCTCTGCGACTGACTACCCCACCGCGCCCGCGGCGTGCCCATCCCCGTCCTCGACGCGCAGACGCGGCAGGAACTGCGGGTACTCGCGCTGCATGAAGTCGATCACGCCCTCGCGCACCGCGCAGCGCAGGTCGAAGGCCAGGCTCGAATTGGCGGCGGTGCACAGCACGCGCAGCTGCATGGTGCGTTCGGTGGCGTCGGTCACCTGCAGGTTGAAGAAGCGGCCGTCCCATTGCGGCGCCGCCTTCACCAGCCGCTCCACCTCTTCGCGCAGGGGCGCGAGTGGCAGGCCGTAGTCCGCATAGACGAAGACCGAGCCCAGCAGCTGCGAACCGGTGCGGGTCCAGTTCTGGAAGGGCTTCTCGATGAAGTAGCTGAGCGGCAGGATGAGCCGCCGGTCGTCCCAGATGCGCAGCACGACGAAGGTGCCGGTGATCTCCTCCACGCGGCCCCATTCGCCCTCGACCACCAGCACGTCGTCGATGCGGATCGGCTGGGCCAGCGCGATCTGCAGCCCGGCGATCAGGTTGCTGAAGACCGGCTTGGCCGCCAGACCGGCCACGATGCCGATGACGCCGGCCGAGGCCAGCAGGCTGGCGCCGACCTGGCGCGCGCCGGGGAAGGTCATGAGCATCATCGACGCGCCCGCCACCAGCAGCATGCTGTTGGTGGTGCGCGCCAGCACCCGCGTCTGGGTCAGCACGCGGCGGGCCTGCAGGTTGTCGGCCGCGTCGTAGGGGTGCTTGGCAATCAGGCCATCGGCAAAGCCGTTGACCGCCCGCACCGTGAGCCAGGTGGCCGCGGCGATCAGCAGCAGGCCGTTGAAATGGCGCACGCTGGCGATGAACCGCAGCGCGTCGGGCGCCGCCTGCCACACCACCTGCAGCGCGATCAGCGGCAGCAGCAGCTGCGCCGGGCCCTTGATGTTGACCAGCAGCCTATGCAGCACCAGCGTGTGGCGGGTCAGCCTCTGCAGCACGATGCTCGCCACGCGGTGTACCAGCAACGCCAGCACGACGGCGATCAGTGCCGAGACGACAGGGGTGAACCACGGGTGGCCGAGCAGCATGGCTTGGGTCATCGTTCGGGGGGCTTTCAGGACGTGGCGGTTTCGGCCGAGTCGTCGAGGGACTGCAGGATGCGTGCCGCGTCGTCGCGCAGCTGGCCCGAAATGGCCGTGGCCAGGTCGAGCCGGCGCAGCAGCCAGGGGCTGATGTCGTTCTCGAACGGGTCCGGCAAGGGGATCGGGCCGGCCAGGGCGGTGGCCGGCGGGCTCGAGGGCAGGTCGCTGCCCGCAAGGGGGGCGCTGCCGATGGCCGCCTCGATGCGGGCGGCGGTGCGCTGCAGCGGGCCCTCGATGTCGGCCGCCGTGAGCCGGTCGCGTCGCAGCACCAGCATCGACTTGACGGCGCTGAGCTGCGCCAGCAGTTGGTAGCTGTGGGCCTGCAGATGTTCCAGCGGCGCGATGGGCGGGCGCACGGCACGCGGTTCGGACAGCGAGCGCTGCGTGGCCTGCACCAGGGCCGACAGGCTGTCGAAAGCCTCCTTGCGCGCCAGGCGCCATTCGAGTTCGGGGCTGCTGTCGACTGCCTTGAGTGGCCCCAGGCCGAGCGCGAGCCGCGCATGCCGGGCCTGCGCCTCCAGCGTGCGCGCCACCAGCGACGGGATCTGGCTGCGCTCCCACGACGGCAGTACATAGCAGAAGGCCCAGGCCAGCGCCGCGCCGATCAGCGTGTCGGCCATGCGCTCGAGCAGCGCGAAGGTGGGTGCCGCGCCGGTGTTGAGCATGTGCGCCTGCACCAGGCCGAGCACCGTGGCCGCGACCGAGGTGATCAGGTAACGCCGCACCGCGAAACCGTGCGCAATGGCCTGCGCCACCACCGACGCGGCCAGCAGGCCCAGCGGGCCCGGATGCGCCGACAGCAACGCCACCGCGAACACGCAGCCCAGCAGCGTGCCGGCCACCCGGCTGTTGCGACGCTCCAGCGTCTGCGACAGGCTGCCGCGCAGCACGACGACGATCGTCAGCAGGATCCAGTAGTCGTGCGAGCCCCAAGGCAGCAGCAGGGCGATGCCGTAACCCGCCGCGATGGCCAGCGCGGCGCGGATCGCGTGGCGCAGCGGCGGGGCGTCCCAGCGCCAGAGGGTGAGCAGCGGCCGCCACGACCAGTCGGTCGGGCTCACGAACATCTGCCAGTTGGCCCGCACCACCGCGAGGTCGGGCGCGATTTCGCCGCGCGCCAGGGCGACCAGGCGCAGCACCTCGTCGTTGATGTGGCCGATGCGGCTGGCCAGGCCCCGCGCCAGCATGGCCGCGGTGGGGCCGTGCTGGCCTTGCGCATGCGTGGCCTCGTGCGGCAGGTGGATCGCCGCCAGTTGCGGGCGGCGGTCGGTCACCCGGTCGGGGGTGCGTGCCAGCAGCAGGGCGTCGGCCAGCGCCGCGGTGTCGTCGGCCAGGCCCTCGAGCACGCGGCGCATTTCCATCAGCGCCGGCGCGTGGGCCGGGTTGGCTTGCAGGGCCTCCAGGTCGAGTTCGCTGGCGAGCAACTGGTCGCGCATCTCCAGCACGATCACCAGCATGCCCGCCAGCCGCTGGCGGTAGGGCGTGCGCGGCGACTCCAACACGATGTCGCGCGTGGCCTGCAACTGGTCGGCCAGCGCCGCCTGTTCGCGCAACAGCCGGCCAAGCAGCGGCGCCGGCACCTCGCGCACGTCACCGGACTCGTCGCGCGAACTGAACTGGCTGGCCTCGGTGCGCATCAGCGCCGCCAGCGACAACAGCACATCGGCCGTGGCCTGCATGCGGTAGCGGCCGTTGAGCGCCAGGTTGGCCAGCACGGCGTACACCACGTACAGGCCGGCGCCCAGGCCGAAGATCAGCGTGCGGTCGATCGCCTGCGACAGGCCCTCCGGTTTCGGCGTGGCCATCGAGAAGATCATCGAGAACATCACCGCGATCGCGATCGGGATGCCGCGCTTGCCCCAGGCCATGGCGATGAAGGCCAGGAAGGTGGCCGGCACCAGCAGCAGCCCGAGCCGGATCGGCGCCGCGTGCAGCAGTTGCACTGCGAAGAAGAGCGGCAGGCCGATCAGCGGTGCCGGCAGCATCTGCCAGAACTTGCCGCGGCGCGGGCCGGGGAGGTCGGGCGGGGCGGTGACGATGACGCCGACCGCGGCCGAGGCCGCAGCGAAGGCGCCGAGCCAGGCATGCACGCCGGCCGAGATCAGCAGCAGCCCCAGCGCGACCGACAGCCCGTTGGCGATGTAGTGGCTCAGCGCAACGCGCAGGGCGGCGCGGCTGCGCTGGACGGCGGCGCGCGGCGCCTGCATCAGGATTCGGTCGGCTTGCCCTCGGCCGGCGGGACAGCCGTGCCGCCGGCCGGTTCGCGGCGGATGCGGGTGAGCTTGCGCGGCGCGGGCGCTGCCGCCGGTGCGGCGGCTTCGCTGCCTGCCGTCTCTTCGGCATCGGCGGCGATGGTGCTGCGGGCGTAGATGTCGGCCGATTCGGCGTCCGCGTCGGGCGCGATCGAGGCCGAGACGGCGCGGGCACGGTCGCTCGCACGCATCTTGGCGTCGAGGCCGGCGAACTTGGAATACTTCGACAGCAGCGGCACCAGCTGGCCGTAGATGCGCGGCGCGCCGGCCAGGCATTCGCGCTGGTCGAGGAACTCGGGCTCGCCGGTGAAGTTGCCGATCAGGCCGCCGGCCTCGGTCACCAGCAGCGAACCGGCCGCCACGTCCCAGATGCTCAGGCCGGTCTCGAAGAAGCCGTCGGTGAAGCCGGCCGCCACATAGGCCAGGTCGAGCGCCGCGGCGCCGGGCCGGCGCAGGCCGGCCATCTTGGGCATCAGGTCGGACATGATGGCCAGGTACTGCTTGAAGTTGTCACCGGTGCGGAAGGGGAAGCCGGTCGAGATCAGGCACTCGTGAAGCTGGGTGCGCTTGGAGACGCGGATGCGCCGCTCGTTCATGAAGGCGCCGCGGCCCTTGGTGGCGGTGAACAGGTCGTTGCGGCTCGGGTCGAAGATGACCGCCTGCTCGACCTTGCCCTTGACCGCCAGCGCGATCGACACGCAGTAGACCGGGAAGCCGTGGATGAAGTTGGTGGTGCCGTCGAGCGGATCGATGATCCAGACGTAGTCGGAGTCCTTGGCGCCGTGCTCGGTGCCGGATTCTTCCGCCAGGATGCCGTGGCCCGGGTACGCGGTGAGCAGCGTCTCGATGATGACGCGCTCGCTGGCGTGGTCGACCTCCGTGACGAAATCGTTCACCTGCTTTTGCGAGATGCGAACGGCTTCGACGTCGAGCGCGGCGCGGTTGATGATGGCACCGGCGGCGCGGGCGGCCTTGACGGCCACGTTGAGCATGGGATGGAGGTTGGGCGACGACATGAATTGTGGGAAGAGCGGGCGAGGGCACGGGGCCCCGGGAAATGCGGCCCGGCGATGCGGGCGGCGAACGATGACCTATTTTCCCATAACCCGCCGGGCCGCGCCCCGGGGATGGCGAATCAGGGCTGTTCAGGCGCCTTCGACGATCACGAAATCGGCGTCGGCAACGCGCTGCCGAATGGCCTTGGCAAGCCCGTATTCCTCGCTTTGATAGCACGCCCTAGCGGTCGCCACATCGACGAATTCGACCACCACGTTGCGCTCGCGTGCCACGCCTTCCATGCACTCGGAGGCACCGCCACGCACCAGAAAGCGGGCGCCGAATTTCTCGAAGGCGGGCCGCGCCGCCGCGAGATAGGAGGGATATTCCGCCGCGTTGTGCACCGATACCCGAACGATCCAGTAGCCCTTTGCCATGTCGATCCTTCTTTCATTCATTGGTAGAGAGAAACGCACGATAGCGCTGGACCATCATTTTGAAAAATGAATAATCGAGATTCAAATCATCTTGAAATGAGAACATGGATCTCGGCGACCTGCAGATATTCCAGGCGGTCGTTGAAGCCGGCAGCGTGACGCGGGCGGCCGAGCGTTTGCACCGTGTGCAGTCCAACGTGACCACGCGCATTCGCCAGCTCGAACAGAAGCTGGGTGTCGCCCTGTTCATCCGCGAGGGCAAAAGGCTGCACCTGTCGCCGGCGGGCCGGCAACTGTTGCCCTATGCGCAGCAATTGCTGGCGCTGGCGGCGCAAGCGCGCGAAGCGGTGTGCGACGACCGACCACGCGGCCCCCTGGTGCTGGGCGCCATGGAAAGCACGGCCGCCGTGCGCCTGCCGGGGCCGCTGAGCGAGTTCGTCAAGCGCTATCCCGAGGTCAAGCTGACATTGAAGACCGGCAACCCGCAGCAGCTCGCTGCCGCCGTGTTGGCAGGGCGGATGGACACGGCTTTCGTCACCGGGCCGATCGCAGACGGGCCTTTCGAGCGGGTGCCGGTGTTCTCGGAAGAACTCGTCATCGTCGCTCAGGCCGGGCATGCGCCCATCGGCAAGGCGCACCATTTGCTGCCGCCGGCGATCGTGGCTTTCGAAGTTGGGTGTCCGCACCGTGCGCGGCTCGAGGCGTGGTACGCGCGGCGGGACGGCATGCCACTGCAGACCATCGAAATCACCTCGTACCACGCCATGCTGGGCTGCGTGGTGGTCGGCATGGGTATTTCACTGGTGCCGCGCGGCGTGCTCGCCACCTTTCCGGACCGTGAACGCCTGAGCCTGCACCCACTGCCGCGTGGCGAGAACCGCGCCTCGACCGATCTGATCTGGCGGAGCGGGGCGTTGTCTCCCAAGATCACGGCGCTGCTGCAGTTATTGAAGCCGGCCCGAGCCTTGGCGGGCTGAGACCTTGGCGGGCTGAGACAATTCGCGCCCATGCGCACCCGCTTCATCCTGATCCAGACCAGCCACGCCGGCAACGTCGGCGCTGCCGCCCGCGCCATGAAGACCATGGGCTTCGGCGAGCTGGTGCTGGTCGCGCCGCGCTGGGCCAACGTGCTGCGCCGCGAGGAAACCATCCAGCGTGCCAGCGGGGCGCTCGACGTGCTGGCCAACGCCCGCATCGTCGACACGCTGGACGAGGCGCTCGACGGCGTCACGCACCTGTGCGCCACCGCCATGATCCCGCGCGACTTCGGCCCGCCGACGCGCACGCCGCGCGAGCACCTCGAGCCGCTGGCCCGCAGCGACGCGCCGCAGCACGTCGGCTTTCTCTTCGGCTCCGAGCGCTTCGGCATGCGCAACGAGGACGTTTACCGCTGCAACGTGGCGCTGAGCATCCCGGCAGACCCGAACTTCGGCTCGCTCAACCTCGGGGCGGCGATCCAGCTGATCGCCTACGAATGGCGGCTGGCGCTGGGCGGCTTTCCGGTGACCGAATCGGTGGCGCCCACGCAGGCGGCCGACGCCCAGGCCGTGGCCGGCATGCTGGCGCACTGGGAGCGCTCGCTGGTGGAGATCGGCTTTCTCGACCCCGAGGCGCCGAAAAAGCTGATGCCGCGGCTGCAGCAGCTGTTCAACCGGGCCCAGCCGACGCCGGAGGAGATCCACATCCTGCGCGGCATCGCCAAGGCCATGGTCGATGCGAAGACCCCGCGAGCGTCGCGCGCCGACGGTGCCGCTTAGACTGCGCGCCCGCTGTCCATATAACGACAACATCCATGTTCTCGCGCCTGCGTTCCGACATCCAGTGCATCCTCGACCGCGACCCTGCGGCCCGGACAAGCTGGGAAGTGATCACCCTGTACCCGGGCTTTCACGCCGTGGTGCTGCACCGTGCGGCGCACTGGTGCTGGACGCACGGGCTCAAGTGGGTCGGCCGCTTCGTCTCGCAGTTCTCGCGCTGGATCACCGGCATCGAGATCCACCCCGGTGCCAAGCTCGGCGAGCGCGTCTTCTTCGACCATGCGATGGGCGTGGTGGTCGGCGAGACCGCCGAGATCGGCGACGGCTGCACCATCTACCAAGGCGTGACGCTCGGCGGCACCTCGCTCTACAAGGGCACCAAGCGACATCCCACGCTGGGCCGCGACGTGGTCGTGAGCGCCGGCGCCAAGGTGCTGGGCGGCTTCGTGGTGGGTGATGGCGCCAAGATTGGCAGCAACGCAGTGGTCATCAAGCCGGTGCCCGCAGGCGCGACCGCGGTCGGCATCCCGGCACGCATCATCCCGTCGAAGACCGGCGCCAGCGCCGATGTGACGGGCAGCGAGCGCAAGTTTTCCGCCTACGGCATCACGCTGGACGACGACCCGCTGTCGCAGGCGATGCGCGGGTTGATCGACAGCGCCAAGGGGCAGGAGCACCAGATCGCGCTCATCTGGGAGGCCATCGAGAAGCTGTCGTCGAGCACGCCCGACAAGGGCGACTGCATGCCCTGCGACGCGGCGCGCGAGGAATGTTTCGAAGCGGAAAAGCTGACGCAGCTGGTCGGCAAGTGAGCCGACCGCCGCTGCGCGTCCGGCTTTACATCCCCACGTAGTTCGGCCCGCCGCCGCCTTCGGGCGTGACCCACACGATGTTCTGCGTCGGGTCCTTGATGTCGCAGGTCTTGCAGTGCACGCAGTTCTGCGCGTTGATCTGCAGCCGCTCCTTGCCGCTGTTCGCCTCGTCGGGCACGAACTCGTACACGCCGGCCGGGCAGTAGCGCGCCTCGGGGCCGGCGTACTCGGGCAGGTTGATGCGCGTCGGCACCGTCGCGTCCCTCAAGGTCAGGTGCGCCGGCTGGTTCTCTTCATGGTTGGTGTTGCTGATGAACACGCTGGAGAGCCGGTCGAAGGTGAGCTTGCCGTCGGGCCGCGGGTAGGCGATCTTCTTGGACGCGCTCGCGGGCTTCAGGCGGGCGTGGTCGGCCTCGGTGCGGTGAATGGTCCAGGGGATGTGGCCGCGCAGCACGAACTGCTCGATGCCGGTCATCACGGTGCCGACCGTCAGGCCCTTCTTGAACCACTGCTTGAAGTTGCGCGCCTTGTTCAGCTCGGTGTGCAACCAGCTCTTCTCGAAGGCGGCCGGGTAGGCGGCGAGTTCGTCGTGCTGACGGCCCGCGGTCACGGCCTCGAAGGCGGCCTCTGCCGCCAGCATGCCGGTCTTGATCGCGGCATGGCTGCCCTTGATGCGGCTTGCGTTCAGGTAGCCGGCCTCGCAGCCGACCAGCGCGCCGCCCGGGAACACCGTCTTGGGCAGCGACAGCAGGCCACCGGCCGTGATCGCGCGCGCGCCGTAGCTCAGGCGCTTCGGTGCCTTCAGCCCCTTGTCCTGGCCTTCGAGGTACCAGCGGATGTTCGGATGCGTCTTGAAGCGCTGAAACTCCTCGAAGGGGCTCATGTGCGGGTTCTGGTAGTCGAGCCCGACCACGTAGCCGATGATGAGCTGGTTGTTCTCCGCGTGGTAGACGAAGGAGCCGCCGTAGGTGTCCGAAGGCAGCGGCCAGCCGGCTGTGTGGATGGCCAGGCCCGGCTCGTGGCGGGCGGGGTCGATCTCCCACAGCTCCTTGATGCCGATGCCGTAGCTCTGCGGGTCCTTGCCGTCGTCGAGCTTGAATTTGGCTATCAGCTGCCGGCCCAGGTGGCCGCGTGCGCCCTCGGCGAACACCGTGTACTTGCCCAGCAGCTCCATGCCGAGCTGGAAGTTCTCGGTCGGCTCGCCGTCCTTGCCGATGCCGAGGTTGCCGGTGGCCACGCCGCGCACCTGGCCGTCGTCGGTGTAGAGCACTTCGGCGGCCGGGAAGCCGGGGAAGATCTCCACGCCGAGTTCCTCGGCCTGTTGCGCCAGCCACTTCACCACGTTGCCGAGGCTGACGATGTAGTTGCCTTCGTTGTGGAAGTTGTGCGGCAGCATGAAGTTCGGCGTGCGGATCGCGCCGGTCTCGCTGAGCATCAGAAAGGTGTCGGCCGTGACCGGCTGGTTCAGCGGCGCGCCCTTGGCCTTCCAGTCAGGAATGAGTTCCGACAGGGCGCGCGGGTCCATGATGGCGCCCGACAGGATGTGCGCGCCGGGCTCCGAGCCCTTCTCGAGCACCACCACCGAAATCTCCTTGTCGTTCTGCGCCGCGAGCTGCTTCAGGCGGATCGCGGTGGAGAGCCCGGCGGGGCCGCCACCGACGACGACGACGTCGTACTCCATGGATTCGCGCGGACCGAACTGGGCAAGGATTTCGTCGTGGGTCATGGGGGTGGAGCCGATAATGATTTTGGAGTGCGCCGGCACCCTGGGTAGCGAGGGCGGCGGGGCATTTTATGCGGCGTCGCGAGCGGGCCCTGTCGTCCGGTGCCGCCACTGCGTCGTGCGGTCGGTCGCCTTGGCGACTGGCTTTGTCGAGTCAACCACGCCTTGCATCCATGAAGATCGAAATCCCCGAGAAGAAGAAACTGGTCTACGAGATGTCCATCGCCATTCGCTGGGGCGACATGGACGCGATGGGCCACCTCAACAACGGCAGCTACTTCCGCTACATGGAGACGGCGCGTATCGACTGGATGCGCTCGATCGGCTTCGAGCCCGACCCGGGCGGCGAGGGCATGGTCATCGTCAATGCCTTCTGCAACTTCTACCGCCAGCTCGAGTACCCAGGCGACGTGCTGCTCAAGATGTACGCCAGCGACCCCGCCCGCACCACCTTCGAGACCTGGGCCACCATGGCACGCGCCGATGCGCCCGAGGTGGTTTGCGCGGCCGGCGGCGCGACCACCATCTGGGTCGACTTCCCCAAGCAGAAGGCGATGGCGCTGCCCGAGTGGCTGCGCGCGCTGGTCAGCGCCTGAGCGTCAGCGGATCTGCGGTGGCCGCGTTCAGTGGGCGCCGACCGACACCATCACCTGGATCGGGCCGGACTTCTCGAAGACCATCGTCATCTCGTAGCTGCGGCCCCATTGCAGCGGGGCCTTCAGGTTGCGCAACACCAGGTGCGGCTTGTCCTTGCCGAAGTCGAGCTTGTCGGCCGGCGCAATGTCGATGGCCTTCAGCCGCTTGGCGGATGGCGCATCGCTGCTGCGGAATTCCACCGTCTCGGCGTAGGGCGTGCTGGCGCGCACCAGGCGGTCCTTGCCGCGCACGCTTTCCATGCTGAAGTAGATCGGTGCAGAGGCCAGCTGCCCCTCGGGCGTCGGGTCGGCCCAGGGGTGGATCAGCGTGAAATCCGCGCCGTAGTACTCGTGTGTCGATGCGGCGATCGGCGAGAGCGCCAGCGTCAGCAGAAAGGCGCGCCGCAGGGTGGCGGCGATGCGGGGAAAGCGTTGGGTCGTGGTCATGGTGTCGGGGGTGAGAGAAGGGGGTCTGGAAGCTCAGTTCGAGAAGGACATGGAATAGCCCCACGCGTCGAGCCGATCCGGCATGGCGTTGAAGGCGAGGGTGCTGCGCACGGCGCCGCGGTTCACCGGCACCTCGTGCAGCAGGTAGCTCGGGAACAGCAGCAGGTCGCCCGCGGCCGGTGTCGGGCCGATCCACCGTTCGGCGTTGAAGGGCCCGGTGGCGCTGCGCGGGTTGGCATTGCTGAACACGTAGTCGCGCCCGCCGAGGCTGCGGATGAAGGCGGTGTTGCTCGCCGGCTCGCAGGCACTCAGGTAGAGCACGCCCGAGACGAAGCTGTTGGCATGGTTGTGCACCGCCTGCTGCCCGCCGGCCTGCATCACGTTGAGCCACATCTCCTTGATGCGCCACTGCAGCGCCTCGCCGAAGAGCAGCGTGCCGAATTCACGCAGCGGCACATCGAGGCGCTGCGCCACCTCGCGCAGCAGCGGTGCGTCCTGCGGCGACAGCAGGCGGCTGTGCGACAGCGCGTCGGAGCGTTGGTTCGCTGCCGAGAGATCGTCGCCGAGCTGCGCATGCAGCCCGGCGACCAGCGTGGTGTCGATGCAGCCCTCGACGCGCATCACGGGTGTCGGAAAGAGCTCGAAGACCTGCGCGCGGGGTGATGTCGCTGTCATGCGAGATCAGCCCGCGATCACGACGATGCGTGAGATCGTCCAGAAGCTGGCCAGTGCGCCGATGCCATACAGCGCCGGCCGCTTCACCAGCGGCGCGAAGGAGTAGCGCCGCAGCAGCACCGTGAGGCCCCAGGCCAGCGCCACCACCATCAGCTGCCCGGCTTCCACGCCGAGGTTGAAGCTCAGCAGCGCGAGCGGAATGTTCTGCTGCGGCAGGCCGATGTCCTTCAGCGCGCCGGCGAAGCCCAGCCCGTGGATCAGCCCGAACAAGAAGGCCACGAGCGCGGGCCAGCGGCGGCTCCAGGTCTGCCGGCCGTGCAGCGCCTCGGCAGCGACCAGCACGATCGACAGCGCAATGACCGCCTCCACCGGGGGCGAGCGCAGCGTCAGCCAGCCCAGCGCGCTGGCGGCCAGCGTGAAGCTGTGCGCCAATGTGAAAGCCGAAATCGTGCCGATGAGCCGCTTGTTCAGCCCGACCAGGAACAGCAGGCCGATGACGAACAGCAGGTGGTCGATGCCGCTCAGGATGTGCTCGACGCCGAGGATGGCGTACACCTTGGCCAGCTCCAGCCCGCCGCGTTCGTCGCGTGCGCCGCCGAACAGCTGCACGCTGGGTTGCGCGCCGCTGAGCGTGTGGACGCTCTGCTGGCCGTCGCGCCAGTGAATGCGCACCAGCGCGGCCGAATAGGCCTTGCCCACGCCGTCGATCGACAGGGTGCCCGCCATCGGCCCGGGGCACTGCACCGTTTGCGCGTCGCCCACGCAACCTTGCGGCCAGCTCGGTGTCAGTTCCTCGGCGACCGGCCGGCTCTTGCCCGGCGCGCCCCAGGACCAGACGAACTGGCCCGAGCCGACCTCGCGCATCGTCATCTCGGCGATGCTCATCTCGTGCGCGCCCGCACCGGCCGCCTGCCAACCGATGGCCAGCACGAACAGCGCGCGCAGCGCAAGTCGCCAGAGCGTCGTCATGGCTTCGCGCCTTCGGTGCGGATCGCGTACTTCTTGCTCATCTCGTGCACGGCGTCCGACGTGCGCTGCGCCATCGTGTCGTCCTTCCAGTCCTGGTGGACCGAGTCCTTCATGTCTTCGAACTTCGCTGTCGTGCCGGGCTTGATCGCCTCGACGCGGACCACGCGCAGGCCGGCGCTGCTCGGCACGGCCTGCCATTCGCCGACCTTGAGCTGTGCCAGCTTGTCGGCGAAGTCGCTGCCGTAGCTTTCGACCAGGTTCGTGCGCGGGCGGTCCCTGAAGACGCGCAGGTCGCTCTGCGTGTCGCTCTTCGCGGTGCCGTTCAGGGCGGCGGCGAAGGTCTCCAGCGCCTCGGGGGTGCTGTCGCCGATCACCACCGCTTCCATGAAGTCGTAGCGGGCCGGCGTGTCGTAGCGGTCGCGACGCGCCTCGAACCACGTCCGCAACGTCGGCTCGTCGATGGTCGGCAGGCTGATGCCGCTGCGCGCGATGCTCATGGCCTTGAAGATCACGCGCTCACGGATGGTGCTGTCGCCGCGGTCCAGGCCGAGCGACAGGCCTTCGCGGTAGAGCACCTCGTTGTCGACCCAGCGGTCGATCAGCTTTTTCATGTCGCCGGGCGTCGGCTCGCGCTGCATGCCCGCCACGAAGATCTCGCGCACTTCCTTCTGCACGTCGGCACCCACGACGATGGTCTGCGGGTCTTCGCGGCGGGCGTTGAGCAGGTGGTCGACGCCGAACAACAGCAGGCCGAGGAACAGGAAGTGAAGCAGCGGCTCGCGGGCCGCGCGTTTCAGGGCGTTGGAAAGGTCCATGGGTGGGCGATCGGTCGGAAGGTGAAAAGGGTTGGAAGGTGGCGTGGGCGGCGTGCGTTCAGGACGCCGGTGCGGCGCTGGCTGAGGCCTGCGCGCACCGCGCGCCGATGGCATCGAGTGCGGCGGTGATGGCCTCTGCGCGGGTCGGGTCGCTGCCGCGCAGGGCGTTGGCCATCGCCACCAGGGGCTCGCAGGCGGGGCGGAATTCCGGGCTCTGGCGCAGCAGACCCATCAGCGGCTTCTGCACGCGCTGCAGCATCTCGCCCGGGTCGGCGACGGGTCGCACGGTCGCGCCGAACGCGAGGTAGAGGCGGCGTGCGGCCCAGTAGGCCTGCATGCGGTCGGCCTCGGCGTCGCGCGGCTGGCGCAGCAGCTCCGTAGCGTGCGGTTGCAGTTCACGCAGCAATTGCATCAGGCGCTCGCGCGGGGTCGAGGGCGGGGCATAGGTGGTCCAGGGCGCCTGGTGCACGACCACCGGGCGGTCGTCGGTGTTGGCGGTGGCGCCTTGGGCGAAGCGCGCGAGCGTCGCCGGCCCGGCGAGCACGCTGCCGACCACGGCGAATTCGTCTTCGAGCCGCGCGGTAGCCGACGGCGACGGGCCGGCCCCTTGGGCGCGTTGCGCAAGCCGCGCGCGCACGGCCGCGAGGTCGATGGCCGGATCGTCCGGCCGGGCGATCAGCCCCAGCACCGGCGTGTCGAGGCTGTTGCTGGCCAGCACCGCGATCGCATCCGGGTACACCGCGAGGAAGGCCGCGACGATGCTGCGCAAGGTGTCCAGGTCCATCTGGTGCAGCGCCAGCCACTGGCAGAAGACACCACCGGGTGCGAGGCGCGCGCGCACCGCGGCGAACTGCTCCACCGTGTAGAGCGCGCCGGCACCGCTGCGCGCGGGATGGAACAGGTCGGCCACGATCACGTCGTAGTGCGCGTCGGACGCCTGCACGAAGCGCCGCGCGTCGGCCGACACGGCGTGCAGCGGCTGCAGCGGCACCGGCGCCGCCGGCGACTTCGCGAACAGCGCGGCCGCCGTGATCACCTCGGGCAACAGCTCCACCGCGTGCACCTGCAAACCCGGCTCCTGCGCCGCGGCGGCCGCGGTGAAGCCGGTGCCCAGCCCCAGGAACAGCGCCTGCCGAGGCGGTGTCGTGTGCAGCAGCAGCGGCAGTTGCGCCAGGCGCCACTCGACCAGGCCGCTGGCGCTGCTGCCTTCCTGTGCGCGGTTGTTGATGCGCAGGCGCGCCACGCCATCGGCGTCGGCCACCACGCTGACCGCCGCCATCACGCCGTCGTCATAGCTCAGCACCCGACCGCCGTCGGGCACGTCGACGAAACGCAGGTTCGCGCCCCACAGCACCGCCGCACCGGCCATCGCGGCGATCACCACGGTCTGCGGACGTCGCCAGCGCACGGGCGATTGCAGCAGCAGGTAGCCTGCGATCATCAGGGCCAGACCGGCGGGTGCGCCGAGCGCGGGGATCAGCCACACGCCCACCAGCGCCGGGGCGAGGGCCGCGCCTGCGGTGTTGAGCGCCAGCGCGCGTCCGAGTGGCAGCCCGCCGGACTGCGCCTCGATGCACAGATGCGTGAACAGCGCGCCCATCACCAGCGTCGGCGCCCACATGGCCGCCGCGGCCGCCAGCGCTTCACCGGCGAGCGCGCCGGCCGCACCGGGGCCGATCCAGCGTGCGGGCCAGGCACACAGCGCATCGGCCCAACCAAGCGCCAGACCTGACAGCAGCACCGCAGCCGCCAGGGCGAGCAGCAACCGGTCGCGCAACTGGCGCGGATCGCCTGCACGATGCGCCAGTCGCTGGTAGATCGCCGCGCCCGCGGCCGTGCCGAGGAGGTACATGGCGAGCAGCAGCGCGTAGCTGTAGACGGTGCTCTCGGTCACCTGGCTGAGAACGCGCACGGCGAGCACCTCGTAGCCGATGCCGAGCACGCCGGTGGCCACCAGCAGGGCGGGCACACGGCGGCCGAGCGTTGACGGCATCGACATGTCGGACGTGGCGGCCGGTTCCACCGGCGCGTCGCGCCAGAGCCACCAGGCCAGCGCGGCGCACAGTGCATTCGCCGCGGCGCAGAAGAGGGCAGTGCGCAGCAGGCCCGCGTGCGGCATGACGACGAACACCGCCAGCAGCAGGCCGAGCACCGCGCCGAAGGTGTTCGCCGCATAGAGCCCGCCGAGTCGGCTGCGCGCAGCGTTCAGCTGGCGCTCGAGTGCGGGCAAGGTGGCGCCCATCGCTGCACTGGCGGGCAGCAGCAGGAGGAACGGGAAAAGGAAGGCGACCGTCCAGTGCCGCAGCACCGACGGTTCGGGGCCGATCAGCAGCGCCGTGGCATTGATCAGCGACGGCATGGCCAGAGTGAGGGCCAGGCCCCAGGCCAGCAGCAGCACTTCGCAGCCGGCGTACCAGCGCCCGGGCCAGCGGCTGCGCGCCAGCGTCCGGCCCAGCATCTGCGCGCCGAGTGCGAGGCCCCCGAAGAAGGCGGCCAGCACGGCCAGCACCGCAACGATCTCATGGCCCATCGCGGTGCCGAATTCGGCGGTCCAGACCATCTGCCATGCGAGCGCCGCGGCACCGGACAGGACCATCAAAAGATGAGCAACAGCGAGTTCCGGGCGCGCGCCTTCCACGCGCAGCGCGGCGGGCGTTTCAGGGGGGACGCTGAGCATGGCGCTCCGGTGCTTCTTCTTCGGACAAAAAGGCACGGCAGACACCTTGTGTCTGCCGTGCCGAGGCGGGACGGGCCCGTGTCGCTTACTTGATGCCGGCGACCTTGATGGCGTTCACGACTTCCACGAACACCGGGTTGGCATAGAACCAGAGGTCCGACCAGCCGGCGACGTCATAGCTCGCGTACTTCGTGCCCGACAGCGTGCGCATGTGGGCCGGGCAGGCTGCATCGCTGCAGGGGATCTTGCCCGGGAGGGTGCCATCCGACGGGTTCGACACGAAGTCGAGCAGCGGGTTGCCGTCGGCATCGGTCTCGAAGGGCACAGCGGCCGGCAGGTTCGTGCCGCGCAGGCGGAAGTACTGCGATGCCTTGGCGGCCGGAACGATGTAGCTCATCATGCGCGTGCCGTCGGCCTGGGCCGTCCAGTTCGTGCTGTTGAACACCTTGGCGACCTTCGCCGTCTTGTTGGTGGCGGCCTTCGAACCCAGCGTGCCGGCGTAGTTCGCCGTGTCGGCCGGGTCGACCGTGCCCGTCACCATCCCGTTGATCACGTCCACATGGTCCAGCACCGGCGCATTGAGCGGCTGCGTGATGTTCACCTGCTTCAGCGACGGGTTCGGGAACGAGTACGGCGAGTTGTTGGCGCCTTGCGGGTCGCGCAGCACCACCGTCACCACCAGGTCGGTGCCGGGGCGCACCACCAGTTTTTCGCCCATGGTCGCGCAGCCGTTGATGCGCACGTCGCCGTTGGCGGCGGCGGCGTTCTGGCCCGCCTTCTCGTACAGGGCGTTGCCCGCATTGCGCGGCAGGCCGGGGTGGGCTGCGCAGACCGTGAACGACAGTCGATCGATCAGCTGGCCGTTGGCGACGAAGCTGTTGCCGCTGCGCAGGCCGTCGATGATGCCGCCGGCGGTCAGGTTGTTGGCGCCCTTGCGCACCATCACGTAGTCGCGGGTGTATTCGCCGGGGAAGAAGTCGGACGTCGTCTCGCGCTGGTCGGCGCCGAAGCTGCCGCGGTTGTGGTAGTCGGAGCTCGCGAAGAAATACCAGTTGCGCCCTTCGCCCAGCAACGCGTCCCACACGCCGCCGACGGTCGCCGCATAAACGCCCGTGCCGCCATAGGTGCCGCCGCCCACCGCGCCGGTGCCGTAGCTGCCGCGGTTGCCTTCGGCCTGGTGGCCGGGCATCGACTCGAAGCCGAAGGCGATCTTCGGTGCCGCGTTGTTGAAGTTGCGCAGGTGCTCGATGTTGAAGCCGTTGTTGCCGGTCGGGTTGTAGGCGCCCGCACGCTCCAGGTGGGCCGGGACGAAGTAGCTGGCGGTGGGTGCCTTCTCGTTCATCCACTTGATGCCTTCCACGGTCTTCAGGTGACCGAGGTTGGGCGTGGTGCTGCTGTTGGTGCCGGTGATCTTGCGCCCGGTGGTGTCGAGCAGGTTGTTGTTGTTGCTGCCGGTCACGCTGCAATCCCACTGGTTCTCTGCGCCGCGGCTGGTGTCGCTGTCGCTGCGGTCGAAGCAGTACTCGTACTGCGCCTGCAGGGCGGCGTTGCCACCGGCCTCGGTCGACGGCCAGGGCAACTGACCCGGCAGCACGTTGGTCGAGATGTGCTCGTGGCCGGGCGCGTTCTGTTCCACGCCGATCCAGATCGGCTTGTTGCGGGCGCGGCTTTCCGCTTCGATCACCGGGTACTGGTATTCCTTGATTTCCTGCCAGCGCCACATCGCCTTGGGCGTGGCGGTGCCGTTGCCCTTGATGTCGGCACGGCCGTTGGGCAGCGTGGCTTCCCAGGTCTGGTTCGGACCCTTCCCCGTGCTGGGCGGCTGGCCGCCGCTCGGATAGGTGTTCGGCGGGTACGGGCCGGTGGTGCTGGTGGTCAGGCCCATGCCCGACGGCACCGGCTCGAACGGGTCTTCGGCCAAGGTGCAGTTGCGCGTGCTGCTGCCGCCGTGGTCGGCCTGGACGAACCAGTCGAGGCCGAAGGTCTTGACCGACTTGTCGACCAGCTTCTTCACCGACAGCGCGCCGTCCGAGCAGGTCGTGTGGTTGTGGAAGTCACCAGCGACGTAGGTGCCGCTCGCCTTGGTGTCCGCGCGGTCGGCCGCATGGGCAGCGCTGAAGGGAAGAGCGGTGATGCTGGCCAGGGCGACCAGCGCCAGTGCCGTGTCGCGCAAAGGGAAAGGAGTCTTCATGAAAAAATTTCCGCGTTCGTTCGTGTGAGGGGCTGGTCGGGCTCAGGTCTGCTTCTGGTCGCCGAGCAGGCGGAACTTGCCGCCGGTGAACGACAGGCGCGATGTGAAGCTCACCGAGGTCGTGTCGACGTCCGTGTTGGTCAGCGTGGCGGTCAGCGTGCACACGTTGGCGGCGTCGCAGCCGTTGATCGTGACGGCCGACAGCTTGACGGCGGGGAAGGACGACAGCTCCGTCGAGAAGAGCAGCAGCGCGGCGGCCTCTTGCGTCAGGGCGTCGCGCACCTGCGCCTTGGAGTAGCCCGCATCCAGGAAGGCGTCGTCGTAGTTGTCGAGGAAGGCCGTGTTGGTCAGGCCGCCGTAGGTGTTGAGAGACGCGAGGCCGGCGCCGTAGTCGGTCGCGAATGCAGCCTGCCGGGCGGAATCGTTCGGCGAAGCACCGGCCGGCGGGGGCGTGGTGGCGACGTTGTCGTCGCCACCGCCGCCGCAGGCGGCCAGCAGGGCCAGCATGCTGCTGGCGAGCAAGAATCGAAAGCGGTGACCTGGGCGCATGGCGAATGCCTTTTCTCTTTGGGAGCGTGTTGTTTGAAGGGCGTCTTTTTCGGGGCACGAGCGGCGCGCACCCGAGAAGTTCATCCTATTTTTCGACTGTTACAACGCCATGAATTTGCAACGGGTTGGAACTTTTTATTGCGCCTCTTTCTCCCCGCGGTCGATTGCGAGTCCGGCCGGTGCGCTGATCCATGCGAAAGGCGGTGTATGGCATTCTTCGTCCCGCCGCTCCGGCCCGCCCTCTGTCCCTTCCTCACGCGACCATGCAGCGATTCACCATTTCTCTCGACGACGAACTGGCGCAGCAGTTCGACGCACTCATCGCCGGCAAGGGGTACGTCAATCGGTCCGAGGCCGTGCGCGACCTCATTCGTTCGGGCGTCGGCCGCGAGACACTCGAACGTGACGCCGCGGCTGGAAAAGCGGTGTGGTGCGTCGCGACCGTCAGCTATGTCTACGACCGCCACGAACCCACCGTCATCTCGCGCCTGCTCGAGCTGCAGCATGCGCACCATCACCTGGTCGTCACCAGCCTGCGAACACACCTGGACCACGACAACTGCATGGAAGCGGTCGTGCTGCGCGGCCCCATCGCCGACGTCCAGCCCTGCGCGGAGCAACTGCTCGCGCTGCGGGGTGTGCGGCACGGCAACATCCATCGGGTGCCGCTGGCCCCATCCAGGCCGCATGCACACGGCGCGGCCGGAACGCACACGCATTTGAAGCCGCTGAACTGACCCTGCACCCTTTCCCGCCGGCATAACACCCGCGTCACTGTTTGTATGAACAATCTGCGTTTTCTCATACAAGAAGAGGGTCGAGATGGAACGCAGACCGACGCTGGCGCGCCCGGTGCTCCTGGGTGTGGCTTTGGTCGCCGGCGCTGCCTGTGCGCAGCAAAGCCACTTGCCCGAGATCGAGGTGCGCGGACCGCGCGACGCGGCCATCGGTTCGGCCGACAGCGCCAGCGAGGGCGCCGTCGAACGGGAGTCCTACCAGTCGCGGCCCAAGCTGCGTCCCGGCGACATCGTCGAAGCGGTTCCCGGCGTCGTGGCGACCCAGCATTCCGGTGACGGCAAGGCCAACCAGTATTTCCTTCGCGGCTTCAACCTCGACCACGGCACCGACTTCGCCGTCAGCGTCGACGGCATGCCGGTCAACATGCCGACGCACGGCCATGGCCAAGGCTTCGCGGACCTCAACTTCCTGATTCCCGAACTCGTTTCGGGCGTGCGCTACCGAAAAGGGCCGTACTTCGCCGACGGCGGCGACTTCTCGCTGGCGGGGAGCGCCACGCTGGACTACTTCAGTGCGCTCGAAGCCCCCTTTGCCGAACTGAGCTTCGGCGCGAACAACTTTCGCCGGCTGCTGGCCGCAGGCTCGCGGACCGTGCAGGACCAGACCTGGCTCGGCGCCATCGAGGTCGAGGGCAACGATGGCCCCTGGGACGTGGCCGAAAACCTGAAGAAGGTCAATGCGGTGCTGCGCTATTCGCAAGGGTCCCCGACGCGCGGGTTCAGCCTGACCGGCATGGCCTACAAGAGCCGCTGGACCGCCACCGACCAGGTCCCGCAGCGCCTGATCGACAGCGGCGAGCTGTCGCGCTTCGGCTCGCTCAACCTCAGCGACGGCGGCAAGACGGAGCGGGTCAGCCTGTCGGGCAAATGGTTCGACAAGGGACCGGACGGAGAGACGACCGTCAGCGCCTATGCCATCGACTACCGCTTCAAGCTCTTCTCCGACTTCACCTACTTCTTGAACGACCCGGTGAACGGCGACCAGTTCGAGCAAGTCGACCGCCGCCACATCGTCGGTGTGCAGGCGGCCCGCACCCTGCCGACCCGGTTCGGCGGCCTGGATGGCGTGCTGAGCATGGGCGCCAGTTGGCGCGGCGACCGCGTCGGTCAGGTCGGACTGTATGCGACGCAGGATCGTGAGCGGCTGAGCACCGTGCGTGACGACAAGGTGTCGCAGGACCTCTTTTCGGTGTACGGCCAGCAACTGGTCTATCTGACCGATCGGCTGCGCGGCTATGTGGGCCTGCGCGGCGATGTGCTGCGTTACGACGTGCAGGGGCGCGAGCCGGTCTATGGCGCGGCCAACAGCGGCCGCGGTCACGATGCCCTGGCCAGCCCGAAGGCGGGCCTGGCGTTTGCGCTGACGCCGCAGCAGGAGCTCTACCTGAATGCGGGCGTCGGCTTCCACAGCAACGACGTGCGCGGTGCCACCATCACGACCGACCCGGCCTCGGGCTTGCCGGCAGACCGCGTGCCGGCCCTGGCCAAGGGCACCGGTGCCGAAGTCGGTTGGCGCCTGCAGCCCAGCGAGGACTTCACCGCGACGGTGGCCCTGTGGCAACTCAAGCTCGATTCCGAATTGGTCTACGTCGGGGACGCCGGCTCGACCGAAGCCGGCCGCGCGAGCAGCCGCCGCGGGGTCGAGGCGACCTTGCGCTGGAAGCTCGATCGGGCATGGCGCCTGGAACTCGACGGCGCCTTGTCGCGCGCCCGCTTCCGGGGCGAAGCGCCGGAGGGAGAAGGCGACCACATCGACAACGCAGTCGAGAAGGTGCTGGCCGCCGGCGTCACCTACATCGACGGGCCACTCACGACATCGCTGCGGCTGCGCTACCTCGGCCCCCGTGCGCTGGACACGCTGAGCACCGAGCGCTCGAAGTCCTCGACGCTGCTCAATCTCGGGATGCGCTACGCCGTCAACCCGCATCTGACCCTGGGGCTCGACGTGTTCAACCTCGCCGGCAGGAAAGGCAATGACATCGAGTACGCCTATGCGTCGTGCACGGCCGGCGAGGTGGCCAGCGGTGCCTGTGGCGGCGGCATCGACGACCGCCATGTGCATCCGATGGAGCCGCGCAGCGCCCGGGTCAGCGCGCGCTGGACTTTCTAGGGCCTGCTGACAGACCTAGGCCGGCTTCAACGCAATCCGCGCCTCGAAGCCCTGCATTGCACCCGGCGGTGGCGACAGCAGTTCGAACGGCGCGCCGTGCTTCTGCACAATGGTCGCGACGATCGACAGGCCCAGGCCGTAGCCGGTCCGCTCCGCGCTGTGGCGCACATGGCGCAGCTGCAACGTGCGCAATTCGACTTCGCTCACGCCGGGGCCGAAGTCCCGCACGATGAGGCGACCGCCGGCGTCGACTTCGATCTCCACCGCGGCGCCCTGCGCATAGCGCAACGCGTTCTCCACCAGGTTGCGCAACGCGATCGCGAGCGCGTCGACGTCGCCGAGCACGACCGGTGCGTCGCCACTGTCGGGCACCTTCAGGCTGAGCCGGTCGATCGCGGCCGGGTCCTGCCAGAACTCCTGCGCGACCGTGGCGGCGAGCTGCGTGAGGTCAACCCGTTCGCGCGTGAACGACGCACCCGACTCGGCGCGCGAAAGCTGAAGCAGCTTGTCGGTGCGATGGCTGAGCGTGCGCAACGCGTCGAGCGCCGCCACCACGTCGTCGCGGCGCAGGTCGTGCTCCAGCGCGGTCTGCAGTCGCAACCGGGCCGCCGCCAGTGGCGTGCGCATTTCGTGCGCGGCGTTGGCGGCCAGCGCGCGTTCGACGTCGAGCGCCTGCGCCAGCCGTTCGAGCAGGCGGTTGACGTGGTCGCCCACGGTCTGCAATTCGCGCGGCAGGCCGGGCAGGGCAAGGGGCCGCAGGTCGTCGCCGCCGCGCTGGCCGATCTCGGTCGCCATGGTCTGCAGCACCTGCAGCTCGTCGCGCGCGATCTTGCGCAGCACCAGGGCCAGCAAGGGCAACACCGCCCCCAGCGGGATGATGAGCCCGAACAGCGTGCGGTTGAGTGCCTCGCGCCGCTCGTCCAGCGGGTCGGCCACCTGCAGGTAGAGCTTGCGCGTGGGATGCTGCACCGTGTAGACGCGCCACGCCTCGTCGTTGGCGAAGCCGCTGGCCAGCGGCACGTCGAAGGTGTTGCCGGGCGTCTCGGCCGAGCGCAGCAGCACGCGCCCGCCGGGCTCGACCACCTGGAACATCACCGCCGCGTCGGCGAAGGTCGGGGTCGGGGCCGTCAGCGTCCGGCCATCGCCGGCTTCGGCCTGGCGGCGGTCGAGCTCGTCGAGCGCGATGTCGAACATGCGGTGCGACACCTCGACCAGCTCGTTGTCGAAGTTGTAGTTGATCTCACGGTCGACGTACCAGACCACGCCCATCACGCACAGCAGCCAGACCCCGCCGACCCACAGGATCAGCGTGCGGATGAGCCGACCGGCCAGTGTCTCGCGCTGCGCGGGCGTTGCCGTCGCGCTCACGGCGCGTCACCGCCCGCGTTCACCAGGCGGTAACCCAGCCCGCGCAGCGTCTGGATGTGCTCGCGGCCGAGCTTGCGTCGCAGCCGGCTGATGAACACCTCCAGCGTGTTGCTGTCGGCCTCGTCGTCGAAGCCATAGAGCGCGTCCTGCAAATTGTCGCGGGTGTGGATGCGGTCGGGCCGCGTCGCCATCACGCGCAGCAGCGCCCATTCCTTCTGCGTCAGCGTCACCGGTACGCCGCGGCTGCGGACCAGCTCGCGCGCCAGGTCGATCTCCAGGTCGCCCAGTTGGACCACCGGTGCCGTCGACGTGCTGCGGCGGCGCTCCACTGCGCGCAGGCGCGCCAGCAGTTCGCCGGGATCGTAGGGCTTGATGAGGTAGTCGTCGGCGCCGGCGTCGAGGCCGCGGATGCGGTCGGTCACCTGGTCGCGCGCGGTGAGCACGATGACGATGGGCCGGTCCTTCAGTGCGCGCACCTGCGGCAGCAGCGACAGCCCGTCGCCGTCGCCCAGGTGCAGGTCGAGCAGCACGGCGGCGTATTGCGCACCGTGAAGCGCCGCGCTGGCTTGTGCCAGGCTGGGCACCGCATCGACCACGAAGGCCTTGGCCCGCAGGTAGCTGCAGACCGCCTCCGACAGGGCCAGGTCGTCTTCGACGAGCAGAACGCGCAAGGAGATCTCCGTAAAAGGTGCGAGTCTAAGGGCCGTCTCGGCCGCTTGCCTTCAGGCCCGGTTCATGCACCGCCGCTAGCCTCCGCGGCACTTTCACCGATGCTGCATGCCGCGCGCCGCGCCTGTCTCGACATGACCCGTGGGTATTCGACCCCTCTCGTTCGTCTTTTTCTCTTCACCGCCCTGGCCCTGCTGCTGATCCTGCTCTGGGATGCGGGCGGCCTCGACCTGCCGATGGCGCGGCTGGCCGGCAGCGCGGGCGGCTTCGCGCTGCGCGACGACGCGGCGCTGGTGCTGTGGCTGCACGAGGTGCCGCGCTTGCTCAGCTGGGCCTGCGTGGCGCTGCTCCTGGTTGCGGTGCGGTGGCCCTTCGGGCTGCTGCGTGGATTGACCTCGCGCGAGCGTTTCCAGCTGGCGCTGACCGTGCTGGTCTCGGTGTTCGCCGTCTCGCTGCTCAAGAGCAGCAGCCGCACCAGCTGCCCCTGGGACCTGGCCGAATTCGGCGGCACGGCGCACTACGTGTCGCATTGGGCCTGGCGGGTGCGCGACGGCGGGCCGGGCCATTGTTTTCCCGCGGGTCACGCCTCGGCGGCCTTTGCCTATCTGGGCGGCTGGTTCGTGCTGCGGCGGACGATGCCACGCGCCGCCGGCGCGTGGCTGGCGATCGCCGCGCTGCTGGGCCTGGTGCTGGGGCTGGCGCAGCAATGGCGCGGCGCCCACTACATGAGCCACACGCTCTGGACCGCCTGGCTGTGCTGGACGGTCGGCTGGGCCGTCGATGCCGTCTTCCATCGGCCATCGGCAGTGGCCGGCGCGGCCGATCCGCGGGTCGACGCGCAAGCGCCTAGCTGAACGAAAGCTGAGTCATCCGTTCAGGGTGATTTCAGTCCGGCTCTCCACCATCGCCGCATGAATGCTTCGTCCCCTGTCGCGGATCGTCCGCACGCGGCCGGCCCGGCGCCGACCTTGTCCAATGCCACTGCACCCGGCTGGCTGCTTCCGCTGCTGTCCGCCGATGCCTGGATGGCGCGCCCGCGTTCGCCGCGCGCCGTGATCGCGGGGCTCGCCGCATACCTGCTCGTCGCCGCCAACTGGCCGCTCTGGATCGAACTCGCGCACATCGGCGGCGCACCGAGCGTGTACCTCGGCTCGATCGCGGTGATGGCGCTGCTCACCGGCTTCGGCACGGTGGCGGTGCTGTCGCTCACCGCCTGGACCCGATGGATGAAGCCGCTGTGGTTCGCCGTCGTGCTGATCGCCGCGGTGGCGCAGCACTACATGCTGAGCTACCACGTCGTGATGGACCCGACGATGGCCGCCAACGCCATGCAGACCGATCTGCACGAGACGCGCGATCTCCTGAGCTGGCGGCTGCTGGTCAACGTGCTGCTGGTCGTTGCCTTGCCCGCGTGGTGGCTGCTGCGGGTGCGCATCGTGCCGATGCGTCCGCTGGCCCAGCTGTGGCGCAACCTGCTGTGGTGCGTGGCGGCGCTCGCGGTGGTGGTGGCCGGCGCGGCGGCCATGTCGCGCGAACTGGCGCCGCTGATGCGCAACCACGTCACGCTGCGCTACATGATGAATCCGCTGGCCAGCCTCTATTCGGCCACGGCGGTGATCGTCAAGCCGCTCTTCAAGCACAGCCGGAAGCTGGTGCCGATCTCGGGAGCGGCTCTGGGGGCGAGCTATGCGGCCCAGGGCAAGCCGCGGCTCTTCGTGCTGGTGGTGGGTGAAACGGCGCGGGCCGACCACTTCGCGCTCAACGGCTATTCGCGCAACACCACGCCCGAACTGGCCGCGCGCCAGGTGCTGAGCTGGCCCAACGTGCACTCCTGTGGCACCAACACCCTCGCCTCGGTGCCCTGCATGTTCTCGCCGCTGGGCAAGACCGGCTACGAAGGCCGCAAGGACGATTACGAGAACCTGGTCGACCTGGCGCAGGCGGTCGGCCTGGCGGTGCTGTGGATCGACAACCAGGCCGGCTGCAAGGGCGTGTGCGCGCGGGTGCCCAGCGTGTCGGCGTCCGAAGGGCTCGACGCGGCCACGCGCAGCGCGCTGTGCGACGGCGACGAATGCCTGGACGACGTGATGCTCAAGAACATCGACCAGCGGCTCGCAGCGCTGCCGGCCGAGCGCCGCAGCCGGGGCGTGCTGCTGGTGCTGCACCAGATGGGCAGCCATGGCCCGGCCTATGCGAAGCGCTCGGCGCCCGAGACCAAGCGCTTCATGCCCGAATGCATGACCAACGTGCTGGCCGAATGCAGCCATGGCGAGCTGATGAACGCCTACGACAACTCGATCGCCCACACCGACCGCTTCCTCGCCCGCACCATCGACTGGCTGCAGGCGCAGTCGAGCCGCTACGACACCGGCATGCTCTACATGAGCGACCACGGCGAATCGCTGGGCGAGTACGGCCTGTTCCTGCATGGGCTGCCCTACGACATCGCGCCCGAGGTGCAGAAGCACGTACCGATGGTCGCGTGGCTGGGCGAGGGCATGAAGGCGCGGGAGCACCTGTCGGTCGCCTGTCTGGCCAAGGGCCGCGACGCCGCGCTCACGCACGACAACCTGTACCACACGGTGCTGGGCGTGATGGACCTGACGACGCCAACCTACAAGCCGGCGCTCGATGCGTTCGCGGCCTGCCGCGGCCCGGCGGCGTAGCAGCGCGCTACTTCTTGTCCCTGGGCAGTCGGCCCATCAGGAAGAATTCGTTGTTCGGCTGCATGCCGGCGAAGCTGGCCATGCGATTCGACAGGCCGAAGAAGGCCGTGATGGCCGCGATGTCCCAGATGTCCTCGTCGTCGAAGCCGTGCGCGTGCAGCGCGGCGAAGTCGGCGTCGTCGATCTCGTGTGAGCGGTCGCAGACCTTCATCGCGAAGTCGAGCATGGCGCGCTGCCGCGGTGTGATGTCGGCCTTGCGGTAGTTGACCGCCACCTGGTCGGCCACCAGTGGCTTCTTCTCGTAGATGCGCAGCAGCGCGCCGTGCGCCACCACGCAGTAGAGGCACTGGTTGGCCGCGCTGGTGACGGTGACGATCATCTCGCGGTCGCCCTTGGTGAGCGAGCCTTCTTCCTTCAGCATCAGCGCGTCGTGGTAGGCGAAGAAGGCGCGCCATTCGGCCGGGCGGCGGGCGAGGGCGAGGAACACGTTGGGCACGAAGCCGGCCTTCTCCTGCACCGCGAGCACCGCGGTCCGGATGTCGTCGGGCAGGTCTTTCAGTTCCGCCATCGGATAGCGCGGCGCAGCGAGAGAGGGCATGGTTTGTCTCCTGATGGGGTGTTGTCGACGAACATCATGCCTCCAAGCGGCCCATCCGCTGGATGCGCGATCAGGCGCGCTCGGCGAGCATCTCGTCCGGCGCCGCCGCGCGGCGCTGCGCGCCGGTCAGCAGGAAGTAGCCGTAGGCCGCGGCCATCAGCACCAGGAACAGCAGCGTCAGCATGCCGTTGAACCAGACCATCGCGCCCAGGCACACGACACCGAGCCCCAGCGCGACGGCCGGGAACACCGGGTAGAACGGTGCGCGGTAGCTGCGCTCCAGCGCCGGCTCGGTGCGGCGCAGGCGGAACAGCGCGGCCATCGACACCAGGTACATCACGATCGCGCCGAGCACCGCCATGGTCACGATGTTGGCGGTGAGCGTCTGGCCGCCGAAGCTCACCCATTCGTCGCTGAAGATGGCGACGACGCCGACCACGCCGCCTGCGAGCAGCGCGCGGTGCGGCGTCTCGAAGCGCGGGCTCAGCGCGGCGAAGTACGCGGGCAGGTAGCCGGCGCGCGCGAGCGCGAAGATCTGGCGCGAATAGCCCATGATGATCCCGTGGAAGGACGCGACCAGCCCGAAGAGGCCGATCCACACCAGCATGTGCAGCCAGCCGCTGTTCTCGCCGACCACTGCCGTCATCGCCTGCGGCAGCGGGTCGTTGATGTTGGCAAGCGTGCGCCAATCGCCCACGCCGCCGGCGAAGATCATCACGCCGAAGGCCAGCACCACCAGCGTGACGATGCCGGTGGTGTAGGCCAGGGGGATGGTGCGCCGCGGGTCGCGCGCCTCTTCGGCCGCCATGGCCGCGCCCTCGATGGCCAGGAAGAACCAGATCGCGAAGGGGATCGACGCGAAGATGCCCGAGACCGCCGCGCCATTGAGCACCTCGCCGCCGGCCCAGCCGTGCGCCGTGAAGTTCGCCATCGACCAGCCCGGCGCGACCACGCCCATGAAGACCACCAGCTCGAAGATGGCCAGCACCGTCACGAACAGCTCGAAGGCCGCCGCGATGCCCACGCCGACCCAGTTGAGGCCGATGAAGAGTACGTAGGCGCCCAACGCGAACCACTTGGGGTTGACGGCCGGGAACTGCACGTTGAGGTAGGCGCCGATGGCCAGCGCGATGGCCGGCGGCGCGAAGACGAATTCGACCAGCGTCGCGAAGCCGGCCAGGAAGCCCCCGGTCGGCCCGAAGGCGCGCCGCGCATAGGCGAAGGGCCCGCCCGCGTGCGGGATGGCGGTCGACAGCTCGGTGAAGCTGAAGATGAAGGTGGTGTACATCGTGGCCACCAGCACCGTGGCGACCAGGAAGCCGAGCGTGCCGGCGGTGGCCCAGCCGTAGCTCCAGCCGAAATATTCGCCCGAGATGACCAGCCCGACGGCGATGCCCCACAGCTGGAAGGGGCCGAGCACTTTCTTGAGACCTGTCGTCACGGGCTGTTCTCCTGGGTTGGCTACCCGGCACCCCAGTGCAAAAACAGTGCCACGGTCTACCGACCGTGGCTTGGCGCGAAGCCGGGTCAGCCCGCTCGCGACGCGATCAGCACGGCGTTCGTGCCGCCGAACGCGAAGGAGTTGGACATCGCATGTCTCAGTTGCGGTGCGGGCCGTGCAGCGCCCCGCACGAGGTCCAGGTGAATGTCGGGGTCGACGTCGCCCACGCTCGCCATCGCCGGGAGACGGCCATGGGTCAGGGCGCGCAGGGCCACGATCAGCTCGACCGCGCCGCCGCCGCCGAGCAGGTGTCCGTGGAGCGGCTTGGTCGAGCTGACGGGCACCGCCTCGCCGAAGACGGTTGCCACCGAACTCGCCTCGGCCGCGTCGCCGGCCTGCGTGCCGGTGCCGTGCGCATTGATGTAGCCGATGTCCGCGGGCTGCAGGCCGGCGTCTGCCAGGGCGGCGCGCATGGCGCGAACCTGTCCCGCCGAATCGGGAAGGGTCATGTGGGTGCCGTCGCAGTGGGTCGCGTAGCCGGCCAGCGTCCATTCCACAGTGGCGCTGCGTGCCTGGGCATGGGCGGGCGATTCGATCACCAGAGCGGCCGCGCCTTCGCCGAGCGCGAAGCCGGTGCGCCCCGCGGCGAAGGGGCGGCAGCTGGTGCCGGGGTCGCCGCCCGGCGCCGCGGTCACCCGCATCGCATGCCAGCTCGCGAGCGTTCCCGGCGTGAGCATCGCTTCATGCCCGCCGACGATGGCGATGTCGATCCAGCCGCCGCGAATGGCGCGCATCGCTTCGCCGATGGCCACCGCGGACGAGGCGCAGGCACAGGCATAGGACAACGCAGCGCCGCGTGCGCCGAAGTGCAGCCCGATCTCCGCGGCAGCCGCGTTCGGCATCGTGGTGAGTACGGTGGTCGGTCGCACGCGTTGTGCATCGGCATACAGCCCGCGGGCCGTGGCGTCGAAGCTGGCGCTGCCGGCCATGCCGCTGCCCCAGTAGACACCGAGACGATCGCCGTCGAACACGCAGGCGCCGAGGCCGGATGCCGTGAAAGCGGCGCGCGCGGCAGCCATCGCCATCGCCGTGCCCCGGTCGAGCGGCAGGCGCGAACGGCTGCGTTCGCTGTCGTCGAAGGTGCAGGGTGCGACGCCCATCGTGAAGGGCTCCATGCGCGGTATCGCCACGGTGTGCGAGCACACCGCCGAGCGCATGCCGAACAGGGCGTCGTCGAAGGCCTCGATCGTGCCGCCCAGCGGGGTGATCTGGCCGATCCCGGTGACGGCCACCCGGCCCGTGCGCGGTGCAGGCCGGCGCGACGTGACCGCGGCTGCGGCGTAGGGGTCTCTCATGCGTGGGCGGCCAGCGGAGCGTGCGCCGTGGCGTGCTGGCCGAGCATCTCTTCGACCACGTGGCACAGTTGTTCGAGCGTGATGCCGGCCTCGCGCGGGTCGAGCCGGTCTTCCGGGATGCGAAGGCGGAAGGCGTCTTCGACGGCGAACACGAACTCCATCAGCGCCAGCGAGTCGAGCCCGAGGTCGATGAGCGTGGTGTCGGGGCGGACCTGTTCGGGCGCGAGCTTGAAATCCTTTTCGAGGATGGCGGCGACGGTGTTGAAGACGGGAGAAGGCATACGTGAGCTCCTTGAGGGGCGAAGGCGAGCCGCGCCTTCAGGCGGTGTCGTGCGCGAGCGCAGCGGCGAATTCGGTCGTCTCGCGGACAACCTCGTGACGGTCGTTGTCGATGGTGATCATGTGGAAACTGTTGCCGAGCACCACGGCGCGGAAGGTGCCGCAGCGCAGCCCGTGCGCCAGCAGCGACACGTTCTCGAGACTGGCGACTTCGTCCTCGCGCGCATGGAGCACGAGCACGCGGGCGCACACGACCCGGTCGAGGTGCGCGCGCACGTGGCGCAGCAGGCGGTCGTGCTCGCGCAGGTGGCCGATGCCGATCACCGCGCTGCCGGCGCGCGAGATGCGGCGGTTCTCGAGTTCGCGTGCGATCCATGCGCGAACCCGCTCGTTCTTGACGCCGAAGGGCGCGCGTTCGCGGTAGCGCCAGAAGCGGCCGATCGGGGTGTAGAGCGCCAGCGGCAGCAATGCTTGCAGCTTCGGTATGGCCCAGCCATCGAAGCGCAGCGCGGTCGACATCAGCACCAGCCCATCGACGCGGGCGCCGCAGCGGATGGCCGTGCCCAGCGCCAGCGCCGCCCCGGCGGAGATGCCGACGAGCATCACGCGATCGTGCGTGGCGCGGAGTGCGTCGACGCGGCGTTCGATGTCGTCGAGCCAACGCGACCAGGGTGCGGCCGTCTGCACCGAGGCGGCGGGGTCGAAGGCATAGCCTTCGATGCGCAGCGCCTCCACGGTATAGCCGAGATGGCACAGCCGCGTGTCCACGGCGCGTAGTTCTTCGGGCGTGCTGCACAGGCCGTGCAGCAGCACGACCGCGGTGCGCGAGGCGGCCGAGTGGTCGGTATCCAGCGCATCGTGCCAGGCATCGCGTGCGCTCATGCCAAGGGTTCCAAAGTCATCGACGGTTTATCGTCCCGAGGCCCTGACCCGGTCCTGACAGGCCAGTTGTGGTGTTAATCCTTCACCTGATAGCCTTGGTACATGCGAATTCTCGTGGTCGAAGACGATGCTGTTCTCAGCGATGTGATGGTGCGCAGCCTCACCGATGCGGGTCATCGCATTGACGTGGCCCGATCGCTGGCCGAAGCCAATGGCCTGTGGCAGGTACAGATCTTCGATGCGGTGCTGCTCGACCTGAACCTGCCGCAGACCGCCGGCGCGCATGCGATGGGCAACGACAGCAGCGGCCTGACCGCCTTGCGCAAGGCACGGGCGCGCGGCGATCGCACACCGGTGCTGGTGCTGACCGCACGCAACCGGACCGAGGAGCGCATCGCCGGCCTCGAGGCGGGGGCCGACGACTACCTGGGCAAGCCCTTCGACCTGGCGGAAGTGGAGGCGCGCCTGCGCGCACTGGTGCGGCGCGCCAAGGACACCGAAGACTACGTGTCGGTGGCGGACCTGAATCTCGATCGCAAGCTGCGCCGCTTCACCATCGGCAGCGCGCCACTCGATCTGCCAGCGCGCGAGTTCGAGGTGTTGCTCGAACTGATGACGCCGCCGGGCTGGGTGGTGAGCAAGCGGACGCTATCGGACAAGCTGTCGTGCTTCGATGACGCATTGGGCGACAACGCGCTGGAAGCGTTCGTCTCGCGCCTGCGCAAGAAGCTCGTGGGCAGCGGCGCCGGCATCCGCACGCTGCGCGGCATCGGCTACCTGGTCGAGGTCGAGACCTGACCGCCTGGGGCGCCGTCACGGCGCATGGCAATATGGCTGCTTCCAACTCTGCAAGGAAGCTTTCGTGCGATCCATCCTCAAGGCGGCCTTCGTGTCGCTGTGCGCCATTTCCGCGGTCTCCGCGATGTCCGTCGCCTCGGCCCAAAGCGCCCCCGTCACCACGCCCAGCGGCCTGATCTACCAGTCGTTGAAGGAAGGCAGCGGCGCCTCGCCGACGGCCAGCGACACCGTGAAGGTGCACTACCGCGGTACCTTCCCCGACAGCGGCAAGGAATTCGACAGCTCCTACAAGCGCGGCGAGCCGATCGAGTTCCCGCTCTCCGGCGTGATCCCCTGCTGGACCGAGGGCGTGCAGAAGATGAAGCCGGGCGGCAAGGCCAAGCTGGTGTGCCCGCCCGGCATCGCCTACGGTGCGCGCGGCGCGGGCGGCGTGATTCCGCCCAACGCGACGCTCAACTTCGAAGTCGAGCTGATCGCCGTCAAGGGGCGCTGACGGCCCGCCGGCGCGGCGCGTGGCCCAGCGTGCCGGCCACCAGCGCGGCACCCACCACCAGCACGCTGCCCAGCAGCATCGCGCTCGCGATGCCGCTGCCGTCGACCACCAGGCCGCCCAGCAGCGCGCCCGAGGCGATCGCCACCTGGAAGGCGGTGACCAGCATCGCCTGGCCGGCCTCCGGGGCTTGCGGCAGTGCCTTCAGCATCCAGCCGGTGGCGGACACCGGCACCATGCCAAAGGCGACGCCCCAGGCCAGCACCACCGCGGCGCCTGCCAGCAGGCCGTCGCCCACCACCGTCGACATCGCCAGCGAGGCGGCCAGCAGCAGCGCCGTGCCCAACAGGGCGAGGCGCGGGCTGCGCGCCACCAGATGCCCGCCGATGAAGTTGCCGATGAAGCCGGCGGCGCCGTAGGTCAGCAGCAGCGCGGTCACGAGCGTGGGCGAGAGGCCGAACACCGCCTGCAACAGCGGCTTGAGGTAGGTGTAGGCCGCGAAATGGCCGGCCACCAGCAGCAGGATGGCGCCCAGGCCGATGCGCGACAGGCGGTGCGTGAGCGGTGCGAGCAGGTCGCGCGGCCGAATGGCGCGTGCGGCGGGCAGCGCCGGCAGCAGCCACAGCTGCATCGCCAGCACCACCACCGTCAGCGCTGCCGACACGGCGAAGGCCGAGCGCCAGCCGGCGAAGCTGCCCAGCAGCGCACCGGCCGGCACACCGAGCACGGTGCCCACCGAGATGCCGGCGAGGATGACCGACATCGCCCGGGCCTGCGCCATCGGCGGCACCAGCTGCGTGCCCACGCCCGGCGCGAAGGCCCAGAAGCCGCCGACGCACAGGCCGAGCAGCAACCGCGCCGCCAGCATCGTTCCGAAGTTCGGCGCGAAGGTGGCGAGCAGGTTCGACACCAGCAGCAAGCTGCTGAGCGCGATC
This sequence comes from Variovorax sucrosi, assembly GCF_051216635.1. Taxonomy (NCBI): domain Bacteria; kingdom Pseudomonadati; phylum Pseudomonadota; class Betaproteobacteria; order Burkholderiales; family Comamonadaceae; genus Variovorax; species Variovorax sucrosi. The sequence goes on along the minus strand of NZ_JBPJZU010000002.1, from coordinate 332,342 downwards.
ATCACCGTGCGCCGATCGAGCCGGCCGGCCGCCACCGTGAGGGCCGGTGCCGCGATGGCGGCGAGCACGCCGGGCATGGTCATCATCAGGCCGGCCGTGCCGTCGGACACGTTCAGCCCGCGCGCGATGTCGGTGAGCAGGCCGACCGGCAGGAATTCGGTGGTCACCATCACGAAGGTGCCGACGGCGATCGAGCCGACCGCGAGCCAGGCGGCGCGCGAGGCAGTGGCGGGTGTGGCGGCGGTCGGCGCCAGGGGCGCATCGAGCAGGTCGTCGCAGGTAGTGCAGGAGGAAGAGGAGGAGGAAGACGTCATCGGCAGAGGCGAGCCACGGGGCGGCGAAAGGGCTTTTGAGTGTGGTCGCCCCGGGTGCCGAGACCAAGAGGCTGCGGGCCAGCAGTGTGTTTCTCTGCGGCCAACAATGCGGGCTGCGTCAGCCGTTCTCGGTCGGGTGACCCGCGGCGAGCCAGGCGTCCAGGCCGCCGGCCAGAGGCCGTGCCTGCTTCACCCCCTGCGCCGCGAGCAGCCGCGCGCCGAGGGCGGCGGTGACTTCATTGGGGCAGTTGCAATAGAGGATGACGTGGCGGTCGTGGGGCAGCTCGGGAATGCCGCGGTTCTTCTTCATGTCCTGCAGGTGCAGCACCAGGGCGCCGGGAATGCGCCGTGGCTCCAGTTCGGCGCCGGCCGGCGAGCGAACGTCGATCACCACCGGCGGCTTGTCGGAGGCCATCAGTTCGTGCAGTTCGTCGACCGTGACGCGCGGGACATCGATGGCCAGCAGCATCGTGCGGCGGCGCCAGTAGCGCAGGCCGACGCCTGCGGTCACCGCCACCAGCAGCACCAGCAGGGCCGCGGCACCGGCATCGGCCATGGCGTCGAGCACCGCCTGGATCTGTGTGCTGAAGATCCAGCCGGGGATCAGGAAGGCCGCCGACCAGACGGTCGCGGCGATGGTGTCGAAGCCGACGAAGCGGGCCGTCGACATGTGCAGCGCGCCGGCCATCGGCGGCGCGACCACCGACACGCCCGGCACGAACTTGGCTGCGATCAGCGAGGCGCCACCCCAGCGGGTGATGAGCGATTCGCTCTGCCGCACGCAGGTGTCCGGTGACAGCGACACCTTGCACAAGAGCCGCATCATGCGATGCCCGAAGCGGCGTCCGGCGTAGAACCAGGCTGCGTCGCCCAGCAGGTTGCCGAGGATTGCACCGGCCACCGTCGCCCAGAGGGAGATCTGCCCCATGGCGGCCAAGCCGCCCGCCACCACCAGCACGGCCGACGCCGGAATCGGCGCACCCAGTCGCGCCGCGAGCGTGGCGAAGAAGACCACCGCGACGCCGCGTTCGGTGGCCAGGGACAACAGATCTTGCATGCGGGCAATCTAACCGTTTCGCCCTCATGCCGTCGGCCCCGGGGCAGGCCGGCTTTGTGCTGCGGCTCAGGCGGCTTGCGCCACCGGGTGGTGCAGCGTGGGGCGCGCCCGTGGCACGGCGTTGTCCATGGCGGGGCGCAGCGGGATCTCCCGCTCGATCGCGACCAGGCCGCGTCGCGCGGCGACTGCGGCCGCCTCGGTGCGGCTGCGCGCATCGAGCTTGCCCAGGATGGACTTCACATGGGTCTTGACCGTGCCCACCGCGATGTCGAGCCCGCTGGCGATCGCCTTGTTGCCGCGGCCTTCGGCGATGAGCTGCAGCACGTCGAGTTCGCGTGGCGTGAGCGCCTCGTGGATCAGGCTGTCGGCCAGGCGGTGGCTCACCGCGGCGCACAACGCGCGTGCGCCGCGCGCCACGGAGCGGATGCCGTCGGCCAGTTCCTGCAGTTGGCAACCCAGCAGCAGGTAGCCGTGCACGCCGGCTTCGAGCGCGGCGCGCACCTCGCGTTCGCGGTCGATGGTGGTCACGACCAGCACCCGGCACAGCGGATGCGCGTGCTTGCGCGCCTGCAGTGCCCAGGCGACACCGCCCCGGTAATCGGCGATGACGACATCGGCCGTGGCGGGATCGGCATCCACCCCATGGACCGAGACCTGGAAGTCCGGCTGCTGGCGCAGCGCGGTGGAAAGTCCGATGGCCACCAGCGGCTCGTCGTGCATCACAAGCACCTGGATGGGGTCGGCGAGATGTGGCATGGGCGTTCTCCGGAGCGTTAGGGGGAACCCCAGTGTCCCGGCGGCATGCTGGTGCGCCGTGTCGGCGAGGCCCCACCCATGTGTCATAAGACACATGCCTGTGTGGGATGACGCGTGTGCCAGAGGCGCGGTGTCGCGCCGCGGCGGCGGCGTTCGGTGGTGGCTTCAGTGGTAGGGTCCGTCTCCATGCCTGCCAGCGACGCGCCCGACCTGCCGTTCCCGTGCTGGGTCGTCCATTGCGACGGCAGCGCCCAGCCCAATCCGGGGCGCATGGGCCTTGGCGCGGTCCTGATCGCCCCCGACGGCGGCCGGCACACGCTGTCGGAACGGGCCCCGCACCACGGCTGCAACAACGAGGCCGAACTGCGGGCGCTGATGGCGGCGTTGCAGCGTCTGCGGGCGCAGGGCGCGAGGGCTGCGCGCATCTACAGCGACAACAGCATCCTGGTCGAGCAGCTCGATGCCACCGCCGACCGCCCGCCGGTCGCGCGCCTGGCACCCTTGTTCGACGAGGCGCGGCAGCTGCTGGCAAGCTTGGTGGTCGGCAGCGTTCACTGGTTGCCGCGCCACCGCAATGCCGAGGCCGACGCACTGGCCCGCGCGGCCCTCGGGCTGGCGCCCAAGCCGGCGCGCCCGCGGGGCGGGCGCCGACGCTAGCGTGGCAGGTGGTCGGGCGGGGCGCTCCAGGCGCAGCCGGGAAGGGCGCGGGCCGGGCCGCGCGACTCAGGCGAATTCGGCCGGTGCCTTGCGGACGGTGCGCACCGACATGCGGCGCAGCAGGTCGAGCTGCCGGACTTCCTCGGCGTCGCGCAGGCTCTTGGCGGCACGGGCCGCCACATAGTCGACGAAGAGGGCATCGACCCGCCGGGACCAATCACGCGTCACCTCCGGACAGGCGGGAATCTCGACACCGCTCTTGCGGAGGATGTCGGCTTTCTGAACGGTGGTGAGCATGGAGGGCGGCCTTGCGAGTCGGAACAATTGAAATCTATCGGCAAGCGCGGTCCACTTCCATTGGTTGTTTGGCGTATGCCCCTGTCGGACGATGCCAACTAGTGCCGCATTCGGCCAATTGTTTGGTCGATGCGCCGTGCCGGCGGCGGCATCCCGTCATCACGTCACCCCGCCATCAGCTTCTGGACGAGTTCGGCCGTGGTCGCCGCCGCGTACTTGCGCATCAGCCGGGCGCGGTGCAATTCGACGGTGCGGTGGCTGATGCCCAGCACCCGCCCGATCTCCTTGGAGGTCAGGCCCTGCATGACCTGTGCCGCCACCTCGCGTTCGCGCGGGGTGAGCGCGGCCTTGGCCGCACGGCGCGAGCCAAGGTCCTCGAAGGTCCAGATGCCGGCCTCGTGTGGCGCTGCGCGGTTCAGCGCATGGCCGGTCACGTGGCACCAGAAGGTTTCGCCGGCGAAGGCGCCATGCAGGTCGCCCAGGCGTCGCATCATCCGGTTGTCGGCATAGCGGCCGCTGGCGTTGAGGATCGGCACCATGCGCTTGCCGATGCGCTCGAATTCGGCGACGCTCGGGTACAGCACCCGGAAGGACTGGCCCACCAGCATCTCGCGGCGGGCGCCGAACATCTCGCACAGCCGCTCGTTGCAGTCGACCATCGTGCGGTTGCGCGACAGCACCATGCCGACCGGCGCATGCTCGAAGGCCAGGCGGTAGTCGATGTCCGTGGTGACGCTCTCGGGTGCTTCCATTACGAAATACTACGTATGCGGGTACGTAGTATCGTCTCAGGCAGTTCCCGCTTCATTCACACCCAACCACCGAGGATCACGCCCCATGGTGAACAAGATCTATGCCTCCGCCAAGGACGCACTGGCCGGCGTCGTCGCCGACAACCAGATGCTCGCCGTCGGCGGCTTCGGCCTCTGCGGCATTCCCGAAGCGCTGATCGAGGCGCTCAAGGAAAGCAACGTACAGAACCTGACCGTCGTCTCGAACAACGCCGGCGTCGATGGCTTCGGCCTCGGCAAGCTGCTCGAGACGCGGCAGATCAAGAAGATGATTGCCAGCTACGTCGGCGAGAACAAGGAGTTCGAGCGCCAGTACCTGGCGGGCGAACTCGAACTCGAATTCACGCCGCAGGGCACGCTGGCCGAAAAGCTGCGCGCCGGCGGTGCCGGCATCCCGGCCTTCTTCACCAAGACCGGTGTGGGCACGCAGGTCGCAGAGGGCAAGGAACTGCGCGAGTTCGATGGCGAAACCTATGTGATGGAACGCTCGCTGGTGCCCGACGTGGCGCTGGTGAAGGCCGACGTGGCCGACACGTCGGGCAACCTGCGCTTTCGCCTGACGGCGCGCAACTTCAACCCGGCCGCCGCGATGGCCGGCAAGGTCTGCATCGTCGAGGTCGAGAGGATCGTCGAGGTGGGTGAGATCGCGCCGGACGACGTGCACCTGCCGGGCATCTACGTGCACCGCATCGTGCTCAACGCCAAGCCCGAGAAGCGCATCGAGAAGCGCACCGTGAGCGCCGCGGCGCCGGTGGATGTCGCCGCTGCCAAGGTCGAGGCGCAGGCCGTGATCGCACAGGCTGCGGTGATCGACGAGATCCCTGTCCCCCAAGTCCCCGCCAACAAGAAAGAGGGAGCCTGACATGCCCTGGACCCAAGACCAGATGGCCGCGCGTGCGGCCCGCGAACTCGAAGACGGCTTCTATGTGAACCTGGGCATCGGCATCCCGACGCTGGTGGCCAACCACACCGGCGATAAGGAAGTCTGGCTGCAGAGCGAGAACGGCATGCTGGGCATCGGCCCGTTTCCGACTGAAGACGCGGTCGACGCCGATTTGATCAACGCCGGCAAGCAGACGGTGACGACCCTTCCTGGATCGGCGATCTTCGGCAGCCACGACAGCTTCGCGATGATCCGCGGCGGCAAGATCAACCTGTCGATCCTCGGCGCCATGCAGGTGAGCGCCAAGGGCGACCTCGCCAACTGGATGATCCCCGGCAAGATGGTCAAGGGCATGGGCGGCGCCATGGACCTGGTGGCCGGCGTGAAGCGCGTGATCGTGCTGATGGAGCACGTCGCCAAGAAGAAGGACGGCACCGAGGACCTGAAGATCCTCGAGCAGTGCACCCTGCCGCTGACGGGCGTGGGCGTGGTCGACCGCATCATCACCGACCTGGCGGTGATGGACGTGACGCCCGAGGGCCTGAAGGTGGTGGAACTGGCCGAAGGCGTCAGCTTCGACGCGCTGCAGGCCAAGACCGGCGTGACGCTGCGTCGCTGACGCTGAGCCGGCGCCCCGGCATCACGCGAATACCGGCCACAAAAAGCTGCGCTCTTCTCACCCTGCGCGGGTGCTGGCCACGACCTGGCGCGTGGCGCGCAGGCCTTCAGGCGTCCAGTGGCGGCCGGGGGCGAGGGCGCTGACCAGGTCGGGCGAGGGCATGTCGATCGCCGACCCGTCGTCCAGCGCCGGCAGCGTCGGTCGATGCGCGCCTGCCCCTTCTGCCGCGGTGCGTCCTTGCAGGCGTTGCTGTGCGCGAAAGCTGGGCACGCGCGTCGACCCGCCGTCGGCATCGGTCGGCGCATCGAAGCGCATGCCATCGACACTCGCCGGGCCACGCATCCAGTCGTGGATCACCTGCAGTTCGTAGTCGCTGAAGACGCCGAACATTTCGGCACGGTCGCCCGCCAGCAACTGCCAGAAGCGCGAGCTCTTCGGGTCGCCGGGCCGACTCAGCCAGCCCTTGCGTTCCAGCGCTGCCAGAAAGCCGCGCGTCTGGCCGGGCGTGCCCAGCCATTCGTTGACCGTCCTGCCTTCGATCCGGCAATAGTCGGAGTGCGCGCCGGCGCCGGCGTGGGCCTTGGCGGCGAGGATGCGCACCACTTCCGCTTCGATGTCGAAGCCCTGAATGACCGCCGTGGTACCGAGGCCGAGGTCGTTCAGCCGGTAGCCCCGGCGCACACGGCGCCAGTAGGCGTCGGCATCGGGGTAGCGCGATGCGTTGAGGGCCACCGCGTCGACCGCCTTCCTGGCATGGCCGCTGTCGGCGTTGTCGACCGTCAGATGCAGCGTGAAGTAGTAGGGGTCGATGCCCAGCTCGTTCAACTCGTAGGCGGTGATCGGCAGGTGCAGCGGCAGTTGCTCATAGCCGAGGTTGAAGCCGATCACCTCCGGCAGCAGCTGCTCGGTGGTCTGGCCGAGGCCGAGCTGGATGGCGCCTTGTTCGAAAGACGTGTCCGGCAGATGGGCGCCATCGCCGAGCCCGTGCGACTGCAGCAGCTGGCGGTAGAGCAGCACATGGTTCTTCGTCAGGTCCCCGTTGCCCAGTTCTTCCAGATAGGTCTGGGCCAAACCAGCCATGCGCGGATCTGCGGCATGGCGCAGCGTGCCGTACAGCCATGAGCCGTCGACCAGCTTGGTGGGCGCCACCGCCTGCAGGAAGTACAGGGCGTGCGAGCGGTTCGAGAAGAACTTGCGCGGCTCGCCGCTGCGCCGCGCTGCCAGGTAGGCCTGGTAGGCGTCGGTGGTCTTGCGGGCCGAAGCGCTCATCCATTCGGTCAGTGCCTCGGGCGATTCCGGCAGATCGTCCGCGGCCCCGTCCACCTTCTGCAACGCCTCGTTGAGCAGGGTGAGGGCGCTCTGGCGGCGCTGGTAGACCGTACCCGCCGGTGCGAGGAGAGCGGCGTAGCTGTCCTTGAACGGCGTCGTCCGCGTGGCCGCGAGGGCGGGCGCGATGCTGGCAACGAAGCGGTCGTCAGCGCAGGGATAGGGCTGCCGCGGCATCGACCGCCGGGCCGGGAGGGGGTCGGTGGGAACGAGGGAGATCGACGAACGTTGAATGAGGGCGGCGTGCATGGACAGACCATCCGGCTGGCATCGGCCCTTGCATCGAGGTCGCCGCCTCAACCGCGTGTGGGACACGGCGCAACGAGCCGCGTGGGCCCGTCCGACCCGGTGGCCCGTCAGGGGCACAGGGGCGTCCGGGCCCGTCAGCGTTGCGTGTGCACGCGGTTGCGCCCGTCGCGCTTGGCCAGGTACAGTAGGGCATCGGCGGCTCTCACCAGCCCGTAGGGTTCGGTGTCGACCCCCGGGACACCGGCGGCGACCCCGAGGCTGATGGATACCCGCCCGAGGTCCGTACCTTCGTGCGGAATCTGCAACCCAAGCACGGCGGCGCGGGCCGCCTCGGCCAGCTGCGCGGCGCCATCGGCATCGGTGCCGGGCAGCAGCATGGCGAATTCCTCGCCGCCGTATCGGGCGATGAAGTCTCCCGGGCGCCGGGCGACGGAGCGAAGCGCCTGGGCGACACGGCGCAGGCACTCGTCGCCTTCGACATGCCCGTAGCAGTCGTTGTAGCTCTTGAACTGGTCGACGTCGACCAGCACGACGGCGAGCGGGCGCGCCGCGCGCTGGGCCCGTCCGAACAAGCGCAGCAGGCGCGCATCGAAGTAGCGGCGATTCGGCAGGCCGGTCAGCCCGTCGTACTGGGCCAGGTGCGACAGGCGCTCGTTCGCCTGCGCGAGGGCGTCGCGCGCGTCGCGCAGACCGGTCTCCGCATCGATGCGCCGCCGCATGGCCAGAATCACGGAAGAGCCGCTCCAGGCCACGATGACGTACAGCAGCAGGGCCCAGGCGCTCTGCAGGTACGACGCGGTGCGCCAGTCCTGAAGCACGTCGTCCTTGGACACGGCCACCGTGATGCGCAGCGGATAGTTCTGCATGTGCTCGAAGCTGATGATGCGTTCGACGCCGTCGATGCTCGAGGTGCCCACCACGGTGCCCGAGCGCTGGCTCGCGAAAACCGTCACCAGGGCCGACGCCCGGGTGGCGCGGCCGATGTCCCCTTCGCTGAAGGGCTTGCGAACCACCAGCCGATCAGGCAGCGCGACCGCAATGGCGCCGCGGCGGCCGACGTCGTATTTGTCCAGCAGGCTGCGCAGGTGCCGCACGCTCACCGTGGCGAGGGCCACCCCGTCGAACTTGCCGTCCGGATCGTTGAGACGGCGCGACACGGGCAGCACCCATTCGCCCGACGAACGGCTCACGATGGGCGCGCCGACGCGTGTGCGTGCGCTGGCGTTGTCCTTGTGGAAGCGGAAGTAGTCGCGGTCGGCGTTGTTGCGCGTCGGGTCCACGGTGGGCTCCGAATGGACGATCCATCGACCGCTGGCGTCGTAGACGAACAGCCCCTTCAGCGCGCCGACTGCGGCCACCTGGTTGACCAGCACCGGTTGGAGCTGTTCCAGCGCTGCCTGCGCCAGGCCGTGGCGTTCGAGCTCGAAGACGATGCCCTCGAGGATGTGATCCACCTCGGCGATCGTGCCTTCGACCTGGTCCGTCACGGCGCGGGCCAGGTTGGTGTTCGCCCGCTCGGTCTGGGCGATCTCCTGCGCACGGGCGCGCAGGATGATCCAGGTGTTGGTGGCCAGCAGCGCCAGGCAGACGAAGACCACCAGCAGCGACGCCCATCGCAGCAGATTGCCGCTGCCCCGGTAGGGGTCGGGCTGCTCGAGGGGCGCGAGATCGCTGGGCGCCTCGAGCGACGCAGGGTCGCTCGAGGGGCCAGGGAGGGGCGCGGGGTGCCCTGTGTCTGCGTTGCCGTTCATTGCGCGCCCATTCTGACGGCCACGGCGGTGCCGGGGTCTTTCGCCCGGGAGGCGCCGGTCAGGGCGCGGGCTTGGCCGGTGTCGAAGCGGATGGCGGCGGGGCGGCCGGTGCCGGCGGCGGGTTCGGCGGCAACTGGTAGCTCCAGGTCTCGCTGAGCGCCTTGTCGCCCTGCACGAGGGTCGCGCGCATCTCCACCGGCAGGGCAGGGTTCTTGACTTTCACGCGCAACTGCACGCGCACGCCCTTGATGGCGGGGTTGCGTTGTGCCGAGTTCTCCAGCAGCTCGGCGTTGTCGCCCACGCTGACCAGCGCGCTCACCGGTGCACCGGGCGGCAGCTTGGCCAGCACCGGGCCTTCGAAGTCGATCAGGAAGGCGCTGCTGCCGTCGAGTGCGCGGATCAGGTTGGCCTGCAGCTGCTCGCCGTCGGTGTGGAAGGTCTGGCGCACCCAGGCGTTGTCCTGGCCGTGCAGCGCCGGTTCGTCGGTGGTCCAGTGCATGCGGTAGGCGAACTGCAGCAACTGGCCGCGCTGCGTCGGCGCATCGGGCGTCCAGTAGGCGACGATGTTGTCGTTGGTCTCGTCGGGCGTCGGGATTTCCATCAGGGTGACCTTGCCCTTGCCCCAGTTGCCCTGCGGCTCGATCCAGGCGCTCGGCCGCAGGTCGTAGCGGTCGCGCAGGTCTTCGAAGCGCGAGAACTCGCGGCCGCGCTGCAGCAGGCCGAAGCCCTTCGGGTTGTCGACGCTGAAGCTGCTGATCGCCAGGCTCTTGGGGTTGTTCAGCGGGCGCCACAGCCATTCGTTGGCGCCGGTGTGGATGGCCAGGCCGTTCGAGTCGTGGATGGCGGGGCGGAAGCTGCGCTTGAGGTCCGACTGCTGGTTCGGCCCGTAGAGGAACATGCTGGTCAGGGGCGCGACGCCGAGCGTCTTGATGTCGCCGCGCACGAACACGTTGGCCTGCACATCGACCACCGCATCCTTGCCGCCGGGCGTCAGGATGAACTGGTAGGCGCCGGTGGCACGCGGCGAATCGAGCAGGGCGTAGATGACCAACTGCTTCTCGCCGGCGGCCGGGCGTTGCACCCAGAACTCGCGGAAGTTGGGGAACTCCTCGCCACCGGGCGGCGCGGTGTCGATCGCCAGCCCGCGGCTCGACAGGCCGTACACCTGGCCCTTGCCGATCACGCGGAAATAGCTCGCGCCCAGGAAGCTCATGATCTCGTCGTCCTTGCCCGCCTGGTTGATCGGGTACATCACCCGAAAGCCGGCGTAGCCGAGCGTCCTCGTCGCGCTCTTGTCGAAGCTGAGGTTGCCGAAGTCGAAGCGCTCGGGGTCGTACTTGATCTCCTGGACCGAATCGCCATTGATCTCGTTCATGCGCACCGGGGCGTTGAACTGCATGCCCTGGTGATAGAAGTTCAGCCGGAAGGGCGTGGGCTGGTCGCGCCACTCGAAGCGGTCGGTGCGCGGCTGCATCTTCTGGTAGTCGGCGAACTGCATGCCGCTGAAGACGGGCGGCAGGTTGCTCACCGGCGCGACGTAGGGCTTTTCCATCAGGGCCCGCGCCCGGGCCGTCACGTCGTCGAGCGAGAAGGCATGCGCCTGCGCGGCACACAGCAGCGACGCGAGCGCGCCGGTGCACAGCAGGGCGATCGATGGTTTCTTCTTGTGGCGTGCGGTGAAGGTCATGGGGTGGATTCCAGAAGCAGAAGGCACATGGGAGAAAGGGAAAGGATCACGCGCTGGATCGCGGTGGCCTCGTGCATGTCTGAACGACTGCGCGGCCATGCGACGAATCCCGACAGGGCCGGGCGCTCGGGGCCGCGACACTCGCAGCAAGCGCATGCGCACGTCAGAAGCAATATTCCTGCCGCGCTCTGTCTGGCAGGGCGCATGGAACGCCGGCTTGCCAACATCGTCTTAGCTTAGCATCGCCGAATGTGGGGGCCTGTCGGCCAAGACCGGCTTCGCACCATCCTCCGAGAAAGAGACTGAATGAAGATGTCGTATCTGCTGGCCCTCGCGGCCGGCCTGGCCAGCCCGCTGGCCTTCGCCCAGCACGATCCTGCAGCGCTGGCCAACAAGGGGGCTTTCATCGCCGACATCGTGGGCAAGATGACCCTCGACGAGAAGATCGGCCAGCTCCGCCTGATCAGCATCGGCCCCGAAATGCCGATCGCGCAACTGGCCGACGAGATCACCGCCGGCCGCGTCGGCGGTACCTTCAATTCGGTGAACCGACCGCACAACCGCCTGCTGCAGGACGCGGCCATGAAGGGCCGGCTGAAGATCCCGATGTTCTTCGCCTACGACGTCATCCACGGGCACCGCACCACCTTTCCGATCGGTCTCGGCCTGGCATCGAGCTGGGACATGGACGCGATCAAGCTGATGGCCAGCACCGTCGCGAAAGAGGCCGCGGGCGACTCGGTCGACATGACCTTCGCGCCGATGGTCGACATCGCGCGCGACCCGCGCTGGGGCCGCACCTCGGAAGGCTTCGGCGAAGACCCGCACCTGGTGTCCGAGATCGCCAAGGCCACGGTCACGGGCTTTCAGGGCACGCTGCCGGTGCCGGCCGACCGCATCATGGCCAGCGTCAAGCACTTCGCGCTGTACGGTGCGGTGGAAGGCGGGCGCGACTACAACACCGTCGACATGAGCCCGATGCGCATGTACAACGAGTACCTGCCGCCGTACCGTGCCGCCATCGACGCCGGTGCCGGCGGCGTGATGGTCGCGCTGAACTCCATCAACGGCGTGCCGGCCACGTCGAACACCTGGCTCATGCAGGACCTGCTGCGCAAGGACTGGGGTTTCAAGGGCGTGAGCGTGAGCGACCATGGCGCCATCGTCGAGCTGATGCGCCACGGCGTGGCCAAGGACGAGCGCGAAGCCGCCAAGCTCGCGATCAACAACGGCATCGACCTCAGCATGGCCGACTCCGTCTACCTGCAGGAACTGCCCGGACTGGTGAAGTCGGGCGAGGTGCAGATGCGGGCCATCGACAGCGCGGTGCGCGAAGTGCTCGGCGCCAAGTACGACATGGGCCTGTTCCACAACCCCTACCTGCGGATCGGCGTGGCGAAGGACGACCCGACCGACCTCGATGCCGAGAGCCGGCTGCATCGCCCGGCTGCACGCGAGGTCGCGCGCAAGTCGATGGTGCTGCTGGAGAACCGCAACCGCACGCTGCCGCTCGCGAAGTCCAAGACCATCGCGCTGGTCGGCCCCTTGGCCGACGCGCCGATCGACATGCTGGGCAGCTGGTCGGCGGCCGGCAACTCGAAGAATGCGGTCACGCTGCGCGCCGGGCTGAATGCCGCCGTCGGCACGCAGGGCAAGGTGCTGTATGCGCGCGGGGCCAACATCACGAACGACGAGGCGATCGTCAAATACCTCAACTTCCTGAACTGGGACACGCCTGAGGTGACGCAGGACAAGCGCACGCCGGCCGCGATGATCGACGAAGCGGTGGCCGCGGCGCGGCAGTCGGACGTGATCGTCGCGGCGGTCGGCGAGGCGCGCGGCATGTCGCACGAGTCGTCCAGCCGCACCAGCCTGGAGCTGCCGCAGAGCCAGCGCGACCTGATCACCGCGCTCAAGGCGACCGGCAAGCCGCTGGTGCTGGTGCTGATGAACGGCCGGCCGCTGGCGCTGCAGCGTGAACAGCAGGAGGCCGACGCCATCCTCGAGACCTGGTACACCGGCATGGAAGGCGGCCACGCCATCGCCGAGCTGCTGTTCGGCGACGCCAACCCCTCGGGCAAGCTGCCGATCTCGTTCCCGCGTTCGGTCGGCCAGATTCCGACCTACTACAACCATGCGCGCCTGGGCCGGCCCTTCACCGAAGGCAAGCCGGGCAACTACACCTCGCAGTACTTCGAAGAGGTGACCGGCCCGCTGTACCCCTTCGGCTACGGCCTGAGCTATACCGACTTCGCGCTGTCCGACGTCGTGCTCTCGGGCACCACGATGGCACGCAATGGCAAGATCGAAGCCGCGGTCACGGTCAAGAATATGGGCCAGCGCGCTGGCGCGACCGTGGTGCAGCTCTACATCCAGGATGTCGCTGCGTCGGTGGTGCGGCCGGTGAAGGAACTCAAGGATTTCCGACGGGTCGAGCTCCAGCCGGGCGAAGAGAAGGTGGTGCGCTTCACCATCGACGAATCGAAGTTGCGCTTCTTCAATGCGCAGTTGCAGAACGTCGCCGAACCGGGCAGCTTCAACGTGCAGGTCGGGCTCGACTCGCAGGCGGTGACGCAGAAGCGCTTCGACCTGCAATAGCCAGCGCACGCCACGTTTCACAGCCATCGGCCAGGAGTTCGCGCCATGCAGGAAACCGACGCACTGTCCGTTCTCGGGCCGCTGTGGCAGCAGGCCGGCCTGCCCGAGGAGGCACTGGGCTTCGTCCACCTCTCCGGTGCCGACCCGGTGATGCCCTCGTCGTTCGCCGTCGGCACGGCCGCGCAGGTGAGCATCGCCGCCGCCGCGCTGGCCGCCTGCGAACTGGGCCATGTGCGCGGCGTGCCGCGGCAGGTGGTCGCGGTCGACATGCGCCACGCGGCCTTCGAATGCACCGGCTGGTTCAGCATCGACGGCCGCGTGCCCGAGCTGTGGGATGCGTTCTCCGGCCTCTACCGGTGCGCCGACGGCCATGTGCGCATCCATGCCAACTTTCGCCACCACCGCGATGGCGCGGTCCGGCTGCTGGGGCTGGACCCGGAACTCGCCCAGCGCAGCGATGCCGAGCAGGCGTTGCTGGGCTGGCGTGCGCTGGACTTCGAAGATGCGGCGGCGGCGCAGGGCCTGGTGGTGACCGCACTGCGCCGCTTCGACGAATGGGACGCGACGCCGCAGGGCCGTGCCCTGGCGGCGCAGCCGCTCTTCACCATCGAGCGCATCGGTGATGCCGCACCGCGCGCGCTGGCCCCGCTGGCCGACGACCAGCGCCCCCTCGCAGGCATTCGGGTGCTCGACCTCACGCGCATCCTGGCCGGGCCGGTGGGCGGTGGCGCACTGGCAGCCTACGGGGCCGACGTGCTGCTGATCAACTCGCCGGTGCTGCCCAACATCGAGGCGATCGCCGTCACCAGTCGCGGCAAGCTGTCGGCCCATGTCGATCTGCGCAGCGACGAGGGGCAGCAGACGCTGCGGCAGCTCGTGGCCGATGCCCATGTGTTCGTGCAGGGCTACCGACCCGGCGGGCTCGCGGATCTGGGCTTCGGGCCCGAGGCACTGGCGCGCCTGTGCCCCGGCATCGTCTGCGTGTCGCTGAGTGCCTACGGCACCCAGGGCCCGTGGTCGTCGCGGCGCGGTTTCGATTCGCTGGTGCAGACGGCCATGGGCTTCAACCATGCCGAGGGCGAAGCCGCCGGCGACGGTCGGCCGCGCCCGCTGCCGATGCAGATCCTCGACGAAGCCACCGGCTACCTGATCGCCTTCGGCGCCGCCGCCGCGCTGCGGCGCCAGCAGCGCGAAGGCGGCAGCTGGCATGTGCAGCTGTCGCTGGCGCAGACCGGCCACTGGCTGCGTGGCCTGGGCCGTGTGGCCGGCGGGCTCGACGTTCCGAAGCCCGGCATTCCCGAGTTGGCGCCATACATCGAGAGTTCGCCCTCGGGCTTCGGCGAACTGCAGGCGCTGCGCCACAGCGCACGCCTGTCTCGCACGCCGGCAGGCTGGCACCGTCCGTCGATGCCGCCCGGCAGCCATCCGGCGCAGTGGCCCTGAGCCGGGTCGTGGTTCGCTCACTAGAATGCGCGCGCATTTCGCAAGCAAAGGAACAGGCGTGAAAAGGTGGATGGGAGTCGCGGCCCTGGTCGGCGTGACCTGGGCCCAGGCGCAGAGCAACTGGTTCACGGTGGCCGGCAACCCGAGCGATCCGACGGTCGACACGGTGCAGGTCGACCCGGTGTCGGTCCGCGGCGGCCGCGAGCACCCGACCATGAACGTGCGCGTGAGCCGCGCCGTCGATCGCCGCAACTGGGAAGGCGTCGCCTACCGCTCCTACGAGTCGGAGGTGATGTTCGACTGCCGCGCCCGGCAGGCGCACTACCGCCAGGCCAGCTTCTATGCCGCGCCGCTGTGGCAGGGCACGGTGCACACCCGGACCGACTACACGCGCGACCCGAAGCCGATGCTGTTCAAGGACATGGCGCCCAACCCGACCCAGCGCATCGTGCGCGCCGCCTGCCGCGCCTGAGCCGCCGCTAGCGACCGGGCGCGGCCCGCATCAGCGCGTCCTGCAGGGCCGCGCCGGCGTTCATGCCCTTGGCCATGCTCATGCCGTTGGTGGTGGTGTCGATCACGGTCCGGGTCTGGATCGACTGGTTGTTCAAGGTGTTCTGCACGATGGCCGCGGCCGGCAGGCTGCCGCTGGCCGGTGCGCTGTTGCCGGCGCCGACCTGCACCAGGCTGGCTTCGCCGAGATGCCGCTCGAACGCGGCCGCCTGCGCCGGTGTGATGCGGCCCAGGTCCGGCACCTGGAAGGCGGTGCTGGCCATCAGCACGCCGTTGACCGCGATCACGCGGCTGATGCCGAAGGACACCATCAGCCCGCCGCCCAGATCGAAGCCGCCGCGCATGAGGTCCAGCGTGGCGTCGCCGACGGTGGTCCAGACCTTCGACTCGCCCGGCTGCCGGTCGACGCTGTCGGCCGCCGCGGCCGCAGCGAGCCCGAGCGACAGACCGAGCGCGGTGACGAGGTGGCGGACCATCAGAACTGCCCCGGGCCGTTGCGCGGCAAGGTGTGGGAGAGCGTGTGGCGCAGGATGCCGGTAGCCAGCGGTGCTGCCGGTGCTGCGCGCCAGTCGGACGCCAGGTTGAAGCGGGCCAGGTCGATCCGGTTGTGAACGACGAACAGCAGCTTCTGCTTCCATTGCGCCTCGAAGGCTTCGCGCGGCAGGGCGCGGGTGCCGTTGGCCGGGTCGCCGATCAGCACCCGGTCGCGGTCCAGCCCCTTCACTACGACAAAGTGGTGGTAGCCGTTTTCGGTGATGAGGGCGATGGCCGGCAGGCCTTCCTGGCGCAGCGTGTCGAGCGGCTGGCGGAAGCCGTCGGCCTCCAGGCCGCGCGACTGCAGGTAGCGCTTCATGTCCAGCAGCGAGAAGCCCTCGCGCCGGATCTTGGCCTGATCGCCCTCGGCGTACATCTGCTCGAAGACCTCCCGCTCGGTGGTCGGCAGGCCATAGTGATGGGTCAGCAGCGTGGCCACCGCGGCCGAGCCGCAGCTGAAGTCGTACTGCTGAATCAACGTGCCGGCCTGCTTGATCTGCTGCAGGCTGCGGATCGGCACCGTGTAGCTGCCGCCGCCGATCTCCGTCAGCTGCGGCGCACGCGCCTGCGCTTGCGCCTGCATCTGGCCCAGGCCCACGCCCACGCAGAGCAGGGCGGCGGGCCAACAGGAAAGCATGTGCATGGCGCGCTCCGGCTATTGCATCTTCACGTTCACGATGACGGCGTTCTGGATCAGCACGTTCGCACCGGAGTTCTGCACCACCAGCGGCAGGCCGCTCATGCCGGAGAACGCGCCGCCGGTGATCGTGTTGTTGCCGGTGGCGACATGGTTCGCCACGTTGCCGGCGGTGATGCCGTCCAGCCGCATGTCGTTGTGCGTGATGTCGGTACCGCCGCGCAGGGCCGAGAGCGTGTCCGCGTCCACCGGCGCCGCGGCGAACGCCGGGGCTGCCGGCCGCGCAGTCAGCGGCGGCAGGTCCTGGGCCCACAGGTGCCAGGGCAGAGGCAGCAGCACCAGCGCCGTCAGCGCCAGTCGGCGTCGCAGAGGCAGGTTTCGCATGAGAGGCTCCTCGAAAGGGAAAGACGCTGCCACACCGCGGCGCAGTCTCGTGCGAGACCACGCCGCAGGCGGCAGGACAGTCAGCGCCTCAGCGGACGCTGAGGTTGGCCTGCACGTTCACGCTCTGCTGCACCAGGCTGCTGATGCCGCTCTGCTGGTTGGCCAGCATGATGCCGGCGGCCGACTGGCCGACCGAGGTCATCGCGTTCGACATGTTGAAGGTGCCGGCGCTCACGGTGTTGGTTCCGCCCGCGCCGCCGCTGCCGCCTTCACCCACGCCGCCGGTGCCACCGGCCGCGGTGTTGGTGCCACCGCTGCCCGCACCCCCGGCACCGCCGGTGCCGCTGCCGCCCGCGCCGCCGGTGCCGGCCGCGTTGTTGCCGTTGCTGGCGCTGCCGTTGGTCGCACTGCCGTTGGTGGCCGGGGCGCCGGCGCCACCGTCTCCGCTGCCGGCCGTGCGTGCGCCGGTGTTGGAGCTGGTCGCCGTCCCGCCGGCACCGCCCGCGCCGCCTGCGGCACCGCTGCCGGTGCCGGTGGCCGCGCCGCCGGCGCCCGCCGTGCCGGTGCTGCCGCTGGTGCCGCCGTCGGATGCGCCCAGGCCGCCGCCGCCATTGGCGCTGCCGCTGCCGCCGCTCACGCCGCCGTTGCCGCCGCTACCGCTGCCGCTGCCGTAGCCGCCAGCACCACCGTTGTCGCCGTTGGCACGGGCCTGTCCGCTGGAGTTGGCGCCAGAGGCCGAGCCGCCGGAGCCATAGGCGCCGTTGCCTGCAGTGGCGCTGCCGTTGGTGGCGCTGCCATGGCTGATCGCACCGTTCGATGCGCTGCCGCCGGTGGCGCCCACGGCCCCCGTGCCCACCGCGCCGTTGCCGCCTTGACCACTGCCGGACGAAGAGCCGCCCGCGCCGCGGCCACCCGTGCCACCGTTGCCCGTGCCGCCGGCCGAGGAGCCGGTGTTGTAGGCGTAGTTGCCGATGCCGCTCACGTTGTTGCCGGTGACCACGCCGCTCAGGTGGCTGCTGGCCGTGGCCGTGGTTTGATTGAAGGCGTTGGAGAAGGTGCCGGTCGAGCCGTTGTTGAGCGCCACCGAACGGGCGGCGTCGGCGCGGGCCGCACCCGAGTTGCGGTACATGCTCTGGTCGCGGCTGTCGCTGGTGGTCGTGCTCGAGTCGGTGTTGGTCGTCGTTGTCGTCCGGGTTCGGCTGCTGCTGTCGCTGTAGTTCAACTGGACGGCGAGCGCGTCGTCGGCGGCATTGGCTCCGCCGCCCGACTGGGTGGCGGTCTGCGCGGCGGCCGAACCGGCTGCCAGGCCCAACGCAAGCGTGATCGAAGAGGCGAGAAGTGTCTTGTTCATAAGGTCTCCAATGGTTGAATCGAATTTCGCTGTCGAAGGTTGTGCAGAACGCGCAACGAGCGGCGAACCGCAAATTCAATGCCAGCTCGCAATTCGGATGTTTTTCTCAGGGTAGACGCAGTCAAGCGCATTTTTTGCAGCGCTCCGAACGCTGGCCGCAGCGTCGAAAACGTCACAGGGTTGTGACATCACAAGTGCTCATTCGATAAAAAACATCTTCCGAATCAACGGTTTGAAAAATGTCATTTCCCGAATGGATGTGTCTCGGCCGCGATACGGCCATTGGAAATAGACTGCATGGGTAAGGAAAAGAGCGGCTTTGGCAATCGACGAATTCGAGCTTCTCAGGAAATAGAAAGTACAACTGTTTACGAATATTTCCAGTTGCAAACGAATATGGCAATTTTGAAAAGCTACGATCCCGGCCGGAGACAGAAGTCACGAAGAAGAAGGCCCGGACATGACCCATTCGAAGGCTCTATTCAAGGTTGCGTTGTGTGTCAGTGCGGCCGCCGGCGGCGCCGGGGCCGACGCGCAGACGGCAGAGACCCCGCGCAAGCCAGTGCGACGTGCCCCCTCACCGGTGACCGAGCTGCAGCGCCAGGTGGCGGAGCAGGGGCGGGAGATCGAGGTGCTGCGTCGCTCCCTGGCGGAGCAGGCGGCGCGTCAGGACGAACTGCAGCGGTCGCTGACCGAAAGCCGCGTGGCGGCCGAGCAGGCCGCGCCCGCGGCCCGGCCGCCCGAGGCGCGCGCCGTGGTCGCGGCCGCGCCGCGTGAAGTGCAGGTCGGCCAGCCGCCCAGCCAGGACACCCGCACCTTCAACGTGGCGCCGCTCTTCGAGCAGCCGGGCATCCTCACGCCCAAGGGCACGGTGGTGCTGGAGCCATCGCTCCAGTACGCGTACTCGTCGAGCAACCAGGTCGCGCTGGTCGGCTACACCATCATTCCCTCGCTGCTCATCGGACTGGTCGACGTGCGGCAGGTCAAGCAGCACACCTTCACCTCGGCCCTGACCGGCCGATTCGGCATCACGAATCGGTTCGAGATCGAAGCCAAGCTGCCTTATGTCTACCGCTCGAACTCGACCGTCAGCCGCGAGATCTTCACCGGCTCGGCGAGCGACAACGTGTTCGAGACCAGCGGCCGGCACATCGGCGACGCCGAGGTCACCGCTCGCTACCAGTTCAACGAGGGCAGCGCCACCACGCCCTACATGATCGGCACGCTGCGCTTCAAGTCGCGCACCGGCAAGGACCCGTTCGAGGTGGTGACCGACTGCGTGACGCGCTGCATCGGCAACACCACCGGCACCGGCCTGCCGCTGGACCTGCCCACCGGCTCGGGCTTCTACACGCTCCAACCGGGGCTGACCTGGCTGTTCCCGTCCGACCCGGTGGTCTTCTTCGGCAGCTTCAGCTATGCCTACAACTTCAAGCGCACCGACGTGAGCCGCACGGTGCGCAACGGGGGCACCGAGTTCCTCGGGGACTTCCGTGCCGGCGACGTGATCGGCATGAACTTCGGCATGGGCCTGGCGCTCAACGACAAGTCGGCCTTCAGCATCGGGGTCGACCTGAACTCGGTCGGCCGGGTCAAGCAGAACGGCGTCACCGTGCCCGGCTCGGTGCGCACCCAGCTCGCCACGCTCATGCTCGGCTACTCGTACCGCTACGACCCGAAGAAGAGCGTGAACATCTCGGTCGGCGCGGGCCTGACGCGCGACACGCCCGACCTGACGCTGACGGCGCGCATTCCCTTCACCTTTTGACCGCGAGCATGCTGGCGCGACGAATCCTCTGCGTGGCGCCGGGCGCCCGGCCCGCCGGGCTCGAGCACCACCTGCGCGCCGAAGGCTGGGACATCGTCTGGGCGACGGAACTGTCGGCGGTGCGCCGGCTGCGGCAGCGGCTGGACATCGGCTTCGGCCTGATGCTGCTCGACCGGGTCGATGCGGTGTTGACCGCTGCGCTCGAGACCGCCGTGCAGCCGGCCGACGGCGGCGACTGGGTGGTGGTCTGCCCGGCACGCGCGCTGGAGGCGCCGGCCTTTCGCGAGCTGGTGGCCGACGCCTTCTTCGACTACCACACCGAGCCGGTCGACCCGAGCTGCCTGTTGCAGATCCTGGCGCATGCCCATCGCCGCGCCAGCCTGCGGGCCACCTGCCACGAGCCGGCGCCCGCCGGCGGGCCGGACAGCCTGGGCATGGTCGGCCAGAGCCCGGCGATGGCACAGCTGCGCCGTCAGATCCGCAAAGTGGCCGTCACCGAGGCGCCGGTGCTCATCGGCGGCGAAAGCGGCAGCGGCAAGGAGCTCGCGGCGCAGGCGATCCACCGCGGCTCGGCGCGGGCCGACGGCCCCTTCGTGGCGGTGAACTGCGGCGCCATCGTGCCGGCCCTGGCGCAGTCGGAACTCTTCGGCCACGAGCGCGGCTCCTTCACCGGCGCGCTGAGCGAGCGCCGCGGCTTGATCGCCTCGGCCCAGGGCGGCACGCTGTTCCTGGATGAGATCGGTGACCTGCCGCTCGACTTGCAGACCAACCTGCTGCGCTTCCTGCAGGAGAAGACGATCCAGCGCGTGGGCGGTGCGCGCAGCCTGCCGGTGGACGTGCGCGTCGTGGCGGCCTCGCACATCGACCTGGCGGAAGCGGTGGCCTGCGGCAAGTTCCGCGAAGACCTCTACTACCGGCTGCATGTGCTGTCGATCACCGTGCCGCCGCTGCGCGAGCGCAAGGAAGACGTGCCGATGCTCGCGCAGCACTTCTACCAGCGCTGCGCGCAGGAGCTCAAGAGAACGCGGGCCGCGGGCTTCAGCCGGCAGGCTCTCGCGGCGATGGTGGCGCATGGCTGGCCCGGCAACGTGCGCGAGCTGTTCAACCGGGTGCAGCGCGCGGTCGTCATGACCGACAGCCGCTTCATTCAGCCCAGCGACCTCGACCTGGCGGGCGACGCGCCCGACGCCGGCATCTGCCTCAATGCGGCGCGCACCCTGGCCGAACGGGATGCCATCCGCTTCACGCTCGACCGGGTCGGCCGCAACGTCACGCATGCGGCACGCGAGCTCGGTGTCTCACGCATGACGCTGTACCGGCTGATGGAGAAGCACCGCATCCCGTCGCCGGGTTGACGGCCCGGCCGTTCAGCCGGCGATCAGCAAGCGCTCGCGCTGTGTCTCGACCGTCTCGCGCACGAAGCTCCACACCGCCTGCATGCGGCCCAGGTGCTTGGTTTCGGCCGGCATCGACATCCAGAAGGTGCGGGTGAAGCGGGCCTGGGCCGGCAGCACTGCGGTGAGCGACGCGTCGCGCTCGGCGATGAAGGCCGGCAGCACCGCGATGCCGGCACCGGCTGCCACCGCGGCGTGCTGGGCCAGGATGCTGGTGCTGCGCAGCGCGAAGGTGTCGGGCTTGTGCAGCTCGTCCAGGTACTGCAGCTCCTTGCTGAAGAGCAGGTCGTCGACATAGCTGATGAAGGTGTGGCCGCGCAGGTCGTCGCGCGTCTGGATGGCGCCGTGCTTCGCGAGGTAGGCCGTCGAAGCGTACAGCCGCAGCGTGTAGTCGGTGAGCTTGGTCACCACCACCGGGCCGCGCGCGGGCCGCTCCAGCGAGATCACGATGTCGGCCTCGCGGCGCGACAGGTGCACCAGCCGCGGCATGGCGAGCAGGTCGATCACCAGCCTCGGGTGCCGGCCGGCGAACAGCGCGAGCTGCGGCGCCAGCACCACGGTGCCGAAGCCCTCGGTCGCGCCGATGCGCACCACGCCCGACAAGCCTTCGTGCGAGGCGGGTGCCGCGCTCTCGACGCTGCGAAAGGCGTTCTCCATCGCCTCGACCTGCGGCTGCAGGCGCCGGCCGGCCTCGGTGAGCCGGTGGCCGCCGGCCTCGCGCGAGAACAGGGGCGCGCCGACCTGCTTCTCGAGTGCCTGGATGCGCCGCGCCACCGTGGTGTGGTCGACCGCCAGTCGGCGGGCCGCACTCTGCAGCGTGCCGGCGCGTGCGAGCTCGAGGAAGAAGCGCAGGTTGTCCCAGTCCATGCGTTGCGATTATGCAGATCGTGGGTGCGTATTTGTCTATTGCTATGGCAAAACTGCAAAGCTAGCATCGTCCGTTCGCCGCCATCCGGCCAGAGATCTACAAGGAGACAAATCCATGGATGCCAAAGTCAAGCCGACCACCCAGGTCGCCACCGTCAAGCTGCTCATCGGCGGCCAATTCGTCGAGTCGAAGACCACCGACTGGCGCGATGTCGTCAACCCGGCCACGCAGGAGGTGCTGGCCCGCGTGCCGTTCGCGACGCCGGCCGAGGTCGATGCCGCAGTCGCGTCGGCCAAGAACGCCTTCAAGACCTGGAAGAAGACGCCCATCGGCGCGCGCGCCCGCATCTTCCTGAAGTACCAGCAGCTCATCCGCGAGAACATGGGCGAGCTCGCGGCCATCCTCACGGCCGAGCAGGGCAAGACGCTGCCCGATGCCGAGGGGGACGTGTTCCGCGGCCTCGAAGTGGTCGAGCACGCGTCGGCCATCGGCAACCTGCAACTGGGCGAGATGGCCAACAACGTGGCCAACGGCGTCGACACGTACACGCTGCTGCAGCCGCTGGGCGTGTGCGCCGGCATCACGCCCTTCAACTTCCCCGCGATGATCCCGCTGTGGATGTTCCCGATGGCGATCGTCACCGGCAACACCTTCGTGCTGAAGCCGTCGGAGCAGGACCCGATGGTCACGATGCGGCTGTGCGAACTGGCATTGGAAGCGGGCATTCCGGCCGGCGTGTTGAACGTCATCCATGGTGGGGAATCGGTGGTCAACGCCATCTGCGACCACCAGGACATCAAGGCGATTTCCTTCGTCGGTTCGACCAAGGTCGGCACGCACGTCTACAACCGCGCGATCCCGACCGGCAAGCGGGTGCAATGCATGATGGGCGCGAAGAACCATGCCATCGTCATGCCCGACGCGAACAAGGAACAGACGCTCAACGCGCTGGCCGGCGCGGGCTTCGGCGCGGCGGGCCAGCGCTGCATGGCGGTGTCGGTCGCAGTGCTGGTGGGCGATGCGCAGAAGTGGGTGCCCGACCTGGTCGCCAAGGCGCAGACGCTGAAGATCGGCGCGGGCACGGAGAAGGGCGTCGACGTGGGGCCGCTGGTGTCGTGCGCCGCTTACGAGCGGGTCAACGGGCTGATCGAACGCGGCGTCGCCGATGGCGCGACGCTGGCGCTCGATGGCCGGAAGCCGACCGTGCCAGGCTACGAGAAGGGCAACTTCGTCGGACCGACGGTCTTCGCCGATGTGAAGCCCGGCATGGTGATCTACGAGCAGGAAATCTTCGGCCCGGTGCTGTGCCTGGCCAATGCCGCCACCATCGACGAAGCCATCGAGCTGATCAACGCCAACCCGAACGGCAACGGCACCGCCATCTTCACGCAGTCGGGGGCGGCGGCGCGCAAGTTCCAGGAAGAGATCGACGTGGGCCAGGTTGGCATCAACGTGCCGATCCCGGTGCCGGTGCCGATGTTCTCCTTCACCGGCTCGCGCGCGTCGAAGCTCGGCGACCTCGGGCCCTACGGCAAGCAGGTCATCATGTTCTACACGCAGACCAAGACGGTGACGTCGCGCTGGTTCGACGACAGCACGGTGAGCCAGGGCGTCAACACCACCATCAGCCTGAAGTAACCTCGTTCGAATGGACTTCGAACTCACTGAAGAGCAACGCGCCTTCGCCGAGACCGCCCGCGAATTCGCCGCCAGCGAATTCGCGCCGCACGCCGCGCGCTGGGACGCCGAGGCGTTCTTCCCCAAGGACGCCATCGCCAAGGCCGGCGAGCTCGGCTTCTGCGGCCTCTATGCGCCCGAGCGCATCGGCGGCCTCGCGCTGCCGCGGCTCGACGCCACGTTGGTGTTCGAGGAGATGGCCGCGGTCGACCCGTCGACCACGGCCTTCATCACCATCCACAACATGGCGACCTGGATGCTCGGCACCTGGGGCACCGAGGCGGTGTGCAAGACCTGGGGCGAGGACCTGACGAGCGGTCGCAAGCTGGCGTCGTACTGCCTGACCGAACCCGGCGCCGGCTCCGATGCCGGCTCGCTCAAGACGCGGGCGGAGCTGCAAGGCGGCGAATACGTCATCAACGGTGGCAAGGCCTTCATCTCAGGCGCCGGCGCTACGGATGTACTGGTGCTGATGGCCCGCACCGGTGGTGGCGGCGCGGGCGGCATCTCGGCCTTCGCGCTGCCCTCTGATGCGCCCGGCATCAGCTACGGCAAGAAGGAGCACAAGATGGGCTGGAACAGCCAGCCCACGCGCACCATCGCCTTCGACAACGTGCGTGTTCCGGCCGACCACCTGCTCGGTAGCGAAGGCGAGGGTTTCCGCATCGCGATGAAGGGGCTCGACGGCGGGCGCATCAACATCGCGACCTGCTCGGTCGGTGCGGCGCAGGGTGCGCTGAACGCGGCGCGCAGCTACCTGCACGACCGCCACCAGTTCGGCAAGCCGCTCGCCAGCTTCCAGGCGCTGCAGTTCAAGCTGGCCGACATGGCGACCGAACTGGTCGCGGCGCGCCAGATGGTGCGCATGGCCGCGAGCAAGCTCGACGCGGCGCACCCCGATGCTTCGACGTATTGCGCGATGGCCAAGCGCTTCGCGACCGATGCCGGCTTCACCATCTGCAACGACGCGCTGCAGCTGCACGGCGGCTACGGCTACCTGGCCGAGTTCCCGCTGGAGCGGCTGGTGCGCGACACGCGGGTGCACCAGATCCTCGAAGGCACCAACGAAATCATGCGGGTCATCGTCGCGCGAAAATTGCTCGAAGGCGACAGCGACATCCGCTGACCTCAACCATTCCCATCCCCCGTTGCCCCATGACCGAACCCGTCGTCCTCTTCCAGGAAATCCCCACCGCCAACGGCCAGCGCTTCGGCGTGGCCACGCTCAACGCGCCGGCTTCGCTCAATGCGCTGTCGGTCGACATGGTGCGCCTGCTCACGCCGAAGCTGCGCGAATGGGCCGCCGATGCCGGCATCGTCGGCGTGCTGATGGATGCGGCTGGCGAGAAGGCCTTCTGCGCCGGCGGCGACCTGCGCCAGCTCTACCAGACGTTGCTGGATTGCAAGGCCGAGCGCAACGAGTACGCCGAGCGCTTCTTTGGCGAAGAATACGAACTCGACCACCTGATCCACACCTTCCCCAAGCCCTTCGTCTGCTGGGGTCACGGCATCGTGATGGGCGGCGGCGTCGGCCTGATGGCCGGCTGCTCGCACCGCGTGGTGACCGAAGGCAGCCGCGTCGCGATGCCCGAGGTCAACATCGGCCTGTACCCCGACGTCGGCGGCAGCTGGTTCCTGCGCCGCACGCCGGGTCGCACCGGTCTGTTCCTGGCCTTCACTGCCGCGCAGATCAATGCGGCCGACGCGATCTTCGCGGGCCTGGCCGACGTGCTGGTGCCGCATGCTGCCAAGGCGCAGGTGCTGGAGGCAATCACGACGGCCGGATGGAAGGGCACGCCGGACGCCGACCGCGCGCTGATGTCCAGGCTGCTGGCGCAGGCGGGTGAGGGCGCTCATGGTTTGGCTTTGCCGGCATCGAAGCTGCGCGAGCACTTCGACCGCATCAACGCCACGCTGGCCGGCGACGACCTGCTGGCCATCGACCAGCGCCTGCGCGCGCTGCAGAGCGACGACCCCTGGCTGCAGACGGCGGTGAAGACCTACGCCAAGGGCGCGCCGAGCTCGGTCGCGCTGTCGTGGGCACTGTGGCAGCGCGTACCGCGCATGTCGCTGGCCGAGGTGTTCCGGCTGGAGTACTGGGCGTCGCTCGGCTTCTGCGCGCATGCCGACTTCACCGAGGGCATCCGCGCGGTGCTGGTCGACAAGGACCGCAACCCGAAGTGGAACCCGGCGACGCTGGCCGAGATCACGCCGGCCTTCGTCGACGACCACCTGCGTGCCCGCGGCGAGATGGCGCCGGAGCTCGTGACACTGGTTTGAGCCGCTTCCCCCTCAAAATCAACGGAGACAAAAAATGAAGATCGCATTCATCGGCCTCGGCAACATGGGCGGCCCGATGGCCATGAACCTGCAGAAGGCCGGCCACACTGTCAGTGCCTTCGATCTGTCGAAGGAGGCATGCGCCAAGTTCGGGGCCGACGGCCTGCCGATCGCCGCGTCGGCGGCGGCCACGCTGGAGGGCGCCGAGATCGTCGTCAGCATGCTGCCGGCCAGCGCGCACGTCGAAGGGCTCTACCTCGGCAGCGACGGTCAACCCGGCATCCTCGAACAGATCGCGCCCGGCGCGCTGGTGATCGACAGCAGCACCATCGCCGCCGCCACCTCGCGCAAGGTCGCCGAAGCGGCCGCCAAGCGCGGCGTGGCCGTCATCGACGCGCCGGTCTCGGGCGGCACCGGCGGCGCCATTGCCGGCACGCTGACTTTCATGGTCGGCGGCAGTGAGGCCGACCTCGAACGCGCGCGGCCGGTGCTGGAGAAGATGGGCGCCAACATCTTCCACGCCGGTGCGGCCGGTGCCGGCCAGACCGCCAAGATCTGCAACAACATGCTGCTCGGCATCCTGATGATCGGGACGTCCGAGGCCATCGCGCTGGGCGTGGCCAACGGGCTGGACCCGAAGGTGCTGTCGGAGATCATGCGGCGCAGCTCGGGCGGCAACTGGGCGCTGGAAAAATACAACCCGCTGCCGGGCGTGATGGAGACATCGCCCGCGTCGAAGAACTACGCCGGTGGCTTCGGCACCGACCTGATGCTGAAGGACCTGGGCCTGGCGCAGGAGAACGCGGCCGCGGTGCGCGCCGCCACGCCGCTGGGCGGCATGGCACGCAACCTGTATGCCGCACACAGCCTGGCGGGCTACGGCGCGCTGGACTTCTCCAGCGTCATCAAGCTCGTCCAGAAGAGGAGCTGAGCGCCCCGGTCACTCGGTGTCTTTCGACTCGTACCCCGGCAGGCGCAAGCCTGGCACCGAGGGCATCGGCTCGGCCTCGATGCACACGTCGTTGGGGTTCTCCCACGCGAAGTGCACGGTGGAGTCGCCGAGGGTGAGCACGTCGCCGTCGGTCAGGGGTTCTTGCGTCAGCTTGCGGCCGTTGAGCCACACACCATTGGTGCTGCTCAGGTCTTCGATGGTCACGAAGGCGTGGTCGACGGTGAGGGCCGCATGCACGCGACTCACGCGGCGGTCGTGCACGATCACCTGGTTCGCTGGCGCACGGCCGATCGTGGTGCGCCCGGCAGGCAGCACATGGACTTCGAACAGGCCCGACGGCAGGAGGATCGCGAGGGTGGGTAGCTTGGCGCCGCTCATGGCCCGATGATCGCAGCAAACCATGTCGGTCGATGTCAGTCGGAGCCGAGGCCTGCGTCATTTCGACGCGTCGAAAAAAAAACTTGCCGCGCCTGCATCCAGAAGTCGTTCTCGCGGGTAGTTCATTCAGCAGCAACACGCTGCGCACCCGCCACTGCAACCACTTCGAAGGAGCCTCACATGCAAGGACTGATCTCACCCCGTACCCTGGCCGTGTCCGCCATCGCCGCTTCGGCCGCCGTCCTGGCCGCCTGCGGCTCGACCGGCGCGCGCCCGCCGATGTCCACGTTCTCGCAAGCCAGCCTGCCGCCGAGCATCCAGGTGCCGATGGGCAACAAGGTCGCTTGGGAAACCGTGGGCGTGGGCGACATCACCTACGAATGCCGCGACAAGGCCAACATGCCCGGCGAGACCGAATGGGTCTTCGTCGGCCCGAACGCGGTGCTGAACGACCGCATGGGGCGGCAGGTCGGCAAGTACTACGGCCCGCCCGCCACCTGGGAGGCGATGGACGGCTCGAAGCTCACCGCCACCCAGCTCGCGGTGGCACCGTCGAGCCCGACCGCGCTGCCGTACCAACTGGTGAAGGCCAACCCCGCGACGGGCAGCGGCGCCATGACCGGCGTGACCTACATCCAGCGCGTGGCACTCACCGGCGGCATCGCACCGGCGTCGATGCCCTGCACGCCGATGACCAAGGGCCAGAAGACGACGGTGAAGTACCAGGCCGACTACATCTTCTGGAAGGCCGCGTAAAGCGCACCAGCGCGGGGCAGGGGGCTTGGCGGAAACCGGAGGGCGCTGGACTACCATCCAGTCACTTCCACCGTTCCACCCGGGCCACCTGTTGTCAGCTGCCGACGAATTCGACTACGACGCCGCACTCGCCGCCTGTGCACAGGGGCAGCGGCAGGCGTTGGCGCAGATCTACCGCCGCGAAAGCCGCTACCTGCTGGGCGTGGCGCTGCGCATCGTGCGGCAGCGCGAGCACGCCGAAGACGTGCTGCACGATGCCTTCGTCGCCATCTGGCAGCGTGCGACGACCTTCGATTCCGCACGCGGCGCCGGTCGGGGCTGGATCTACAGCGTGGTGCGCAACACGGCGCTGAATTGGGTTCGTAACCATGCGCGCGACGTGCCGGTCGACGAAGAGGCCGGCGCGGCGCTCGAAGACGAGATGGCGCTGCAACACCATGCGAGCACACGCGATGAGGCCGAAACCCGCGTCGACCTCGGTCGGCTCGACGACTGTCTTGCGCAACTCGAACCGGGCCGGCGGGAATGCATCGTGCTGGCCTACGTCGACGGCTGTTCGCACGGCGAGATCGCCGAGCGCACGAAGACCCCACTGGGCACGGTCAAGGCCTGGATCAACCGCGGCATGCGCGCCCTGCGCGAGTGCATGACATGAACCCGAACACACCCACCTCAGCGCCGAACGACGACGACCTGCAGTCGCTGGCGGGTGAGTACGTGCTCGGCACCCTGTCGGCCGCAAAACGGCGCGAGGTCGAGGCCCGCATGGCCGTCGAGCCGGTGCTGCGCGACGCGGTGACCGCCTGGGAGCAGCGCCTGCACCCGCTGACCGCGCTGGCCGACCCGGTCGAGCCATCGCCCGCACTCTGGGTCCGCATCGAGCGCAGCGTGGCGTCGCAGGCGACCGCCGCCGCCGATGGCGCGAAGCGCGCCGCCACCGGCGTGCAGACTTGGTGGGACAACCTGAAGCTCTGGCGCGGCCTGGCCGGGACCGGCTTCGCGGCTGCGGCCGTTCTCGCCGCCGTGCTGGTGCTGCGCATCCAGGCGCCCGCCACGCCGCAGTACCTGGTCGTGCTGGTCGCCCCGCAGGACAAGGCGCCCGGCTGGGTGGTGCAGACCAGTGGCGGCCCGCGGGAACAGCTGAGCCTCATCCCGCTGGGCACCGTCGCCGTGCCGGCCGACAAGTCGCTGCAGTTCTGGACCAAGGCCGACAGCTGGCGCGGGCCGGTGTCGCTGGGCCTGGTACAGCCGGGCCGCGCGCTGCGCGTGCCCATCGAGAAACTGCCGCCGCTGGAGTCCAACCAGCTTTTCGAGCTGACGCTGGAGCCGGCGAACGGCTCGCCGCTGGACCGGCCGACCGGTCCGATCCAGTTCATCGGGCGCGCCGTCAAGGTGATGTAGCCCGTTCCCTCTGCACTCCATGACACGCTCCCACCCCTCCACACGCGTCGGCCTCATCGGCTTCGGCGCCATCGGCCG
The DNA here is from genome assembly GCF_051216635.1 of Variovorax sucrosi. Classification (NCBI taxonomy): domain Bacteria; kingdom Pseudomonadati; phylum Pseudomonadota; class Betaproteobacteria; order Burkholderiales; family Comamonadaceae; genus Variovorax; species Variovorax sucrosi. The sequence continues at coordinate 302,946 of NZ_JBPJZU010000002.1, read as the reverse complement.
CTCGGTGGTCGACGCCTGGTCGGCGACCCCCGTGCGCGGCCACACGCTCGCCGCGTTGCTCGTGCGCGAACATCAGCAGGGCGAGGCGCTGCGCGTGGCGCCGCCCGGCGTGGCCGTGTGCACCGACATCGCGTCGTTCCTGGCGGCCGACCTGCAGCTCGCGGTTGAAGTGGCAGGGCACGGTGCCGTCATTTCGCATGGCGAACGCATTCTCGAAGCCGGCGTCGACCTGGCGATGATCTCGGTCGGCAGCCTGGCCGACGACGGTTTTCGCGAACGGCTCGAACGCGCGGCGGCGCAGGGCGCCAGCCGCCTGCTGCTGCCCATCGGCGCCATCGCGGGGCTCGACGGCCTGCTGGCGCTGCGGCGCGCGGGGCTGTCTTCCGTGAAGTACACCTCGACCAAGCCGCCCGCCTCGTGGAAGGACACGCCGGCCGATGGCCCCTTCGACCTCGACGCGCTGACCGAGCGCACCGTGATCTTCTCCGGCACGGCCGCCGACGCGGCGCGGCTTTATCCCAAGAACGCCAACCTGGCGGCCGTCGTTGCGCTGGCCGGGCTGGGCCTGCAAGCGACGAAGGTGGAGCTCGTCGCCGATCCGTCGGCGGCCGGGAACAGCGGCCTCATCGAGGCCGTCGGGCCGTCGTCGACGCTCACGGTGAAGGTCGCCGGCGCCAGCGCGGCGTCCAACCCCAAAACTTCGCAGATCACGGGCATGAGCGTGCTGGCGGCGCTGGACAACCGCGGCAGCTCGATCGCTTTCATCTAGCGGCTCCGCACTGGACCGCAGCCGAACGCGCGCGCGGCCTACAGACCCCGGAGACCCGCCTGAACGGATACTCGGACGCATCACCACCCACTTTCACGGAAGCCCGATGCGCTTGCCATTCCCCTGCATTGCGACGCTGGCGAAGATCGGCTGTGCGCTGGTGCTGGGCGCTTCGCTGATCGGGTGCAGCGCCGTCAAGCTGGCCTACAACAACCTCCCGGAGTTCGGCTACTGGTGGCTCGACAGCTATGTCGACTTCAACGGCGCCCAGACGCCGCAGGTGAAGGAGCAGCTCGCCCAGTGGCTCGAGAGGCACCGCAGGAACGAACTGCCCAAGTTGCTGACGCTGGTCGAGAAAGCGGAGCGGCTTGCGCCGGCCAATGTCACGCCGGCCGAGGTCTGCGCCGCCAGCGACGAACTGCGCGACAGCCTGCTTGCGACGGCCATCGACGCGGCGGGCCCCGGCGCGGAGCTCGCGCTCGGCCTGGGCGATGCACAGCTCCAGCACCTCGAGGGCAAGTACGCGAAGAACAACGCCGAGTACGCCGGCGACTGGCTGGAGCGCAGCGTCGAACGCCAGCACCGCAAGCGCTACGAGACCTTCCTCGAACGCAGCGAAGACTTCTACGGCACGTTGGACGACGGCCAGCGCAAGCTGCTGCGCCAGATGGCCGACCGTTCCATCTTCGACCCACGGCGGGTCGACGCCGAGCGGCGCCAGCGGCAGCGCGAGTCGCTGGCGCTGCTGCGCGGCTTCAGCAACAGCGGCGCGCGTCCGGCCGAGGTGCAGGCCGCCCTGGTGGCCTACGCCCGCCGCATCGCCGACCCGCCGACGGGCCCATGGCGCGACTACCAGCAGGCCCTGCTGCAGGAAAGCTGCAACAACATCGCGCAGCTGCACAACGCGACGCGTCCCGCGCAGCGCGCGCAGGCGGCGCGCCGCCTGCAGGCTTATGCGCAGGACATCCGCGACCTGATCGGCGTGCACTAGCGGCCGGATCGGCGGCGGGTGGCCGGTGGCTCGCCGTGCGGATGTGCTCAAAGGCCGGTGAAGACTCGCCCGACCAGCAGGGCAGCCAGCACCACCATGGTCAGGCCGACCAGCCCGTCCAGCATCTGCCAGGCTCGCGGACGCGCAAACCAGGGGGCCAGCCACCGCGCGCCATAGCCGAGAAGCCCGAACCACAGCAGGCTGGCCGCGCTGGCGCCGGCGACGAACCAGCCTCGCAGCGCGCCGGGCTGCTGGGCGCCCAAGCTTCCCACCAGCAGCACGGTGTCCAGATAGACATGCGGATTGAGCAACGTGAAGGCGGCAGCCTGCGCCACCACCGCGCCCCGGCTGAGGGCCGCATCGCCTGGCGCGGCCTGCAATGAATGCGGACGCCGCGCACGTCGCAAGGCCTGGACCCCGTAGACCAGCAAGAAGACGGCGCCGGCCAGTGCCAGCGCCCGTGCCAGCCCGGGACGACCGCCCAGCGCCTGCGCCATCCCCATGACGCCCGCCGCCATCAATGCGCCGTCGGCCAGCGCGCAGAACAGCACGACGGTGCCCACATGCGCGCGGCGCAGCCCTTGGCGCAGCACGAAGGCATTCTGGGCGCCGATGGCGACGATGAGCCCGAGGCTCAAGGCCAGGCCCTGGGTGAAGGCGGGAAACGCGAGCGAAGCGGCGTCTTGAAAATTCAGCATCGGTCAAGCTTGCCTGTGCGAGCCGATGAAGACAAACTATCTCTGTTAATGCCACTTTAGAGATACTTACGAATGCTGGACTACTCGTCGCTGTCGGCACTGGCCTCGGTCGTGCGAGAAGGAAGTTTCGAGCGCGCAGCGCGCGCCCTGCACGTGACGCCCTCGGCCATCTCGCAGCGCATTCGGCTGTTGGAAGAGCGCATCGGTTGTGCGCTGGTGGTGCGGGCGCAGCCGTGCCGTCCCACCGAAACGGGCCGGCGCCTGTGTCAGCACGTGGACCGCGTGCGCCTGCTGGAGCACGAACTCGAAGGCGCCGTCCCGACACTGGCGCCGGAAGGGCTTGCACGGGTGCCGTTGCCCGTCGCGGTCAATGCCGACAGCTTGGCCACCTGGTTCGCGCCGGCCGTGGCCGCGTTCGCGGCAGAGGCGCCGGTGCTGATGGAAATCGCAGTGGATGACCAGGACCACACGGCGGAATGGCTGCGCAGCGGCGCGGTGCTGGCGGCGGTGACCGGCAGCGGCCGTGCAGCCGCTGGATGCGACAGCCGGGCACTGGGCGCGATGCGCTACGTGGCTGCCGCCAGTCCGGACTTCATGGCGCGTCATTTTTCGGCGGGCGTCGGAGCCGGCAGCCTGGCCCGCGCACCGAGCCTCGTCTTCAATGCAAAGGACGAACTGCAGGCCCAGTGGGCACGCCGCCTGTGCCATCGGCAGGTGGAATTGCCCCGCCACATCCTCCCGTCATCGCAAGCCTTCGTGACCGCGACCTTGGCCGGAATGGGGTGGGGCCTGCATCCGCAGGCGTTGATCGCTCACCACCTGAAGGACGGCTCGCTGGTCGAGCTGGTGCCGAGAACCCCGCTGGACGTTCCGCTGCATTGGCAGCAGGCGCGTGCCGCCTCGGCGCTTCTGGGCGGGTTGACCCGGCAACTCGTGGCAGCGGCCCGGCGCGCGCTGTTACCACTCTGACGCGCCTGGGCGCTCGGCGCTCGGCGCCTGTCGTGCGACAACCGAAGGGACGACGCTCAGCAATCCAGCGGGCTCAGACCGCGGCATTGCGCTGAAGCCTTGACGCTCAGCGGCATCAGCGTGGAGACGGCCATCGCAACGCTGGCTTCGCGATAGGGGATGAACTTGGCGCCGACGAACGCTTGCGCTGCCGCGCCATCCAGGACGGCGTTTCCACTGCTGCGAGCCAGCACCGTCTGGCGTACGTTGCCGTGCTCGTCCACGTGCAGACGCAATACGGCGGTTCCGTTGGGCATCGGGTCGTTCAAGTTCCGTCTTGGCATCTTGAGCCGCAGGGGTTCGGCCAGCCGAAGCTGGTCCGATGCCACGACCTTGGCCGGCCACGCATCGGCCTCGCTGCCGGTGGCGCAACCCTGCATCGCCGACACGCTGCCAAGAAGCGCGACGCCCAGAAAAATCAGGGAGGCCCGACGGGGATTTGTCGGTGGCTTGGCGCGAAGCCGGGCGGCTGCCCGAAGCGCCCGGGCGGGGCAAAGCGGCTCGAGATCGTGGGTCACGGTGGGGGTCCTGTGGCGAGGAAGGCTCGTTTGTAGCCGAACCGGCGCCCGGCCCTCAGCGCTTCTTCGTGGCACGCTGCGCGCCCTGGGCACGCTGTACCGCACCGCCGACCTCGCGCTGCACCGCCGCGCAGTGGGTCGAGGTCCCGGGGCCGGTCTCCACCAGCGGCAACAGCGCTGCGAAGGGGGCCATGGCGGCCAGCGCGATCGCGCCACCGGCGCGCGCGAGCAGCGGGCCCTTGTCGATGCCGAATTCGGGGTTGCGGAAGCTGCCCTGGGCGTGCACCGGCGTGCGCAGCGACAGGATGCCCATCTGCTTGGGCTTGGGCTCGAGCGTGATCGCGAAGCGCTCCCGACCCAGGTCGAAGGTGCCGGTGCCCAGAATCTGCGTCTGCTCGGTGTCGATCACCATCAAGGTGGACCTCCCCTGGCCGTTGGCGATGTCGAAGGCGATGCCGCCGCAGTTCACCGCGATGGTCTTGTCGCCGGCCATCAGCAGCTGGATCACCTTGCCGCCGTTGAGCCCGCTCAACGCATCGGCGAGGTTCGAGATGCGGCCGTTGGCCACGGCCAGCTGGATGCTGCCGTTGGCCTTCGCGGCCGCATCGGCAATCGAGTTGCCGGTGCCACGCAGCTTCACGAGGCCGCCCACCCGCCCGGCGCCCTGGGCCAGCATGTCCTGCTTGGGCAGTAGCCGGTCGATGCGGATGCGGCTGAAGTTGACCTGTACGTCGGAAGCGATCGTCGGCTGCCGCGCGTCCAGCACGATCTTCGCGCCGATGGTGCCGCCGGCAAAGCCGAAGTCCAGCGGCTGCAGCTTCAGCACCGCGTCGTGCAGCCGCAGCGATGCCTTGAGGCTTTCGAGCGGCAGGGCGTCGGGCACCTCGAGGCGCTGGGCCACGAGGTCGACTTCGGCGTCGATCTTCTGCAACCGGCTGCCTTCGAAGGTGCCCGCGGGAAGCACATGCTCGGGGTCGGCGGCGCGGCCCGCGGCCTTGGCGGCCGCGCGGTTGGCCGTGCCGGCCTGCGAGGCCGCCGGCTTGCCGCCCGATGCCTTGGTCTGCACGCCGATCAGCGGGCCGAGATCGGCCAGCTTGAGCCGCTTGCTGTGCAGGTCGGCCGTCAGCAGGGGCCGCGGCTCGCGGTCGACGTAAGCGCCCTTGCCCTGGATGTCGGTCGAGCCGATCTTGCCGGCCAGATCATCAATGCTGTAGCGATTGCCCTTGAGCACCAGTCGGCCCTCGAACTGGTAGGGCGGCGACGCGGGCAGCGGCAGCAGCAGGAAGGGGTAGAGGTTGGCCAGCGTCTGGCCCTCGATGCGCAGCCGCGTGTCGATGCCCGAGATGTCGGCGGCGTCGGCGATGGTGCCTTCGACGCGGACCCGGGTGGTGCCCGCCCGCAGGTCGCCCTGGATCGGAAAGGGCACGCCGGATTCCTGGAAGCTGAGCACCTCGCCGGTCATCGCCGTGCCGGAGAAAGCCGAGCCGTGGTACTTGCCGCCGAAGGTGTAGCGCGTGGCGTAGCGGTCGTTGCTCGGCGCGGCGTCGGCATCCTTCACCTTCTCGGCCTTGCTGGGGTCGAAGGTGCTGGCCTGCACGTCCAGGTCGAAGGGTTCGCCGTGGTCGATGTAGCGCAGCCGGCCGTTGTCCACCGACAGCGTGCTGATGCGCAGCTTGCTGGGCGACCTGGCGTCGGTCGGCTCGGCCAGCACCCAGTTGCGGCGCTCGTCGGCCAGCTTCTCGAAGACCAGGTCGGGCTTGGTCAACGCCACCCGGGGAATGAGGATCTTGTCGGGCAGGTCGCGCAGCGACACCGAGAATTCGACCATCTCGGCCTTCGCCATCGCCGGTTCCTTCGACCAGTCGGCATTGCCGAAGTAGAGGTTGCGCATCCGGATGGTCGGCGTGAAGCCCAGGCGAACGTGCAGGTCGTCGATGCGGAAGGTCCGCTGCGTCTTCTGCGAGATGTAGCGCTCCAGCGGGGGGCGCACCCAATTCCAGTCGAACAGCGCGATCAGCAGCAGGAGGAGAAGCACCACGACCGCGACCCCGGCCAGGACGGGATGGCGGCGCGTGGTGCTGGCGAACGAAGTCATGGGCAAGGGGGCGACGCGCACGAACGGAGCGCACGCGCCACGTTGTTTTCGCCATGGTCGCCGGGCGGCGCCGGCCGCGCGTCGGCGCTTGCGGGCTTCGCATGTCAGACAGCGCTTTCGGGCGTGGCCGCCCTGCCACGCCGCGGTGCGCTGCGGGGCCGACTACAGCGCGGTGATGCGCGTCGTCGCCGGCGGTGCGAGCGGGTCGTTGGCCTTGATGTAGGCCTCCAGCGCATCGATGTCCTGGTCGCCGCCCAGGGTGTTCGTGCCCTGGTTGAACACGGTGAAGTTGTCGCCGCCGGTCGCGAGGAAGCTGTTCATCGTCACGCGATAGGACGTGGCGTCGACCAGCGGCACGCCGTTGAGCGCCAGGGCCGTGATGCGCGAACCCGCGGCCGCCGCGAGGTTGTAGCTGTAGCTGAAGCCGGCCGAGGGCAGCAGCACGCGCGGCGCGGCCACGGTGTTGCTGCCGCTGTTGAACTGCTGCTCCAGCAGCGCGCGGATCTGCGCGCCGGTCATGGTCTTCACCACCAGGCTGTTGCCGAAGGGCTGCACGCTGAAGAGCTGGCCGTAGGTCACGCTGCCGTCGGCGGCGGGCACCAGGTCGGCGCGCACGCCGCCGGGGTTCATGAAGGCGATCTGCGCGCCGCCCTTGGCCGCGGGCGCGGTAGCGGCCAGTTGTGCATCGGCGATCAGGTTGCCCATGGTGTTCTCGCGCGAGGGCACGTTGGTGCGCGTGGCCGGGCCGCTCAGCTTGCCCACCACGCGCTGCACCAGCGGTGCGGCCACCGTCAGGTATTGCGTGATGAGCCCGGCGATCTCGGTGTTCTTCTCGAACCGCGGGTACTGGTCGGTCAGCGCCACCGTGGTCGCACCGCTGGTGTAGGCCTCGCCCTGCACGATGACGTTGTCGGCCGCCTTGGCCGTGACCTTGCGCGTGGCCGTGTCGACGCTGAGGTTGATGTCCGTCACCAGCGTGCCGTACTGGCCGGCGCTCGTCAGCAGGAAGGGCTTGGCCGCGTTGGTCTTGGCGTAGTCGCAGACGTAGGCACGGTGGGTGTGGCCGGAGATGACCACGTCGACGCTCGCATCGAGCCGGTTCAGGATGGGCAGCAGGTCGCCGCTGAGCCCGGCGCAGCTCTTGTCGTTGTAGCCCGTGGTGACGGTGGCGCCTTCGTGCACCACGACCACGATCACATCGGCACCCTGCGCGCGCAGGCCCGGGATCAACGCATTGGCCGTGTCGGCTTCGTCCTTGAACGTCAGCCCCGCCACACCGGCGGGCGTGACGATGCTCGGCGTGCCCTTGAGCGTCATGCCGATGAAGCCGACCCTCACCGTCGCGCCGCCCTGTGTGAAGCTCTTGACGCCGGTGGCGGGGAACAGGGTCGAGCCGTCCGCCTTCACCGTGTTGGCCGCGAGGAATCCGAAGTTGGCGCCGGGGAAGGCCTTGTTCACCTGGCACGGTTCCAGTGCCGTGTTCTTGGCGCAGCCGCCGTTCTTCATCCGCAGCAACTCGGTCTGTCCCTTGTCGAACTCGTGGTTGCCGACCGCGTTGAAGTCGATCTTCATCACGTTGACCGCCTCGATGGTCGGCTCGTCGAGGAACAGCGCGGACACCATCGGCGACGCGCCGATCATGTCGCCGGCCGACACCACCGCATGGTGCGGGTTCTTCGCCCGGAGCGACGCGATGGCCGACGCCATGTAGGCCGCGCCACCGGCCGGCACCGCCACCGTGCCCCCAGCGGAAGAGGGCGCGGTGATCGAGGTCTTCGGTGGCTCGAGGTTGCCGTGCAGGTCGTTGAAGGCGATCAGCTTGATGGCCATCGTGGCCGGCACCGTCGGGGCTGGCGTGGTGGGTGGGGGTGTGGTGGGCGGCGGCGTGGCGGCGACATCGTCGTCGCCCCCGCCGCAGGCTGTCACTGACAGGGCCAGAAGAATGCTGGCCAGCCGCAGTCGATTTCGGTGCATGTTCATCGCAGCCTCCTCAAGTGTTGAATGGGGCGGATGCTAGGGACGGGGCATGACGCAACCGTGACGCATTTCACGGCCGCGTCATGCGCGCTGGCTTCAATCGGAGTTCCCCACCGGAGCATTCGAATGACAACCCGCCACATCCCGCCCGCACCGCAGCCCGACACCGACCCTCGCGAGCTTGCCAACCGCCGGCGGCGCGACTTCCTCGACTTCCTGGTCAAGTCTTCGTCCAGCGCGGTCGCGCTCGCGGCGGTCGGTTCGCTCGCTGCCTGCGGCGGCGGCGGGAACGACACGGCCCCGGCACCCGCGCCGGCCCCGCCGGCCCCCACGCCCGCGGCCTTCGCCTTCGGCGTGGCCAGCGGCGATCCGTTGACCGACCGCGTGATCCTCTGGACCCACGCCAAGGTGCCCGCCAGCACCGCCGACGTGGTGCTGACCTGGGACGTGGCGAACGACGCCGCCTTCGCCAGCATCGTGCGAAGCGGCACGGTCGCCGCGACCGAGGCGGCCTCCTTCACGGCCAAGGTCGACGTGACCGGGCTCGCGGCCGGCGCCAGCTACTTCTATCGCTTCCGCGATGCCACCGGCGCCACGTCGACGGTCGGCACCACACGCACGCTGCCCGCGGCCGACGTTGCATCGGTGAAGTTCGCCGTGTTCTCCTGTGCGCTGTATTCGGAGGGCTACTTCCACGCCTACGACGCCGCAGCGAAGTCCGACGCGCAGTACGCGCTGCACCTGGGCGACTACATCTACGAGTACGGCTCCGACCCGAAGAAGTACGGCAACGCCAGCATTCCGGGCAACCGCATCGCCAGCCCCGCCAACGACATCGTGACCATGAACGACTACCGCACGCGCCATGCGCTGTACAAGTCGGACCTGGCCCTGCAGGCGGCGCACGCCCGCATGCCGTGGATCACCGTGTGGGACGACCACGAGATCGCCAACAACGGCTACGTGAACGGTGCCGAGAACCACAACCCGGCCACGCAGGGCGACTGGGTGACGCGCAAGAACATTGCGGCCCGGGTCTATCACGAGTGGATGCCGATCCGCACGCCCGATCCGGCCAACCTGCTGAAGATCTACCGCCGCTTCGACTTCGGCCGCATCTTCACCCTGCACATGCTCGACACCCGCCTCGAAGGCCGGGACCGCCAGTACGACAACTACGGCGACGCCGACGGCGGCATCGCGCGCTACCTGGCCGGCATCACGCCCAACGCCGGTGGCATCCGCGCCGACGCATCGCGCCAGATGATGAGCGCCGAGCAGCAGAACTGGCTCACCAGCGGCATGCAGGCGTCGAGTGCGACCTGGCAACTGCTGGGCAACCAGACCATCATGGCGCGCATGTGGCTGCCGGGCTCGGTGCTCTCGACCGTGCTGGCCAGCCCGGCCGCCGCGCCTGCGGCCATCTCTGCCTACCTCACGGCGAAGGCCACCCGCGCCGCCGCCGGACCGGGCGCGCTCACGCCCACGCAGACTGCGTTGCTCGACCCCGTGACCAACCCGCGCCTGCCCTACAGCCTGGATTCGTGGGACGGCTATCCGGCCCAGCGCGAGGCCATCCTGCAGACCGTCAAGACGCAGGGCAAGCGGCTGGTGACGCTCTCGGGCGATTCGCACAACGGCTGGTTCAACCAGCTCAGCACGCTGGCCGGCGACAAGGTCGGCGTCGAATTCGCAGGCACCTCGGTGAGTTCGTCCGGCTTCGAAGGCGCCGGCCTCGGTGCGCTGGCCAGCTCCATCGACGGCAGCGCGCTGGTGCCGCAACTGGGCAACGCCGCCATCGGTGCCGGGCTGGGGCTGATCGACGACGTGAGCTACTGCGACACCACGCGCCGCGGCTACCTGGTGATGACCGTCACGCCGGCCCAGGTGAAGGGCGAGTACGTGTACGTGAGCAGCGTGAAGGAGCCGACGTACACCGCCACGCTGGGCCGCACGATCACGGTCGCGGCGACCGCCGGCGGCACGGCGGTGCCGGTGATCGGCTGAGCCGGAGCCTGAACGCCGTCAGCGCTGCGGCATGTCCTTCGCCGAATAGCCCAGGCTGATCGTCGCGTCGGCCGGGATCGGCGGCATGCCGGCGCTCCAGGCCTCCCACGCGGCGCGCATCCGGGCCAGGCGCTCGGGCTCCTTCTTGCCGAGGTTGGCGCGCTCGCGCTCGTCGGCGGAAAGGTCGAAGAGGTAGTCGTTGCCGTCCACGCGCAGGTACTTCCACTCGCCGTCGCGCATCGCCTGCTGGCCACGGTGGTTCATGCGCCAGTGCAGCGGTCGCTCGAAACTGTGGCCCGCATCGCGCAGCACCGGCATGAGCGACACGCCGTCGAGCGGGTAGGCCGCATCGGCCGACACACCGGCCGCATCGAGCATGGTGGCCGACCAATCCATCGTCATGCACAGCTGCCGGCTCTCGCTGCCCGGTGCGATCACGGCGGGCCAGTGCGCGATCCACGGCACGCGGATGCCGCCTTCGGTCAGGTCCATCTTGCCGCCCACCAGCGGCCAGTTGTCCGAGAAGCGCTCGCCGCCGTTGTCGCTGGTGAAGACGACCAGCGTGTTGTCGGCCATGCCATGCGCCTCGAGCGCCGCCATCAGCCGGCCGATGCCTTCGTCCATGTGATGGATCATGCGGCGGTACACATGGATGTTGCCGCCGGCCAGGTCGAACAGGTTGTCCTTCACCGCGGGCGCCTTGGCCGCGTCGTCGCGCGTCTCCCACGGCCAGTGCGGCGCGGTGTAGTGCAGGCTCAGGAAGAAGGGCCGGGCGTCGCCCTCGGGCTGCTGCGCCATGCGGCCGACGTAGTCGACGGCGCGCTGCGAGAGCAGGTCGGTGAGGTAGCCCTCGGCCTGCGCCTCCTCTTCGCCGATCCACAGGTCGTGCGTGCCGCGCGAATCGCAATGGGTGAAGTAGTCGACGCCGCCCGACAGCGGCCCGAAGAACTCGTCGTAGCCCGAGCGCAGCGGCCCGAAGTGCGGCGGGTAGCCCAGGTGCCACTTGCCGATCAGCGCCGTGCGGTAGCCGCTGTCGCGCAGCAGCGAAGGCAGCGTGGGGTGCGATGGCGGCAGGCCCAGCGCGGTGCTGCCGCGACTGTCGCTGCGGATCGGTTCCTCGGCCGCGCCGCGCAGGCGGTACTGGTAGCGGCCGGTGATCATCGCGAAGCGGGTGGGCGAGCACACCGGCGAGTTCGCGTAGCCCTGCGTCAGCTTCAGCCCCTTGGCTGCGAGGCCATCGAGCACCGGCGACACCGGCCCGAAGACCGCGTCGCGCCCGCCATAGCAGCCGAGGTCGGCATGGCCGAGGTCGTCGGCCACGATGAAGACGATGTTCGGCCGTTTCAATTGCGTTGCCATCCTGCCTCCGCCCTCAAGGCTGGTAGCCGGACTTCTGCACCACCGGCGCCCACTGCGCGCGGTAGGCCTTCAGCATCGCGGCGGTCTGCGCCTGTGTGCTCACCACCGGCGTCATCAGCGAATCCTTGAAGCGGCGCGTCGTGTCCGGGTCCTGCATCACCGCGTGGATGGCACTGGCCAGTCGCTCGACCTTGTCCTTGGGCATGCTGGCCGGTGCGAAGAAGGTGTTCCAACCGGTGGCCGACAGGTCGAGGCCGGCTTCCTTGAAGGTCGGGATCTTGGGCGCGAAGGCCGAGCGCTGCGCGCCCGACAGCGCGAGGATGCGCAGCTTGCCGGCCTCGTGCTGCGGCAGCACCACGTCGGCCGTGTCGACCGCCACCGGCACCTGGCCGCCGAGCAGGTCGTTCAGCAGCGGCGCCGAGCCGCGGTAGCCGATCACCTGCGTCTGCACTGCGGCCTTTTCGCCGACCATCAGCGCGAAGAAATGCGGCAGGCTGCCGGTGGCCGGCACGCCGACGTTGGCCTGCGTCGGGTTGGCGCGCATCCAGGCCAGCAGGTGGCTCAGTTCGCGCACCGGCAGCGAGGGCGACACGGCGAGTGCGAAGTCGTAGTTGTTGACATGCGAGACGGGCACGAAGTCGCGCTCCGGGTCGTAGCTGTTGTCCTTGAAGACCAGCGGCGCGACGATCATCACCGCCGGGTTGGCCAGCATCAGCACGTTCTGGTTGGCCGGGGTGGCCTTCACTTGCTGGGCCGCGAGCCGGCCACCGGCGCCGGCCTTGTTGTCGACCACCACCGGCACGCCCAGGCGCGTGGCGAGCTTGTCGCCGACGATGCGCGCCACCCGGTCGGTGGCGCCACCGGGCGCGTAGCCGACCACGATGTGCAGCGGGCCGTCGAGCTGCGGCTTTGCTTGTGCATGTGCGCCCGGCAGGGCGGTGGCGACGATGCCGGCCACGGCGGCAAGGGTGGCGATGCGGCGGGTGAGCAGCCGGCGCGGGCGCGAAGAGAAAGGCGTCATGGGGTGTTCCGGTGGTGGACGGGCATGGGAAGCCATGCACCCCTTGATTTTGCCGCCTCGCCGCGAGCCCCTGGGGGCGGACGCGCCCCGAGGCCGCGCCATCACTCCGCCGCGATGCCCGCGTCCTTGACGACCTTGCCCCACTTGGCGATGTCCGACTTGATCAGCGCGGCATAGGCCTGTGGCGTGCCGCCCTGGATCTCGATGCCGGCCGCCTCCAGCTTGGTGCGCACATCGGGCAGCTTCAGCGCCGCGTTGATCTCGGCGTTGAGCTTGTCGATGATGGCCTTGGGCGTGCCGGCCGGCGCCAGGAAACCGCCGTTGGTGTTGGCGTCGTAGCCCTTCAGGCCCTGTTCGTCGGCGGTCGGCACGTCGGGCAAAGACGAGGCCCGCTTGCGCGTCGACACCGCGATGGCGCGCACGTTGCCGGCCTTGGCCTGCGACTGGATGGCGCTGATGGTGTCGATGTAGAGCGCGGTGCGCCCGGCCAGCAGGTCCGGGTGCGCGGCGGAAGATCCCTTGTAGGGCACCAGCAGCATCGGTGCGCCGCTGGCCATTCGGAACATCTCGGCGGCCATCTCCTGCGCGCTGCCGCGGCCGGACGTGGCGACCTTGGACTGGTCGGGGTTGGCCTTCATCCAGGCGATGAACTCGGGCAGCGTCTTGGCCGGAATCTGCGGGTAGATCGCGAACACCAGCGGCACCTCGTGGGTGTAGACGATCGGCTCGAAGCTCTTTTCCGGGTCCCAGCCCAGGTTCTTGAACAGGAACTTGTTGGTGTTGTGGCTGCCGCCGACGATGCCGATGGTGTAGCCGTCGGGCACCGACTTGGCGAGCACGTCGGTGCCGAGGTTGTTGGACGCGCCGGGCCGGTTGTCGACCACCACCGGCTGCCCCATCGAGATGGCGAGCTTGTCGCCGACCACGCGGGCGATGGTGTCGATGGCACCGCCCGGCGGGGCCGGCACGATGATCTTGATGGCACGGGTCGGGTAGGCCTGTGCCGATGCGGCGTGCGGCAGCACGGCCAGGGTGGCCGAGATGGCGAAGGCCTTGAGCAGTGGGTTGAGTTTCATCTTTGTCTCCTTTGGTTGTTGATCGATCGTCATGAAGCGCCTGCAGGCGCGGGTCGGGTGCTCAGCCGCGCCCGACGTAGGGCATGGCGCTGGCCATCACCGTCATGTTCAGCACGTTGGCGCCGAGCGGCATCGCGGCGATGTGGCGCACCGCGTCGGCCACGTGGCGCGCGTCCATCATGGGTTCGGGTTCGGTCGTGCCGTTGGCCTGCAGCACGCCGCGCGTCATGCGCTCCGACAGTTCGGTCAGCGCATTGCCGATGTCGATCTGGCTGGCCACGATGTTGAAGGCGCGGCCGTCCAGCGCCAGGGCCTTGGTCAGGCCCAGCACCGCATGCTTGCTGGCGGTGTAGGGCGCGGTGAAGGGGCGCGGCGTGTGCGCCGAGACCGAGCCGTTGTTGATGATGCGCCCGCCCTGCGGCGACTGGCGGCGCATCAGCCCGAAGGCCGCGCGGGCGCAGAGGAACACGCCGGTCACGTTGGTGTTGATCACGCTGAACCATTTGTCCAGCGGCAGTTCGTCCATCGGCACCGCGGGCGCGTTCACGCCGGCGTTGTTGAACAGCAGGTCGAGCCGGCCGAAGCGGCCTTCGATGGCGGTGAACAGCGCCTGCACGCTGTCGGGGTCGGTCACGTCGGTGGGCACCGCCATGGCCGTCTGGCCGCGTGTTTCGGCCTCGGCCGCCAGGGTCTGCAGGGGCTCGACACGGCGGCCCGCCAGCACGACGGCCCAGCCATCGTCCAGCAGGCCGAGCGCCACGGTGCGGCCGATGCCGCTGCCGGCGCCGGTGACCAGCGCGATCTTCTTGGGGGTGCTTGCGTTCAAAGGGTGTCTCCTTGTCGTGATGCATGCACGGGGGCACTGCTGACGGTCATTTCGAACGCGCCGATGCCCGCGACCCCGCCACGGACGACATCACCCGGCTGCAGCGCGCCCACGCCAGCGGGCGTGCCGGTGTAGATCAGGTCGCCGGGCGCGAGCGCCACCGATCGCGACAGCATCGCCACCAGTGCGGGCACCGGCCACAGCAGGTCGGCCAGGTCGGCACGCTGCCGATCGATGCCGTTGACCGCCAGCCACAGCGCGCCTTCCCCGGGGTGGCCACATGCCGTGGCCGGTACCAGCGGTGTGCACGGCGCCGAGTGGTCGAAGGCCTTGGCTGGCTCCCAGGGGCCGCCGGCGCGCTTGGCCTGCTGCTGCAGGTCGCGCCGCGTGAGGTCCAGGCCGGCGGCATAGCCCCAGATGTGATCCGGTTCCGCTTGCGCCGGGTCGATGTCGCGGCCGCCGCGGCCGATTGCCACCACGAGTTCGATCTCGTGGCAGAAGTCGTCGGTGCCGGGCGGGTAGGGCAGGCTTCCTTGCGCCGGCACCACTGCGTTGGCCGGCTTCATGAACCAGGCCGGCATCTCCAGCGGCGGCGCCTCGTCGGGGCTCCATCGGTAGTTGCGGCCGATGCAGAACACGCGGCCGATGGGAAAGCGTGCGTCGCTGCCGACCACCGGCAGGGTGCTCGGCGCGCGGGGTGGGAAGACGAAGTCCGTCATGGCGTGGGGGTGGGTGTGGGGCAGCCGTGGGCTCAGGTCGTCAGGCTCATCGCCGGGCGTTCGCCGGCCAGCGCCTGGGCGATGCTGTCGAGCACCATCTGACCCATCGCGGTGCGGGTCTCCCAGGTGGCGCTGGCGCGGTGGGCCTGGAGCGTGACGTGGTCCGATTCGCGCAGCGCAGCGGGGACATGGGGCTCGTCGACGAACACGTCCAGCCCGGCACCGGCGATGCGTCCGGCGACCAGCGCCTCGGTCAGGTCGGCCTCGTTGACCAGCCGACCGCGCGCAACGTTGACCAGGAAGCCGCGCGGGCCGAGCGCATCGAGCACGCGGGCGTCGACGATGCCTTCGGCCTTGTCTGCCGCGGCGCACAGCACGAGCGCATCGACGTCACGCGCCAGCTCGGCGAGGTCCGGCACGAAGGTGTGCGGCAGGTCGTCCATGCGGCGCAGGTCGGTGTAGCGGATCGTGCAGCCGAAGGCCGCTGCCCGCACCGCGACCGCGCGCCCGACGCGCCCCATGCCGACGATGCCGACCCGCATGCCGCTGAAGCGGCGCGCCAGCGGCAGGGCGCTGGGTTGCGGGTGGATCGGCCATTGCCCGTCGCGCACGAAGCGGTCGCCGGCGCACAGGTTGCGGCAGGCCGCGATCAGCAGGCCGATCGCGAGGTCGGCCACGTCTTCGGTCAGTGCACCCAGCGTGGCGGTCACCGGCAGGCGGCGTTCGCGGCAGTACGCCAGGTCGACCGCGTCGGTGCCGACGCCGTTGACGGCCACGACCTTGAGCGCCGGCAACTGCGCCAGCATCGCCTGCGAGATGCCGGTGTGGCCACCGGTGATCACCGCATCGATGGCGCCGCCGTGCTCGCGCAGCCAGGCCTCGCGGTCGGGCGTCTCGAAGTACCTGTGCACCGTGTAGAGCGCGGCGAGCTGGTCGTTGATCGCGGGGATCAGGATCGGATTGAGTTGCAGGACGCGGGGCTTCATGTCGGTGGGCTTCGAGGGTCTGTCGTCAGGGTGGACGCATGTTAGAAATGGATTGATGTAATGGTCAATATTGACGTGTAAAATCAACATATAACTCTTTGCATCCGACCATGGCTTCCTGGATTTCGATGGACGAGGCATGCCGCCTTCTCGGGGTGCAGCCCCAGACCGTCTACGCCTACGTGAGCCGCCGCAAGCTCGAAGTCATGCCCGACCCGGCCGACACGCGCCGCAGCCTGTACCGCGCCGAAGACGTCGCTGCCCTGGCCCGGCGCAAGCAGGCCGGCCGCAAACACGAAACGCTGGCAGCCAACACGCTGTTCGGCGCGGAGCCGAGCATTCCCACCGCCCTGTGCGCCTTCTTTCGCGGGCGGCCGTACTACCGCGGGCAGGATGCGGTGGCACTGGCCCGCACCGCCACGCTGGAAGATGCGGCACGGCTGCTGTGGGGGGCCGAGCAGGCGATCGACTTTTCATCCGCCGCCTCGTCCGCGCCGGGGCGGGCGGGCAAATCCGGCACCGGCCCCGGGCCGGGGCCGGGGCGGCTGGCGGCCTTCACGGTGCTGGCCGGCATGGCGGCCGAAGGGCATTCCACCCGGGGCCGCCTGACCCGCGTGCTGCATGCCGAGGCTCAGGGCCTGGTGGGGCCACTGGCCAGTGCCTTCGGCGCGCGGCCGGGCAAGCAGCCGCTGCATCTGCGCTTTGCGCAAGGGTGGAAGCAAGCGCCCGAGGTGGCCGAGCTGCTGCGCATGGCGATGGTGCTGCTGGCCGACCATGAACTCACCAGTTCGGCCTTCGTCGCCCGCATCAGCGCATCGACCGGCGCATCGCTGCCGGCCTGTCTGCTGGCCGGGCTGACCACGCTGTCGGGGCCCCTGCACGGCGATGCCTCGGGCCGCGTGCAGGCGCTGTTCAGCGAGGTCGAGCGGCTGGGCGACGACAAGGTGGTGGCGCACTACCTGTCGACCGGCTCGCCCTTCGCGGGCTTCGGCCATCACCTCTATCCCGATGGCGATCCGCGCGCGGCGGCGCTGCTGGCCTTGTTCGAGCCGCCCAAGGCCATTGCGCGCTTCATCCAGAAAGTGACGGCGCTGACCGGCCTGCAGCCCAACATCGACGTGGCCCTGGCCGCGCTGGTGGCGCACTACCGCTTGCCCGCCGATGCGGCCTTCGGCCTGTTCGCCACCGCACGCAGCGTCGGGCTGCTGGCGCACAGCCTGGAGCAGCTTGGCGTGGCGCAGGTCATTCGTCCGCGCGGGCGCTACGTCGGCCCGATGCCGGACGCTGCCGCCCACCTCCCAGGCGCCCGAGCCTCGACGACCTCTACCCTTTGAGCCTTGCGGGCGCGAGGCCCCTCGCCCTATCGTCGGCATGCAAAGTGCCTATTCGCCTCGGCGGCGCCTCTGCAACAGAATTGGCCTTCCAACTCATCCGCAAAGAACAGGATCTCCCCCATGGACAGTCAACAGACCGCAGCGAAGTGCCCGTTCAGCCAGGCCACCGGCGCCGGCACCAAGAACACCGACTGGTGGCCCCAGCAACTGCGTGTGGATCTGCTGCATCAGCACTCGTCCAAGTCCGACCCCATGGGCGACGCCTTCGACTACGCCGC
This sequence comes from Variovorax sucrosi, assembly GCF_051216635.1. Lineage (NCBI taxonomy): Bacteria > Pseudomonadati > Pseudomonadota > Betaproteobacteria > Burkholderiales > Comamonadaceae > Variovorax > Variovorax sucrosi. The sequence continues at coordinate 285,284 of NZ_JBPJZU010000002.1, read as the reverse complement.
CGAGTTCAAGCGCCTCGACCTCGCCGCCGTGAAGGCGGACCTCGCCGCGTTGATGACCGACTCGCAAGACTGGTGGCCGGCCGACTTCGGCCACTACGGCCCGCTCTTCGTCCGCATGGCCTGGCACAGCGCCGGCACCTACCGCATCGGTGACGGCCGGGGCGGGGCAGGGCGCGGGCAGCAACGCTTCGCGCCGCTCAACAGCTGGCCCGACAACGTGAGCCTCGACAAGGCGCGCCGCCTGCTGTGGCCGATCAAGCAGAAGTACGGCCGCAAGATCTCGTGGGCCGACCTGATGATCCTCACCGGCAACGTCGCCCTCGAAACCATGGGCTTCAAGACCTTCGGCTTCGCTGGTGGCCGCGCCGACGTGTGGGAACCCGACCAGGACGTGTACTGGGGCCGCGAGACCAAGTGGCTCGGCGGCGACGTGCGCTATTCGCAAGGCTCGCCCGGCGTCGACAAGGACCACGGCGTGCTCGTGAAGGACGACGACAGCAAGGTGCCTCACTCGCGCGACCTGGAGAACCCGCTGGCCGCCGTGCAGATGGGCCTGATCTACGTCAACCCCGAAGGCCCGGACGGCAAGCCCGACCCCATCGCCTCGGCCCGCGACATCCGCGACACCTTCGCCCGCATGGCGATGGACGACGAAGAAACCGTGGCCCTCATCGCCGGCGGCCACACCTTCGGCAAGACGCACGGCGCCGGCCCGGCCGACAATGTGAAGCACGAGCCCGAAGGCGCCGGCATCGAGGACCAGGGCCTGGGCTGGAAGAACAGCTTCGGCAGCGGCAAGGGCGCCGACACCATCACCAGCGGCCTCGAAGTCACCTGGACGAGCACGCCCACCCAATGGAGCACCAACTTCTTCTGGAACCTGTTCGGCTACGAGTGGGAACTGACCAAGAGCCCGGCCGGCGCACACCAGTGGGTGGCCAAGGGCGCCGGCGCCACCATTCCACATGCCTTCGACGCATCGAAGAAGCTGCTGCCCACCATGCTCACCACCGACCTGGCGCTGCGCTTCGACCCGGCCTACGAGAAGATCTCGCGCCGCTTCATGGAACACCCCGACCAGTTCGCCGACGCCTTCGCCCGCGCCTGGTTCAAGCTGACCCACCGCGACATGGGCCCGCGCGTGCGCTACCTCGGCCCCGAAGTGCCGGCCGAAGAACTGATCTGGCAAGACCCGATCCCCGCGGTCGACCATGCGCTGGTCGACGCGCAGGACGTCGCCGCGCTGACGAAGAAGGTGATGGCCTCGGGCCTGACGCCGGCGCAGCTGGTGTCGACCGCCTGGGCGTCGGCATCGACCTTCCGCGGCTCCGACAAGCGCGGCGGCGCCAACGGCGCGCGCATCCGCCTCGCGCCGCAGAAGGACTGGGCCGTCAACGAGCCCGAACAACTGGCGAAGGTGCTGTCGGTGCTCGAAGGCATCGCCGGTGAATTCAACGCGGCGCAGACCGGCGGCAAGAAGATCTCGCTCGCCGACCTCATCGTGCTGGCCGGTGGCGCCGGTGTGGAGCAGGCGGCGCGCGACGCCGGCCGCGACATTCAGGTGCCCTTTACCCCGGGCCGCGCCGACGCGTCGCAGGAACAGACCGACGTGCATTCCTTCGTGCCGCTGGAGCCGGCCGCGGACGGCTTCCGCAACTACACCAAGGCGCGCTTCGCCGTGCCGGCCGAGGCATTGCTCATCGACAGGGCGCAACTGCTCACGCTGACTGCCCCGGAGATGACCGTGCTGGTCGGCGGCCTGCGCGTGCTGGGCGCGAACACCGCGCAAAGCCAACACGGCGTGTTCACGCAACAGCCGGGCGCGCTGAGCAACGACTTCTTCGTCAACCTGCTCGACATGGGCACGGAATGGAAGTCGGTCGACGGCGCCGGCGAGCAGTTTGAAGGGCGTGATCGCGAGACCGGCGAACTGAAGTGGACCGGCACGCGCGCCGACTTGGTGTTCGGATCGAACGCGCAACTGCGGGCGATCGCCGAGGTCTACGGCAGCGTGGACAGCCAAGCGAAGTTCGTGGATGACTTCGTGGCGGCTTGGGTCAAGGTGATGGAGTTGGATCGGTTCGACGTCGCCTGATTCTCTGGCACTTTCAAACGAGCCCGGTGCGCAATGCACCGAGCTTTTCTGCGCGTTGGTTCTGCATGGGAGCCGGTGGCGATGTTGCACCTGAGTCCGCTCGTCTCCGAGGGTCATCCCGGATTCCGGGCCATCGACCCACCAGACGGGTGATGATCGGCCTGGCTAGAGTCCCCGTTCAGCTTGCGACGCTGCGCGGTCGACCAACAGTCGTCGAAGGCAGGATTCGAGTTGTTCGGGGCTAGGTGTTTCTAGCGGCACGAAGGGAATGCGAAGCGTCGTCGCCACTTTCGAGCCGTGATCGAACTCCGCCTTGCTGAATCGAATCAGTTCATCCTGGTTCCAGCTGGAGTCTCCTCGCTCAAGCAAGCGCGCAGAAAGAATGCCAATAGGGCAATGGACCAAGATGATGGCGAAGAAACGCAGTGCGCCGAAGACCTCAATCGGAATTGGCTCGTGCCGATCGGGCGCGATGCGAAGAACGAAGTGACCATCCAGTAACAGCGACTTGCCGCTTACATGAAGCCGCTGCGTCGCCGCAATCAGGGCCTTTTGGTTCGACTCGACTTCGGAAACGACTTTCTCGATTCCCCACGATGCTCGCCCGCGTTCCTCGCGAATCAGCTGGCTGGCGCTTGCGTAGTGCAATCCCAAGCGCTCGCCTGCCGGCTTACCAACGTAAGTCTTGCCGGCTCCATGAACGCCGCCGATAAAGACCGTCATGCGGAGGCCCCCATAAGTCCAAACCTCTTACCCAGGCTGCGCAGCTCAGCGTGGCTGAGATATCGGAATGACTGCGGCGGTCGAAAGTCTCTGAAAACCGACTTCGGAGTGATCGCCTGCGCCGGGGCGTTGATCTGACCAAGCAGCACACCATAGGCTCTTTGCTTTCCCACAAAGTACTCCATTAGAGCCTTCCGAGTAAGGCCGGGCCCTTGAGGCTTGCACACTGTCCAAATCTTGGCCGGGGAGTCGACGACAACTTTTTTGACCTCGATCATGCCGACAACTTTCTGGACTGGCGAAGATGAGTAGATGACCAGCAACCCGACGGGCTCTTTAGCCCATGACCTGCGGAACTCAACGCGTTTTGTACCTGCCATGATTTGATCGGCGAATCGAGGCCTTACCGACAGCAGAACTGCCTTAGCGCCCTGCAGCTCTAAGCACTCTTGAAAACGAAGCATCTGAAATTTTAGTTATGGACTGGATGGGACCTGTGACGACGCGCTCAGCTTGCAGGCGTTGATAGGACACCGGCTGGGGTAGATGCTCGATGAGCCGGAATAGGATCACCTTGGTGGGTTGTGCGGCCATCGATTCGATATCTTCGATGCTGTAGACCGTACGCCGACGAACAAGACTCGCGATTTTCGCCGCGTCGTCCATCACCTCGAACTGCTCGACGACGCCGAGCGAGGTCACACTCCGTTCGTCTCCGGTCCGGTAGAAGACCAAGACGTCTCCGGCGCGGATTTCCTTAGTCGCCGCGTGGCACAGGTAGGCCAGCTTGATGGCGTTGCCGATATTGCCACCTGGGAGAAACAGCAATGTCTGGGCGCCCTGGTAATCAGGGAAAAGAATCTGATGGAAGCCACTCTGGATCGGGACCAGGAACTTCCGAACCTGAGCACCGGTAATGTAGTGGGGATAGAAGCGCTGTACATAGTCGAACGGAGCGATGTCAGTCGCGGGCGGCGCATCCTGAGGGTGGGTCTTTACAAAGACCCGGTCCTTGCCATACTTACCGCGATCATCGAACCCGAAGTCGACCAAGAGGTTGACGAGGTACCCGTGCTTGTCGACATCCGCATGGATGAAAACATGCTCGCAGGCGTTCTCGGTTGCGTAGCGGAAAGCGGCTTTGAGAAATAACTCACCAATTTTTCGACCTCGCACGCTCTCACCAACCTTGAAGGTGCACAGCTTCAACGCTCTGCCTGCTAACTGCTGACCGTCGTCGGTGATCCGTTCGTCGGACTGCATGGCATATACGCAGATGGCGCTGAGCACGCCTTGCTCGTCTCGGTAAGTCCATGCCTTCCTACCCTCTCGCGCCTTTGTGCGGAACCATTCATCGAACGGGCTGTAGGCCTCGCGCAAGCTTCCGAAGAAGGTATCGGCCAACTCTGGCGTCAAACTGTGCAACGGAGCGTCGAGGATATTTGGTAGCGAAACATCATGCGGTTGGTGCAGACGACGCAGCCAATCCTCAGCCGTTTGAATCGTGTACGTACGGGCCGCAAGACCCCTTGCCCGCGCCTTGGCCAGAAGTCCTCGGTCTTCCGTAACCAAGCCGTGCGCGGCATCGCAGTGAAGCGCGTACAGGATCTCGTTGTCGCATACGTCGTTTTGTCCCGTCAAAGCCGTGTTCCACGGGCTTTTGGCGGGGTTCTCAAGCGCCGGATAGCGCCTTACATGCTGCAAGTTTCGGGCGCGACGTTTAAGGTCCAAGTCCCGCTCAAAGTCGGCCAAGCTGGCGGGGTGGTAAACCAACTGATGGCCGCCCATTAGCGCAAGCCGGTGAAAACTCGCCAGACTGTCGCTCAGGGCCAAATACGAGTCCTGAAGCGGGATCAAGACATTGGTATCCAATAGCAGTGTCAGTTGCTTCGCCACAGCTTTATTCCACAAGAAGGTTGAGAGTTGGCCTCTGTCTACGGGCCTTCGCGGCCTAACATGCTAGGGTTGTTGGCGAGCCGCTGGATGGGGTGATGGTTTTGAAGGGCATCCATGAGCACAGAATCGATAAAAATGTACGACTGTGACGTATATCGTGCGTACCTGCAGTTTCACTTTTTCATGATCCGTTCTTTCCTGAGTAGAGCGGACTTTTCCCCTCATTTTCTTCAAGCCAAGCCATATACCCATCTATCTCCGGGCCGCCAAGGTTGATAGTTAGTTCAAGGCCGAATAAGGCGAAAACGAAGTACCACTCCTGGTTCTTCGTCACTAGAAAGTCGAATTCGTGCACGGTCTGCTCGACGCGCCCGTCGGAATCTAATATGGGCCTGTCGGGATCGTAGATGCGGCGAGCATGGTACGGCCATTCCTGTGGCACGCCTCGACGCACAAAGTTTCGAAGCGGATCAAGCTGGGGCTCATCCACAAGATACGACATTCCTTCCCGGTGCTCACGCAGTTTATAGGCCATGGCCTCCACTGCCATCTTTGCTAGGAAACGTGCGACGACTCGATCGTTGGGAGGTAAGGCATCGACTGGAAGCAGCAGTGCGTTCGTTCGGTTGCTAAGGATGTGATTGAAGGCTTCCGCGGGAACATCCATAGAGATAAGGTGAGGGGCGGGGGCGTGGCGATGCAGGACAACGGGGACTCCGGGTAGCAAAATGGCGTTGCTCGACGGCACGCGTCCGCGCTTGTTCGGTATCGCTTGGAGAAATCTTAGTCGGGAGATTGCTGGTGAATCGAGGAATGGCTTTTCAATCTCGCGAGCGAAATAGTTGTTGCAGGCGTCGCAGACCACACCCCTCGGAAGGATGTGCCGGGTGTTCCACAGGCTTTCCGGAATGATGTGTTCAACGCTCCGCGAAGCGGTCGAATCCATTCGACAAAAAAGACAGCGCATTGGTCGTGTCATATGGCCAGAAGGGTACACCGTGATCGTTGCCATCGGTAAACTGAGTTGGGTCGAAGCAATGGGAATGCATATGCAGAAGGGGTTTCACTCGACTCGGCAAGCTGCCGCTAGACATCAGGGCGCGGCCTGCTTCATAGCTATTGCGCTAAAGTCTCAAGATGGCGAATAGAACATTGAGTCAGAAGACGGGCTCCCGTGGGCACAAGTGGCTGCTAGCGCATGTGGAAGAGCACCCCCCCTGGCTGTCCCGGGAGTTAAGCGAAGACTTTGGTATCGACGCCGAATTTGAGGTCACTGAACTTGGCTTGTCTGGAGACATCTTAAAAGTCCAGATCAAATCGTCGGACCGGGTCGAACGACGTAATGATGCGATCAAATTCACCATTGAGCGGAAGTACCTTGAATACGCTGAAGCTTGCCGTTACCCGCTCATCTTGATTCTGGTCGATATCACCTCGAAGGAGGCGTGGTACCTTTGGCTGCAGGACTGGCTGCTTGCGCAAAGAGCTAACAGCAACCCCTTGTTGACCGATCAGACGACGTGGACCGAATGGGTGTCCGAGGCGCAAACCGTCAGGGCTGGACTCGATGGAGAGTTGAAGAAGATCGCCCGCTGGGAGGGCAGCTCGCAGCTTGCGCTTAGTTTGCGCGATGCGCTGCACGCAGCTACGTCCATCGGAGATAGGGAGATGATGCTTGTCTTGGCGGGTGCTCTTGCATCATGTGCGGACGGCCTAGGTCAGGCCGGCTTGAACGAGGTCATCGACGAAGCAGTAAAGCTTGGCAACCGTCTTCGTGGCTCGCATGAGGGGAACGTTATTGCTGACCAGTTGTTCGCCATGGTTCGCCGTCGCGGTTCTCGCCTCGATGCTGAAACGATCGATCGACTGGTTTTGCGAAGTGGCTCGTACTCGCGGACGGGGCTGTCTTCGTTAGCCATCCTTTACGATGATCACTTTGGGCACATGTCTGCATTAGGTTTACCTGTCCGGTATGTGAATGTGGAGCCGCGTGTCGCCTACTACTGCGCGTTTCGCGAGGCTCACCCTCAACACAATTCCATGGATGTAGCAGTAGATCCGTCTGCGTTTATCTTTGCGGGGCTTAGATACCGGCAGCCGGACATGTTCTGGGATAAGTACGTAAATCGCGGACCGTCGGCTTTGCTAGATTACCTTGAGCCTGTTGAGGCCGAGCTGCACCAGCCTCCGTCGTAAGTATTGCGAACTTGACATTCCAACACCCTGCCCTGATGTGATGAGCTCGTGCTCCCCGACTCCTTTCACCCCGCTGTAACTGCTTGGTTCTCCCGAGCCTTCCCCGCCCCCACACCCGCCCAATCCGCCGCGTGGCCGACCATCCGCGCCCGCCGCGACACCCTCGTCGCCGCGCCCACCGGCTCGGGCAAGACGCTCACCGCCTTCCTCGCCGCGCTTGACGATCTGGTCGTGCGGGGCCTCGCGCCGGGTGGCCTGCCGGATGAAACGGCGGTCGTCTACGTCTCGCCGCTCAAGGCGCTCTCCAACGACATCCGCCTGAACCTCGACGCGCCGCTGGCCGGCATTCGGGCGGAGTTGGCAGCGCTGGGGTTGCCCGATGTCGACATCCGCACGGCGGTGCGCACGGGCGACACGCCGCAGCGGGAGCGGCAGCAGAGCCTGCGCCGGCCGCCGCACATCCTGGTGACGACGCCGGAATCGCTCTACGTGCTGCTGGGCTCGGCGTCGGGCCGCAAGATGCTCGCGACGGTGCGCAGCGTGATCGTCGACGAGATCCACGCCATCGCCGCGAGCAAGCGCGGCAGCCACCTGGCGCTTTCGCTGGAGCGGCTGCAGGCGCTGTGCATGGAAGAGGGCGGCGCGCGGCCGGTGCGCATCGGCCTTTCGGCCACGCAGAAGCCGATCGACGAGGTGGCGCGCTTCCTGGTCGGCGCGGGCGCGGTGAAGGACGACGGCACGGCCGACTGCGCCATCGTCGACATCGGCTACGCCAAGCAGCGCGACCTGGCGCTGGAACTGCCGCCGACGCCGCTGGCGGCGGTGATGTCGAACGAGCAATGGACGCAGGTGTATGCGCGGGTGGCCGAACTCGTGTGGCTGCACAAGACGACGCTGGTGTTCGTCAACACGCGCCGCATGGCCGAGCGCGCGGCGCGGCATCTGGGCGACATCCTCGGCAAGGACGCGGTGGCGGCGCACCACGGCAGCCTCTCCAAAGAGACGCGGCTCGACGCCGAGCAGCGGCTCAAGCGGGGCGAGCTCAAGGTGCTGGTCGCGACCGCCTCGCTGGAGCTGGGGCTGGACATCGGCGACGTCGACCTGGTCTGCCAGCTCGGCTCGCCGCGCTCCATCGCGACCTTCCTGCAGCGGGCCGGGCGCTCGGGTCACGCGGTGGGCGGCGTGCCGAAGGCGCGGCTCTTTCCGCAGTCGCGCGACGAGCTGGTCGAATGCGCCGCGCTGCTCGACTGCATCCGCCGCGGCGAGCTCGACGCGCTGCGCGTGCTGCCGGCGCCGCTCGACGTGCTGGCCCAGCAGATCGTGGCCGAGACGGCGTGTCGCGAATGGCACGAAGACGATCTCTTCGCGCTGGTGCGCCGCGCCTGGCCCTATGCGCAACTGACGCACGCGCGCTTCATGGAAGTGGTGCGGATGGTGTCGGAAGGCTTCACCACGCGGCAGGGCCAGCGCGCCGGCTATGTGCATCGCGACGCGGTGAACCACCTGCTGCGCGAGCGCAAGGGCGCGCGTCTGACCGCGCTGACCTCCGGCGGCACGATCCCCGAGACGGGCGACTACACGGTCATGCTGGAGCCGCAGGCCGACAAGATCGGCACGGTCAACGAAGATTTCGCGGTCGAGAGCCTGGCGGGCGACGTGTTCCAGCTGGGCAACACGAGCTACCGCATCCTGAAGATCGAGTCCGGCCGCGTGCGGGTCGAAGACGCGCAGGGCGCCGCGCCCAACATTCCCTTCTGGCTCGGCGAGGCGCCGGGGCGGACGGACGAGCTGTCCTTCGGCGTGTCGCGGCTGCGCGAAGAAGTGGGGCTGGTGCTGGCGCTGAGCGGCCGCGACGGCGCGATGGCGTTGCTGACAAAGACGATGGGCCTGACGGACGAAGCTGCGCGCCAGATCGTCGAGCACCTCGCGCATGCCGCTTCCGTGCTCGGCACGCTGCCGACGCAGCACACGCTGGTCCTGGAGCGCTTCTTCGACGCCTCCGGCGGCATGCAGCTGGTGATCCATTCGCCGTACGGCAGCCGGCTCAACCGCGCCTGGGGCCTCGCCCTGCGCAAGCGCTTCTGCCGCACCTTCAACTTCGAGCTGCAGGCCGCGGCGACCGAAGACGCGATCGTGCTGTCGCTGTCGACCAGCCACAGCTTTCCGCTCGACGAGGTGGCGCGCTACCTGCATTCCAACTCGGCCCTCGACGTGTTGGTGCAGGCGCTGCTCGACGCGCCGCTTTTCGGCGTGCGATGGCGCTGGAACGCGACCACGGCGCTCGCGCTGCCGCGCTTCACCGGTGGGCGCAAGGTGGCGCCCCAGCTGCAGCGCATGCGCGCCGAAGACCTGCTGGCCGCGGTGTTCCCCGACCAGGTCGCGTGCCTCGAGAACATCGTCGGCGAGCGCGAGGTGCCCGAGCATCCGTTGGTCGCGCAGACGATGGACGACTGCCTGCACGACGCGATGGACGCCGACGGCTGGCTCGCGCTGCTGCGGCGCATGGAGTCCGGCGAGGTGCGCGTGCTGGCGCGCGACCTGCCCGGGCCGTCGCCGCTGGCGATGGAAGCGCTCAACGCGCGGCCCTACGCGTTTCTCGACGACGCGCCGCTGGAAGAGCGCCGCACGCTGGCCGTGCAGAACCGCCGCTACACCGAACCCGAGAGTGCCGACGACGTCGGCCAGCTCGACGCCGACGCGATCGCGAGCGTGCGTGATGAAGCGTGGCCGCAGCCACGCAGCGCCGACGAGATGCACGAGGCGCTGGGCATGCTCGGCGCGGTGAGCGACGACGAGGTGGCTGCGCAGGCAGATTGGAAGAAGTGGCTGACGGCGCTGGCGAAGGCGGGGCGCGCGACGCGCCTGCTGATCGACGGCAAGGGCCGCACCGCGCGCGGCCTGTGGGTCTCTGCCGAGCGCCTGCCGCTGCTGCAGGCGATCGCGCCCGATGCGCCGATGCAGCCCGCCATCACCGCCCCCGACGATGCCGAGCGGCCCGACGACCGCGATGCCGCGCTGCGCGAGCTGCTGCGCTCACGCCTGGGCGGGCTCGGGCCGGTCACCGTCGCGCAACTGGCATCGCCTTTGTTCCTGCCGGTCGCCGATGTCGACGCCGCCTTGCTCGCGCTGCAGGCCGAAGGCAGCGTGCTGCAGGGCCGCTTCACGCCGGGCACCGAACACGTCGAATGGTGCGAGCGCCATTTGCTCGCGCGCATCCACCGCTACACGCTCAAGCGCCTGCGCCGCGAGATCGAGCCGGTGGAGCCGCGGGACTTCGCGCGCTTTCTGTTCGAGTGGCAACACGTCGGCGCCGCGTCGCGCGTGAGCGGGCCGGAGGCGTTGTCGGGCGTGCTGTCGCAGCTCGAAGGCTACGAGGCGCCCGCGCCGATGTGGGAAGCCGAGGTGCTGCCCGCGCGCGTGACCGACTACGCGGGCGCGTGGCTCGACGACCTGTGCACGGCCGGGCGGGTGCTGTGGACGCGGCTGCGGCCGAACGCCGCATCGGTGGAAGGGCGCAAGGGCGCCGGCAGCGGCTCGCTGCACGCCACGCCGGTCGTGCTGCTGCCGCGCCGCAGCGCCGCGCTGTGGACGGCGCTGGCACCTGCGCCGTCATCCGAGTCAGGAAGTGACGACAACCTGGGCTCGCGTGCATCCCGCGTGGCCGAACACCTGAAGCAGCACGGCGCCTGCTTCTTCGACGAGATCGCCGGTGGCACGCGGCTGCTGCCGGTCGAGATCGAGGAGGCGCTGACCGAACTGGTCGCGAAGGGGCGCGTGCGCTGCGACAGCTACGCCGGCCTGCGCGCCTTGCTGGTGCCGGCGTCGAAGCGCGCGTCGGCCGACACACGGCGGCGCCGTCGCGTGCCGCTGTTCGGCATCGAAGACGCGGGGCGCTGGACATTGGTGCGTCCGCCTTCGGCGAGTGAATCGGCCAACCCGGGCTCTGCCGAAGCCATTGAACAGGTCGTGCATGTGCTGCTGCGCCGCTACGGCGTGATCTGCTGGCGCCTGCTGGAGCGCGAGTCCGCGTGGCTGCCGCCGTGGCGCGACCTGGTGCGCGTGTGCCGAAAGCTGGAGGCGCGTGGCGAGATACGCGGTGGGCGCTTCATCGCGGGCGTGTCGGGCGAGCAGTTCGCGCTGCCCGAGGCGGTGGCGTCGATGCGCCGTGTCCGGCGCGAAGCGCACGACGGTGCCTTCATCGCGTTGGCCGCCAGCGACCCGGCGAACCTGCTGGGCACGATCGTCACCGGCCCCAAGGTGCCGCGCGTGGCCGGCTCGCGCGTGCTGTGGCGCGACGGCGTGCCGGTCGCGACCAGCATCGCGGGCGAGATCACGCTGCTGGTGCCGCTCGATGCGGCCGAGACGCAGGCGGCGCGTCGTGCGCTGGCGCTCGACCCGTCGCTGCGCTTCCTTGACAGCGCCGTGGCGCAGGCGCTCAGCGCTTCGGAATGATCCGTTCGGCCTCGAGCCGCTCGAACAGGTCGACGAACGCGTCCGGCGTGCTCTGGAAGTCGAGGAAGCCGGCTTGGCGGCTCTTCGTCATGTCGGCCAGCACTTCCATCGGCCGGCCGAGGTCGGCATCGGTGTGCCACCAGGAGGCGAGCTTGTCGATGTTCGGCTCGCTCAGTTGGTGCTTCGCGGCGAGGTCGGCCCACTGCGCGGGCGCATCCGCCATGCGGTCGGCCAGCGGCCGTGTCGTGCCGTCGAAGGGCGCGACCTCGATGCCGAAGTACGCGGCCAGGCGCGGCCACAGCCACTTCCAGCGGAAGACGTCGCCATTGACGACATTGAAGTCCTCGTTCCTGCCGCCTTGGTTCGTCGACGCCCATTCGAGGTGGCGCGCCAGCAGCCGCGCGTCGGTCATGTCGGTGAGGCTGTTCCATTGCGCGGCCGAGCCGGGGAACACGAAGGGCTGGCCGGTTTCCTTGCAAAGCGTCGCGTACACGGCGAGCGTCACACCCATGTTCATCGCGTTGCCCACGGCGAAGCCGATGATGGTGTGCGGCCGGTGCACGCTCCAGCTGAAACCATGGCGCTCGGCGGCTTCGAACAGGCGGTCTTCCTGCTCGTAATAGAAGTTGTCGACCGCCTGGCGGCCCTGTTCCTCGCGGAAGGGCGTCATGGGCACGGCGCCGGTCGCATACGCTTCGAAGGGGCCGAGATAGTGCTTCAAGCCGGTGACAAGCGCTGCATGGCCACCACGCAGCGACGGCCCGACGGCATCGAGTACGTTGCGCACGATGGCGCCGTTCACGCGGATGTTCTCCTTCTCGTTGGCCTGGCGCGACCAGGCGGCGAAGAACACATGGCTGACGTCGAGGCCGTGCAGCACGTCGCGCAGTTGCGCCGGGTTCGTGAGGTCGGCGACGAGGGGGACGCAGCCCGACGCGACGGCGGTGCGCCCGCGAGACAGGCCGCGGACGGACCAGCCCTTGCCGAGCAGATGCTCCGACAGTGCATTGCCGATGACACCGCTGACGCCGACGATGAGGGCCTTGTTCTGCATCAGACCATGACGGCGGCAATCGCACGGGCCTTCGGTGGTTTCGGCGTGGGCTCGCAGGCGACGAGCGCCAATGCGGTGAGGCCGACGGCGGCGGCGAGGAGAAGGTGTTTCATGGGGTCTCCGTGCTCAGTGAGGAGAACGCCATGGTCGGGAGCGTGGCAGGGCGCCCGCGCACGCCCATGTCGCGTACCGGCGTAGGAAAGCAAGCGAGTCGGCGGCTCAGTGCGGCGCCGGCCGCGGGCTGAACCAGTACACCGCCGTGCCGAGCACCACCAGCGCCGATGCGCACAGGAAGATGCCGGTGTACGCGGCCGGGGCGCCCGCGCCGCTGCGCTGGCCGGCGTCGGCGATCAGCCCGAAGGCCGAGGACGTGAGCCCCGAACCGAGGAAGACGAAGGTGTTGAGCACGCCCAGGCCGCGCCCGCGCAGCGCCTGCGGCACCAGGCCGCGGCCGTGCGCCATGACCAGTGGGTGGCACATGCCGAAGGTGGCGAGCAGCGTCAGCAGCAGCACGCCCGGCAGCAGGCCGACGTCGGGCGCGGCCGACAGCACCAGGCCGCCGACCAGCGACATCAGGCCCCACCCGATCACCGTGGTCTTGAGCGTGTGGCGCCGCACCAGCACCGGCAGCAGCAGGGCGGTGGCGAAGCCGCCCAGGCTGACGAAGGCCAGCGCCAGGCCGCGCGCGTCGGCGCCCAGCCCATACACCTGCGCCAGGTAGGGGCCGCCCCAGGCGTTGCGGAAGGTGGTGCCGGCCGCCAGCGCGACGCACAGGGGGATGAGCGTCCACATCGCGGGCACCGTCAGCAGCCGCGCGCTGCCGGTGAACAGGTCGCCCAGCCGTTCCTGCTGCGCGTCGGCATGGCCTTCGTCGTGCACGTGGCGCCACACGCCGATGCAGGCCAGCAGCATGAAGACCGCGGCCACACCCATCGCCGTGCGCCAGCCGAAGCGGTGCGCCGCCCAGCCCAGCGGCGCGGTGGCGCACAGCGCGCCGACCATCGAGATTGCATTGGCCCGGCCCACCACCGTGGCGTAGCGGTGCACCGGCAGGTGCTCCGACGCGTAGTGCATCAAGCCCATGAAGACCGGCGCGCAGGCCAGGCCGAGCCCGGCCTGCGCCACCATGGCCGTCGCACCGTTGGGCGCCACCACGAAGAGCAGGGCGGCCAGCACGCCCACGCTGGTCAGCAGGCGGGTCGGGCGGCCGACGCCGTAGCGGTCGAAGGCGATGCCGATCGGGATCTGCGCGACGGCGAAGGCCAGGAAGAAGCACGACGACAGCGTGCCGAAACCGGCGGGCGACAAGGCCAGGTCGTGCTGCAGCTCCGGTGCGATGACCGCGAGGCAGGTGCGGAAGAACTGGCTGAGCGTGAAGGCGAAGATCAGCGCGCGAAGGCCGCGCGCGGTGTCGTTGGAGGGCATGGAGAAAGCGTGCGCGGCCAGTGGCCAGAGAGGGGTTCGAGCATAAGCGGTGCGCGTCAGTGGTCGCGGGTGCATGCCGCCTGGCATCGAACTCGAATGTATCGAATGCGATAAGTAAATGTAAATCGTATTGAATACGCAACTTATAGTCGTTGCAAATACGATAAGATATTCATTAAATATTCGAATACGCAACACCATGAGCACCTTGCTGGAACTGGCCGAACGTGTGGAAGCCGCCCGACGGTCGAGCGGGCTGACGCGTCAGGCGCTGACCGAGAAAGCCGGCGTCAGTCGCCAAGCCGTCTATCGGCTGCTCAAGGGCAACGACGTGCAGGTGTCGACCCTGCTGGCCGTGATGGAGGTGCTGCAGCTGGACCTGGTCACCGTGCCCCGTGCGCTCGAGCGGGCTCTGCCCGAGCTGCGTACTGCCACGGACGGCGAACCGACGCACGCGCTGTCGGCCGTCCAGCAGCGCTTGGCCCGCATCAAGGAAGGCCGGCGATGAACGTCCCGGTGCTGGTGATCAAGCTGCATGGCCGGCGCATCGGTTGCCTGTTCAAGTACGAGCAGCCCGGTTTGCCGCCGATCCTGCGCTTCGTCGCCGACGAGGCCTATGCCCGCATCCCCTGGGCCGAGGCCGACGTGCTGTCGGAGTCGATGCGCGCAGAAGACCCGGCGCAGCAGCAGTCGTTCTGGCTCGACGTGACCCGGCCCGAATTCAACAGCACGACCGGCAGCAAGGGCGACGCCCAATTGCCGCCGTTCTTCCAGAACCTCCTGCCCGAAGGCATCTTTCGGCGCTTCGTGGCCGAAGAGGCGGCCATCGATCCGATGGACCACATGGGCATGATCGCGGCCTGCGGCAAGAACATGCCGGGGGCGGTCACGGCGGAATGGGAAGACATCTCCCGCGACACGCTGCAGCGCCTGGTGACCCAGAACCAGGACGCGCTCGAAGCCTCGGTCTGGTCGGAGCCGTTCCAGGACGCGCTGTCGATCTCCGGCGTGCAGCCCAAGATCGGCGTCAATCGCACTGCAGAAGGCCGCTTCGTCGGCCGCACGTCGCAGGGCGACGCCGCCATCATCGCCAAGCTGCCCTCGGCTGAATACCCGCGCATGCCGCAGCTCGAAAACCTGGGCATGACGCTCGCCGGCCTCGCCGGGGTCGACGTGTGCCGCTTCGAATTGGTGTCGATGTCGGCGCTGACCGCGCCGCACCGCTACGACCTGGGCGAAGAGGTCGACGGCCAGTTCCTGGCGATCACGCGCTTCGACCGCGACCACGGCGACAAGATCCACTTCGAGGACTTCGCGCAGGTCTTCGGCAAGCCGCCCGAGCACAAGTACACCGAGTCGTACCTCGCCGTCGCGGCCGTGCTGCTGGGCCTGCCGCAATGCGGGGTGCCCGCCGTGCACGAGCTGCTGCGCCGCATCGAGGTCAACGAACTGCTCGGCAATGCCGACATGCACCTGAAGAACCTGGGCCTGCTCTACCGCGACCGGCGCCAGGCCGCGCTGGCGCCGGCCTACGACATCACGGCGACCTTCCTCTACGCCGGCGCGCGCGGCCATGCGCTGCGGCTGATGCCCGATGCACAGAAGCAGCACGTGGAACCGGTCTTCAATCCGGCGCGGCTGCAGGCTTTCTGCAATGCGCTGGGCCTGCAGGTGGCCGGTGCGTCGAAGGTGGTTCGCGACGTGGCGGCCGAGGCCGGCCGGCAGTGGCTGGCACCGATCCTGGCGAGTGGCCTCACGCCCCGGCAGAAGCAGCAGTTGCTCGCCCGCGTGGCGAACCATCCGCATCTGCGGCAAGGGCTGCAGCGGCTGCGTCGGCCGGATCTGCTCGCCGCCTGGGACGAGGCGGCGCGCGCTTAAGGCTTGGCGCTCAGAGCAGCGCGATGCCCGGCAGGCTCACGAAGCAGCTCTCGCGGGTGATCTGCACGAAGTCCGCCAGCCACGGCCGGGCCGAGGTGGCCGCGGTGCAGGCCATGTGCAGCTCGCCGGTCAGCCCCTTGGCGCCGACCCGCCTGGCCGTGACGTAGCCGCGGTCGAGGTAGCCCTGCACGGCCCACAGCGGCAGCGTGGCGATGCCGCGGCCGCTGGCCACAAGTTGCAGCATCGCGACCGTGAGCTCGGTGGTGCGCCGCTGCGCCGGCTGCACGCCGGCCGGCGCCAGCACCTGCCGCACGATGTCGAGCATCTCGTCGGGCACCGGGTAGGTGATGAGTGTCTGGTCGGTGAAGTGGCGTGCCGTGAGGTGCGTTTTCGACACCAGCGCATGGTCGTTGGCGAGCAGCGCGACGATTTCGAACTGGAAGAGCGGGTGGTAGTCGACCGCCTCGGCCGGGTCCTGCTCGGAGACGATCGCCACTTCGGCGCGGTTCTGCAGCAGCAGGGCGATCGGGTCGGGGTGGAAGCCCGAGACGATGTCCAGCTCGATCTCGGGCCAGCGGCTGCGGAAGGCGTCCATCGCAGGCATCAGCCAGTCGAAGCAGGTGTGGCACTCGACCACGATGCGCAGTTGCCCTGCGCCGCCCGCGGCCAGACGCGACACGTCGCGCTCGGCTTCTTCCACCATCGGCAGCGCCGCGTCGGCCAGTTGCAGCAGGCGCAGGCCGGTGCCGCTGAACTGCGGCGGCACCGACTTGCGCTCGAACAGCGGCGTGCCATAGCGGTCTTCCAGCAGCTTGATCTGGTGCGACAGCGCCGACTGCGTGAGGTTGAGCAACTGCGCGGCGCGCACCAGGCTGCCGGTGTCGCGCAGCGCGACGAGGGTGCGCAGGTGGCGGATTTCGAGGATCGACTGCGACATGAATGAAATTCAAGTTGATGGGCAAAAGGTTTCGTTTGAATCATAGTGCCGGAAGCCCGACCATCGCGGCATGACACGTATCCACACCCTCGTCCACACCCTAGGTTTTCCGCGCATGGGCGCGCAACGCGAACTCAAGTTCGCCCTCGAACAACACTGGCGCGGCGAGATCGACCGCGACGCGCTCGAAGCCGTCGGCGCCGACCTGCGCGCCCGCCACTGGCAGGCGCAGCGCGACGCAGGCCTCGACTTCGTGACCGTCGGCGACTTCGCCTTCTACGACCATGTCGCCAACCACATCCAGTTGCTGGGCTGCGAGCCCGCGCGCTTCGGCTTCGGCGGCGACGAACCCGCGCTGTCGCGCTACTTCACCATGGCGCGCGGCGTCGCGGCCGAAGAAGCGGCACCCGTCGGGCACGAAGGCTGCGCGCACGCGTACACCGGAACCTTCGCGCTGGAGATGACCAAGTGGTTCGACACCAACTACCACTACTTGGTGCCGGAGTTCACGCCGGCCACGCGCTTCGGGCTCGGCTCAGAGCGTCTGTTCGACGAGGTCACGCAGGCGCAGTCGCTCGGCCACCCGGTCAAGGCGGTGCTGCTGGGCCCGCTGTCCTTCCTCTGGCTGGGCAAGGAGAAGTCGGAAGGCTTCGAGCGCTTCTCGCTGCTCGATGCGCTGCTGCCGGTGTACGAACAGGTGCTGGCGCGCCTGAAGGCGCAGGGCGTGGAATGGGTGCAGATCGACGAGCCGATCCTCGGGCTGGACCTGCCCGATGCCTGGCGCCACGCCTTCGAGCGCAGCTATTGGCAGCTGGCCCGCAGCGCGCCCAAGCTGATGCTCGCGACCTACTTCTCGCCGCTGGCCGAGAACCTGCGCCTGGCCTGCCAGTTGCCGGTGGCCGGCCTGCACGTCGACGCGGTGCGCGCGGCGGACGAACTCACCGGCGTGGCCGACTGGCTGCCAGGGCACAAGGTGCTGTCGGTCGGCATCGTCGACGGGCGCAACATCTGGCGCACCGACCTCGACGCGGCGCTCGCCCGCCTGCGGCCGGTGGTGGACAAGCACCGGGGCGAGTTGTGGCTCGCGCCGTCGTGCTCGCTGCTGCACGTGCCCTTCGGCCTCGCGGCGGAACAGAAGCTCGACCCCGACGTGAAGTCGTGGCTGGCCTTCGCCGTGGAGAAGCTCGACGAGCTGCGAGTGCTGCGCGCCGCGCTCGACGGGGAGGAGGGCACCGTCGTGGACGAGCTGCAGGCCGCGCGCACGGCCGTCGCGGCGCGGCGCACCAGCCCGCGCGTGCACCGTGCCGACGTCGCGCTGCGCCTGGCACGCAGCGTCGACGGCGACGATCGCCGCGCCGCGCCCTTCGCCGAGCGCCAGGCGGTGCAGCGCGCGCGCTTCGCATTGCCGCCCTTGCCGACCACCACCATCGGCTCGTTCCCGCAGACCGCGGCCATCCGCGCCGCCCGTGCCGCCTTCAAGCGCGGCGCGCTCGACGCCGCCGCCTACGCCGAGCAGATGCGCGCAGAGATCACGCTGGCCGTGCGCAAGCAAGAGGCGCTGGACATCGATGTGCTGGTGCACGGCGAGGCCGAGCGCAACGACATGGTCGAGTACTTCGGCGAGCAACTCGACGGCTTCGCCTTCACGGCCAACGGTTGGGTGCAGTCGTACGGCTCGCGCTGCGTGAAGCCGCCGATCATCTACGGCGACGTGGCCCGGCCGTCGCCGATGACGGTCGAATGGACCGCCTTCGCGCAGCGCCTGACGACGCGGCCGATGAAGGGCATGCTGACGGGGCCGGTCACCATCCTGCAATGGTCTTTCGTGCGCGACGACCAGCCGCGCAGCGTGACCACCGAGCAGATCGCCTGGGCCATCCGCGACGAAGTGGTCGACCTCGAGAAGGCCGGCATCGGCATCGTGCAGATCGACGAGCCGGCCATCCGCGAAGGCCTGCCGCTGCGCCGCGCCGGCTGGAAGCCTTACCTGCAGGGCGCGACGCGCGCCTTCCGCATCAGCGCCTCGGGGGTGGCGGACCGCACGCAGATCCACACCCACATGTGCTACTCGGAATTCAACGACATCCTGCCGGAGATCGCGGCGATGGACGCCGACGTGATCACCATCGAGACCAGCCGCTCCGACATGGAACTGCTGCGCGGTTTCGGCGCGTTCGCGTACCCGAACGAGATCGGCCCCGGCGTGTACGACATCCATTCGCCGCGCGTGCCCACCACCGAGGAGATGGTGCGTCTCATGCGCAAGGCCGCGGCCGTCGTGCCGCCCGCCCATCTGTGGATCAACCCCGACTGCGGCCTCAAGACGCGCGGCTGGGCCGAGACCGAAGCGGCGCTCGCCAACATGGTGGCCGCGGCGAAGCAGTTGCGGGCCGAGCTGGCGGACTGATGCGCCGGCCGGTGCTGAGGTCAGCGGTTCACAGCGGCGCTTCCGGCCGGCGCCACAGCCACGTCAGCACCACGGCCATGCAGCCGATGCCGGCGATGGCGATCCAGGGGCGGTAGGCGGTCCACGCCAGCACGACGGCGCCGAAGGCCATGGCGGCGCTGGCGCTCCACTTGGCGCGGCGGCTCACGCAATGGCCGTTCTCCCAGTCGTGCAGCATCGGGCCGAAGAGGCGGTGGGCCAGCAGCCAGGCATGCAGCCGCGGCGAGCTGCGGGCCGCGGCCCATGCGGCCAGCAGGATGAAGACCGTGGCCGGCATGCCGGGCAGCACGACGCCGATGACCGCCAGCACCAGGCACAGGACGGCGAAGGCCAGCAGCAGCCAGCGCGCCAGGCGCGGCAGCGGGCGGGCGGCAGGGCGCGGCGGCGCGGGGTCTCGGGAGGCAGGCATGCACCGCCATTGTCACGCCCGTCCTTTAAAGTACGGCCCGACTCAATAGCCAAGGGAGCAAGGCACTCCTCCGACCTCATGCAGAGACAGCGCAGCAAGGCGCCGAGCGCTTTGCGCCGAGCCCGCAGCACCTGGTGCTTCCTTCTTTCCGGCATGGCCGCCGGTGCCGGCGCCCAGCCGGCCGAGATCGGCACGCTCGCGCCGGTGACGGTGAACGCACGCGGCCGCGACGAGGCGGCGCAGGCGGTGCCGGTTCCGATCGCCGTGCTCGAGGGGCGCGAACTCGAAGCGCAGCGCGTCGAGCGCCTCCAGGACCTGGAGCAGCAGCTGCCGAGCACCAGCATCGCGGCGCCGGACGCGCGCAGGCTCAGCATCGCGGTGCGTGGCATCGGCCGCAACCCGAGCAACGACGGGCTGGAAGGCAGCACCGGCGTGTACGTCGACAACGTGTACCTCGGCCGCGCCGGCATGGCGGCCTTCGACCTGCTGGACATCGAGCGCATCGACCTGCTGCGCGGCCCGCAGGGCACGCTGTTCGGCAAGAACACCACCGCCGGCGTGCTGAGCATCCACACCCGCGCGCCCACCTTCGAGACCGAGCGCAGCCTGCAGCTGTCGGTCGGCCAGCGCGGTCTGGCGCAGGGCCAGGCACTGTTCTCGGGGGCGCTGTCCGACGACGTGGCCGGGCGCCTGCTCGTCTACGGCTCGCACGAGGGCGGATCGATCACCAACCTGTACAACGGCGACCGGCTCGGTGGCGGCGACCGCTCCGGCGTGCGCGGGCAGTTGCTGGTGCGCGACCGCGACGACTTCAGCCTGCGCCTGATCGCCGAGCACCACCGCGAGCGCTCGAGCAGCGGCACGGCCGTGACCTATGGGCTCGGGCCGGGGCTGGCGATGGCGCGCGCGCTGGCCGGCGGCGCGACCGGCATCGTCACCGACCCGCGGCGGCGCGAGGTCAACATCGACGGCGAGGAATCGGTGCGCAGCGACCAGAACGCGCTGTCGGCCGAGGCGCGGTGGAAGCTCGCCTCGGGGGCGCAGATCACCTCGATCACCGCGGCGCGCGACTGGCGCTTCACACGGATCACGAACGACAGCCTCAACATCCCCGTGCTGCTGGAAGGCGGAAGCGCCCTGCGGCAGCAGCAGTTCTCGCAGGAGCTGCGGCTGGCCGGCCCGACCGGTGGCGCGGTCGACTACGTGGTGGGCGCCTACCTGCTGCGCCAACGCCTGCGCAACCAGGCCTGGACCGACTTCGGCGCACGCGCCGACATCGTGCTGCAGGGCACCGCCGTGCCGGTGTTCGCCAATGCCTCCAGCATCCATTTCGGGGCGCTCGACACGCAGAGCTACGCGCTGTTCTCGCAGGCGACCTGGCATGCCACGCCCGACCTCGACCTCACGGCCGGGCTGCGGGTGACGGAAGAGGAAAAGAAGGCGCGCACGCAGCGCGACAATTCGACGGGCGGGGCGCGGGCCACCGCCTTCCTGCGCAACAACCCGCTGGTGCTGGGCGCCTACGATACCGGGCCGCTGCGCACCCGGCAGACCAGTCCGTCGGCCCTGCTGAGCGCAAGCTACCGCTTCGCGCCGGCGCTGATGGGCTATGCCAGCCTGTCGCATGGCGAGAAGTCGGGCGGCATCAACCTCGGCGGCCCCGGCGCGGCACCCGGGCCGCTCGGGGTGCAGTCGCTCATCCTCGGGCCGGAGCGTGTCGACAGCCTCGACCTCGGCGTCAAGAGCCGATTTCTCGACGACCGCCTGCAGCTGAATCTGAACGCCTTCGTGGCCGGGGTGCGGGGCTACCAGACGGCCTACCTGGTGCCCTCGGGCGCGGGCGTGGGCAACTATGTGCAGATCCTCACCAACGCCGGCGACCTGCGCTCGCGCGGCGTGGAACTCGAACTGAAGGCGCTCCCGACGCGCGGCCTCACGCTGTGGTCGAACGCGTCGTTCAACGACGCCCGATACCGGCACTACGACAACGCGCCGTGCCCGTCGGAAATCGCCGTGCCGCAGCCGGCGGCGCGCTGCGACCTGTCGGGCCGGCAGGTCGCCGGGGCGCCGCGCTGGATCCTCAATGTCGGCGCCGAGTACCGCTATCGCTGGTCGCCCTCGTTGATGCACGCGGTGTCGGCCGCCTATGCCTGGCGCTCCGGCCAGGACGGCACGCTGGACGCGTCGGTGTACGCGCGCGTTCCGGCCTACGGCCTGCTGAACCTCGCCACCCGCTGGGAACTGGCGCACGGCAGCCAGCTGTGGAGCCTGTCGCT
The DNA here is from genome assembly GCF_051216635.1 of Variovorax sucrosi. NCBI lineage: Bacteria > Pseudomonadati > Pseudomonadota > Betaproteobacteria > Burkholderiales > Comamonadaceae > Variovorax > Variovorax sucrosi. The sequence continues at coordinate 263,497 of NZ_JBPJZU010000002.1, read as the reverse complement.
CTGGCTGCGCAATGCCTTCGACAAGCGCTATTTCCAGGCGGTGACCGCGACCGCCAACGGCGCCTACCTGGCCTCGGTCGGAACCCCGCGGACGCTCGGCGCCACGCTGCGGGTCGATTTCTAGGCCGGAGCAGCCGGAATGCAGGCGCCGCTTGCAGAATCGTTTCGGATGTTTGCACGATCGTCCGGCGCCGAGGTCCCGCGCGAGACAAGCGGCCGCGACTTGCCTAAGCTCCAGTCCATGCTGACTTCCACCCCTTCGCCACTGCGCACCGAGCCGCCCGTCGACCAGGTGCAGGTCACGGTTCTGCGGGCCGAACTGGCCGCGCTCATCGACCGTCTCACGGTGGTCGACGGTGCCCACCAGACCGCGATCCCGCGGCTGATGCTGGCACGGGCCTCGCAGATGGCGCACCCCGTGCATTCGGTCTGCGAACCGGCCTTCTGCGTGTTGGCGCAGGGCAGCAAGCGCGTGCTGCTGGGCGACGAGGTGTACATCTACGACAGCGACCAGTACCTCGTGGCCTCGCAGAACCTGCCGATCTCGGGGCAGGTGATCGACGCCTCGCCGGAGTCGCCCTACCTCGGCCTGCGCCTGCTCTTCGACGTGAAGGACATCGCGGCGCTGGCGCTCGAGTTCGGCCTGGGCGACACCTCGCCGCAGAGTGCGCCGCAACGCGGCATCTTCACCGGCGAGCTCTCCACGACGCTGCTGGATCCGGTGCTGCGCCTGGTCAAACTGCTCGATGCGCCCGACGACGTGGCCGTGCTCGCCCCGCTGATCGTGCGCGAGATCCTGTACCGCCTGCTGCGCTCGCCCGACGGCTGGCGCCTGGCGCAGATGGCGGTGATCGACAGCCACAGCCAGCGCATCACTCACGCCATCAACGTGCTGTCGCAGCGCTTTCGCGAGCCGCTGCGCATCGAGGACGTGGCCGACGAGGTGCACATGAGCGTGTCGTCGCTGCATCAGCACTTCAAGTCCGTGACTTCGATGAGCCCGCTGCAGTTCCAGAAGCAGCTGCGGCTGCAGGAGTCGCGCCGCATCATGATCAGCGAGCGTGTCGATGCCGCCACCGCCGGTCACCGCGTGGGCTACGAGAGCCAATCGCAGTTCAACCGCGAATACAGCCGCTTCTTCGGGCTGCCGCCGGCGCGCGACGTGAGGCGCCTGCGCGAGATGCAGTTGGGGCAGCGGGGTCGATGACGGCCTGTTGAGCGCCCGACCCGGCGCGCAAGCGCGGGCAGCCATTCCGGCCCCGGCCCGCGTCCATTTCCATTCATGCCATGTCCGGGGCGCCATCGAGCGGCGCCGCCGGCGGCGCCTGTCCCGGGCATCGGGACGACTTCGTCGAGGTCCACCATGAAGATTCATCTGAAGTTCGATGACCAGGTCATCCCGGCCACCCTGGCAGACACCGAGGCAGCGCGCGAATTCGCGGCCATGTTGCCGCTCACGGTCACGATGCACGACCTGTTCCGGCGCGAGAAGTTCGGCCCGTTGCCGCGCGCCATCTCGCGTGCCGAGACGCACACGCAGATCTGCGCGGCCGGCACCCTGGTCTGCTGGACGGCCGGGCCCGACCTGGCGGTCTTGCACCGGGAGGATGGCCAGCCGCGCAGCGGCGGCTTTCATGTGCTGGGCCACATCGCACAGGGCCTGGAAGCCCTCGCGCGCCCGGGCCCGATCGAGGTGACGCTGGAGATCGTCGCGCCGGTGGCGCTTCGGCCTGCGAGCGCGGCGCTGCAGGGCGCTTAGATGGCGCCTAGCGTTCGCCCTTGCGGTACGGCTTCATCAGCGCCTGGGGGTAGCTCGCCTTGCGCGCCACCAGCACCAGCGCCAGGATCGACAGCAGGTACGGCAGCATCAGGTAGAGCTGGTAGGGCAGCACCGCGTCGCCCGACTGCTGCAGCCGCAGTTGCAGCGCGTCGAAGAAGGCGAAGAGCAGGGCGCCCAACAGCGCTTTGCCCGGCCGCCACGAGGCGAACACGACCAGCGCCACGCAGATCCAGCCGCGGCCGTTGACCATGTTGAAGAAAAACGCGTTGAACGCCGACAGGGTGAGGAACGACCCCGCCACCCCCATCAGCGCCGAGCCCGCGACGATGGCACCGGTGCGCGTGGCCGCGACCGACACGCCCTGGCCCTCGGCCGCCTGCGGGTTCTCGCCGACCATGCGCACCGCCAGCCCCATCGGCGTGCGGTAGAGCACCCAAGCCACCAGCGGCACCAGCGCGAGCGCCAGCAGGGTGAGCGGCGTTTGTGCGCCCAGCACGGGGATGGGCAGCCATTCCATCGGCGCGAAGGGCGTGACCGTTGGCGGCGTGTTCACCTTGGGGAAGCTCACGCGATAGCCGTAGTAGCTGAGCGCGGTGGCGAGCAGCGTGATGCCCAGCCCCGACACGTGCTGCGACAGCGCGAGCCCGACCGTGAGAAAGGCGTGCAGCAGTCCGAACGCCGCGCCCGTGAGCGCCGCGACACCCACGCCGATCCACAGCGGCGCGCCGGCAAATACCGCGAGCCATCCGGCGAAGGCGCCCGCGACCATGATCCCTTCGATGCCGAGATGGAGCACGCCCGCCCGCTCGCACAGCAGCACGCCCAGCGTGCCGAAGATCAGCGGCGTGGCGATGCGCAGCGTGGCCACCCAGAAGGACGCGTTGCCGAGGATGTCGAGAAGGTCGCTCATGTGCGCCGGACCCTGTACTGCGTCAGCAGCGTGGCCACCAGCACCGCGATCAGCGAGGCTGCGACGATCACGTCCGCGATGTAGGTCGGCACGCCCACCGCGCGGCTCATGGTGTCGGCGCCGACCAGCACGCCGGCCACGAACACGCCGGCCGCGATCACGCCCAGCGGATGGAGCCCGGCCAGCATCGCGATCACGATGCCGGTGTAGCCATAGCCCGGCGACATGTCGAGCGTGACGTAGCTGGTGCGCCCGGCCACCTCGATCGCGCCCGCGAGCCCGGCCAGCGCGCCCGAGAGCAGCGCGACCATCACGACCGTGCGCGTCACCGGCACGCCCGCGAAGGCGGCGGCGCGTGCATTCGCACCGACCGCGCGGATGTCGAAGCCCAGCACCGTGTGCTTGAAGATCGCCCAGACGACGACCGCCAGCGACACGGCCCAGAGCAACCCGGTGTGCACCCGCGTCTGCGCGATCAGCTTGCCGAGTTCGAGCGCCGGTTGCAGCGACACGCTCTGCGGCCAGCCCATGGCCGTCGGGTCTTTCATCGGGCCATCGAGCAGCGCCGACACCGCGAGCAGCACGATGAAGTTGATGAGCAGCGTGGTCACGACCTCGTCGACGCCCAGCTTGTTCTTCATGAGCGCCGGCCCGAGCAGCATCAGCGCCCCGGCCAGCGCGGCAGCGAGCATCATCAGCGGGAACAGCAGCCACGGCGACACCTCGAAGCCGGTGCCGCCATGCATGCCGCCCACGGCCACCGCGGCGAGCGCACCGGCATAGAACTGGCCCTCGGCACCGATGTTGAAGAGCCGCGCCTTGAAGGCGACGGTCGCGGCCAGGCCGGTGAGGATCAGCGGGATGGCGCGCGTCAGCGTCTCGCTCCAGGCGAACACCGAGCCGAAGCCGCCCTGCAGCAGCAGCGCGTAGGTGCGGCCCACCGGCGCGCCGGCCCAGAGCACCAGCAGCGCGCTGATGGCGAGCGTGAACGCGACCGCGCCGATGGGTGCGAGCACGAGCGCGGCGCGCGACGTCTCGTGGCGGCGCTCGAGCCTCATGCGTGCGTCCCAGCCATCGCGAGGCCGATGGCTTCGCGCGTCCACGCAGCGGCCGGGCGTGGTTCGCCGAGTTGTCCGCCATGCATCACGGCGACGCGGTCGCCGAGCGCCAGCACCTCGTCGAGGTCGTCGGAGATCATCAGCACCGCCGCGCCCGCATCGCGTGCGGCGATGAGTTGCTGCTGCACGTACGCGACCGCGCCGATGTCCAGCCCCCAGGTCGGCTGGTGCGCGACGATCAGCCGCGGCGGCTTGCGCTGGCCGTTGGCCGCTTCGGGCGCCATCAGCGCACGGCCGAGGATCAGCTTCTGCATGTTGCCGCCGGACAGCGAACGCGCCGGCGATTGCAGGCCGGCGCCGCGCACGTCGTAGGCCTTCTCCACGCGCAACGCGTGGGCGCGTGCCGCGGCGCGGCGCACCCAGCGGCCGAGCGGGCTCCAGCGCGAGAAGGCCGGGCTGCGCAGGCGCTCGGACACCGCGTTCTCCCACACCGGCAGGTCGCCGATCACGCCCACGGCATGCCGGTCTTCGGGGATGCGCGCGACCCCGCGCGGCACCAGTTGGGCAGGCGAGGGCGGCAGCGCCCGGCCCATCAGCGTGACCGTGCCGTGCGTGGCCTTGCGCGTGCCGCTGAGCAGTTCGGCCAGCGCCACCTGGCCGTTGCCCGAAACGCCGGCGATCGCGACGATCTCGCCCGCCTTCAGCGTCAGGGTGACATCGTCGAGCCGGTCGTGGCCGCTGCCGGTGGTCGACACATGGTCGAGCACGCAGACCGCATCGCCGACCGTCAGGGCGGGGCGTCGCGCTGTCTTCTCGACCGCATGCCCGACCATCCACAGCGCCAGCTCGGCCTGCGTGGTGTCTGCCGCGCGCGCTTCGGCCACCCGCTTGCCGCCCCGCAGTACGGCGATGCGCTGCGACACGCGCAGCACCTCGCCCAGCTTGTGGCTGATGAAGATGATCGACAGGCCCTGCGCCACCATCTGCGCGAGCGTGGCGAACAGCGCCTCGCTCTCCTGCGGCGTGAGCACGGCGGTCGGCTCGTCGAGGATCAGGATGCGCGCGCCGCGGTACAGCGCCTTGACGATCTCCACGCGCTGCCGTTCGCCGACCGACAGGTCGCCGATGCGGGCATCGGGCCGCACCGGCAGGCCGAAGCGCTGCGCCACGTCGAGCAACCTGCCGCGTGCGGCACTACGACGCGAGAAGGGTTGCCACAGCGGCTCGGTGCCCATCAATACGTTGTCGAGCACGCTCAGGTTGTCGGCCAGGGTGAAGTGCTGGTGCACCATGCCGATGCCCGCGGCCAGCGCTGCCTTGGGGTTGCCCGGCGCGAGCGGCTGGCCGAAGACCTCGATGTCGCCTTCGTCGGCCGTGTAGTGGCCGAACAGGATCGACATCAGCGTCGACTTGCCCGCGCCGTTCTCGCCCAGCAGCGCGAGCACCTCGCCCGCGTGCAGGTCGAGCGAGATGGCGTCGTTGGCGGTCAGGGTGCCGAAGCGCTTGGTGATGTTCCGAAGTCGGAGGACCGGGGAAGCCACGAACGCTTATCTGGCCGTCGACTTCGGCTGGCCGTCGTCCACCTTCACGGTGAACTTGCCCGCCAGGATGTCGGCCTGCCTGGCCTTCACCTTGCTCACGATGTCGGCCGGGACCTTCTTCTCGAAGGTGCCCAGCGGTGCGAGTTCGGAGCCTTTGAACTTCATCATCGAGTATTGGCCGTAGTCTTCGGCGGCGAACTTGCCTTCCTTCACCAGCTTGATGGCGCGGTCGGCCGAGGGCTCGAAATTCCACAGGGCCGAGGCGACCACGGTGTCGGGGTACTGGGCCTGGGTGTCGATCACGTTGCCGATGGCGAGCTTGCCCTTTTCCTTGGCCGCGTCGCTCACGCCGAAGCGCTCGGCGTACATCACGTCGGCGCCCTTGTCGATCATGGCGAAGGCGGCTTCCTTGGCCTTCGGTGGGTCGAACCAGCTGTTGATGAAGCTCACGCTGAACTCGACCTTCGGGTTGGTTTCCTTGGCGCCGGCCATGAAGGCGTTCATCAGGCGGTTCACCTCCGGGATGGGGAAGCCGCCGACCATGCCGATCTTGTTGGTCTTGGTCATGCCGCCGGCGACCATGCCGGAGAGGTAGGCCGGCTCCTGGATGTAGTTGTCGAACACGCTGAAGTTCGGTGCCTGCGGCTTGAGCGACGAGCCCATCAGGAAGGCGACCTTCGGGAAATCCTTGGCGACCTTGCGGGCCGCGGCCTCGACGCCGAAGACCTCGCCCAGGATCAGCTGGTTGCCGGCCGTGGCGTATTCGCGCATCACGCGTTCGTAGTCGGCATTGGCGACGTTCTCGGTCGCCTTGTATTCGATCTCGCCGCGGGCCTCGGCGGCCTTCAGCGCCTTGTGGATGCGGCCCACCCACTGCTGCTCGAAGGGCACGGTGTACACCGCAGCGACCTTGAGCTTGGCCTGGGCCAGCGCGAGGCCGGGGGCGCCGGCGGCGAGTGCCGCCGCGATGGCGACGGAACGGACGATCAACTGGCGGCGTGCGTGCACGGTGCTTCTCCTCGGGTTTTGAAATGGGTGCGCTGCGCGCGCTACTTGGTGCCGAAAATGCGGTCGCCAGCGTCGCCCAGCCCCGGCAGGATGTAGCCGTGGCTGTTGAGTTCGCGGTCGATGGCGGCGGTGTAGATCGGCACGTCGGGGTGCGCGGTCTGCAGCGCCTTCACGCCCTCGGGGCAGGCCAGCAGACAGACGAACTTGATCGACTTGGGGCTGAGTTCCTTCATGCGCTCGACGGCGGCGATGGCCGAGTTGCCCGTCGCCAGCATTGGGTCGACCACGATGATGTCGCGGTCCTGCATCTCGCCGGGCATCTTGAAGTAGTACTCGACGGCGGTGAGCGTCTTGGGGTCGCGGTACAGCCCGATGTGGCCGACGCGCGCCCCGGGCACCACGCTCAACATGCCTTCGAGGATGCCGTTGCCGGCACGCAGGATCGACACCAGCACCAGCTTCTTGCCGTCGATCACCTTCGAGGTCATGGTTTCGAGCGGCGTCTCGACCTCGATATCCTGCATCGGCATGTCGCGCGTGACCTCGTAGGCCATCAGCATGCTGAGCTCGTTGAGCAGGCGGCGGAAGCTGTTGGTGGACGCGTCCTTGCGGCGCATCAGGGTGAGCTTGTGCTGGACGAGGGGGTGGTCGATGACGTGAACGTTGCTCATGGTGTCTGAAGCGCGGCGGTGAAGCCTTGTTGTGGTTCTGAAAAGGGTGTGAGTCTAGAAGACCGTGCCGTCGCTTTCGATCTGCAGAGGAGGTGAGCCGTCTCGCAAGCGCTGTGCCAGCACGCGGCCCGCGGCCCAGGTGCCGCCTTCGAGCACGCAGGCCAGCGGCAGTTCTTCGGCGCTTCGGCCCAGCAGCGTGCGCATGCGCGGTGCCAGTTCGTCGAGCAGGGCCACCGTCAGCGCGCGCCATTCGACGATGAACTCGTCGCCGGCCTTCCAGGTGCGCGCCGCCAGCGCCGGGTCGCGCAACAGGATCACGCCGCTGTCGATCAGCAGGCCGCCGTTGCGGTACTCGGGCAGGCCGGTGAGCGTGTCGAGCCCGCGCACCTTCACGCCGGCCCACTCGAAGGGCTCGAGCAGCGAATAGGTCAGCCACTGCGACAGCTTGTGGAAGGGCACCCAGCCGTTCGAAAGCCCCGGCCCCTGCACCGCGCCGTGGCGCCAGCAGTCGCCCAGCAGATAGTCCGGATTGCTGGAACCGATCACGGTGCCGCCGGGCGCGTCGCTGCCGTCCGCGGCCAGGCTGTCGACCGAATTGGCAGTGGGCCAGATGCGCGAGAGCGATCCCAGGACCAGGGCGAGCAGCACGTGCACCTGGACCTCGGCGGTGGGCGGCACTTCGGGCCCGTAGGCGCCGACCGCCGCATCGAACAGGCCGCCCGGGCGGCTCTGCTCACCGAAGATCTCCGGCTGTTCGCTGATCGCTTCGCCCAGCCGCCGCAGCAGCGTGGCACGGCCGGCCAGCCCGACCATCGGGTTCACGCCGCTCACCTGGAAAGCCTGGGCCAACCGGTCGGTGACGAGGGCGCGCAGCCCCGCCGCGTCGACCTGCAGCGGCTTGTCCGGGTTGGACGAGAACAGGCCGCTGGTGAAGGCGTGGAAGCTCGCGACGCCCAGGCCTTCGGAACGGGTGAAGCGTTGCCCGCTGGCGGATTCGACATAGTGCCAGTCGGGCCCGGCGCCGGCATCGAGCAGCACGCTGACCACCACCAGATCGACCTGTGCACGGGCCCGCTCGCGCCGGGTGACCTTGTCGCCCAGGAGGCGGTCGAGCTGGGCCAGCCGATCGATGCCGCCGGCCTCGAAATGCCGCCAGCGGCTGTGGAAGGGAATGCGGCCGGACGGGTAGCGTTCGCGCGTGACCTCGGCCACGGTGGCGGCCGCGTCCTCGAGCACGCGGTCGCCACCGATGGTGAACCAGCGCGATTCGCCGCGGCGCGCGCGTGCCAGCAACTGCGCCGCGCGTTCGCGCACGGCGGCAGTGGTGCGCAGATAGCCGGCAGCGCCGGACGGATGGCTGAAATCGATCTCCAGTTCGATGTCGGGGTCGATGTGCCCGTGGGCCGTCACCAGCGAGGTGCGGGGCTGTTCGGGCTTCAGCCCGTCGTTGTCTTCGTTCATTCGCTCAGTCCGCGGCCCTTGGCCTTCTTGAGTTCTTCCGAATCCGGCACCGGGCCGGGGGTGAAATAGCCGGCCGCCATCTTGGCGTCCATCTCGACGCGGGCGTCGGCCGGGATCAGTTCGTCGGGAATGTTGACCCGCTCGCCGATCTCGATGCCCGAGCCGCTGATGGCGTCGTACTTGAGATTGCTCATCGACACCAGGCGGTGGATTTTCCGGATGCCGAGCCAGTGGAAGACGTCGGGCATCAGTTCCTGAAAGCGCATGTCCTGCACGCCGGCCACGCACTCGGTGCGGGCGAAGTACTGGTCGGCCGTGTCGCCGCCGACCTGGCGCTTGCGCGCGTTGTAGACCAGGAACTTGGTGACCTCGCCCAACGCGCGGCCTTCCTTGCGCGAATAGGCGATGAGCCCGACGCCGCCGCGCTGCGCACCGCGGATGCATTCCTCGATGGCATGGGTGAGGTAGGGCCGGCAGGTGCAGATGTCGGAGCCGAACACGTCGGAGCCGTTGCACTCGTCGTGGATGCGGGCGGTGAGCTCGACCTCGGGGTTCGCCAGGTCGCGCGGGTTGCCGAAGATGTAGAGGGTCTGGCCGCCGATGGGTGGCAGGAAGACTTCGAGGTCGGAGCGCGTCACCAGCTCGGGGTACATGCCGCCGGTCTCTTCGAACAGCACGCGGCGCAGGTCGGTCTCGGAGCAGCCGAAGCGCCGGGCGACCTCGGGCAGGAACCATACGGGTTCGATGGCGGCCTTGGTCACCATCGCGGCGCCACCGGCGGTGAGGAACTTGCCGTCGGCTTTCAGGCGGCCGGTCTGCAGCGCCTCGATCACCTCCGGCAGGATGACGTGCGCCTGGGTCACGGCAATGGTCGGGCGGATGTCGTAGCCGGCCGCCAGTTCGGTCGAGAAGACGTCGGCCACCGCCGCGCCCCAGGGGTCGAGCGACACGATGCGGCCCGGGTCGGACCACTGCGGGTATGGGCCGATGAGGTCGGTCGGCGACGTGTTGGTGAGGTCGGCCTTGTGCTGCGGGTTGAGCGCCCCGGCCGCCACGGCCAGCGCCCGGTACACGCTGTACGAGCCGCTGTGTGTGCCGATCACGTTGCGGTGCGCGCGCTTGGTGGTCGTGCCCACGATCGGCCCGCGCTCGGTGGCGGTCGCCGCACCCCAGCGGATCGGCAGCGCGCCGAAGCCGCCGGCGTGCGAGGTCAGCCGGATGTGGCGCGGTGCGGTGGCGCTGGGCGAATAGACCGGGGACAGCGAGACGGAGACGGTGGCCGCATCGGGCGGTGCGGCTGGCGAGGTGGGTGGCGAGACGGAGGGCGGTTGAGCGGGAAGGGGGGAATTCGAAACGGTGTCGACAGACATTGCAGGCCCTCAAAAAATGCAATGTAGCGACCGACTTCGCGGCTGGCAAGCGGGGTGGTCGATCGCCTGCCTGTAACCTTCGGCACGCATGAAACGAACAACACCGGGAGCGCCGACGCCTCTGCATGAAGCCGAAGCCGTGCTGCATGCGCTGTTCGTCCGCGGACTGGACGGCGATGCGGCGGCGTACCGACTGTTCCTGCAGAAGCTGGGCGCCCATTTGCGGGCCTTCCTCGGCCGGCGCCTGTTCGGGTGGCCGGATGACGTGGAGGACCTGGTCCAGGAGTGTCTTCTCGCCGTGCACAACCAGCGCCACACCTACCAGAGCGACCAGCCCTTGACGGCCTGGGTGCACGCGATCGCGCGCTATAAGCTGGTCGATCTGCTGCGCGCCAAGGGCAGCCGCGAGGCGCTGCACCAGCCGCTCGACGACGATCTCGCGGTGTTCGCCGAATCGGCCACCGACGCCAGCGACGCGCGGCGCGACCTGGGCGGCCTGCTCGAGAGCCTGCCCGACCGGCACCGGCTGCCGATCGTCCATGTGAAGCTGCACGGCCTGTCGATCGCCGAGGCAGCGCGCGCCACCGGCATGTCCGAGTCGGCGGTGAAGGTCGGCATCCATCGCGGGCTGAAGGCGCTGGCGCTCAAGATCAAGGACAGCCGATGAAGACCGACGAACTGATCGCGCTGCTGGGCGCCGACGCTGCGCCGGTGCCGCGGCGGGCGACGAGCCACCGGCTCGGTCTGGCGCTGGCCGTGTCGCTGCCGCTGTCGGTGGCGCTGCTGCTGATCGCATTCGGCCCACGGCGCGACCTGGTCGAGGCCCTGTTCTGGCCGATGTTCTGGGTCAAGCTGCTGTTTCCGCTGGCGATCGCCGCGGCCGGCTTCGTGCTGTTGCAGCGGCTGGCGCGGCCGGGCGTGCGGGGCGGCCTGGCCTGGACGGCCGCCGTGGCGCCGGTGCTGCTGATCTGGGCCCTGGCCGCCTTCGACTGGAGCACCGCCGCACCGGCCGCGCGCGCCGCGATGCTGTGGGGGCCGACGTGGCGCAATTGCGCCTTCGACATCCTGGCGCTGGCCACGCCCACCTTCGTTGCGGCGCTGTGGGTGCTGCGCAGCCTGGCGCCGACGCGGCCCGCGCTGGCGGGGGCGGCCGCCGGTGCTCTGGCGGGCGGCGTGGGCGGGGCCGTGTACGCGGTGCACTGCATCGAGCTGGCGTCGCCGTTCCTGGCCGTCTGGTACATGGCAGGGATCGCCTTGCCGGTGGCGCTCGGCGCCGTGCTGGGGGCGCGCCTGCTGCGCTGGTGAGGGCGGCGCGGCGGTCGCCAGCAGAGATCGCCGGTGCGCACGACAATCGCGCGCACATTCATCCGGAGCATTCCCATGGCGCTATCCCTCTACGACCTGTCCGTCCCCGTTTTCACCCGCGGGCTCGGCCAGCTGGCCCATCTGCTCGACAAGGCGCTGGCGCACGCGCAGGCCCACGACATCGACACGGCGACGCTGGTCGGCGCGCGCCTGGCGCCCGACATGTTCACCTTGGCCGGCCAGGTGCAGAGCGCCAGCGACGCGGCCAAGCTGGGTGCGGCACGGCTCGCCGGCATCACGCCGCCGAGCTTTCCCGACACCGAGACGACCTACGAGGAACTGCAGGCGCGCATTGCGAAGACGCTGGACTTTCTGAAGACCGTCGAGCGCTCGCAGATCGACGGTTTCGAAGCGCGCGAAGTCGTCGTGAAAAGCCGTCGCGGTGAGATGCACTTCACCGCCGATCGCTACCTGCTGCAGTTCGCGCTGCCGAACTTCTTCTTCCACGTCACGACCGCGTATGGCGTGCTGCGCCACAGCGGCGTGCCGATCGGGAAGATGGATTACCTCGGCGCGTACTGATTCGCCACGTCCCCGGGCAGCGGCTTCGTCGGCCAGCCGGCGAGGTGGCGTTCGGCGATGCCGGCCAGCGCGGTGATCCAGGCCGGGCTGTCGTTGAGGCAGGGGATGTAGTGGAAGTCCTTGCCGCCCGCATGCAGAAAAGCTTCGCGGCCTTCCATGGCGATCTCTTCCAATGTCTCCAGGCAATCGGCCGGGAAGCCCGGGCACATCACGTCGACCCGTGCCGTGCCGGCAGCGCCCAGTTCGCGCAGCGTTGGCTCGGTGTAGGGCTCCAGCCACTTGGCGCGGCCGAAGCGTGACTGGAAGGTCACGCGGTAGGCGCTCGCCGGCAGCCCCAGGCGTTCGGTCAGCAGGCGGGCCGTTTCCAGGCATTGGCCCTGGTAGGGGTCGCCCAGCCGGATGTTGCGTTCGGGAATGCCGTGGAAGCTCATCACCAACTGGTCCGGCCGGCCATTCTGCTTCCAATAGGCCTCGGCGCTTTGCGCCAACGCCTCGATGTAGCGCGGGTCGTCGTGGTACTGGTTGACGAAGCGCAGCTCGGGCAGCTTGCGCTTCGTGCGCGTCCATGCGTTGACGGCATCGATCACGCTCGCGGTGGTCGTGGCGGAATACTGCGGATAGGCCTGCATGACGAGCACGCGGGTCGCGCCCTCGGCCTGCGCGGCGTCGAGCTGCGAGGCGATCGACGGGCTCGCATAGCGCATCGCATGCCGCACCGACAGCCGGTGGCCGCGCTCGCCCAGCCAGCCGGCCAGCAGCTTGGCCTGCTTCTCGGTCCAGACCTTGAGCGGCGAGCCTTCGGGCAGCCAGATGCTCCGGTATTTGGCGGCCGACTTGGCCGGCCGCACGCGCAGGATGATGCCGTGCAGGATCAGGCACCAGATGGCGCGGGGGATCTCGACCACGCGGTGGTCGTGGAGGAATTGCGAGAGGTAGCGGCGCACCGCGGGGGCCGTGGGCTCGTCGGGCGAGCCGAGGTTGCACCACAGGACGGCGGTGCGTTCTTCGGCGGCGGCGCGGGGGGGCACTCCGACGCCGGATGGGTCTATTGAAGGCATGCGATATTCTGGGCCATGACCTTGGAGACACCGGCCCTGGCGGGCCACGGCGGGCTGGACGTCAAGCGGATTTCGGCGATCTCGCTCGACCTGGACGACACCCTGTGGCCGATCTGGCCGACCATCGAACGCGCCGAACGCGTGCTGCATGCCTGGCTGCTGCGCGAGGCGCCGAAGACCGCCGAGCTGCTGGTGACGCCCGGCGTGCTGCGCGAGCTGCGGCAGGCCACCGAGCGCGAGCGTTCCGATTTGGCGCACGACCTCAGCGCGCTGCGCCGCGAGTCGATCCGTGCGGCGCTGCGGCGCGCCGGCGAAGACCCGGCGTTGGCCGATCCGGCCTTCGACGCCTTCTTCGAGGAGCGGCAACGCGTCGAGCTGTACGAAGACGCGCTGCCGGCGCTCAAGTGGCTCAGCGAGCGCTATCCGTTGGTCGCCATCTCGAACGGCAATGCGGACATCCACCGCACCGGCGTCGGCCGCTGGTTCCGCACCGCCTTCAGCGCGCGCGCCTTCGGCAGCGGCAAGCCGCACGCGCCCATCTTCCGTGCCGCCGCGGCCTCGGTCGGCCTGCTGCCGCGCGACGTGCTGCACGTCGGCGACGACGCGGCGCTCGATGTGGCGGGCGCGCTCGGCGCCGGCATGCAGGCCGCCTGGTTGGTGCGCAGCGCCGACGAAGAAGGCAAGCCCTGGACGCATGGCGCCCGGCCGCAGCTGGTCGTGCCCAACCTGCATGCGTTGTGCATGGCGCTGGACGCGCACTGAGGCGCGGGTCGGCTCTAGTCGATCTCGAACGCTGCGCGGAAGGCGGCGCAAAAGTCCGCCGAACCGACGATCGACAGGCTCAGCGTGTGGCGCGGGGCCCCGGCAGTCCCGGGTCGAACCGTGAGCCGGCCGCTGCCCTCGTCGTAGCTCAGTGTTTCCGACAGGCTCCACTCCTGCAGCGACTGCAGATCGAAGTCCCAGGCGCCGCCGTCGTCCAGCGGCGCCCGCTGGTCGGCGAAGGCCGCGTGTGCCCAGTCCAGCACCGCGACGATCTCCGCGTGCACGGCCGCCAGTTGCTGCGGGCCGACCGACGCCACGGCATCGAAGCCGCCCCTGCCGTCGGCCTCTTCGCTGAAGTCGAAATCCAGGTAGTCGAGCGTCATCAGGGTCCGATCCAGCGTGCGGCCGCCAGGCCGCTGCGCACCGCGCCTTCGAGCGTGGCGGGGTAGGGGCCGTCGAGGTAGTCCCCGCAGGCGGCGAGTCCCGGGGCGATCTGCATCCACGGCCGGCGCAGCCCCGGCGTGCAGGCGAAGGTGGCACGGCGTTCGACCACCATCTGCACGATGCGCAGGCGGGTCGCGCCGAGCTGGCGGGTGGCCTGTGCCAGCGCCTGGGATTGCAGCGCGTCGCGCGGCAGCGAGCTCGCGCTGACGACCAGCGCGAGCAGCCCTTGCGGGCCGCCCAGTTGTCCACGGTCGAAGGCGAACTGCGCCGGTGCGCCGGGGCCGGTGCGCAGCGCGACCATCGGTGCCGCCAGCGACGGGGCGCCGTCGACATACAGCGTGGCGATGGCTTCGTAGCGCAGCGCGTCGGTAACGGACAGCCAATTGTCCGCGTCGATGGTCGCCGAGCGCACCAGGCGCGCTGCGTCCCACGGGGCGCCAGCGATCACGACGCGATCGAAGTCCTCACCGTCGACCTGCCAGTGGGTGTCGGTTCGCACCAGCGTTTGCACGCGACAGCCCAGGCGCACCGTCGCAGCCCGCAGGCCCAGCCAACGCACCGCGGCATCGGGCAACAGCGCGCCGAGGTCGACTCGCGGCAGCAGCAGGTCGGCGCCGCCACGTTCGCCGAACAGGGCGTCGTTCAGCACCCGCAGGAACACCGTGCCGCTCGACTCGCCCACCGGCGTGTTCAGCGCCGACACGCACAGCGGCTCGATCAACTCCTGCATGACGCGCGGCGTGAGGCCTGCGCACAGCGTCGCGACGGTCGCTTCGGGCGTGCAATGGAAACGCGCCCGGCGCCAGCGGAAGGCGGTGCGCAGCAGCGAGGCCTTGTCTGCCCATGTCCAGCCGCGGGCGGTCGCGATGCCGATCAGCAGGTCGAGCGGAGCGCCCAGGCGCGGCAGGGCCAGCCCGCCGCCGTCGGCGAAGCGCAGCGACAGCGGGCTGCGATGCAGCGCCTCGTCGGGCTCGATGCCGACGGTGCGCATCAGCGCCAGCGTGTCGCGGTAGGCACCGATCAGGATGTGCTGGCCGTTGTCCAGCGGCGCGCCGTTGTGGCCGGCGTCGATGCGCCGTGCCCGGCCGCCCGGCGTGCGGGCGGCGTCGAACAGGGTCACGAGGTGGCCGGCGCGCGTGGCGTCGACGGCGCAGGCCAGGCCGGCCCAGCCGGCGCCGATGACGGCGATCTTCAAACCCGACCCAGCGCCTGCACGCGCCACGCCAGCCAGAACTTGCGCAGCGGCGTGAGGCTGACGCGCTGGTTCAGCACCTGGAAGTCGTCGCGCTCGATCTCGCGCAGCAGCGCGCGGTAGATGCTGGCCATCATCAGGCCCGGCTTCTGGTTGCGGCGCTCGGCGGCCGGCAGCAGCGCCAGCGCTTCGTCGTAGGTGCGATGCGCCCGCTCGGCCTGAAACTTCATCAGGGCGACGAATCGGTCGGAATGGATGCGGTTGAGCAGCTCGTGCGCCTTGACGTCGAACTGCTGCAGCTCGTTCACCGGCAGGTAGATGCGCCCGCGCAGGGCGTCCTCGCCGACGTCGCGAAGGATGTTGGTGAGCTGCAGGGCCAGGCCCAGCGTGTGGGCGTAGGCGGTGGTCTGCGGGTCGGTCTGGCCGAAGATGCGGGCCGAGACTTCGCCGACCACGCCGGCCACCAGGTGGCAGTAGCGCTTCAGGCCGGGGAAGTCGAGGTAGCGGGTCTGTTCGAGGTCCATCTGGCAGCCGTCGATGATCTGCTGCAGCTGCGAGGCCTCGATGCCGTGCTCGGCGGCCAGCGGCATCAGCGCCTGCATCACCGGGTGGTGCGGCTGGCCGGCGAAGGCCTGGGCGACCTCGGTGCGCCACCAGGCCAACTTGGTGGCGGCGACGCCCGGGTCGCGCACCTCGTCGACCACGTCGTCGACCTCGCGGCAGAAGGCATAGAAGGCGGTGATCGCGGCGCGGCGCCGCGTGGGAAGAAACAAGAAGGCGTAATAGAAGCTGCTGCCCGAGGCAGCCGCTTTTTCCTGGACGTACTGCGCGGGGGTCATCGATGGGCTGCGCTGGGCTTCTGGGGAGTCATTGCGTCGATTGTCTCCGCATCCGCAGGGCGCGCCAGGCCAGCAGCGGGGCATCGGCCTTGCCGACCGTGGGGCGGCGCGAGAAGGTGTCGAAGCCCAGTGCCTCGATCTTGTCGAGGATGCGCAGGCCGCCCTGGACTACCAGCCGCAGCTCCCAGCCCATGCGCCCGGGCAGGCGGTGGACCAGCGGCGCGCCCTCGTGCATGAGCGCGCGTGCCCAGGCGACTTCGGCGGCGACCAGCGCCAGGGCCTCGCGCGGCGCGGGTGCGTTGCCACGTGGACGGATCGCGTCAAAGGCGTCGGGCGACAGCCCGTGGTCGGCGCTGTCGTCGACCGGCAGATAGAAGCGCCCGCGCGGCAGGTCGACGCTCAGGTCCTGCCAGAAATTGACGAGTTGCAGGGCGCTGCAGATGGCGTCGCTTTGCGCCAGCGCAACGGGGTCGCCGACACCGTACAGGTGCAGCAGCAGGCGCCCCACCGGATCGGCCGAACGGCGGCAGTAGTCCAGCAGCTCCGCGCGATCGGCGTAGCGGCCGCCGTCGCGAGTCTTGCCGATGTCCTGCATGAAGGCCGAGAGCAGGTCGGCCAGCAGGGTTTCGGGCAAAGCAAATTCGCGCATCGCCTGGGCGAGCGGGCCGAAGACCGCCGGCCAGCGCCCAGTGGGCGGGCCGCCGCGGGCCGCGATCGCCAGATCGCTGCGAAAGGCCTGCAGATCGGCCAGCCGCTCCTCGGGCGAGGCTTCGCCTTCGTCGGCGATGTCGTCGGCGGTGCGCGCAAAGGCATAGATGGCCGCGATGGGTGGACGCAGACGCGGCGGACAGAGCCAGGAGGCAACCGGGAAATTTTCGTAGTGGTCCGGCGGCGGCGCGACCGAGGGCACGGCGGCGGGACGGGAGGGGGAGGAGGGCGGCACGCGGCCGATTGTCGGCCACCGCTTGCCGGCCGCGCCGGCCGGTCCGATTCGTTGACAGGCCCGGGGTGCATCCCACAAAATTACTAACCCTTCGGTCATTAATGGCCAGTCGGTCCTCAAGGTGGTTCATGGCCGTATCGATTGCTTCTCCCGTCTTTTCCCTTCCAGTGGCGACCTGCCTGCTGGCGGCGCTGCTCGCCGGCTGCTCCAAGCCCCCGGCCGCCGAGGCCCCGGTACGGGCAGTGAAGGTGCAGACGGTAGGTGCCTCCGCCTACGGCACGGCGCCGGAGTTTTCCGCCGAGGTGCGTGCCCGGGTCGAATCGCAGCTGGGCTTTCGTGTGGCCGGCAAGATCCTCCGTCGCCAGGCCGAGCTTGGCCAGCATGTGAAGGCCGGCGAGGTGTTGGCCCAACTCGACCCCCAGGATTACCGGCTCGCCACCGAGGCCGCGCGCGCGCAGCAAGCGGCGGCGCAGACCAACCGCGACCTCGCGGCGGCGGACCTGAAGCGCTACCGCGAATTGCGGGCGCAGAACTTCATCAGCGGCGCGGAACTGGAGCGCCGCGAGGCGACCTACAAGTCGGCGCAAGCCCAGTTCGAGCAGGCGCAGGCGCAACTCGCCTCGCAAGGCAACCAGGCGAGCTATGCCACGCTGGCGGCCGACGTGGCGGGCGTGGTGACGGCGATCGACGCCCAGCCCGGCCAGGTGGTGACGGCCGGCACGCCGGTGGTGCGCATCGCGCAGGACGGCGCCCGCGACGTGGTCTTCGCAGTGCCGGAAGACCGGGCCGGGCAGATCAAGCCGGGTTCGGCCGTGGCCGTGCGAGGCTGGTCGGGCGGTGACGAACTTCAGGGCAAGGTGCGAGAGGTGGCCGCCAGCGCCGACCCGGTGACCCGCACCTACACCGTGAAGGTGGCGATCGACGCCGCTACGGCGCCGCCGCTCGGCGCCACCGTCTATGCCCGGCCGCAGGCCCTGTCGCACGTCGGGGCGCCGGTGCTCAAGCTGCCCACCAGCGCGCTGCGCCAGGAGGGCGGCGGCTCGGCGGTGTGGGTGCTCGACAAGGCCAGCATGACGGTCCGCTCGCAGCCGGTGCAGGTGGCCACGGCGGACGGCAACGAGGCGGTGATTGCCCAGGGCCTCGAGCCGGGCATGCAGGTGGTGGTCGCGGGCGTGCATGTGCTCGCGCCCGGGCAGAAGGTGTCGATCTACCAGGGCAAATCCACGCCGGTGGCCACTGGCGCCGTTCCCGCGGCAGCACCGGCTTCGGCCGCCTCGCGCTGAGGACGGTGCGATGACCACTCCCAGCGAAACGACCGGCAAGGCCGGCTTCAATCTGTCGAAATGGGCGCTCGAACACGCAGCGCTGACGCGCTACCTGATGCTGGCCTTCATGGTGCTGGGCTTCGCCTCGTACTTCCAGCTGGGCCAGGACGAAGACCCGCCCTTCACCTTCCGCATCATGGTGATGCGCACCTACTGGCCTGGTGCGACCGCGCAGCAGATGGCCGAGCAGGTGACCGACAAGCTCGAGCGCACGCTGCAGGAGGCACCGTACGCCAACAAGATCCGCAGCTATTCCAAGCCCGGCGAATCGATGATCATCTTCGAGATCAAGGACTCGTCGAAGCCCGGCGAGGTGGCGAACGTCTGGTACACGGTGCGCAAGAAGATCGGCGACATGCGCAACACGCTGCCCGGCGGCGTGCAGGGGCCGTTCTTCAACGACGAGTTCGGCGATGTGTACGGCGTGATCTACGCGCTGCAGACCGACGGCTACTCGCCCGCGGAGATCAAGACCTTCGCCGACGAGGTGCGCCAGGGGTTGCTGCGGGTGAAGGACGTGGCGAAGGTCGAGCAGGTCGGGGTGCAGGACGAGAAGATCTACGTCGAGGTGTCGCAGAAGCGCGTGGCGCAGCTGGGCCTGGACATGAACGCGGTGCTGCAGCAGATCGGCGCGCAGAACGCGATCGAGAGCGCCGGCACCATCCAGTCGCCGCTCGACATGGTGCAGGTGCGCGTCGGTGGTCAGTTCACCAGCGTGGAGCAGCTGCGCGCAATGCCTATCCGCGGCAGCTCGGGCAACCAGCTGCGGCTGGGCGACATTTCCGAGATCCGCCGCGGCACGATCGATCCGCCGGCCGTCAAGGTACATCACCAGGGCAAGGAGGTGGTTGCGCTGGGCGTCTCGATGTCGAAAGGCGGCGACATCATCGCGCTGGGCCAGGCACTGCGCGTGGCGGTGGCCGACATCAGCTCGCGGCTACCGGCCGGCGCGACGCTGGCGCAGGTGCAGGACCAGCCGGTCGCAGTGGCGACCTCGGTCAACGAGTTCGTGCACGTGCTGATCGAGGCTGTCGCGATCGTGCTGGCGGTGAGCTTCGTCGCGCTCGGCCTGCACAAGGGCGGGCGCTTCGGCTGGCACATCGATGTGCGGCCGGGGCTGGTGGTGGCGATCACGATTCCGCTGGTGCTGGCTGTGACCTTCCTGGCCATGAACTACTTCAGCATCGGGCTGCACAAGGTGTCGCTCGGCTCGCTGATCATCGCGCTCGGCCTTCTGGTGGACGACGCGATCATCGCGGTGGAGATGATGGTGCGGAAGATGGAAGAGGGCTACGACAAGGTCCGTGCCGCCACCTTCGCCTACGACGTGACGGCCAAGCCGATGCTGACCGGCACGCTCATCACGGCCGCCGGCTTCCTGCCCATCGGCCTGGCCAAGTCGACCACCGGCGAATACACCTTCGCGATTTTCGCGGTCACGGTCATTGCGCTGGTGCTGTCGTGGATCGTCTCGGTCTACTTCGTGCCGTACCTGGGCACACTGCTGCTGAAGGTGAAGCCCCACGACCCGGATGCGCCGCCGCACGAGCTCTTCGATTCACGCTTCTACAACGCCTTCCGCCGTACGGTGAACTGGTGCGTGGCGCACCGCTGGCTCACCATCGGCGCCACCGTGGCGATCTTCGCGCTCGGCATCGTGGGCATGGGGCGGGTGCAGCAGCAGTTCTTCCCCGATTCGAGCCGGCCGGAGATCCTGGTCGACCTGTGGTCGCCCGAAGGCACCGCCTTCGCCGCCAACGAGGACATCGCCAAGCGCGTGGAGCAGCGGCTGATGCAGGAGCCGGAGGTCGCGTCGGTCACGACCTGGATCGGCAGCGGCGTGCCGCGCTTCTACCTGCCGCTGGACTACATCTTCCCGCAGACCAACGCGTCGCAGGTGCTGGTGCTGGCCAAGGACCTGCATCAGCGCGACGCCTTGCGCCAGCGCCTGCCCGCCTTGCTGGCCCAGGAGTTTCCCGAGGTGCGCGCCCGTGCCAAGCTGTTGCCGAACGGGCCGCCCGTGGCCTACCCGGTGCAGTTCCGCGTGATCGGGACCGATCCGGCGCAACTGCGTCTGCATGCCGACGAGGTCAAGGCGGCGATGCGCCAGAACGCGAACACGCGTGGCGTCAACGACAACTGGAACGAGTCGGTGAAGGTGATCCGCCTGGACGTCGACCAGGACAAGGCGCGCGCGCTCGGCGTGACGAGCCAGGCCATTGCCCAAGCGTCGCGCACCATGTTCAGCGGCACCACCATCGGCCAGTACCGCGAGAACGACCGTCTGATCGACATCGTGCTGCGCCAGTCGCCCGACGAACGCGAAGCCATCTCCGACATCGGCAACGCCTACCTGCCAACGGCGTCGGGTCGCTCGATTCCGCTCGCGCAGATCGCCAAGCCGGTCTTCACCTGGGAGCCGGGCGTGATGTGGCGCGAGAACCGCGACTACGCCATCACGGTGAATGCCGACATCGCCGAAGGGCTGCAGGGCGCGACCGTGACGCAGCAACTGGTGCCCGAATTGCGCGCGCTGGAAGCGAAATGGCGCGCGGCCGGCCAGGGTGCCTACCGCATCGAGGTGGCCGGTGCGGTGGAGGAGAGCAGCAAGGGTTCGGACTCGATCGTGGCGGGCGTGCCGATCATGCTGTTCCTGGTCTTCACGCTGTTGATGCTGCAACTGCACAGCTTCAGCCGGGCGCTGCTGGTGTTCATCACCGGGCCGCTGGGCATCGCGGGTGTGGCGGCGGCGTTGCTGCTGCTCAACCGTCCCTTCGGCTTCGTCGCGCTGCTCGGCGTAATCGCCCTGATGGGCATGATCCAGCGCAACTCGGTGATCCTGATCGACCAGATCGAGAGCGACCGCGCCGCCGGCGTGCCGGCCTGGGACGCGATCGTGGAGTCGGCCGTGCGGCGGCTGCGCCCGATCGTGCTGACGGCTGCCGCCGCGGTGCTGGCGATGATCCCGCTGTCGCGCAGCGTGTTCTGGGGGCCGATGGCCGTCGCCATCATGGGCGGCCTGATCGTGGCCACCGTGCTCACCCTGCTGGCGCTCCCGGCGATGTACGCCGCCGCATTCCGCGTGAAGCGGGAAGAAAAGGCGGCCCCGGTTAGCGTCTAAAATGCGCGGTTGACCGATTTCGAAGCGGGTGGTCTGCATTTGGAGGCCGCCCGCTTTTGCTTGATTCACCTGACCGCGCGGGTGGCGAAATTGGTAGACGCACCAGGTTTAGGTCCTGACGTTCGCAAGAACGTGCCGGTTCGAGTCCGGCCCCGCGCACCAGCACACCTCACAAGGAAGAACGAAATGACCGTGAATGTTGAAACCCTCGAGAAACTCGAGCGCAAGATCACGCTGACGCTGCCCGTCGGCACCATCCAGTCGGAAGTCGATTCCCGCCTGAAGAAGCTGGCGCGCACCGTGAAGATGGACGGTTTCCGCCCGGGCAAGGTGCCGATGAACGTCGTGGCCCAGCGCTATGGCTACTCGGTGCACTACGAAGTCATGAACGACAAGGTCGGCGAGGCTTTCTCGCAAGCCGCCAACGAAGCCAAGCTGCGTGTGGCCGGCCAGCCGCGCATCACCGAGAAGGAAGAAGCGCCCGAAGGCGTGATGGCCTTCGACGCGGTGTTCGAGGTGTTCCCGGACGTCAAGATCAACGACCTGGCTGGCGCCGAGGTCGAGCGCGTCACCGCCGACGTGACCGACGAAGCCATCGACAAGACGCTCGACATCCTGCGCAAGCAGCGCCGCACCTTCGCGCAGCGCTCGCAGGACACGGCTGCCGCCGACGACGACCGCGTGACGGTCGACTTCGAAGGCAAGATCGACGGCGAGACCTTCCAGGGTGGCAAGGCGGAAGACTTCCAGTTCATCATCGGCGAAGGCCAGATGCTCAAGGAATTCGAAGACGCCGTGCGCGGCCTGAAGTCCGGCGACAGCCGCACCTTCCCGCTGTCGTTCCCGGCCGATTACCACGGCAAGGATGTGGCCGGCAAGCAAGCCGACTTCATGGTCACCGTGAAGAAGATCGAAGCGGCGAACCTGCCCGAGGTCAACGAGCAGCTGGCCAAGTCGCTCGGCATCGAGGAAGGCACCGTCGAAGGCCTGCGCGCCGACATCAAGCGCAACCTGGAGCGCGAGGTGAAGTTCCGCCTGCTGGCCCGCAACAAGAACGCGGTGATGGATGCGCTGATCGCCAACGCCGAACTCGACCTGCCCAAGTCGAGCGTGCAGTCCGAAGTCGACCGCATGGTCGAAGGCGCCCGCGCCGAACTCAAGCAGCGCGGCATCAAGGACGCCGACAAGGCGCCGATCCCCGACGAAGTGTTCCGCCCGCAGGCCGAGCGCCGCGTGCGCCTGGGCCTGGTGGTTGCCGAACTGGTGCGTGCCAACAACCTGCAAGCCAAGCCCGAGCAGATCAAGGCCCACATCGACGAGCTGGCCGCCAGCTACGAAAAGCCGGCCGACGTGGTGCGCTGGTACTTCAGCGACAACCGCCGCCTGGCCGAAGTCGAAGCCGTCGTGATCGAGAACAACGTGACCGACTTCGTGCTGGGCAAGGCCAAGGTCGCCGACAAGTCGGTGTCCTTCGACGAACTGATGGCCCAGCAAGGCTGAGCTCGCGCCACTGGCACATTGCGGCGGGGCTTGCACCCGCCGGCACCATCCCCATCTGACCTCTGACCGGGGGAGTCTCCCCGGCAAGGTCAAGCACTGAACGGAGCTATTCATGAGCGCACAGGACATCCAAGGTCTCGGCATGGTGCCGATGGTGATCGAGCAATCGGGCCGCGGCGAGCGGTCTTATGACATCTATTCGCGTCTGCTCAAGGAGCGCGTGATCTTCCTGGTGGGCGAGGTCAACGACCAAACCGCCAACCTGGTGGTCGCCCAGTTGCTGTTCCTCGAGAGCGAGAACCCGGACAAGGACATTTCGTTCTACATCAACTCGCCCGGCGGCAGCGTGAGCGCCGGCATGGCGATCTACGACACGATGCAGTTCATCAAGCCGGCGGTGTCGACGCTGTGCATCGGCTTCGCGGCCAGCATGGGCGCCTTTCTGCTGGCGGCCGGCGAGAAGGGCAAGCGTTTCTCGCTGCCCAACTCGAAGATCATGATCCACCAGGTGCTCGGCGGCGCCCGCGGCCAGGCGACGGACATCGAGATCCACGCGCGCGACATCCTGCGCACCAAGGACCAGATGAACCGCATCCTGGCCGAGCGCACCGGCCAGCCGCTGGAGAAAATCGCCCGCGACACCGAGCGCGACTACTTCCTGACCGCCGACGAGTCGAAAGACTACGGTTTGATCGACCAGGTGATCTCCAAGCGCGGCTGATCCGGCCCGGCGCTGCGGCGCCTGCGCAACGACGGCGTTTTCCATGCGGAGAACGCCGTTTTTGTTTCGTTATCATTGATCCACCCCCCGTTACGAGGCATTTGCCCATGGCCGAGAAAAAAGGCTCTTCCAGCGAGAAAACGCTTTACTGCTCCTTTTGCGGTAAGAGCCAGCACGAGGTCAAGAAGCTGATCGCCGGCCCGTCGGTGTTCATCTGCGACGAGTGCATCGATCTTTGCAACGAAATCATCCGCGACGAATTGCCTGCGGGGGACGAGCCGCGCGATGCGCGCAGCGACCTGCCGACACCGCTGGAGATCAAGACCAACCTCGACAACTATGTGATCGGCCAGGAGCCGGCCAAGCGCATGCTGTCGGTGGCGGTCTACAACCACTACAAGCGGCTTCGCCACAAGGAGAAAGCCAAGGGCGAGGACGTCGAACTTAGCAAGAGCAACATCCTGCTGATCGGCCCCACCGGCTCGGGCAAGACGCTGCTGGCGCAAACGCTCGCGCGCATGCTCGACGTGCCCTTCGTGATGGCCGACGCCACCACCTTGACCGAAGCCGGCTATGTCGGCGAAGACGTCGAGAACATCATCCAGAAGCTGCTGCAGAGCTGCAACTACGAAGTGGAGCGGGCCCAGCGCGGCATCGTCTACATCGACGAGATCGACAAGATCTCGCGCAAGTCGGACAACCCGTCGATCACGCGCGACGTGTCGGGCGAGGGCGTGCAGCAGGCACTGCTCAAGCTCATCGAAGGCACCATGGCCAGCGTGCCGCCGCAGGGCGGGCGCAAGCATCCGAACCAGGATTTCCTGCAGATCGACACGACCAACATCCTGTTCATCTGCGGCGGCGCCTTTGCCGGCCTCGAGAAGGTGATCGAGAACCGGACCGAGGCCTCGGGCATCGGCTTCGGCGCTTCGGTCAAGAGCAAGGCGCAGCGCAGCATCACCGAGGTGTTCCGCGAAGTCGAGCCGGAAGACTTGATCAAGTTCGGTCTGATTCCGGAGCTGGTCGGACGCATGCCGGTGGTGGCTTCGTTGGCCGAGCTCAGCGAAGACGCGCTGGTGCAGATCCTGACCGAGCCGAAGAACGCGGTGGTCAAGCAGTTCACCAAGCTGCTGCAGATGGAGGGCGTCGACCTGGAAATCCGTCCGACCGCGTTGAAGGCGATCGCCCGCAAGGCGCTGGCGCGCAAGACCGGGGCGCGCGGCTTGCGTTCCATCCTGGAACAGTCGCTGATCGACACGATGTTCGAGCTGCCGAATGCGTCGAACGTCGCCAAGGTGGTGGTCGAGGAATCGACCATCGAAGAAAACAAGCCACCGTTGCTCGTGTACCGAGAAGCGGCAAAAAAGGCCTAAGTGCCAGGGCTATTGCGCCTGAATCACCACGCGCATGGCGCGTGCCCTACGATGAACGCGCCGCCGGGTCTTGAAATCCGCGCGGCGCGTGCCATTTTTGCCTGATCACTCCGAGGATTCGCATGTCCGGCCACACCCCCCTGCCTCCCGACGCCATCGACCTGCCGCTGCTGCCGCTGCGCGACGTCGTCGTGTTCCCCCACATGGTGATCCCGCTCTTCGTGGGTCGCCCCAAGAGCATCAAGGCGCTCGAACTGGCCATGGAAGCCGAGCGCCGCATCATGCTGGTGGCCCAGAAAGCCGCTGCCAAGGACGAGCCCTCGGTCGAGGACATGTTCGAGGTCGGCTGCGTTTCGACCATCCTGCAGATGCTCAAGCTGCCCGACGGCACCGTGAAGGTGCTGGTCGAAGGCCAGCAGCGCGCGCGCGTCAACAGCATCCATGACGGCGAGACGCACTTCACCGCCAATGTCACGCCGGTCGAGGTGCTCGAAGGCGCTGCCGCTCAAAAGGGCACCGAGATCGAGGCGCTGCGCCGTGCGGTGATGCAGCAGTTCGACCAGTACGTCAAACTCAACAAAAAGATTCCGCCGGAGATCCTCACCTCGATCTCCAGCATCGACGACCCGGGCCGCCTGGCCGACACCATTGCCGCGCACCTGCCGCTCAAGCTCGACAACAAGCAGGCGGTGCTCGACCTCGACGGCATCAAGGAACGCCTGGAGAACCTGTACGGCCAACTCGAGCGCGAGGTCGACATCTTGAATGTCGACAAGAAGATCCGCGGCCGCGTGAAGCGGCAGATGGAAAAGAACCAGCGCGACTTCTACCTGAACGAGCAGGTCAAGGCGATCCAGAAGGAACTGGGCGAGGGCGAGGACGGCGCGGACATCGAGGAGATCGAGAAGAAGATCAAGCTCGCCAAGATGCCCAAGGAAGCGCTCAAGAAGGCCGAGGGCGAACTCAAGAAGCTCAAGCTGATGTCGCCCATGTCGGCCGAAGCCACCGTGGTGCGCAACTACATCGACGTGCTCATCGGCCTGCCCTGGAGCAAGAAGACCAAGATCAAGCACGACCTGGCGCACGCCGAGGCGGTGCTCAACGAAGACCACTACGGTCTCGACAAGGTCAAGGATCGCATCCTGGAATACCTCGCGGTGCAGCAGCGCGTCGACAAGGTCAAGGCGCCGATCCTGTGCCTGGTCGGCCCACCGGGCGTCGGCAAGACCTCGCTCGGGCAGTCGATCGCCAAGGCGACCGGCCGCAAGTACACCCGCATGGCGCTCGGTGGCATGCGCGACGAGGCGGAGATCCGCGGGCACCGCCGCACCTACATCGGCGCACTGCCGGGCAAGGTGCTGCAGAGCCTCAACAAGATCGGCACGCGCAATCCGCTGTTCCTGCTCGACGAGATCGACAAGCTGGGCACCGACTTTCGCGGCGACCCGTCGAGTGCGCTGCTCGAGGTGCTCGACCCTGAGCAGAACCACACCTTCGGCGACCACTACGTCGAGGTCGACTTCGACCTGTCGGACGTGATGTTCGTGGCGACCTCGAACTCGATGAACATCCCGCCGGCGCTGCTGGATCGGATGGAAGTGATCCGCCTGTCGGGTTACACCGAAGACGAGAAGACCCACATCGCGCTGAAGTACCTGCTGCCCAAGCAGATGAAGAACAACGGCGTGAAGGACGAGGAGCTGCTCATCACCGAAGAAGCGGTGCGCGACATCGTGCGCTACTACACCCGGGAAGCCGGCGTGCGCTCGCTGGAGCGCGAGCTCTCGAAGATTTGCCGCAAGGTGGTGAAGGGCCTGCTGCTCAAGAAGATGACCCCCAAGGTCATGGTCGACGGCGCCAACCTCAACGACTTCCTCGGGGTGCGCAAGTACACCTTCGGATTGGCCGAGAAGCAGAACCAGGTCGGGCAGGTGGTCGGCCTGGCGTGGACCGAGGTCGGCGGTGACCTGCTGACCATCGAAGCCGTGGCCATGCCGGGCAAGGGTGTGATCAGCCGCACCGGGTCGCTCGGCGACGTGATGAAGGAATCGGTCGAGGCGGCCCGCACGGTGGTGCGCAGCCGCGCCCACCGCCTGGGCATCAAGGACGAGGTCTTCGAAAAGCGCGACATCCACATCCACGTGCCCGACGGCGCGACGCCCAAGGACGGCCCGAGCGCCGGCGCGGCGATGACCACCGCTTTCGTCTCGGCGCTGACGGGCATTCCGGTGCGCGGCGACGTCGCGATGACGGGAGAGATCACGCTGCGCGGTGAGGTCACTGCCATCGGTGGCCTGAAGGAAAAGCTGCTGGCGGCCCTGCGCGGCGGCATCAAGACGGTGCTGATCCCCGAAGAGAACGCCAAGGACCTGCAGGACATTCCCGAGAATGTGAAGAACGGCCTCGAGATCGTGCCGGTCAAGTGGATCGACAAGGTGCTGGAGATCGCGCTCGAGAAGATGCCCACGCCGTTGTCCGACGAGGAGGTGGCAGCCTCTGCGGCCGCCGTGGCCGAACTGTCGAAGCAGCGCGCGGCCGCGCCTTCCGAGGGTTCGATCAAGCATTGACGGCGAGAGGCTTGTAGACGCTCGAAAAAGTGTTCTATAATCTAAGGCTCGAAACGCGGGATTAGCTCAGTTGGTAGAGCGATACCTTGCCAAGGTATAGGTCGAGAGTTCGAGTCTCTTATCCCGCTCCAGTTTTGAAAAAGGGAAGCTTAGGCTTCCCTTTTTTTCGCGACGTCGAAGAGATCCAGAACAGCTGACAACAAGCGTGGCGCGATAGCAAAGCGGTTATGCAACGGATTGCAAATCCGTCTAGCCCGGTTCGACTCCGGGTCGCGCCTCCATCTTCTTCAGGCCCCGCCAACCGTTGTTGTCGGGGCTGTTTTGTTTTGGGTTATCTTCGTTAAGCCAAGACCGGCCCGGATGGTGAAATTGGTAGACACATCGGACTTAAAAACTCCGTTGTCAAGTTATTTGGGTCGCATGGACGTTGGATCTAATGCCAGTAACGACGCGGGTTTACAGGCGTTTGGGCATGGAAGCAGGGTTAGTCTCTTGGCAGGCTAGGAGCCAGCTAGGGGCCAAGCGAAGCGGTACAGTTGGAGCAAGCCTGGTCGCAGCCGGGCGAAAATGGATAGGTAACAAGTCAGGCCAGCCCGAGTGGTGAAACTGGTAGACACAAGGGACTTGAAGCAAATTTGAGCCCTCCGGAGGAAACTCCGAAGGTGAAGCCCGTCAAAGTCGGTGAACGCCCTGGACGTGTAAGTGTCCGAGCCAACGCCGAGCCAAGCCCTGGATCGGAAACGTTCAAGGGAAGGTGTAGAGAGCAGACGGCGGGCACCTAAGGCCGCAGGCTAGGGTGAAGGCGTGCTCCAGACCACGAACAGCGATCGACGCTGGCGGCGAAAGTCGAAGTGGTAAGAAAATCCCTCGACCTCACGGTCATGCCGGTTCGATTCCGGCCTCGGGCACCAACGCGCAAGCCGCGTGCGCATGTCTATGTGACAGCTACCCAGTTTGGTAGGGGATACGCGCACGACCTTTTTGCGTAGATCGGTGCGTATATTCGCTTCGTCGAACGGTTGGCGGATCGGGCATCGAGCCATCCGTAGGCAGCAAGGTCACAGTTATGACAACGCCTTGGTGGAAACCACCTCGAGGCAGTCAAGCTGGTAAAGGGACGAGGGCTAGTGCTCAGAGCGCTACAGTTTTGCCCTGCTCATTAGCTCGGCAACAGTCATTTCCAAGCATGCGCTGATGCGGACCAAAGTCATTACGCCAACGTTTTGCATCCCGCGCTCAATGCTACTCATGTAGGAGCGCTCGACTTGACTTAGCAAGGCGAGCTGCTCCTGCGACATCTGGAGTGCCTTCCTAGCGTCTCGCACCGCAACTCCCAACGAAAGCAGCGCCGGATCAAGCGCGTATTTCGGTGAAGGAGTCGGCATGGACTCATGGTCCACAACAGAGTACGATTGGACCACGTACGATAAGACCCAAACACAGGTTCCGTTGCGGCCGCTTCCGAATACCAACGCCCGATGACTTTGCCGATCATCGCTTCTCCCTTTCCTACCGCCCGCCCCATTCGGCTGCCGGCGTCCATCCTGCGCTCTCGGATTCCAGCATCGTCAGGGCCAACGCGCAGCGATCCCGCCCACCGCATCGGCCATCAAGTCCGCGCTCTGCGGATTGCCGCCGGTGCCTCCGGCGGTGAGCTAGCCACCAGTTCCGGTGTTTCCCGTTCGATGCTCTCCCGCATAGAACGCGGGCTTGTTTCACCCTCTGTCGAAACCCTGGACCGCATTGCCAATGGCCTGGGCGTGCCGGTCTCCCGCTTCTTCAGCGACCAGACCAGCCGCACGGACTTCTCCTTCGTCCCTGCCGGCAAGGGCATTCGGGTCGATCGGGTCGGTGCCGTCGCCGGCTACCGCTACGAGCTCCTGGGCCACCAGCTGTCGGGCAACCTGTTCGTCGAGCCGTACCTGGTCACCTTGCAGCCGGAGGCGGAGCCCTACGTCACCTTCCAGCATCCAGGCATCAAGTTCCTGCACCTGTTGACGGGACGGGTGTCCTACCGCTACGGGGGCAGGGTGGTGAAGCTGGCCCCGGGAGACTCCCTGCAGTTCGACGCGACGGCGCTGCATGGGATCGAGGCCATCGAAGAGGGGCCTGTGAGCTACCTGTCGGTGGTGTTCACGATGCGGGACTGACCGCCGGCTCGATCGCTACCAGCAGGAAAACGCATGAACGCCGGTAGGCAGCGGGCCCCTGCGTCCGGAAGAATGGCCGATGGATTCGCAAGGGACCGCAGCACCTGGCGTCAACTTTTCGTTCGGCTCGTCGGCTCAGTCAACGAGCGGTAAGGCTCCACGATTACGAACTGCTGAGCCGAGCTGCAATTGCACGTATTGGATTCACCCTTGTGCTACAGGTCACGAGAGTGTGGACAAAGTGATGCAGGCGCGTCTCAATCGAGATGCTGCGGTGGGGATTGGAGCCGGCGACGTGGTGATCCTCAAGCAGGGGCGTGCTCCCGAAGATGATTCAAGCACTTTGCCAGTGGTTTTGGACAAGGCGACGTTCCTTGGCGAAAGCGTGCACCTGACGCTGCGCAGTGAAGATCGATCGATAGCGCTGCGGGCTGTGGTCAAAACACTTCTTCGAGCGGTCAGGCATGCGGTCTGGACAAGCCCTGCGGATACATATGGCGTCGGACCGCCTCCTAACTTTTTAGGCTTGGCCGTAAGCCACTCGTGCTCGCCGTTATTTGGTCGAGAACGAGGGTGGACGCCTGCACGAGCCATCTGACTGTCGATGTCACAAAACCTTCATGATGAATCCAATCATTCGACTATCATTGAATAATGGAATCAAACGAAGTTGTTCGCTCTCTCGCTGCCTTGGCCCAGCCAATGCGCTTGCAGGTCTTTCGCTGCCTGGTGGTGGCCGGCCCTGAGGGGATGACGCCGGGTGCCCTCGTCGAAGCGATAGGCGTTCCCGCCACGAGCCTGTCGTTCCATCTCAAGGAACTGACACACGCTGGCCTGGTATCTCAAGAGCGCCAGGGCCGCAATCTCATCTACCGAGCCGCCTTCGACCAGATGAATGCGCTGCTCGGTTACCTCACAGAAAACTGCTGCCAAGGCGAGGCTTGCATGGCCTCCGATGGCTCGCTGGCTTGTTCGCCCTGAGCAAATCGTCCTTTGATCCCCAGGCGCTAGAAATTCTCCAACCCACTGATCATCATGACTGCCTCTCTCCACAACGTGCTGTTCATCTGTACTGGCAACTCGGCTCGCTCCATCATTGCCGAGGGCCTGCTTAACCAGCTTGGAAGCGACCGATTCAAGGCCTTCTCCGCCGGGAGCCATCCCAAGGGTGCGGTGAATCCATTTGCCCTGGAAACACTGCGCACGCTCCACATCGAGGACCGGGGCTACAGCAGCAAGAGCTGGGGCGAGTTCGCCAAGGACGGCGCTGCGCCGATGGATTTCGTCATCACCGTCTGCGACCAGGCCGCGGGCGAGATGTGCCCGGTGTGGCCGGGCCAGCCGATCACTGCGCACTGGGGTCTGCCGGACCCTGCCGCCGTGGAAGGTACCGACGAAGAAAAGAAGCGAGCCTTCATGGATACAGCTGTGACGCTCAAGCGCCGCATCGAGTTCATGCTGTCCCTCCCCATGGACAAGCTGGAGCGCATGGCGATCCAGCGTGAAGTGCGCGACATCGGGACCCGCCAGTGACGACGAACATCCTGATCCTCTGCACCCACAACTCGGCGCGCAGCGTGCTCTCCGAGGGCATGTTGAACCACTGGGCCAAGCAGCTCGGCGTGGATGTGCGAGCGCACAGCGCCGGCAGCGCTCCCAGTGGCCGCATCAACCCGGCGGCCATCGAGGTGCTACACGCTGCAGGCATCGACACCGCCAGCTATCGCAGCAAGAGCTGGGACGAGTTCACCGCGCCGGACGCGCCGCAGATGCGCGTGGTCATCACGGTCTGCGACAGTGCCGCACAGGAGACCTGCCCCTACTGGCCGGGCTCGCCGGTCAAGATCCACTGGGGCTACCCGGATCCATCCAACGTCGGTTCGAACGCCGACGAGAAGCGCGCGGCGTTCGAGACCACGCGGCAAGCCATCGGCGAGCGCATGCGCCAGCTCGCGCAAGTGCCTTTTGAGTCGCTGGACGACACCCAACTTCGCGCCGCTCTCGAAGCACTTTAAGTTCAGACCGGGCGTCCAGCTCGGCTTTTCCGATACCAATAAGAAGCTCACATGCTGGCTGCAATCCTCATTTTCATTTTCACGCTCGTCCTGGTCATATGGCAGCCGCGGGGCCTGGGCATTGGCTGGAGCGCGTCGCTGGGCGCCGTGATCGCCTTGGTACTGGGCGTCGTCCAACTCAGCGACGTCGCCGTCGTCTGGGGCATCGTCTGGAACGCCACCGCCACCTTTGTGGCCGTGATCATCATCAGCTTGCTGCTGGATGAAGCCGGATTCTTCGAATGGGCTGCCCTGCACGTCGCCCGCTGGGGCGGCGGTCGCGGGCGGCTGCTGTTCGCCTTCATCGTCTTGCTTGGTGCCGCGGTGTCGGCGCTATTCGCCAACGACGGCGCCGCGCTGATCCTCACGCCGATCGTCATGGCTATGCTCATCGCGTTGGGCTTCACGCCGGCCGCGACACTGGCCTTCGTGATGGCGGCCGGCTTCATCGCCGACACCGCCAGCCTGCCGCTGATCGTCTCGAACCTGGTGAACATCGTCTCGGCGGATTTCTTTAAGATCGGCTTCGACGACTACGCGGCAGTGATGGTCCCGGTCAACGTCGCTTCGGTGCTGGCCAGCCTTGTCGTGCTGATGCTGTACTTCCGACGGGGCATTCCGGCGACCTACAACGTGGCACAGCTGAAGGCACCGGTCGCTGCGATCAAGGATCTTGGAACCTTCCGCGCCGGCTGGGTGGTTCTCGTCCTTTTGCTGGTCGGTTTCTTCGGCCTGGAGCCGCTGGGTGTGCCGGTGAGCGCTGTCGCTGCTGTCGGTGCGGTCCTCCTACTGGCTGTCGCGGCGCGCGGACACGTGATCAGCACGCGCAAGGTGCTGCGCGGCGCGCCCTGGCAGATCGTGGTGTTCTCGCTGGGCATGTACCTGGTTGTGTATGGCCTTCGCAACGCCGGTCTCACCGACCGCATCGCGGGGCTGCTGAACGTCTTCGCGCAGAGCGGCGTATGGGGCGCCGCTATGGGCACGGGCTTCCTCACCGCGCTGCTGTCGTCCGTGATGAACAACATGCCGACGGTGCTGATCGGCGCGCTGTCCATTGAGGCGTCTTCGGCCACGGGTGTGGTGAAGGACGCCATGATCTATGCGAACGTCATTGGCTGCGATCTTGGCCCGAAGATCACACCGATTGGCAGCTTGGCGACGCTGCTCTGGCTGCACGTACTGGCAAAGAAGGGCACGACCATCGCCTGGGGCTACTACTTCAAGGTTGGCATCGTCCTGACCGTACCGGTCCTCTTCGTGACCTTGGCCGCGCTCGCCCTGCGCCTGAGCTGAGCGTCGGTGTCAAACGCTCAGATCCCTCGTCATAGCCTTTGCACCGTGCTGAGCGCCGAGATCGTGTGCCAGCGTTGCATGCTGCTCATCCCCACGGCACTCGGACCCGTAGTGCTTCGAGCGGTCAGCAGCATACGGGCTTGACCACTTCGGGCTGCTTCACGGACGTACTGCACGAACTCGTTCCGCAGCCTCCTGCGGCTTTGCGCGCCGCAGATGCTGGGACCAGCGCGGTTTGAACGGCTACGGACGCCGGTGTGTCACAGCAGGTGCTCTCGTTGTTAACCTGTTCAGCGGCGTCCAAGCTGCACACACCTGTTTCGGGCAGGTCCAGCTCCACTCGATCGGCAGCCTGAAAGTCACCTGCAATGGCAGCGACCACCGAGCGGGCTTGTTCGAAGCCGGTGGCCATGAGGAAGGTCGGTGCGCGGCCATAGCTCTTGACGCCCAGTGAATAGAAGCCGGGTTCCGGATGGGACAGCTCGCGATGCCCGTGCGGACGGACGGTGCCGCAGCTGTGCAGATTCGGGTCGATCAGCGGTCCAAGGGCTTCGGCGGATTCGAGCCAGGGATCGAGCTTCAGGCGTAGCTCGCTTGTCAGAGCCAGGTTCGGACGCTGGCCCGTGGCGCAGATGATTTCCTCGATACCGGTGAGCGAAGCGGGCTTGCCTTCAGCGTCTAGGCCGACGACGGTAATCACGCCGTTTTCCCGACGCAGCTCCGTGATGCGCACGCCGGCGACGAACTCCAGCGTGCCATCGTCGCGCAGGGCTTTGAGGGACGTACCGAGCTGGCCCCGAGCAGGGAGGGCATCGGCGGTTCCGCCGCCGAAAACCCGCGTCAGCACCGGGGAGCGCACAGTCCAGGTCAGGCGTGTACTCTGCACTTGCTTGGCCAACTCGGCAAGGTACAGCAGCGCGTTGGCTGCGGAGTGACCGGCGCCCACAACCAGAGTGCGTTTTCCCGCATAACGGCCGCGGTGTTGGCCAAGCACATCGGGGATGCCGTAGAAGATGGCGTCTTGGATCTCCGGTTCGCCCAAGGCTGGCAGGCCATTGGCACCAATGGGGTTTGGTGAATTCCAGGTGCCGGTGGCGTCGATCACTGCGCGAGCGCGCAGCTCGATCAGCTCGCCGTTCCTCGTAGCGCGAATCACGAACGCAGCCTTGTCCCGGCCGGTAGTCTTTACCTTGTCGAAGCCTTCACGACTGACGGACACCACCTTGGTGTTGAGATGCAGCGCATGTGCAACCTGGGGCAAAGCTGCAAATGGTTGCAGCACCTTGCGAACGATGTCGCCCGCCAGAGGCAATTCGCCGGCCGGCGGTGCTGTCCAGCCTGTCGGCTCCAACAGCTTGGCCATGGCGTGGTCGACGTTGTACCTCCAGGGGGAAAACAGCCTCACATGGCCATAGTCCAGCAGATTTGCTCCGACCTGCACACCGGCCTCCAGCACGACGGGCTCGATGCCGCGCTCGATCAGGCGTGCTGCCGCAGCCAGACCGGTCGGGCCCGCGCCCAGAACTGCTACAGGCAGCGCTGCGCCCAGCGCGGGTGTTTCGATTAGGGTCAGTGACATGAGTGCGGCGCACGAAGGGCACGCGCCTTGGAACTCAGTAGACGCATGAAGCGCTGCAGGTGCGTTTTCGCGCGGGCCGCGCTTGAAGCCGAACTGCGCGAAGTATTCGGGAGCGGTAACCGACAGGAGGTAGATCGTAGCGATCTGTCGGCGCTTAGCTTCTTCCAGCAGGCGGGAGACTAGTTGTCTGCCGACGCCCAGGCGCTGCCGGTCCGGCGTGACCGCCACGGATCGCAACAACGCGAGATCACCATAGAGTTCGAGCCCGGCGCATCCGATGATTTCATCGGCTTGTGTAGCCAACAAGTACGAGGCCAGATGATCCTTTGCACCGTCCAAAGGAAGCTTGTTGCCCTCGAGTAGCGCGGCAATCGCCGGCCAGTCGGATGGGGTGGCGGGACGCAGTGAGGTGTTCGCATTCGACATTGGGATTCCTTTCATTCGCACATAGCGGGCAACAGCTCACCCCGGCGTCTTCGTGGAACGCTCGATGAGCAACAACAACGGGGGAGACAGGCTTTAGATCACGCTTCAGCAACGAGCAATCGCGCGCATCAAGCGTTTGATCTATGTCACGACTAGGATCGACATCGACGGCGGGGCAAGCGCGCAACTTGCTGTCGACCTGAGGTCACGTGCTGGTTTGATTTGAAGTAGGTCATCGCGCGCATCAGCATTCGCAGCTGGACGCAGCTCGAGCAGGCTCGGGCTGTCCCAGGCAGCAGTTCATCGTCATGAATGAAAGCAATGCATTCATCTGGTCGTACGCGGCCCGATAGATCAAGCTGCGGCCATCGCGCTCTTGCGTCACTAGCCCGGCGTTGAGAAGCTCCTTCAGATGAAACGACAAGGTCGGCGCCGGTGCGTCCAGCAACTCAACGAGGGCACTAGGCGTCATTCCCTCTGTTCCCGCGACCACGAGGGCGCGAAAGGTTTTGAGGCGCACCGATTGCGCTAGGGCGGCCAAGGCTTTGATGACGGCTTTTTCTTCCATGTTTCCATAATAGTCAAAATGTTGGATAATGCAAGAACCCCTGAGTTTTTATCTTCACCTAAGACCAAGATGCGCGACTCGAAATGGACGACTGCGCAGCTGATCGACTTCATGCTGCAGCAACCGATCCTCATCAACCCACCGATCGTGGTGACGCCGTCTGGCGCCCAGCTATGCCGACCGTCAGAGGTAGTGCTCGGCGTCCTTCTGCCTCCGCAACAGGCGGCGTTTGCCAAGGAGGACGGCGCGGCCGTGATCGATGCAAGGGGCCAACATGTCGTCGAGTCCTGAGCTTCCCAATATTGATGCCGAGCTTTTTCACAAAGCAGATCTGCAGCGGCTGCATCCGGCCGAAAGAGCCACCCACCCGCCGCGCATCCTGCTGCTGTATGGATCGGTGAGAGAGCGCTCGTACAGCCGGCTGCTGACCGAAGAAGCCGCACGCCTGCTGCAAGCTTTGGGCGCGGAACCACGGATCTTTGACCCGAGAGGCCTCCCCCTGCCCGACGACGCCCCCGAGGACCACCCAAAGGTGCAGGAGTTGCGCTCGCTGGCGCAGTGGGCTGAGGGCATGGTCTGGACCTCGCCAGAGCGCCACGGCGCCATGACCGGCCTCATGAAGGCGCAGATCGACTGGATTCCCTTATCCATCGGGGCCGTGCGGCCCACGCAAGGCAAGACGCTGGCGGTGATGGAAGTGTCGGGCGGCTCGCAGTCCTTCAACGCCGTCAACCAGCTGCGGGTGCTGGGGCGCTGGATGCGCATGATCACCATCCCCAACCAGTCCTCGGTCGCCAAGGCCTTCCTGGAGTTCAACGACGCCGGCCGCATGAAGCCGTCGGCGTACTACGAGCGCGTGGTCGACGTGATGGAGGAGCTGGTGAAATTCACCCTGCTCACCCGCGACGCAGCCGGCTACCTGGTGGACCGCTACAGCGAGCGAAGGGAAAGCGCGGAGCAACTTTCCAAGCGGGTCAATCAACGTTCGATCTGATGCCCCTGACCAGCCGCTCTGCCGTCGTTGTTGCCTTGGGCAGCACGCAGACGCTGGCCTGGGCATCGTCGTACTACCTGCCGGCCATGCTGGCGGCGCCGATGGCCAAGGATCTCGGCATCGAGACACCGACGGTGTTCGCTGCGTTCTCGTTCGCCCTTGTGATCTCCGCGTTCCTCGGCCCATACGCTGGCCGGGCCATCGATCGCTGGGGCGGCCGCCCGGTGCTAATGGCGACCAACCTGGTGTTCGCCGCCGGCCTGATGCTGCTGGGTACGGCGCACAGCCTGGTCGGGCTGCTGGTCGCGTGGGCCGTCCTGGGCGTCGGGATGGGCAGTGGCCTCTACGAGGCTGCCTTTGCAGGCCTTGTCCGGCTCTACGGGCGCGACGCCCGGGGCGCGATCACCGGCATCACGCTGCTTGCAGGGTTCGCCAGCACCGTGGGCTGGCCGCTGTCGGCCTTCCTGGAGGCTCGATACGGGTGGCGCGGCGCCTGCTTCGGATGGGCCGCGCTGCACGTCTTTCTCGGCGTGCCGCTCAACTGGCTGTTACCGAAAGCTGCAACGATGGCGGCCGCACTGAGCGAGTCGCCTGAGCCGGCAGCGCCAGTCTCGAATGCGAGCAGCCCCCTCAAGGCTTCCATCCTGCTATCGGTGGTCTTCGCCATCACCTGGTTCATCAGCACAGCAATGGCAGCGCATCTGCCCAGGCTGCTGATGGCCGGCGGCGCCACACTGGCGGCTGCCGTCGCATTCGGGGCCCTGGTCGGGCCGGCGCAGGTCGGCGCGCGGATATTGGAGTTTGGCCTTCTGCGCAAGGTGCATCCCCTGCTTTCAGCAAGGCTGGCTACGCTGATGCATCCTGCCGGCGCTGCGCTGCTGGGCATCGCTGGGGCTCCTGTGGCAGCTGTCTTTGTGATCTTCCATGGCGCGGGCAACGGCATCCTGACGATCGCCAAGGGCACGCTCCCCCTGGTTCTGTTCGGGCCGCAGGGCTACGGCGCTCGACAGGGTTTGCTCATGGTCCCTGCGCGTATCGCCCAAGCGCTCGCGCCCTGGCTTTTCGGGGTGTGCCTGGACCGATGGGGCGCCGGCGCGCTGTGGCTCTCAGCGGGGCTGGGGTTGGTGGCGTTCACTGCGCTGATGCTGCTTCGGGCCGAAGGCGGCGCAGAGCGGGCTGCGGCAGCGTAGACGTCAGTCGGTACCCCAACCTCAGCACGGTCTCTACGAGCGGCGGAAGCCCTGCTCGCTCCAGTGCCCTTCGAAGCCCTCGCACATGAGCGTCAATCGTCCGCTCCAAGGTGTCATGCTGAGCCGGCCATAGCCGCCTCAGAAGTGACTCGCGCGTGTGCACTGTCTCTGGATGCACCGCAAGGAAGTGCAGCAGACGAAATTCCGTGGGGCCAAGCTCGACCTTTTTGCGCGTTTCACCAACCGCGGCCAGAACTTCTCGATCGGTTGGCCGAATGATCAGCGGACCGAAAACGATCTCGTCGCTGCCCAACTCGGGCTTTCGGCAGCGGACAACTGCCTTGATCCGTGCGAGCAGCTCTTCATGCGACCCGGGCCGCGGCACATAGTCATCAGCACCCCCGTCCAAGGCCTCGACCGCTGCGTCTGCTGACTTCGAAGGCGATGTGATCACGATGGGAATCCCAGCCGTTCGAGGGGACTCGCGAAGGTAGCTGATCCAATCTAGGACGTCGACGCCCAAGACGACTGTGTCCAGGACCACAACGCTGGGCAGCTGGGTGGCAAGCTGCCTGTTCGCGTCTCGCAGATCGCTCACCCGGCGTACGTCGAAGCCGCCAAGCCTGCAGGCCCGGGCGATCGGGTCGAATGCCGCAGGACCTTCGGCGATCACGAGAGCCTGCTTGGGTGCTTGAAAGGACATCATGGCTTGCAGTGGCTGCGCCGAATATTTCCACATATCTAGAAATTTGGTATCGATCATCTTTGCCGTAGTCCGTGACAGGCGCGTGACCTTCTGAAATCCCTGCGTCATATCGGGAGAAGAAACTTCCGCTTTTTCACTGCTCTTTTGGGCAGTCCGCGTGCGTTCTCATGAATACTGAAAAGGCCGTTACCGCCCTGGCGGCGTTGGCACAGCTTTCCCGCTTGGCCATCTTCCGATTGCTGGTCATAGCCGGCGTCGACGGGATGTCCGTCGGGAAGATCGCCGAAGAGCTTGCGCTGCCCGCGGCCACGCTCTCGTTCCACATGAAGGAGCTTTCCCATGCAGGCCTGATACAGGGCACGCAGGAGGGAAAGTTTGTCTACTACCGCGCCCAGTTTGGCGAGATGAACGAACTGCTGGCCTTCCTGGTCGAGCAGTGCTGCGACGGGTCGGGCGCTTGCGGGCTCGAAGTGCCAGCATGTATCGACGAAACGCTCGTGCTGCGGGGCTCCGCGCCCAGCAAGCGGTCGCAGGACGCCTGAAACAAAAACACCCGGCAAAGCCGGGTGTTTCCTTTTCAAGCAAGCGCCTGCGGCGCCCCCTCAGGTCAGGTGCCGATGCGCCCGCCGTCGTTCTTCGTGATCACGATCGTCGCCGAACGCGGCCGCGACCCAGCGCCGTAGCCCGCATTGGCTGGCCAGCGGCTGGTGTACTTCGTCGGATCCGCCACGTCGGCGGCTTTGGTGCTTTCGCCCGGATGCTGGATATTGATGAAGATGGCCTTGCCGTCCGGCGTTTCTGCCAGGCCGGTGATCTCGCAGCCAGCCGGCCCCACCAGGAAACGCTTCAACGTGTCCACCGTGGGTGCCTTTCCGACCTGGGTCAACACGTCCAGCTTGGTGGTGTCTGCCTTGGTGTAGCTCAGCGTCTTGGCGCCACCATCGCCCACATTGCCGGGGAGCGCGGCGAGCATCATGCAGTTCGTCACGTCCGTGTACGCGCCATCGTCGGTCTGGATCCAGCAGATGCCGGTGGCAGGGCTGAAGACCAGGCCGTCAGGGCTCGAGAAGTCCTGATCCGCGGTGAGGTTTGAGATGTTGACCATGCCCTTGTCCGCGCCAGCTTCTGCGCCGAACAGGTAGATGTCCCAGGTGAAATTCGTCGCTGCCCCGCCGGCAGCGCCTTCCTTCATGCGCAGCAGATGGCCGTTCGGGTTGCCAGCTTGAGGCGTTGCACCTTTCATGTCTGTGTAGACACGAGGGTTCGAGGCGTCAGGTGCGAGTTGCGAGCTGCCCGAGGGTTCGACGCGGCGATTGCTGTTGTTGGTGAGCGTCTGATAGATCTCGCCGTTGGCAGGGTTCACACCGCCCCACTCTGGACGGTCCATCTTGGTCGCGCCCACTGCGTCAGCCGCGAGACGTGCATTGATCACCACGTCGGCCTGGTCGGCAAACGCATAGCCTGGGAAGCCCGAGACGACAGGGTTCGAGAAGCTAAGTTCGAGCCAGGTCCCGGAGCCGTCGGCGTTGAACTTGGCCGCATACAGCTTGCCGGCATTGAGGTACTTGTCGCCGATCGCCATGCGGTCCGCTGCGGTCGCGTCAGCGGCCGACCACAGGGCGGTCGACACGAACTTGTAGGTGTACTCATTGCGGGCGTCGTCGCCCATGTAGACCACCAGGGGCTGGCCGACGACCGGGATGCCGAAGGCCGCGCTTTCGTGCGCAAAGCGGCCCAGCGCCGAGCGCTTGCGAGCGGGCTTTGTCTTGTCGAGTGGGTCGAGCTCGACGATGTAGCCCATGCCGTTGAGCTCGTTGCGGTAGTCATCAGCGCCGGTGGCCGACGCGCCCAACTTGCTGTTGTTCCAGCGAGCGTACTTGTCGTCAGGGCCAGCGCTTTCCCAGCCATGACGCGAGGCACCACCCTGAGTGCTGCTGTAGCGCTTGAGCGCCACGACGCTCTTGTCACCACGTGCGGCATCGTCGGCAGCGCCACGGGTGAAGTAGCCAAACCAGTTTTCCTCACCGGTCAGGAACGTGCCCCACGGCGTCTTGCCGGTGCCGCAATTGTTCAAGGTGCCGCGCGTGCGCGTGCCATCGGTCGAGTACTTGGTGACCAGCAGCGCGTTGCCACGTGCAGGACCAGCGATTTCGACATCGCTCAGAGCGGTCAGACGGTGGTTCAGGGTGGAGCCCGGCACGGTCGCCCACTTGCCGGCAGTCTTCACCACCTCGACGATGGAGATGCCGTGGATGGCAACTTCCTTGTCGACTTCAGCCGCGGGACGCGGCAAGGTGTTCGTGCCGCCGTTGGCATGCAGGAAGAACGAGGCCAGCGACTCGTTCGTAGTCGCTTCGTGATTGACCGCGAGCACGCCGCGGTCGGTCGCAGTGAGAGAGGCCTTACCGCTAGCGTCCAGACCGAACCATTCCATGCCGTCGTGGTGGTCGCCGGCGCGAGTTTCAAAGGACGTGTCGGTACCGTCGTTCTTGAATGCGGGCGTAGCTGTGGTGAGTGGATCGCCCAATGCGTAGAGGACGCTGAAGGTATAGCCAGCCGGCACGCTCACCACGTCGGCAAGGCTCTTCGGAACAGCTTGGAAGCCCAGGAGTTTTTCAGGTGCTGGAGCCGGTGGAGCTGGCGGAGGCGCGGGCGCTGGAGGCGGGACATCGTCATCGTTTCCGCCGCCGCAGGCGACGAGTGCCATGCTTCCGAGCAAGGCGGTGCCGGCAGTGCCAACGCCGCCGCGTAGCAGGCCGCGCCGGCTCAGGCGGGCCGTCAGGACGCTGTCAAAGGTCGGATTGGGGGATGTGTTCGAGTTCTCGTCGTTGAAGTCAACGGTCGAGATGTCGCGGGTCTTCGTCATGCATCGATCTTTCTAGATTCGTGGAAGTGAAGAATCTAGAGAGGCTGGATGACGATTTGGTGAAATGAGGCGGAAGTACTTAAAGCCACTACGTGCTTCTAACGGGAAAGGAGATGCGGCAAACCGGACGCTAGGTGCGGTGGAAATACCGAAGGTGGAGACGCGCGCGCAGGCGTGCGTCAGAAAGCCGAGTGTGGCTTTGCTTAGATCAGGCGCAGTTCGCCCGAGGCCTCAGGCGCTTTTGGGAGGGCGCCGGCGCCCGGCCAGGTACGGTGCCGCCCACCAGGCCTCCTCGCGGACGACCTCCAGCGGCCTTGGTGAAGGTTCAAGGCCGAGCGACGAGTTGCCGTGACTCAGTGCTCGTGGCGGTGATGTGCATCTGGCACATGGGGATGGGCATGCCGGATCGGCTCATGGACATGCGGGTGACTGTGCGAGCCGGTCGGCAGTTCACTGTGCGTGTGATCATGATGACCATCGTCATGCGTGTGAGCATGTTCATGGCCCAAGCGCTCGTGGTCATGCGTATGCCCATGCGACTCAGCCAGGTGCAGCGTCACGCCCAGGATCATCAGCGCACCGCCGGCTGCCATCAGCCACGTCCCACTGCGATCCCCCAGAGCAATCGCAAAGGCTGCACCGATGAACGGTGCAAAAGCGAACACCGAGCCCGTTCGTGCCGCTCCGAAGGCGCGCTGCGCCAGCAAGTAGAAGCGCAGGCTCAGCCCATAGCCGCTGGCCCCCACCGCGAGCAGCATGGCGACCGTGCTCCAGGCCGGCATAGGTTCCTTGAGGAGCACCGCCAGGACTGCGGTGGCGGCGGCTCCGATCGCTGCCTTGCCCAAAACAACCTGACCCGGATCGCGCTCGGCCAAGGCACGAGAAAGTGTGTTGTCGGCGCCCCAGGCAGCCGTCGCCACCAGAACGGCCAGCATGCCCCAGAGTTGCGTGCCGCCGGTTCGACCTTGATCGAGCACCAGTGCCACGCCGCCAGCGAGCAGGAGCAGCATGGCCGCCCAGACGCGGCCATCCATGGTTTCCTTGTAGAGCATGCGAGCGAGCAATGCCGTGAAGAGCGCCTCCAGCGTGAGCATCAGCGACGCGCTCGTGCCACTCGTGTGCTGCAGGCCCCAGGCCAGGGCCACGGGGCCGAGCACGGCACCGAAGGCCGCCATCAGGAGCACCCTTGGGATGTCGCCGCGGACCATTCGGGCCTCGCGCTCCACACCGCGGCACGATGCCACGCCGACGGCCGCCGCGCCCGCATAGAGCAAGGCGGCCGTCGTGAAGGCGCCAAGGCCGCGTCCGAAGTGTTGGACCAGCGGCGTGCTGACCCCGAACAGCGCTGCAGCCAGAAGTGCCAGAACGCCTCCGCGGAGGGCTGGCAGGGGTAGATGCAACGCGCTCATGAGGTCACTTCACGGTGAAGCGCACGGTGGTGGTCTTGCGGCCTTCCGTCAGGATGGCGACGACCTTGGCACCTTTGCCCAGCGAGACGCCCTTGGCTTCCAGCTTGTTGCCACCCGCCGCCTTGAGTTCGGCCTCGGATTTGTTCGCCCCGTTCAGCACGGTGAGCTTGCCGCTCATCTGCTTGGCGTCGTAGGCATCGTCATGGTCAACGACATAGATGACGGCACCGTCGGGGATGGCGACCAACTCGAACGACATGTCGTTGGCGCTCTGCACGACGCCGCCGTGTGATGCGGGCGCGGCGCCGTGCCCGAATGCGGAGGTCGCACCCAAGGTGGACAGGGACAGCAGGACTGCGCCCGTGAGCGCCTTGGCAGAAAAGATCTTTGTCATGGTTTTCCTTTGTTCAGTCGCGCGCTTTCAAGAGCAGGCAGCGCGCGAAGCCTGTGTGATCTTGGATGTCGGGGCTCGTTCAGTACGCCTCCTGCAGCTTCGATGGCAGGGCGCCGGCCGGTTCGTCCGCATGGAGAAGCCGTTCGGTGGCCTGCCGACCAAAAAG
The DNA here is from genome assembly GCF_051216635.1 of Variovorax sucrosi. Taxonomy (NCBI): domain Bacteria; kingdom Pseudomonadati; phylum Pseudomonadota; class Betaproteobacteria; order Burkholderiales; family Comamonadaceae; genus Variovorax; species Variovorax sucrosi. Next base: position 220,171 of record NZ_JBPJZU010000002.1, on the reverse strand, counting down.
CCAGAACACAACCGGCGTGAGCAGCGTATCCAAAAGGGTCGAGCTGATCAGACCGCCGAAGATGACCACCGCGACCGGATGAAGTATTTCCTTGCCCGGCGCATCGGCAGCCAGCAGCAGCGGCGTCAGCGCGAATGCAGCCACCAGGGCGGTCATCAGCACAGGCGTGAGCCGCTCCAGCGAGCCGCGCACGATCATGGCCTGGCCGAAGGTCTCGCCCTCGAACTTGCACAGATTGATGTAGTGGCTGACCTTGAGGATGCCGTTGCGCGTCGAGATGCCGGCCAGGGTGATGAATCCGACCATTGACGCCACCGACAGGCTCACGTCTGCAATCCACATTGCCACCACGCTGCCGATCAGCGCGAGCGGGATATTGGCCATGATGATCGCAGCCAGCACGCTCGACTTGTAGCGCGCGTAGAGCACCAGAAAGATCAGACCCAGCGACACCAGGGACAGGCCAACGATCAGATTCATCGCCTGCTCCTGCGCCTGGAATTGGCCTTCGAGGCTGATGAAGGTGCCCGCCGGCAGGTTCGTCTTGGCGATGACCGCCCGGATGTCGCCGATGACGCGGCCCATGTCCGACCCATCGGTGTTTGCGTAGACCACGATGCGCCGCCGCCCGTTCTCGCGACCGATCTGGTTGGGGCCATCGGTCTCCTGCACGGTGGCAAAGCTCGACACGGGCAAGCGTCCTGCCGGCGTGTCGATCAGTGTGGCAGCCAAATCCTGTGGGCTGCGACGGTTATCGGGCAGGCGCAGCACCAACTCGTAGCGACGCAGGCCGTCGACGATGTCCGCACCGTGCGCGCCGTCGGTCAGCGCCTGTAGTACGCGCACTGCCTCGCCGGGTGAAAGTCCGGTCTGCGCGAGCCGGCGCTGATCGATGCGCACCGTGATCTGCGGGATCAGCACCTGCTTCTCGACGGTCAGGTCAACCAAGCCGGGTATCCCAGCAAGCCCCTGGCGCATCTGCTCACCCAGACCGCGCAGCGTGTCGGTGTCCTCGCCAAAGATCTTGAGCGCGATCTGTGCGCGAACGCCCGACAAAAGATGGTCTAGCCGGTGCGAAATCGGCTGGCCGATCGCGACCTGTGCGGGCAGCACGGACAGGCGCGCACGGATGTCGGCCGTGATGGTCTCCCGATCGCGCGCCGAGCGCTTTAGGTCGACGTCGATCTCGGCGGAGTGCACGCCTTCGGCATGCTCGTCGAGTTCGGCACGTCCTGTGCGCCGGCCGACCTGCGTGACCTCGGGCACTTCCGCGATCAGCGTCTCGGCCAGCGCCCCCATGCGGTTCGCCTCAGCGAGCGCGGTGCCCGGGTTGAACACCATCCCCAAGACCAGCGAACCTTCGTTGAAGGCCGGCAGGAAAGCGCGCGGGAAGAACGGCACGCTGGCGGCGGCTGCCGCGACCGCCAGGACGGCCAGCGCGATGAGCAGCTTCGCCCGCGAAAAGGACCAGCCCAGCACCTTCTCGTCCCAGCGCTTGAGCCGCGCCACCAGCGGGCTGTCGCCATGGTCGAGCCGCTTCATGCGGGGAAGAAGATAGTGGCAGAGCACTGGCGTGACCGTCATCGATACCAGCATCGACGCCAGGATGGAGACGATGTAGGCGATCCCCAGCGGCGAGAACAGGCGCCCCTCAATGCCCGGCAGAGCGAACAGCGGGATGAAGACAAGCACGACGATCGCCGTGGCGTACACGATGCCAGAGCGCACCTCGACGCTGGCCTGGCGTACCACCTCCAGCGTCGGCAACGGATTCTCAGCGGTTCGGTTTTGCTTGAGTCGTCGCACGATGTTCTCGACATCGACGACCGCGTCGTCCACCAGCTCGCCGATGGCAATGGCCAGACCGCCCAGCGTCATCACGTTGATCGACTGGCCCAGGAGCTTGAACATCAGCGCCGTCACCGCGAGCGAAAGCGGGATGGCCACCAGGGAGATCAGGGTCGTGCGCGCCGAGAGCAGGAAGGCGAAGAGGACGATAGCGACCATGATCGCGCCATCGCGCAGCGCCTCGCTCACATTGCCGATCGAGGCTTCGATGAAATCGGCTTGGCGGAACAGCACCTTCGGCGGCGCCAGACCGGCCGGCAGTCCTTGCTTGAGCTCCGAGAGTGCCGTTTCGATCGCACGCGTGAGTTGGACCGTGTCCGCGTCGGGCTGCTTCTGCACGCTGACGATCACGGCCGGCGCGCCGTTGTAGCCCGCGTCACCGCGCTTCATCGCCGCAGCGAAGCGCACGTTGGCCACCTGATCCAGCAGCACCGCACGCCCGTCCTTCCACGCCACGGCGATGCCCTGGAGGTCCTCGACGCGGTTGGTGCGCCCCAGGTGTCGGATCAGGAACTCGCGACTGTTGAGGTCGATGAAGCCACCACCCGCGTTGCTGGCGAAGCCGCGCAGCGCCTGCTCCACCTGCGTGAGCGACACGCCGAACTGCGCCATGCGGGCGGTGTCCGGCTCCACGCGCAGTTGCCGCACGTCACCGCCGATGGGGATGACCTGCGACACACCACCGATCGACAGCAAGCGGGGCCGCAACACGAAGTCCGCGTACTCGCGTGCCTGCATTGGGTCGGCGGATGTCTTGCCGTCGCCTGTGGAGAGTGGCAAGGCGATCAGCATCACCTCGCCCATGATGGACGACACCGGCCCCATCACCGGCGTGATGCCCGCCGGAAGCTGGGGGCCGATGACGGTCAGTCGCTCGGCCACGAGTTGCCGGTTGCGGTAGATATCCGTGCCCCAATCGAACTCGGCGTAGACGATGGAGAGGCCGACGCCGGAGGTCGACCGCACCCGTGTCACGCCCGGCATGCCGTTGAGTGCCGTCTCTAGCGGGAAGGTGACGAGTTGCTCGACCTCTTCGGGCGCCATGCCACCCGCCTCGGTCAGCACCGTGATCAACGGCTTGTTGAGGTCGGGGAACACATCCACCGGGGCACGCCAGGCGGTGACGGCGCCATAGACCAACAACAGTGCGGCAATTGCCAGCACGAAGAGCCGGTTGTGCAGGCTGCTTCTAACGATCCAATTGAACATCGCGTGGCTCCGTTCAGCGGATCTGGGCGATCAGGGATGCGCCCTGAACGACCACGCGGTTGTCCGCGCCGAGGCCTTGCGTGACCACGACGGTGGCCGCATCGAGCGCGCGGAACTGCACGGGCTGCGGGATGTAGCGCTCCGCACCGGACTTGATCCAGACGATCGGCTCGTTCGCACTGTTACGCACAACGGCCTGCGCCGGCAGCACATAGCCCTTCGTTCTTTCCTTGAGCGCGGCGACCAGGATTACCGGCTGGCCGATGGCAAGCGGCAGTGCACCGCCAGCCGATCCCGCCCGGACCTTGAAGGTTAGCGGCAAGACGCCGTCGCGCAGACTGCGTGCCGCGCCGACGAGTTCGAGTCTCGCGCCAGCGACCTCTTGCAGATGGGCCCCAGCCAGCTTGGCCGGCAGCGCCGGGTCGGCGGTTGTGGCCTCGACCAGGACGCGTCCTGGATCGACGACCTCGTACAGCACATCGCGTGCCTCGACGACCTGCCCAGCCACAGCGCTGGCCTTCGCGATCACGCCGGAGACGGGTGCAACGAGCGGTTCGCGCGCGCCTAGGCTGGCGCCAATGCTGCGCTCGCGCGCCGTGAGGCTTTGCAGTTCGGCGCGGGCCGCATCGATGTCCTTGCGCGGCACCGTGCCTTCGAGGGACTGGAGTCGCTGTACGCGCTGGGCTGCGAGTTCGCGGTTACTGCGAAGTTCCGCGAGCTGGGACTGCTGGTTTGCCTGCGCATACGGGTCGGCGCGGTAGACCACGTAGGCCAGCACTTCGCCGCGCCGCACGGCCTGCCCGGCCAGGGGGAGTCCCCGCGGACCTGGTTCGATGCGGCCTCCAGACATAGCTTGCACCTGCCCGCCCGCGTTCGGGTCCATCACGATGCGTCCAGACAGTTCGACCGTGGCGGCAGCGTCGCTCTCCGGAGTGATCAGGGTGCGGATACCCATGCGTCGCTGGGCCAACATGGGCACCTGAACGCTGCCGTCGGGTAGGCGAGCGAGGCCCGATGCATTCACGCTAGTGGGCGCATCCAGATGTTCGCCATTGGGGCCATGGGCGCCGGGTGCGCCGAGGACGGGCATGGACGCACCGGTGCCGAGCATCAGGACGATGGAGAGAAGGCTCGGCGCTTTCATCGTGCACCTCCCGTCACCGCGGCTTGGCGTCCTGCAGGGCGTCGGCCGAGAATCCAGGCCAGTGCCGCGAGCGCGGCCAGGGCTATGGCCAGCCAGGCCGTGAGCGACAGTCCGTGGCCGTGCCCGGCACCCTCGTCGTGCGCATGCCCATGTGCGTCGACCTGTGCATTGCCTGTCTTCAACGTGCCATCGAGCAGGTCGCTGTCGGCGCCGGCAAGGACCGTGATGACCACGGCGTGCTCGCCGGGCGCTTTCATCGCCTTGAGGAAGGCGGCATCGTCGACCGCGTAGTCACCCAGATCGGCATGAAACTTGGCCTGTGCTTTCAGGCCGCCCGCTTCCACCTCGACCTTCGCGTCGAGCACCGGCTCATTGGTCTCGAACCGGTTGATGAGCATCGACAGCTCGTCGTCGCGCAAGGTCGCGACCATCTCGAAGGTTTCCGACTTTGCTTCGAACCGGGGGGCGGTGCTGCCGGATCCTGCAACCGGTGCGGGGCCGTCGAGATGTTCGCCGTTGGGGCCATACGCTCCCGGTGCGGCGAGACTGGCGGTGCCAGCCATCATGAGCAGAGGAAGGAGCACGCGCACCAGGCGTTGCCATGAGAAGAGATGTGTCATGGAGAAATTCCGGAAGCTTGTTGGAGTTGAGCGTGTGCCAGGCCGAGTGCGGCCTGCTGGCGGGCGAGCGCGGCATCGGCCTGGGCGGCAGCATTCACCGCGCGCAGCAGGTCGGGCAGCGGCGTTTCGCCGGCCTTGAACGACGTGCCGATGAGTTGCGCGCGTTCGCGCAGGAGAGCGGTGCGTTCGCGCGCCCCCAGCAGTTGCTCGGCGCCGCGCTGCACGGCACTACGGGCCGCCTGCAGGTCCGCTTGTAGCTGGTCGCGCAAGCGCCGCTCGTTGGCGTCGGCGATGTCCAGATCGCCGATTGCGGCCGCCTGCAACGGCGCGTTGCGTCCGTCGGTGCCAAAGGGAATGCGAATGCCCACGCCGATCCCACGCTGGGTGCCTTCGCCGAATCCGGGCGCTTCTTCGCGGTACTTCACCGACAGCTCTGGTGCATCGCGCCGAGAGATGTTGACGGCATCGAGCCGTCGGCGTGCACGTTCGACCGCCTGGGTGGCCAAGCGCAGCTCTGGATGCGTGCTGATGTCCGTCGACAAGACATCGGGCAGGTGAGGTGTCTCGGGCAGTCGCATGACGGGCGCCACCTCGAAGCCGGTCAGCGACCGCCATTGCAGGCGCAGCGCCGCCAGGCGTTGTGCCGTCTCGCTCTCTGCCGCTTCGGCCTCCAATAGCTCGGCGCGTGCTGCCAGGGTGTCTGAGCGCGCGAGATCGCCCGCGCCGACACGCCGCCGTACATCGTCGGCGATTCCCTGCAGATATCGCTTCTGTGTACCGAACGCTTGCAATTCGGCATCGACCGCGGAGAGCTTCCAGGCGGCCTCGCGCACCTGGCCGCCCAGGCGCAGGCGCATGGCCGCGACGTTAAGGTCGGCCAGCTTCAGTTCGGCGTCCGCTGCGGCCAGGCGTGCGTCGCGCTGACCGGGCAGCCACAGTGGCCAGGCGATGCCGACCTCGGTTTCGCGACGCCCTGCATTCGAGTGCGCGCGGTCGTTGAGGTGCGTTATTTCGAAGGCGGGCGGACCCGCCGACAGGCTGCTTGCAGCGACCTGGTCGGCGCGAGCACGCGCAGTCTGGGCATCGGTCTCCCGAGCAGACACGGCACGCTGCCAAGCGGCTTCAACCGCCTGGACGAGGGTGATGTTGGCGGCTGGCGCCGCGTGGGGAATGGGGGGGCCTGGCTGCGCATTGGCAGGTAGGGCGATCCCCATGGCCGTGATGCCTGCGAGCATGCAGGACACGAACGATGGAACGGGCTTCACTGGACTCCTGACGGACCTGGAGACAGCCTGCACGGCGCGTAACCGCACGCAGGGGCGCACGGGCGAAAGCCATGGAAGGTGTCAGCATGAAAACGACCCGCCCGCGCGGACGCGGGGCGAGCAACGGCGTTTTCAGGCGGTCAGTCGAGGAGGCCGTCGAAGGCCGTCAGGCGTTGGGGCAGGCAAGGCTGCGTTGGTGCGAGTGTCGGGTCGCAGGACGCTGGCCGGAGCGAAACTGAACGATGCGGTCGTCCACACGGCAATCGAACTGAGGCATGCATCGGCGATAACGTGCTGGAGCGACTCGTCCGAGTCGTCCTGTGTCACCGACCCATCGTCATGGTGATGGTGGTTTTCTTCCTGCCAGTGCAGCAGTGCATGCGCTGCCTCGTCCGTGCTGCCGAAGGCCGTGGCCTGCCCGGCTATGGCAATCACCTGCCAGAAGGCAGAGATCATGAGAAGAACGAGGACCAGCCCGCGGCGCATCTCGTGAGTCTAGCCGAGCGATTTGACCGCAGAGCTTTTGCCCTGTGGGCGCAAGGGAATCGACGCCAAAGTGAGGCTGAGAGAGCCAAGAGCCGGAAGCCGCAAGGACCAAAGGGCAGGGCAATGATCTGAACTGCGAGACGGCACGATTTCTCCTCTCGAACCAAATGAGTGGCTGCTCTTAGGAGGTTTCAACAGCCCCTGTGGGCCAAAGAGCCGTAGTTTTTTGCGGCTTGAGGGGTTTGCCGCGGCGCATGGAAGGCCAGCGCCAGGTAAGTCCCTGCTCGATCAGAAATCTCCCTAACGGCGAGCACCCCCCCGTTCCAGCTCGATGACTAGGAAGTGCTGCTGGCAGGCTGACTCTGAGCATGGGCTATGTATCTGGCCGCGAGTAAAAGGAGGGCCCCCGCCTGTGAGCGGCCGTTGCCTCCCATGGTGGCGACGCAAGTGCAACGTGGCGCAGCCCATAGCGAACGGCACGCGGCAGAGCCCGCAGCCATGCGGGTCACGGTGCCTGCACGGCACACGCGAGCATCCTCGCGGTGCCGCGCCAAACCCGCGTGCAGACTGGCTTTCAGCGACACGGCGTGCCGTGCCTTTTATCTGGCCCAATGCCTCCGCCCCCCGCATCTGCTCCCGGCTCCGGCTTCCATACTGCCCATGCGCCAGCCGCGCACGGGGTGCGCAGCGCAGCCTGGAAGGCCGCGCGGGTGCAGCAGGCGCTGCACGCTGGCGCCGGGCTCCCTGCAGGTCGGAGTGCGGGCGAAACACCGTTACGGCCGTAGTTCGGCGGCATGGTGGGCACACGGTTGGACGCAGCATCGACGCGCGAACGGTGCAGGCTCGGGGCCTACGTGGACGCATGGTCGGCGACCGCTCGGATGTGGGCGCATCGCAGCAAGGGCATGCCGTCGGAGGAGCCAATGGGCACCACTTCATGGCTTGCTCCATGTCCACAGCGGAATCGCGATGCCGAGCACCGCAGATGCGTCGACAGGACCGAAGTAGCGGCTGTCGAACGACGCCGGATTCGTGTCGCTGAGCAGGAACGGTTCGTTCTTGGCGAGGCTGCGACATTGGGTCCAGACCGGTAACCAGCGATGTGCGCCATCGTGCAACCGAGCAGTCGCTACGGCTGCGCCGTCGATGCGCACAACCTGTTCTCGAACGCACACCGACTGCGGCGCCACCGCGCCGATACGCTTGAGGATTGGCACGCCTTCGGGCAGGTAGCCGCGCTGGGCCGCGAAGGCGGCCACGTCGGCGGAAAGCCGAGCGAGAACGATGCTGCCAACGTGTAGCGAGTCGGGTGCAACATCGGGAGTATTGCGGTACCAGCCGCGCGCGACGCTGTCGCTCGGGTTATAGACGATGCGTGTTCGAGGCTGGCAAATGGCAGGTGCGACGAGTGCCATCAGAGCGATGCCCGCGCAGACCAGCAACGCATTGCGGTGCCTATGCGGTGTCATCGCAGTGCCTCGCGCGCAAGATGCGCTGCATGGCGTTCGGCCGTGTACGCCGGCAACGGCTGCCGTGCAGCCAGTCGGTTGCCGGCTGTGCGCCAGTAAGTGGCCGCGGCATCGCAAGGCTCGATGCCCGTAGCCTCGATAGCGTCGATCGCTTCGAGCACCGCCTTGACCTGCGGCTCGCCATCGGCGCGCAGCAGGATGCGCGCGCCGGGCGACACGCCGGCCACGCGCTGCATGCCGTCGAACGGCATCGGCGCCTGCAGCACCATGAGCTGCCACAGCGCAGTGCCGTAGTCGTTGCCAATCCATTCGATGCGGCAGCAGACCGAGCCAGGCGCGAGCACCGCGATGCGACGCCAGCGGTCCAGCTTGATCTCGCGCACTGGCCCGCCGAAGCGGAAGTAGACGTTCACCCGATGCTCGACGAAGGCGGGCGAGACCTTCATGTGGATCGGCTGCGGCGCCAGGGCCGACAGCGGCCACGGTTGCGTTGAAGCCGACGTGTGGCTTGCATTCGGCGTGCTCATGCCTTGCCCTCCGCAAACTCTCGCTCCAGCAACTCGCGCAGCATGTCGGCCGCCGTGATGCCGCGTCCGAACGCGATCACCTTGATGCGCCCACGTAGCGCGGGTGTCACATCGATGGTGAGCCGCGCGGTGAACACCTCACCCTTCGCCGGCTCGACGGCTCGACCGCCCGCGTTCTCCCGATGCACCCAGGCCGTCGCAGGATCGGCTGCCGGCCTGCGCCCGATGGGCGCGCGGCGCGGCGTCTTCGATGGGATCGGCTCCGTCATCTCAACACCTCCACAACCGCTTGCACGAGCGCCGCGATCTCGCGCGCAGCCGCGCACTGCGGCGCCACTTCGCTCACCAGCCGGCCAGCGGCGACGCTGGCTGGAGGGAACCAGAGCGCGCATCGCGCCATCGGCAGGATGCACAAGCCGATCACGCGCAGCCTGTTCGGCGGACTTCCGGGGCGCCAAGTGCAACGCGGCGGGGTGGGCCGCAGGTCGACCCCTGGAGTCAAGACACGCGCGCAGCGCGCACGATGAAGAGAAACAAAAAGAGGGCCGAAGCCCTCGCTGCCTACATCAGTCCCTTCTCCGCCATCGACAGGACCGAGTCGCCCGCCACGATCAGGTGATCTAACACCCGCACGTCGACCAGCGCCGCCGCCGACTTCAATGTCTGCGTCAGATGTTCGTCCGCTCGCGACGGCTCCGGCGACCCGCTGGGATGGTTGTGTACCAGTAGCAGAGCGCTTAAATTCCGGCTCAGCGCATCCTTGATCACCTCCCTCGGATACACCGATGTCTGGCTCAACGTACCCCGGAACATCTCCACGTAGTCGAGCACCCGATGCTGTGCGTCCAGGTGCACCACCGCGAAGATCTCATGCGGCAGATTCCCCAGCCGAGTCCGCAGGAAGTCCTTGACCACCGCCGGCGACGTCAGCACGTCGCTGCCACGCATTCGACCCGCCAACACCCGCTGCGCGGCCTGCAGCACCTCGTCGGAATCGGCCGGACGGTACTCGCCCGCGACATCACGAACGAGCAGTGAAGAGGCAGCAGAGGAAACAGCAACGAAGGAATCGAGAGAAGAGAACAGATCGTGCGACATGGCGAACTCCAGTGATCGGGCGGGATTGCCCGAGACCGGAACTGGCACGCCGCAGCGCAGCTGTCACAGGTTAGCAGACGGCCGGCAGGACGCCAGCGTGCGCAGCACGCGCAGACCTTGACCGCGAGAACGGTGTGCAAGGATGAAGGGAACAGCAAGCCAGCCCCCACGCCACAGCGCGCGCCCGCATTTCACTGGCAAGCGCAGCGCGCAGTGGCATCGCCGCGAAGGCATCAGCGATGGGAGCCGAAGGGGCGAGATGCTGCAGGTGGCTCGATGCGCAGCACGTACAGCGCGGCCCGGCTCGCCGGGAGATGCCCGGCGCTATGCAAATCGACGAAGCCCCATCTCACGTCAGCGAGTCAACCATTGACATTGACTACTGCGCTTGGCGGGGTTCGATCTCCGCCCGTGGCGCCAGTCCGAGGCGGGTCCGTGAGTCGCCGTGACGCGCAAGGCTATTGAGCGGCAGATTCGGACCTTGGCAGGATCACTCTCACGTGGTCCTCGGTCGCTTCGAAGCTGGGTTCTTCGCCGCTGGCTTCCCGCACCAGCGGGACGATCTTGTTACGCACTCCCATGCCGCGCGCATCCACATATCCGTAGTCGCGCAATACTCCGACGATAGTTGTGTTGCGGGGCGAGCGTTGTCCCGCGAGCATCTTCTCGACGGTCATCGAATTCTGCAGCGCGCCCGGGCTGAGGACTTCGAGCCGATTCGAGTAGGCGACGATCTCGACTTCGAGCGTGCGGGTCCAATCGCGGTGCGCCAGCGCGTTGACGACCGCCTCTCGCAAGGCCTCGGGCGGGTAGTGCCAGATGCGCTCCCGGCGCAAGCCATCGCCCAGGTTCTCGCCCTCTGTGCTGACGAGAGGCTGGCCTTGCAGCCTGTCCATCAGGTCTTCGATTAGGCCGCGTTCGATCAGCTCGCGCGAGCTGCCATTCTGGCGTGCGAAGCGGCCAACAAGGGGGCCATCAAGGATCGTGTCGTCAAGCGCCTGGTAACTCTTGTCGATACCGCTGAACGCCATCCACCGGATGCCAGCTTGGCGCAGGAAGCGGCGCGGTGTGCGACCGAATAGCACCAGGCCGGCGATGGTGCAAACAGGCGCCGCGCCATGGATGTCGGTCATGAAGCCCAAGCCCATCATGCGATTCAGCCACGCATCCTCCGTCGCCGGCACCTCACGGTCGCCAGCGTAGCTCAGCAGATAGTCTTGCAGGCGTTCGCGGTCCAAGGCATCAAAAGCGGCTCCGGAGACGGGCATCGTTTCGCTGTGCAGCAAGCCTCCCGTTGCGAACAGTCGCGCTTGCTGGTCGCGGTCGGCAAATCGCACGGTGCTTCCGACGCGGATATAGATGTCTTCGCGGCCGTTGTGGCGAAGGACGTACGGCTTGCTGGTTCCCATCGTGACCGAGACCACCGCGACGCGTTTGCCGTCATCGAGCGCAACGACTTCGTAGAACGGCAGCAGCATGGGATGCACGTGCCCAAGGATGGCATTCATCACCCAGGTCTCGAGGTCCTCGCGCTGGATGCCGGAAATTGTGCCGTCGTCCTCGACGCCGAGCAGGACCATGCCGCCGCGCAGGTTGGCCATCGCGACGATTTCCCTGGCGAGCGCTTCGGCGCGGATGTCATCGCGTTTGAACTCGACGCCCGAGTTTTCGCCGTTCGCAATGATTTCCAGCAACTCAGTCTTAAGCATCAATCTTTTCTCTCTCTAGAACCCGTACTTTTCCTTGCGCTGGGAGAACGCCTCCCGGCCGCCTTCCAGGATTTCGGCGACGCGCTCACGGATCGCCGGCACGTCGATGGAGCCCTGTGCCTCGGCAGGCATTTGTGCATGGGAGCCATCGGACGAGAAGATACCGATCCACTCGGCATCGCCGAACACCGGGATGTTTGCGTTATGGGTGGCGAACAGGAACTGCCGTTCGGTTTTCGCACCCCGCAACTGGGTCACGATCCGTTCGGCGATAAAGGCATTGTCCAGATTGTCCTCGGGCTGGTCCATGATGAGCGGGTCGTCGTTCTCCAGCAGCAGCAGGTGCAGGATCGCCGTGCACTGCTGCCCCGTCGAAAGCTGATCCAATGGCTTGAAGAGTTCACCCTCGTGCGCGATGTTCAATTCGATCAGAATCCGGTCTTGAAGGTCGATTTCTTCGAGTTCAAGCACCAAGCTGCGGTCGAGGCGGGCCAGGGCCTCGACCACTGAGGGCTGCATCCCCCAGTCCCATGTCAGCGTCTTGATGGCGCTTTCCCCGTCACGAATCGCCTTGACCAATGCGGGCACGGTCAGGTCATCGCCGGATTGATCGATCCAGGCAAGCTTCTTTTCTCCGAGGCCGGGAACCTGAAGCAAAAACTCTTTCAGTGCCTTGCGCTGCGCCCCGACCTTCAGATTCAGCCTCAGCTTGCCGTCGAGCTTGTGATTGAGTTTCTTGGCTGCCTTGCGCAAATCGTCCGTGCGCTGGTCCCGCAGTTGAGAGAACTCGTCTAGCAGGTTGCGCCGTTGGCTCTCCAGTTCATGCAACAACTTGTCGATGGTGCTCACGCGCGCTTCGCTGGGGCGGATGGTTTCGATGTCGCGTAGCAGTTCTTGGTAGGCTCGGCCCACGTCGCGGCCCGGCTTGCCGGCGAAAGCGGGCAAGCTTGCGAAGACCTTCTCAAGGGCCACTGATTCGGCATCGAGCTTGATCTTCAGCTCGACTTGCTGTGCATTGGTCGCCGTCGCTGTTGCACCATGCAGCTTGCGCAGCCCCGCGAGTTGGGTAATGACTTTCTCGCTGAGCGCATCCAGGGCGGCGCGCATGCTGATCAAGATGTTGGCATGTGGTAGCCCGTCGAGCGCCTTATCGCTGAGGAACGCGGTATCGGGAAGGCTCTCGTCGAGCGAGGCCAATCCCTCGGCCACGCGGGTGAGTTCTTCGCTGACGCGCTTGGCGAGTTGCTTCTCGCGTTCCAATTGAGGCACCAAAGCCAGCTTGTCTTCAAGGCCCAGCGACTTGAACTGCTGCACCTGTTCGGTCAGCTTGGGCAGCCGTGCAACCTGAGCCTGCAACTCATCTCTCTGGCGCGCGGCGGTCAGCAGCTTGCTGCGGTTGTCGGTCAGTCGCTTGGCAACGGCGCCGAGTTCGCTAGTAAGGGTGCTGCCGCTCGGCAGGAAGCGATTCAGGATGGCTGTCTGGCTGGCGGGATCGCGGGCCAGTTCGAAGATTTCGTTCTGGCCGTAAATTTCGATACGCGGCATCAGATCGCGCGGCTGCAGGGTCGAAACCTGTCCCGAGTCGTCTTTAACGACAGGAGGTTCGCCATAGCGGCGCGACACCGAATAGTGCCGGCCGTTCTGCGCGCGCGAAATCACCGCGAGTTCGATGCGACCGCCGGCACCCAGGTTTGCCTTGACGATTTCATCGTGCTGCCGCCGCGCGGAGACCGCGCGCGGCGGCACGTCGAGCACGTAGCGCAGGCATTCGACCAGCGTCGACTTGCCGGTCCCGCGTCCGCCGATCACTGCATTTAAATGTGCCGACAGCTCGATGCCGATGCCGTCGAGGTAGCCGCCATGAAAGTGCAGATTTTCCACGCGTGAGTAGTGCGCTTCCGGCGGCAATCCGAGACGAATGCGCGAATCCGGGTCCTTGAATGCGGTAAGGAAGCTCTCGAAGCTCGGCCGCGTCATCTTGATCCAGCAACTCGCGCACGGATCGGCCAGGTCTTCGGGCTTGGCCACGTCCTTGGCGTTCAGCAGCGCGATGTGGTGCGCACGGTGATAGTTCGGGTCCTTGTTGACGACGATTTGCTTGTAGTTCTGCGGCAGGTCCTTGAGCGGTCCGGGAATCTGGCCAGCCTTGACCAGCGTCTCGTTCTTCCAGATGTGGGCAAGCCCGCCGCCGTCCTGGTTAAGGCGCAGCAGGCCGCTGGCGCCGGTCATGTGCGCCGCGTACCAGAAACCGCCGAGATCGAAAATGATCTGCGCGAGGTCGAGACAGGTCTTGCTGGAAGGCTGCACAGTATCTTGGGAATCCGTGAGAGACAGCTTGCCCAGATAGCGATTCAAGTGGTCCTTGGTCGTGCCTTCGGGAAAGAGGCAGACCATGTGGATCTTCTCGCTGGAGGCAATCTCAAAACCCGGAAAAACGATGATGCCGTGCGGTTCAAGGAACTGGCGCAGGCCATCCACTGCATCGACGCTGCCATGGTCCGCAACGCCAACCACCTTGATCCCAAGGGTCAGGCACCGGTCGAGCACCTGTTGGTTGTAGCTGGCTTCGTCCAGTCCATGCTCGGCGCCGCGATATTTGGATTGGTATCCGGACGGGTTGACCTGTAGGGCACACCGCCAGAAACGTGCGACGGTGTAGCTGGGCTCGAGAATGGGTTCGCTTTTCATGCGCGTCCCTTACGTTGGGCACTGTCTGCCACGGGAATTTCAGGGCCTTGCCGCAGCAGCTTGTCGACCGCTTTGCGCACCAGCCATGCCACGCTCACGTCTTCCCGCGTGGCGATCGTCTGCAGGGCGTCGAGCTGCCGCTTGGGCAACGTCACGGTCACGCGTTTGATTTCAGTGTCGACAGAACGGGTCATGGGTCAATCAGCAGCGACTTGCATCAAGTTGCTTCATCTTACTGCGTTTGCTTTTCGGGGGCTCTACCGAGAGTGCTCGGACACTGAAGGTGTCACCCGTGAATCAGGGCACGACGCCGCGCGCTCCGTCGGCCTAACAGGGGAGAGCATGTCGTGGAACTCGGTGACGGCGTCGCGGAAGTGAAGAAAAAGCGGCTTGCGAGTCTCTACGGCCATTGACAGCTGCTACTCGAAGGCAATGCACTGCGCTTGGGGAGTCGAAAGTTGCGGTTGCCGGCCCATTCTGGCTGCTGACCGAGATGGATTCCGATGACACGACCGCGCCTCTGGTTCTTGAGACCTGGGCCTGGGGATGCGCGAGCTGGGCGGGGTCAGCCTCGCAGTTGGCGTCCGTACGCGGGCAGTTGGGGCTGCCCGTCGAGCGTGCTCTGCATTTTCGCGCGGAGAGCGCCTGAGCGCTTGTGCGCAATATACGGCTGGCGGGCAGATCTTGTTTGATTCAGCCTTTGGCCGGCGCAGAACGCCCAAGGGCGCTGCGGCAGCTGTGTCAGTGACTCTGGCCTCATGCTGAGCATGACATCACGATGTTTTTTCAGCTGAGCCTGATTCTCGACCCGCTTCCCATTGATCAATCAATTTTCCCAAGCTGCTGTGGAGGGTCTTTAGGCTGACACCGACCAAGTCCTGCAGCTGACCCTCGTTCTTAAGATCGGCGAAAACCGCTTCAACAGGGTCAGGTTCTCTTGTAACTGACAGCGCTGCGCCACCATCATCGAGCATTTCCCATCCCACCTTGCTGCGGGGCGTACGGTTAACAAAAGGCTGCCATTCTTTGAATGCGTCCAGCAACGCCAACTCGCTGGGGTCGAGATGCGCCGCAGCCTCCGCAGTGAGCTCCTTGACTTGTTTGAGTTGAGTCAGCGCAAGGCCTGCGAGCGTAGCCCTGCTCATCGCATCGAACATCTCGCGTAGATGAGTCTCGTCAGGTCGCCTTCTTGAAAAGTGTGCCCATGGGTTCGCCTCCGGCTGAAGTCGTCTCAGTATGTCCAGGGCCTCGCGGCATCCTGAAAGTGGATCGATGGGTTCCGGGAGTGCGGCGCGATGCGACCACAGCTTCAGAATCAAGTTGACCGCATCGCGCTCCAGCTTGGCCTTCTTGGCGCCGGCTGCGAGCTCCGCAGCCTGAATCGTCTCGGCCAGATGATGTGCCATCCAGCGTTGAAGCAACTCTCCCCGTGTGTCTAGCCGCAGCTCATCGACGATCGCCGAGCCAAGTGCCAAGGTGTACTTCGGCAAGACTGAGCTCGTCATCTCCGGTAAGCCGGTAGATGCGGTCGAACTGCGCCCGGGATTCTTCTTTCTCGATAGCGAACTGCCGGTCTGATTTTTCACTTCGATCCACCTCCACTTCCACAATCAAATCGAACCCTACATCATTCAGGAACTGGCCGAGTTGCCGACGATGCGCAAGAAGCCGATGCCCTTCAGAGCTAAAGCCGGTGCTATACCTGTCGTCAGGTGGTTCCGCACCCCAGGACTCAAACAGGAACATGGGTGCCTGGTCTGCTGCATCTGACCGGGACCAGCGCATAAAGCTTCCAATCTCCCGAACCAGTGAGCAGTGCTGCGTGACGATGCGTCCAGGACGCATGGGAATGTAAGCGACCGTGCCTTTGAACTCGTCCTTGCTGTCCAAACCTCGGTCCGCTTGAACTGGATGCAGCCAGCCAGTTAGCCTGAAGGACCCACTGCTTTCCTCTGCATCCCCGTCCTCTTCGGCGGGAAGCCTATAGTCCCAAGCACTCTCCATGGTCTGAAGCGCGCGGATCAATGCAGGGGCCGTGCGGTGGTCAGCCAAAGCGCTTGATACCTCGATCGACTCCTCCTGCTTCTCCAAGCGACGTGTTACCCGCGCATAGACCACCGCATACTCGGCCCGATCATCCGGAAAAATCTCCTGCCGATGCTGACCTTCATCGACGGACTCGACCCACCCGCGTGCATCGCCGAGACTGAAGTACCAGTTTTGGGGGACCAGCGGCGTGGGGCAGACTAGGTCGATGGACCAGAGTGGAGGTTCGGCAGGGCGGTGGGCGCGGATGCGTTCGTGAAGGCTGCCCCAACCGCCGTCAGTTAGGTCGGGCTTTGGCTGCGGCTCCGTCTTGTGCAGTTCGCCGGCTGCGCACCACATGGCATGCCATTCGAGGTAAGTGCTGAAGCGCTCGACGGTCGGAAGTGAGCCATGGCTATGATTGGTCAGGTTGTAGTTGTATCGCTCCAACGACTTGCGCCGCGGCTCGCGATCCCAGCGGTTGGTATCCTCGTCTGCGCCCCACATGTCAACAATCCAACGATCGGCCTCCGCACAAAAGCTCTCGAGGTCGACATTGGAGAAGCCGCTGACGATGTTGCTGTACCAGTAGGGCTTCGTATCCATTTCATCGAAGTGAAAGCGGGTCGTGCGCTCGGCCGATACTCGACCGCGTGTCAGTCCACGCCGCCTGCTGTGAACTGCCTGTTTGGCATGAGGGACGCTGGACTTATTGACGCGTTCCAGCATCGCCCGCGCATCGGCCCGCTGGGGCATCCAGCCTGCAGTGATCAGCGCCAGGCACGCATCGCGCGCAACAGCCCGCACCAGCATGTGTGGAAGTTCCTCACTTAGCGCGATGCCGAGGAGCACGTCGCCAGCCTGGAGAGCTACTTCGGGTCGTTCGTGAGCGATGCGCTCCCAAGCAAGGACAAACCACAGACGGGCAGCAAGCCAGTAGAAGGGGAGTTCGACCGAACGAAATGCTGGCACTTGGCGTGCTTCATACATGGACGCCAGATTTAGAAGCGCGGCGACGCAGCCGGTCGCGGCGAGCCTGCGCGCAGCATGGGCCGCTCTCCAGCGCACACGGAGGTCTGGATCGCCAAGACATGCGAAGACCATTCCAGCCGCCGCCGTGTCCACATCTGTAGGGTAGACCGAGTCTGCTGGCAGCGTTACCCGATCAGCAACCGTGAGCCGGTCCACAAGCCGGCTCGCATACCACTGAGCAAGGTTTGCAGCGTCCCTAGCGCTGAGGTGCTGCGCAAGCATGCCGACGAGATGGTGGACACGCTCGGCGCTGAGGCGACTGACGTTGGCTCCGATGCCGGCAAGCATGAGGTCGGTAATCTCGGTCGGCTGCAGGTCTACCAGAGTCAGAACGGTCTCGAATCGATCGTCATCGCAGCCATGCGGCTTGGCATAGTGAACCAAGCTCGACCGGATGCGCTCGGGGAGATAGGACTTGCACCACTGAGCTACAGCAGGCGACGTCGCCTTCCATTCTTGGGCAGCGTCCACCAGAGCCCAGGAGGTGTCGTGCGAATTCCGGTCGGCCGTGAGCAGCCTGAGCGCATCCAGGTGCTTGATGCGGTCTCTGAGCGGTACTGCATGCCGAGCCTGCCGCAACAGACTTCGGACGCTGTCATAGCGCTTCTGAACCCGACGCTCGTTCAGCCTTGCATCGAGCGATCTGTGAAGCATGTCGGCATCAGTTACCTCCAGCAAGGTCCAGGGGCGGTCGACGAAGGTCTCCTGAGGTTTCGTCGACACATAGTCCGTGCTATTCCTGTCGCTATGCGGCTTGGGCATGCTTTCTACGAAAGCCTCCTGTGCCAGCAGAGCTGAACACCACTGCCCCGACAGGCCGGCTTGCTGGACCAACTGGCTGAGCTTGGGGTTGCGATCCCGTCGATGCCGAATCAAAGCGTCGAGGGCCGCCGCTTCGGCCAGCACCGTGGCTTCGTCCGATTCGGCGGCGATTGCCAGGGCCACGGCCTCGTTGACCGTATCTCCATCTGAGCTGGTAAGCAGAGCCAGCGAAGAAGCGTGTGCAGGCGGGAGCCAGCCTTGGGCCAAGCCTGCCTGCAGCAGGTCGGGCAAGGTACTTCGAAGCTCTACGACGTTCTCGTCGTCCCACCTGGTGACGTCCGCGAGCGCCCGTGGACCGTCCAGCCGTGCCAACGCCGACATCGCAGCGGACCATGGAAATCCATCGTATCCGTCCAATCGCAGGCTGGCATCAGCAACCACGATCGTGGCATTGCGCGACAGTTCCGCCTGAGCTGAGAACTGACCTGCCCCCCGGGTGATGAGCTTTTCAAGTAGCTCGATCTGCGACATGGCTTCGCGGTCTATATGTGCGGCGACCTGGACGGCGTTATTGAAGACAGCGTTCGCATCGTGTGGACTGATCGGACGTAGAAGCTTGGCCAGTTCCACCATGTTCGCGCATTTTTCGGAGGCGCCTGCGCGTCGCCGGAGTACGCTTTCAGCCGCGCGGACGAGTTCAGCTGCGAGCGCGGGGTGCAGTTCGGCGCACAACGACTGTCGCGCGACGAGTTCTTCCGAGGGCGAGAGACCGGAGTCCACCCACGACCAGTGCAGTGCATCTGAACTTTGTTTGGCGAGCGCAGGAGGAAGCCCCACCGCAACAAGATCCATGAGGCTGATCGCAGCTGCGACTTTCAGGTCTCGGCCTTGCTGAGAATGTCTGCGACGGTATTCACTCTCGCTTGCCTTGCTCGCGGACGCGGTGAGCTCTGCAGCCAGCACTGGCATCGGAGCCTCGCCCACGATTGCCCGTGCTCGCGCACGGTACACCGCAAAGACAAGGCCGACCAACTCTTTCAGGTCAGCGTCGTGTTCCTGCTCATGCTGGCGAGTGCCTCGCCGTGCGTACGCCGGGTCCGCCGGCTCGGCGGGCCTTGGTATGAAGAAGTCTTCAGGCGATGGCTCATGACCACTTCGAATGCGTTGTAAAGTGAAACTGCGCAGCAGCGTGTCTAGCCTTTCTGGCTCATAGCCGCTGCGCCGCTCGATGCGTCGCAGGTCGGGGGCGTTTAGTTCTTCCAGCAAGTGATCAGCGGCGGGGCAGGGTACCTTGCGGGCGATCAAGATCTCCGCGGCGGCGACAGCGGCACGCAGCAGTGCCCCGTGCCGGGACTCCGTGGAATGCCGCTGCTCGAAATACTTGCGAATGGCAGGAAGTCTCCGGCACACAACGGCAAGCCCGTCGGAAAGTGCTGAGTCAGGAACCATACGGCCGGCATTTGCCAGGGGAACCGAGCACAACAGCTTGCCAATCGGACCAAGGGCATCGCTGGCACACAGCGCTTCCACAGAATCGGCATATCCTGCGTTGATCAGCTTGGTCGGCAATCGAAGTCCAACAGCGAGTGCAATGGTCGTTGAAGGGCGCCAAGAGTCCAGCACCTCCAATGCTGAATCGACACCGCGCGTCAGCAGTGCCGATTCGACCAAGCAACCAATGTGCTCATACTCGATGGGCCAGGCATTTGTCCCATTTGGATTGCCGGCCTGGTGAGCACGTCTGGCATCCAGCCAGGCGCCCAGCATGCGCCTGCTCTCGCGGACCAAGGCGGCGTTTCCGCCTTGAGCATGAAACGCCATGCGATGGAACAGGAATGGCCCATGCCGATCCATCTGCTTCGGATCCGACAGCAGGAGCCGCCCGACGGTCTCGAAGGCGAAGGCCGCTGCCATCTCGGGATTGGCCAGCAACAAATCTCGAAGAGCTGCTTCCGTTTTCATGCCTTCGGCGCCACGGAGGACGAACTGCAGAGCGCGAGGCACATCGCTGATCGTGCGACACACCTGAATCGCCAATCTGAGTCTCGCGATTTCCGCTTCGCGCCGTATCACGGGGTCGGCGATGATCGCAGGCGACGGCTCGCGGTCCACGAGTTCGATCAGCTCGATGTGGCGATCGGTTGCAACCAGTGCTTGGGCGACATGCATCGCCGCATACGGGTTGACTGCGCATTGAGCCAGCATCCAGGACGCGGCAGCTTTTCGCGCTGCTGCCATCTCCACCGCATTGCGGCGCAAGAATTCCTCGAAGTCCTCGTCGGCGAAGCTTAGCAGGGCATCGCGCAGTTTGACGCCCGGCGCCATATCAGAGCAGATGTCGAGCACCTGGTTCGGCAGCAGGCTGGCGACGTGTGCCAGTGCGTCAACCGGTATTGGCCGCGGCATCGTGATCAATCCAGCGCAAAGACGTTCAACGTCGCCGCGGCCAGACTTCCTGGTTGCAGCGTCCAGACGGGTGCCGAAAACATCATCCAGGTTCTTGCCCGTTGGCCGCAAGCGGTTCAATACGGCCTCAGGATTCCCTTCGAGCTGGTCCAGCGCATAAGACTGCACGCGCGGGACACCACCCGATAAATCGTGAAAGTCAGAGATCCATTGTTCGGAAGCATGGGTCCGCCGGAGCACGAACTCCGTCGTCTGGGCCAGATCGAAGGGGAGCAGTTCGATGTGCTTGTAGCTGGGCGGCAAGTCGAGCTGCGACAGACGGCCCGTGCGTGCGCTGACAATGAAGCGAACGTTTTCCGGGATCGTCTCGATGCGAACGAAGTCCAGCACGAAGGCACGCTCCGCAGGCTCACGACCTTCGGCAGCAATGATGGCGTTGTCCGCAGCATCAATAGCCACCACAAGCAGGGCTCCGGGTTGCCGTGCACGCAGTGTGGCTGCAGCATGTTCTAGCCTCCGCACGAACAGACGCGGCAAGTCATCGCCGCCTGAACGTGCCAACAACAACGGCAGTCCAAGCTGGATGGCGGTCTGGTTGATGAGTTGCATGTAGGCATCGGTCGCGCGATGTCGAAACGCGCTGGGATCCTGGTAGGTGCCGCCTCCGTAGCAGTCGAAGACGACCATGGCTGACCCGTCGGGAAGGAGTGCACGGATCTCCTGCAGTACCGTGGTCTTGCCGATCCCCCCTTGGCCATGCAATGCAATGAGCTGAACATCCTCGGACATTGCCTGCATTGCCAGCTCGGCGGACTGGCGCTTGATGGGGCGGTCGACCTGCACCAATGCAGCAGGGCAGGGCAGCAGAACGTCGGAAGAATATGCTCCATAGTGGAGGAAAACCGCACGGCGCGTGATCACCTGACCCGCATGTTCGGGCCGCATCCGAGCGTTGACGTACTCCCGCAGACGGAGCACACCATGCAGTACATCACTTTCACTCCATCTTGAAATCTCGGCCAGGACGCGCTCCTCAGCAGCAAACCGGGAGCCGGCACCTGTCTCGAAATGCAATGCAGCCCAGAAGGCTGCCTGGTCTTGAAGCGGTAGGGCCACAGCTTTGGCTAGGCGTTCCTCATCCGAGCCGCTCGGCCAAGGCTCACCAATAGCTGCCTGAGCGAGCCGGTTGACGCATTCCACGAGCTGGACGGCAGCGGATTGATTGCTGACCAGCTTGACTTCTATGGGCGCTTGTGACGGAGCCCGAGAGCGCATCGCACTCCACGCCCTGGCGAGCTTTCCAAGGACCGACTGCCCCGGCTTCGAGGCATAGCTGAATCGGGCAATCGTCCAAAGGGTTGTCGGTGCCGCTGCGGAATATTTGAGCTGCTCAATCACGACCCGGGTCGCTTGCTCGCAATGCTCGCTACCGAAGTACAGGGCGCAGTCGACAGCATCCCATGTTCCGCTTGGTGCCCCGGCTTCGTCTTCAGCAGCAACACCCTCAAGAGTGATGGCCTGCAGGTCGTCCTCACCGGAAAGCAGGCGGATGGCGTGCCTCGCGGCCCAAAGTTCGTGGAAGTCGTCACCCGCGTTCGACGCCCGTGCGCCTAGGAACTCTGAGGTCATCGTGATTTGAAACCTGTCTTTTTGAATGCCGTACTGATCTACACGCAAGAAAATCTAAAGAGCTTAAGCGGGCGCAGCTTGCGTCGAAGTCCCGTGGACGTGCTCGGCTACCTGGGAGATGGCCGGTCGCGCTTCGTGCTGAGCCTCGAGCCCCCGCACCCTGCGGCCCCGGCGTGCCTGATCCGGGGCTGCGCACTTCGCTTGCCGTGCGGGTTGCCCGTGTTCCTTCTGGCGATGGTAGTCATGCTGTCAGCGGTCCTAGGTAGGTAGGCCGGGCCCTGAACGTTTGGATCAAGCTGTTCCGACTGAGAGAACGTATTGCAGCGCGTCCTCGGGAGTGGACACGACGGTGCAGTCGTACAGCCTGTCCAAGGCAAGGTCGCTACGGGTCAAAGCGCTGCAGAGAGGGTGTTCGGTGAAGAACGCGTCGCAGTAGCCGACGGCGGCGGCCGCGTGTTGGTAGTCGAAGAAGTCATTTGCCTTGAACCTCTGCCCTTTGTTCCAACGCACCGCGGCATGCATGCAGGTGGTTATGTGGAGCGTTCGCAGGGTGGCTTTTCCGCGCTCGGTTTTCATGGCCGCGACCAGCAATCCGAGGCAGTGCCGTTCGATCTTCTTGTATTCGTCGGTGTCCTTCGTTGGCCGTGGCCCCAGGGAGGGCGGGGCCATGTCGCACAGTATGTCGGTGGCACGGCCAGCATAGAGGTCCAGCACACCGATGAGTTCGTGGTCATAGGTCTGCTTGAAGCTCTTGAGTTCTGCAGCGTGTTCTTCGATGCCCTGGGTCAGGGTGCGTGCCAGCCGCTCATGGTGACCAGGGTCCGCGGTGGACATGGCATCGCCGATAAGTCGCTCCATCTCGACCAGAGGGATGGTCCACATGTGGTCGAAGAAGGCTTTCTCAATTGCCCGGCCGGTGTGTTCGTCGAACATGCCGACTGGCGGGGTGTTGTGCCCCAGCACGTTGCTGAGCTTGGTCCAGACGAGCTGATCCAGCGGGAAAACCTGTTCTGGGGTGCGTGCGGCGTGCAACAGGTGCGCAATCTCGGTACCAATTCGAAGATCGGAAGGAACGATGGTGACGCCGAGGCTCAGTTCATCGATCAGTTCTGCGGTCTTCCGGCGCGTGGTTGGGTCGGATTGTTTGAAGACTTCCAGAAAACAGCTGTCGGAAATCGGGCAAAACACGTGGCCGTCGGAAACGGTCTGTCGAAGTGCGATCAAGAGGTCACCGTATGGATGCGCTGCGTGGCCGGCGGCCTCGGCGCTTCTCAGCCCAATCCAGAACTTGAGGTCAAGGTAGATCGACCGACGATCATGAAAACTGGTCGCCAGTTCGATCTGCTTGTCGCGGGCATGGCGCCTGATGTCTATCTCGGGTGAAGCACGGTGAGCCTCGATAGAGCCTGCAATCACAGAAGCATCGGGACGGGCGGGAGCCGCACTGCTTGAGGGGGCGTTGCTCATCGTTGGGCAATCTTCACGAGTCATTCCGTCCTATTGGCGAGGCATCACGATGAGTGCCGTGGCCGCGATGCAGTTGAGG
The DNA here is from genome assembly GCF_051216635.1 of Variovorax sucrosi. NCBI lineage: Bacteria > Pseudomonadati > Pseudomonadota > Betaproteobacteria > Burkholderiales > Comamonadaceae > Variovorax > Variovorax sucrosi. The sequence goes on along the minus strand of NZ_JBPJZU010000002.1, from coordinate 196,708 downwards.
GTAGCCCAGAATCCTGCGAAGGCGGCGGCTCGACACAGCGTCCCACCGTCCTGCCACGCTGCAGGGCCACTCTGTGCGGGTTTCCGGCCCTCGGAAACCATGGAGCGGGTCAGATATGCGACACGATGGGCTCTGCGGGGGCAACGGATAGTCGCATGCCGACCGCATGCAGTACGGCAAGCAACGTCCTTAACGTCGGATTGCCAGTCGGCGAAAGTGCCCGATAGAGCGCTTCACGGGTGATGCCTGCTTCCTGGGCGACCATTGCCAGTCCGCCATGGGCTTCGGCGACGTCGCGCAGCGCGAGCAAGCCGACCGCGCGGTGCTCCGGGTTGTCCAGCTCTTCCAGCGCGGCTTTCAGGTACTCGACCGCAAAGCCTCGATCGGCCCGTAGTTCTGAGATGGTGGCCGCGCTATGGGAGACCGAGGCGGCATGTTTGCGATGGCTCATGTATTTCTCCGTTTCCAGTCCAGCCAATATTCCTTGGCCCGTTGGATGTCCGCGTCCTGCGAGCGCTTGTCGCCGCCACACAGCAGGATGACCAGCGCCGCGCCGTGTTGGCCGATGTAAACGCGGTAGCCGGGGCCGATGTCCTCGCGCAGTTCCAGGACACCTTCGCCGACCGGCTTGATGTCGCCGAAGATGCTCAGAGACACCCGTCGGAAACGAATTTCCAGTTTGGCCCGAGCCCGCGCGTCCCGCAGTCCCGCCAACCAGTCGGTCAGCGGCACCGTACCGTCCACACGTTGGTAGCGCCAGACTTCAGTCATGGCTTTGGGTGCCATTGTAACTTATAAATTACAATCATCACGGCAGCCAATGTCATGACGCAAGCTCGACCGGCGCATCGGTCGTGCGCTTGCTGCCGAGCGGGACTGCGCGCGCGCTGTCCTTGCGATGCCGAAACGGCCTGTAGACCGCGACCGCGCTTTTTGGCTCCTGTGTCGCCGGAGGTGGAGGCGGAACGTCAGGGGCTGGCGATGGCCGGGCTTCAATCACGACCTTGCGCCGGCTCGCCACCAGTTCGGCGGCTGCGCGAACGGGATCGTCCTCGGTGTGCACGTATCGCATGAACATAGTGACCGTCTTGTGCGCAGTCAGGGCCATCCCGACCTTTACCGGGACGCCTGAGTTGGCGATCTCCGTCGCCGCGCGATGCCTGATGCCATGAGTTCCCACATGGGGGACGCCGGCACGACTTAGGATGCGTCGCCACGCTTGGTAGTAGGAGTTCGCGGTTAGCGACTTCTTGGGATCGAGGATTGATGGACATACGAAGGGGGAGTCTTCGTAGCGCGCTGTGGTTGACAAAAGCCGGCGCGCCTCCTCACTCATGGGTTTGGACATGTCGCCGGTCTTGCTATCCGGCCAGACCACACGTTTGTTGGTGAAGTCGATCCAGTCCCATTCGAGCGACACGATCTCCGAGCGTCGTGCGGCGAACTCGAACTGCAGCCGGATCGCCAAGGTTAGCGTCGGATGTTCCAGCTGCTCGGCTTCAGCCTTCTGAAGATAGGCGAACAGCTGAGCCATTTGCGTATCGGTGATGAGGCGTGTCTTTCCTTTCTCTGGGTATTTCGGAACGTGCCGGCAGGGATTGGAGCCATCGAGCCGGTAGCCCCAGAGTTCGGCGAGGTTGAACATCTTGCGAATGCAACCGAGTACCCGATTGGCCTGGATGGGTGAGTTCTCCTTGCGCTTCATCAGCGCCGTCACATCCAGCCGGGTGACGTCCGCCACCTTCATATTGCCGAAGGCCGGAATGATCGTACGGTCGATTTGATGCTGGTAGGAGCGCTGAGTGCTCGGCTTGTTGCGGGTTTTGGAGTGATCCTCCATAAACCGGGTGCACAGTTGCGCAACGGTAGGTGCTTTGCGCGCCTCCGCCTTCCGGCCTCCCGGATCGCCGCCTCGGCGGACTTCGGCAAGCCAATCTTGTGCGAGCGTGCGGGCTTGCTCGACGGTCAACTCACCGAACAGCCCAAGCGACGGCTTGCGGCGCTCGCCAGCGTTGGTGCGATACTGAATCATGAAAACTTTCCGGCCGCTGGGGGTTACCTTGCACAGGAAGCCCGGAACCAGCGTGTCGCGCAGTTCCACGTCGGTAGATTGAGGTTGCGCCGCATCGATCACCTTTTTCGTCAGCTTCATCTTGGCCATGATTGCTCCTTGGAATGACCCGATTTCCAGGAGCCAAGCAGGAGCCAAGCGAAAGCGAACCGGGTCGATCTGCATCAAACGCCCGGGGTATCATCAAGCCCAGATGCCCCTATGAAAACCTGCCTCAGGGGGCTTGATCTAAGCCTGGAGTGCCTCGGTGCACGGTCGATTCTTAAGCTTAAAATCCGCCGCTTCCTGCATAAGGGGCATACCGGTTCGACCCCGGTTCCGGGCACCACACCATGACAAGGGAGCAAGACATGCCTCGCTATAACGCTCCATTCGAGATCCATGTGCACGGTGACGTGCCGCTGCGCTCGGACGTGACCTTCGCGCAGATCCAGGAGGCACTCCAGCCCCTGTGGAAATACGCTGGCGCCAAGTCGCTGGCCGACGGCGCGACCAGCGCCTACGAGGAAGAACCCGGCATTCGCTTCGAGCAGAAGGAGCACATGCTGCAGATGTGCTGGACGGTTCCCGGCGACGAGGACTTTCGCCAGGAACTCGACGAGATGTGCATGGCGCTGAACGAGCTCGCCGAGCAGGGCGCAGCCATCGAAGTCACCTTCTACGACACCGATTACGACGAGGACGAGGGTGAAGGCGACGACGAGTCGCGCGACGACTTCATCATGCTCTTCGTCGGCCCCAACCCCGCGGCCATCATGCAGGTGCAGCGCGACCTGCTGGTCGAAGACGTCGTGAACTTGATGGAGCGCCACTTCGACGGCGCCGAACTCGGCGGCGTGGTTGCCGAGATCGACAAGCTCTTCGGCGACCGCTTCGATGCGTTGGTGAACTCGCTGGAGATCGGCAAGCGTCCGCGCGGCGGCGGTCCGGGTGGGCCGGGCGCCGGTGGCCACGGTGGCGGTCGCCGCCCGCGTCACCTGCACTAGGCGGGCGATGTCCGCGCTGCGTCCTGGCGTGCGCAAGCGCGAGGTGTTCGGTTGGGCGATGTACGACTTCGCCAATTCGGGCTACACCACCGTGGTCATCACCGCGGTGTTCGCGGCGTACTTCGTCGGTGGCATTGCACAAGGCGCGGCATGGGCCACCTTCGCCTGGACGGCGGCGCTCAGCCTGTCGTATGCCCTGGTGATGCTCTCGATGCCGGCGATCGGCGCCTGGGCCGACCGCCACGCAGCGAAGAAGCGGGTGCTCATGATCGCAACCGCAGGCTGCGTCGTCGGCACGGCGCTGCTGGCGCTCACGCCGGGCTTCTCGGGCGCCGGGGCGGTCGCGCTGGCGATGGCGCTCGTCGTGCTTTCCAACACCTTCTATTCGTACGGCGAGTCGCTCACCGGGGCATTCCTCCCCGAGCTTGCGACCGCCGAGGGCATGGGCAAGGTCAGCGGCTGGGGCTGGGGTTTCGGTTATATCGGCGGCATGCTGGTACTCGGCATCTGTCTGGCCTATGTCCTGTGGGCGCAATCCAAAGGCTTGTCCGCGGCGCACTTCGTGCCGGTCACGATGTTGATCACGGCGGCGATCTACGGGCTTGCGGCCTGCGTCACCTTCGTGCTGCTGCCCGAGCGCGCACGGCCCACGCAACGCTCTGCCGGTGGGGCCTGGGCCGAACTGCGCCAGACCTTCCGCCAGGCGCGCGCCCATGGCGACTTCATGTGGCTGCTGGCCTGCACCGTCTGCTACCAGGGCGGCGTCGCGGTGGCGATCACGCTGGCCGCCATCTATGCCGAGCAGGTGATCGGCTTCGTCCCACAGGAGACGATGGTGCTGATCTTCGTGCTCAACCTGGCCGCGTCGCTGGGCGCCTTCGGCTTCGGCTATCTGCAGGACGCGCTGGGCCACAAGCGGGCGCTCTCGGGTGTGCTGGTCGCCTGGGTCGGCGTGTGCGTCATCGCTGCGGCGGCGACCACCAAGGGTGGCTTCTGGTGGGCGGCGGCCATCGCCGGCCTGGCGATGGGCTCCAGCCAGTCGGCAGGCCGCGCCATGACCGGCGTGCTGTCCCCGCCCGATCGCGCCGGTGAATTCTTCGGGCTGTGGACCTTCGCCACGCGGCTGGCCAGCATCGTCGGGCCGCTTGGCTATGGCGCGATCACCTGGGTGACCGGCGGCAACCAGCGCATCGCGATCTTGGCGACGGCCGTGCTGTTCATCGCAGGCCTGTTGTTGCTCCTCCCGATCGACATGCAGCGCGGACGCGCTGCGGCGCTGGCCCGGCGAGCCCCTTCGGCCTCTTAGTCGACCGCGCTCAGTCGGCGGTGATGCCCTTGGGCACGCGGTAGCGGTTGCCCTCGAAATGCAGGGTGGTGGTGCGGAAGGTTGCCGGGCGCTCGTGCGTCAGGCAGTTCTCGCCGTCGGGCGTCGACACGCTTTCGGAGCGGGTCTGGCGAAGCACGAGGTCGGCGTAGCCGCCGCCCGCGGGGCGCGCCGGGGACAGCGTGCCGCGAACGGTCTCGAAGGCGCCGGGACAATTGGTGTCCCACTCGCCGCGTTCGAGTGCGACTTCCAGTCCATGAAGCACCTTGGTGAGCCTCGGGCCTTCGGGCACATAAAGCGTCAGCCGCTCGCTTTCGTACGGATTGGCGCGCGACGAGCCGCGGTAGATCACGCGCAACCCGAAAGCCCGCGCGTCGGGGGTGAGGGTGTAGCGCGCGGTGTCGATCTTGAGCGCGGCGATGCGCAGTGCGTCTTCGGCCAGAGCGCTGCGTTCGAGCAGGCGGCTCACGATGGTGGCGCGCTCGGTGTTGCCGTTGTCGGCCTGCTGCACGACCAGGATGTCGAGGTCGAAGGTGGTGTTGTCGGGTTCCGAGCCGGGTTGCGGCACGGGCAGGACGACGATGAAGCGGCCCGGGAAGGCGCGCCAGGGCTCGCACAGCGCGCGTTCGTGGTCGAGCGGCTGCTTGGGATGCAGCTTGGCGTGCATGCGTTCGGCCAGGCCGCTATCGCAGGCCGCCTGCGCGCCGCCGCAGAGCATGGCCAGGGTGACAGCGAGGAGGGCGCGCCTCATGCCGATGCACCGGGAACAGCCGACATCGCGGGCACCAGCAACCAGCGCGCCGCCGCACGTTCGAGCGGCGCCAGCGGACCGCTGGCCTCGAACTGCAAGCGACCGGCCGTCCGGACCGCCAACCCCGCGCCGGCTTCGAGCAGCCGGCGCGTCTGCCGCGCCACCGGCGCCCCGGTCTCGAGAAAGTGCACGGCGTCGCCCGTGCTTGCACGCAGCACCGTGGCGGCAAAGGGATAGTGGGTGCAGCCGAGCACCAGGGTGTCGATCTGACCGGGCGCGGTGCCGAAATCTCCGGCGGCGTGCACATAGCGCGCGCCGAGTTCGGCCAGCAGCGGCGCGTCGTCGTCTTCGATGGCCCGCGCCAGGCCGTCGCAGGCGACGACCCGGACGTCGACGCTGGCGTCGATCGATTCCCGCAGCGTCGCGAACTTGCTGCTCTGGACTGTGCCGCGGGTGGCCAGCACCGCAATGCGCCGGGTCCGGCTGAGCGCCGCGGCAGGGCGCAGCGCGGGCTCCACGCCGACCAGCGGGAGCGACGGAAGCTCGCTGCGCAAGACGTGGATGGCTGCGGCCGTGGCGGTGTTGCATGCCACGACCAGGGCCTTGATGCGATGGTGCGCAAGGAGCTCCCGGGCCACGGTGCGGGTTCGGTCGACCACATGGGCGTCGTCCCGTTCGCCGTAGGGCGCATGCGCGGTGTCGGCGAAATAGACGAAGTCCTCCCCCGGCATCTCGCGGCGCAGGGCGTTCAGTACGCTCAGGCCGCCGATGCCGCTGTCGAACACGCCGATGGCGCGGTCACCCGGTGCCACGGCCGCCGAGCCGCTCATCGCAAAACGCCCCGCGCGAGCACCATCAGACGGCGGCGACCGCGATGGTCTTGAACTCGCCGCTGGCGATGCGCTTTTGCCACTCGGCCGGGCCGGTGATGTGCGCGCTGGTTCCGCCGGCGTCGACCGCCACCGTCACGGGCATGTCGACCACGTCGAACTCATAGATGGCTTCCATGCCGAGGTCGGCGAAGCCCACGACCTTGGCGGTCTTGATCGCCTTGCTCACCAGGTAGGCGGCGCCGCCCACGGCCATCAGGTACGCGCTCTGGTGCTTCTTGATGGCCTCGATGGCGACCGGGCCGCGCTCGGCCTTGCCGATCATGGCGATCAGGCCGGTCTGCGCCAGCATCATCTCGGTGAAGCCGTCCATGCGGGTGGCGGTGGTCGGGCCGGCCGGGCCCACGGCCTCGTCGCCGACCGGGTCAACCGGGCCGACGTAATAGATGACGCGGTTGGTGAAGTCCACCGGCAGCTTCTCGCCCTTGGCGAGCATGTCGGCGATGCGCTTGTGCGCGGCATCGCGGCCGGTCAGCATCTTGCCGTTGAGCAGCAGGGTGTCGCCCGGCTTCCAGCTGGCGACCTCGGCGGGCGTGAGCGTATCGAGATCGACCTTCTTGCTCTTGTTGTAGTCGGGCTTCCAGTCGACGTCCGGCCACAGGTCGAGCGAGGGCGGGGTCAGGTAGACCGCGCCGCTGCCGTCCATCGTGAAGTGCGCGTGCCGCGTGGCCGCGCAGTTGGGGATCATCGCGACCGGCTTGCTGGCCGCGTGCGTCGGGTACATCTGGATCTTCACGTCGAGCACGGTGGCCAGGCCGCCCAGGCCCTGCGCGCCGATACCCAGCGCATTCACCTTCTCGTACAGCTCGATGCGCAGCGCCTCGACCTTGGTGAGTTCCGCGCCGGATTGCTTCTTGGCCTGCAGCTCATGCATGTCGAGGTCGTCCATCAGGCTTTCCTTGGCCATCAGCGCGGCCTTCTCGGCCGTGCCGCCGATGCCGATGCCCAGCATGCCCGGCGGGCACCAGCCCGCGCCCATGGTCGGCACGGTCTTCAGCACCCAGTCGACGATGCTATCGCCAGGGTTGAGCATGGCCAGCTTGCTCTTGTTCTCGCTGCCGCCGCCCTTGGCCGCGACCGTCACTTCCAGCTTATCGCCCGGCACGATCTCGGTGAAGATCACCGCGGGCGTGTTGTCCTTGGTGTTCTTGCGGTCGAACTGCGGGTCGGCCACGACCGAGGCGCGCAGCGTGTTGTCGGGGTGGTTGTAGCCGCGGCGCACGCCTTCGTTGATGGCGTCGTCCAGGCTGCCCGTAAAGCCGCCCCAGCGCACGTCCATGCCCACCTTGAGGAACACGTTGACGATGCCGGTGTCCTGGCAGATCGGCCGATGGCCGGTCGCGCTCATCTTGCTGTTGGTGAGGATCTGCGCGATCGCATCCTTGGCGGCCGGGCTCTGCTCGCGCTCATAGGCCTTGGCCAAATGGGCGATGTAATCGGCGGGGTGGTAGTAGCTGATGTATTGCAGCGCGGCGCTGATCGACTCGATCAGGTCGGCCTGCTGGATCGTGGTGGTCATGACGTTCTCGTGGGTTCGACGCTCGATCAAATGCGAGTCGTTCTCGTTCGGGCTATGCTGGAGGACTTTTCGGTGCTTCCTTCCGGCGAGCACGCCCTCCATTTTGACAGCGGAGCTTTTCTCTCATGACGACCCCCCAGAACATCCGAGTCGAACGCGACACCTTCGGCCCCATCGAGGTCCCGGCCGACAAGCTGTGGGGGGCGCAGACGCAGCGTTCGCTGCAGAACTTCGACATCTCCGGCGAGACGCAGCCCAAGGAGATCATCAAGGCGCTGGCGCAGGTCAAGCGCGCCTCGGCGGTGGTGAACCACGCCCTCGGCCTGCAGGACGAGAAGAAGACGCAGGCCATCGTCGCAGCCGCCGACGAGGTGATCGCCGGCCAGCATCCGGACGAGTTCCCCCTGGTCGTGTGGCAGACGGGCTCCGGCACGCAGACCAACATGAACGTCAACGAGGTGCTGGCCAACCGCGCCAGCGAACTGCTCGGCGGCGAGCGCGGGGAAGGGCGCCTGGTGCACCCGAACGACGACGTGAACCGCAGCCAGTCGAGCAACGACGTGTTCCCGACTGCCATGCACGTCGCCGCGGTCGAGGCACTGACGCACAAGCTGCTGCCGGCCATCGCGAAGCTGCGCGGGACGCTGCAACAGAAGTCGATCGACTTCATGGACATCGTGAAGATCGGCCGAACCCATCTGCAGGACGCCACGCCGCTCACGCTGGGCCAGGAGTTCTCGGGCTACGTCGCGCAGCTCGCGCATGGCGAGGCGCACGTGCGCGCTGCGCTGCCGCACCTGGGCGAACTGGCGCTGGGCGGCACGGCGGTCGGTACCGGCCTGAATGCGCCGAAGGGCTACGCCGAGCAGGTCGCGGCCGAGCTCGCCAGTCTCACGGGCCTGCCCTTCGTCACGGCGCCGAACAAGTTCGAAGCGATGGCTTCGGTCGATGCGCTGGTGCATGCGCACGGCGCGCTGAAGACGCTGGCCGCCAGCCTGATGAAGATCGCCAACGACGTGCGCTGGCTCGCGAGCGGCCCGCGCAGCGGCATCGGCGAGCTGAGCATTCCCGAGAACGAACCCGGCTCGTCGATCATGCCGGGCAAGGTGAACCCGACGCAGAGCGAAGCGGTCACGATGCTGGCCGCGCAGGTCTTCGGCAACGACGTCGCCATCAACTTCGGCGGCGCCTCGGGGAACTTCGAGCTGAACGTGTTCCGCCCGATGGTGGCGCACAACTTTCTTCAGAGCGTGCGCCTGCTGGCCGATGGCATGGTCAGCTTCAACGACCACTGCGCCGTGGGCATCGAGCCCAACCGCGAACGCATCACCGAACTCGTGCAGCGCTCGCTGATGCTGGTGACCGCGCTCAACACCCACATCGGCTATGACAAGGCCGCGTACATCGCGAAGAAGGCGCACAAGGAAGGCACGAGCCTGCGCGAAGCGGCCGTCGCGTCGGGCCATCTCACCGGCGAGCAGTTCGATCAGTGGGTGGTGCCCGAGAACATGACCGGGCGCTGAGCGGGCGCGGCCCAGGCCGGCCGGGTTACCGCTGCCCGGCGGCCAGTTCCTGTGTGATCCGCAGGAAGCGGTCGACATCGGCCATCGTGTGACAGTGCAGCGGTGAGATGCGCACCGCGCCCTCGAGGCCGAAGGACTCAAGCATCCGCTTCGAGTAGATGCTGCTCACCACCCGCTCGTAGACGGTGACGCCGCGCTGCGCGTAGGCATGCACCGCCTGCGTGTAGTCGAGCGTGTCGAAGCCGATGCCGATGATCAAGTCGCGCTTCGTCAGGTCGTCGTGGTCGAGAAACACCTGCACACCGTTCATCCGGCGCAGGCCCGGCACAGCCTCGCTGCCGTCGAGCAACCGTGCCAGCAGGGCGCGCTCGTGCAGCTCGATGCGCTCGATGCCTGCGGCGAACAGTGCGCGGCGATCGGTCTCTGCTAAGGAGTGCTCGCCGATCCAGCAGACGTAGTCGACGATCTCGGTGATCACGGCGAACTGCCAGGGCGCCGAGCTGCCCAGGTCCCAGAAGGCGGGCGGTTTGCCGCCGAGCTTGTGGTGCGGCAGCACGGCCGCGCGATCGGACACCCAGGCGATGCCCGAGCCGCGGCAGCCGAAGAACTTGTATGGCGCGATGTTGATGCCGTCGACCAGCGTCTTCTGCAGGTCGATCAGGCCGTGCGGCGCGTGCTGCACGGCGTCGACCACGATGTACAGGTCCGGCTTCACGGCACGCGCGCGCCGCACGATCTCCTCGATGTCCAGCTTGGCGCCCGAGATGTTCGACGCATAGATCACGTTGAGCAGCACCGTGTCGGCATCGATCAGCCGGACGATCTGGTCGACATCGACGCCACCGGTCACCGGGTTGCTTCGGGCGACCCGCAGTTCGCGGCCGAGCCGCTGTGCGTACATCGACATCGCGTCGAAGGAGGAGGGGTGCTCCAGCGCGGTCGTGACCATGTTGGTCCCGGGCACGTTCTCGGCGATGGCGCGCACCATGTCGAACATCGCGCCCGAGGCGGTCAGCGACGCGTAAACGCTGCCGCCCTGTGCATTCAAGATCACGCGCACATCGTCGATGGCCTTTGCCTGGATCGTCTTCAGTTCCTCCGCGACATCGTGGATGCGTTCCGCGTTGTCGGGGATGGCGTCGATCTGCGCGAAGCGCTCGACTGCGGCCTTCAGACGAAACGAGCCGCCCGCGTTGTCGAAGTAGAGGCGCTCGCGGCCGCGGTGGTCATGGTCGACGTTCAAGAAGCGCTGCCGGATCTGCTGCTGCAACGTATCGGGGAACGGAAGGCCTTGGGGGTGGTGGGTGGACATGCGGGGGACCAGCGGTGTGTGGACGCGTCAGACGCCCTTGTTGTTCGGGTTCTGGAACGCTTCGCGTACCGCGTCGGACATCGGGAAGTTCAGGTTCACGTTGCTCGGCGGGATTGGGCTGGTGAACCACTTGGCGTAGAGCTTGGCCATGTCGCCCGACTTCATCAGGCCCCCGACGGTTTGGTCGACCAACGCCTTGAACTGCGGATCGTTCTTGCGCAGCATGATGCCGTAGGGTTCCTGGCGCAGCACCACGTCCTTGAGGATCGTGTATTCGCCCGGGTTTGGCGCGATGGCGATCAGGCCGGCGAGTTGCACGTCGTCGAGCACATAGGCCACGGCGCGGTCGCTAGCAAGCAGCAGGAACGCGTCGGCCGTGTCCTTGCCCGAGACTTCCTGTACGTCGATGTTTTCGGCCTTGCGGTAGCTGCGCAGCAGCTGGATCGAGGTGCTGCCCGTGACCGTCGCGACGGGCTTGCCACCGAGGTCTGAAAGCGACTTGATGCCCGAACTCTTCTTGATCGCGACGGTGATGTTCGTGACGAAGTGGCTCGGCGCGAAGTCGACCTGCTGCTGTCGCGCGACCGAGTTCGTGGTCGTGGCGCAGTCGAGGTCAACGGTGCCGTTCTGCATCAGCGGGATGCGGTTGGTCGAGGTCAGCGTGGTGTACTGCACGCGCAGGCTGGGCAGGCCGAGCTTGGCTTTCACGGCGTCGACGATCTTCAGGCAGATGTCGTTGGAGAAGCCGATGGGTTCGTTGGCGCTGCCCAGCTTGTACGAGAAGGGGATGGAACTGTCGCGGTTGCCGATCTGGATCACGCCGCTCTCCTTGATCTTTCGCAGCGTGTCGGAATCCTGAGCTGCGGCGTTCGAGACGACGAGTGCGGTGAGCGTGGAGCCGAGGGCGATGGCGAGGGGCAAGCGGAAGTTCATGGGCATCTTTCGGTGAAGCATTGGACTGGGGGTAAGCCAAATTTTGAAAGTGCCTAAAGATTTAAAAAAGCGATTTTTTGTGCTGGAATCAGATCGCTAAAAGCGTTTTATTCAACGCCGCCTGCACCGGAAACGCACCGCGATGACCTTCAAGCAACTCGAAGCCCTGTTCTGGATCGCTCAACTCGGCGGCTTCGGGCCTGCGGCGCACAAGCTGAACACCTCCCAGTCGGCCGTGTCCAAACGCGTGCACGAGCTGGAGCGGCTGTTCGATACCGAACTCTTCGACCGCAGCCTGCGCACCGCCCGGCTGACCGAGAAAGGCGAGGAGATGTTTGTGCTCGCGAAGAAGCTGCTGCAGCAGCGCGACGCCGCGATCGAGCAGTTCGGCAAGCCGGAGGTCATCGAACGCCGTGTGCGCATCGGCGTGACCGAGCTGACCGCGATGACCTGGCTGCCGCGGCTGGTCGGGCTGATCCAGCAGCACTACCCGAAGGTCACGATCGAGCCCGACGTGGACGACAGCCTGTCGTTGAGAGACAAGCTCCTCGCGGACGAACTGGACCTGATCATCGTGCCCGATGCCTTTGCCGACGCACGCATTCCGGGCAAGACGATCGGCAAGGTGGAAAGCGCGTGGATGTGCAAACCCGGGCTGGTGCCTTCGGCCGGACCGGTGCGGCTGCACGAGCTGGCGCGCTACCGGATGCTGGTGCAGGGCAATGCGTCGGGGACCGGCCGCGTGTACGACGCGTGGATGAAGGAACGCGGGGTCGAGCCCTCCAACGTCATCGTGGTGAGCAACCTGGTGGCGCTGACCGGGCTCACCGTGTCGGGCCTGGGGGTGAGCTACCTGCCGCGGCGGTGCCTCGAGCCGCTGGTGGCGGCCGGCATGCTGTCGGTGCTGGAGGTGGTGCCGGCCCTGCCGCCCGTGCCCTATGTGGCCATGCACAAGGGCGAGCATCGCAGCGCGCTGACCGCCTCTATCATCATGCTCGCGCAGTCCTGCTGCGACTTCACGCGGATCTTCCAGGCGGAGCCGGAAGAAGCGATGTCTTAATCGCCGGGTCAGTGTTCCTTCGACATCAGTTTGTCGGTGTATGCGATGGCCATGGCCGAGAACAGGAACGCGATGTGGATCACCGTCTGCGCGATGAGCACGCGGTCGGTGTAGTTGTCGGCGTTGATGAAGGTCTTGAGCAGGTGGATCGAGCTGATGCCGATGATGGCGGTGGCGAGCTTCACCTTCAGTACCGACGCGTTCACGTGGCTCAGCCACTCCGGCTGGTCGCGGTGTCCTTCGAGGTCCATGCGGCTCACGAAGGTCTCGTAACCACCGACGATCACCATGATCAGCAGGTTGGAGATCATCACCACATCGATGAGCGCCAGCACCACCAGCATGATCACCGTCTCGTTGAGTGCGGTGATCGGGGCGGTGGTCTTGTAGCCGATGCTGCTGATCAGTGCCTGCAGTGCGGTCTGGCTGCCGAAGGCGGCTTCGACCAGGTGCAGCAGTTCGACCAGGAAGTGCACCACGTACACACCCTGCGCGACGATCAGGCCGAGGTAGAGCGGTAGCTGCAGCCAGCGGCTGGCGAAGATGAGCCTGGGCAGTGGGCGCATCGGGGAGCTCCGGCGCACGGCGGGCGGGTTCTTGGGATCGAAAGGGTCGGGGGAGGCCATCGGGGAGATGAGGTCGGAGGACGAGAGCAGAGGGACGAGCACGGGAACAGGTCGGATTCTAGGGTCGACCCGCTTCCACTCGGTGAAGCCCCTGCGCCGTCGCTACCATGTCCGTCAGTCATCCGTAAGTGCCGCGGCCGACATTACGCCCGCATTCCACCCTGGCAGGAGACAACAATGAGCCAAACATCGAACATCGAATCCGTCCTGGTCGAGAACCGGGTGTTCCCGCCTTCCGCAGACGCCGAGCGCGGCGCCCGCATCAGCGGCATGGCGGCCTACGAGGCGCTGTGCGCCGAGGCGGAGAAGACGCCCGATGCCTTCTGGCGCCGTCTGGCCACCGAGAACCTGGCCTGGACGAAGCCCTTCACCCGCACCCTCGACGAGTCGAACGCGCCGTTCTACCGGTGGTTCGACGATGGCGAGCTCAACGCGTCGGCCAACTGCCTGGACAAGCACATGGGCACGCCGGTGGAGCACAAGACCGCGATCGTGTTCGAGGCCGACGACGGTGCCGTCACCACCATCAGCTACCGCGATTTGCTCACACGTGTGAGCCGCTTCGCCAACGCGCTCAAGGCCGAAGGCATCCAGAAGGGCGATCGCGTCATCATCTACATGCCGATGACCATTGAAGGCGTGATCGCGATGCAGGCCTGTGCCCGCATCGGGGCGACGCACAGCGTGGTGTTCGGCGGCTTCTCGGCCAAGGCCTTGCAGGAACGCATCATCGACGCGGGAGCGGTGGCCGTCATCACCGCCAACTACCAACTTCGTGGCGGCAAGGAGTTGCCGTTGAAGGCGATCGTCGACGACGGCATCGCGATGGGTGGCTGCGAATCGATCAAGAGTGTGCTGGTCTACGAGCGCACGCTGAGCGAATGGAAGCGCGTCGAGGGCCGCGACAAGAGCTTCACCGAGGTGCTCAGCGCCATCGAGGGGCAGGACGAATGCGTGCCCGAGCCCGTGGGTGCCGAGCATCCGCTCTTCATCCTCTACACCTCGGGCTCGACCGGCAAGCCCAAGGGCGTGCAGCATGCCACCGGCGGCTACCTGTTGTGGGCCAAGCTCACGATGGACTGGACCTTCGACCTGCGGCCCGACGACGTCTTCTGGTGCACGGCAGACATCGGCTGGATCACCGGCCACACCTATGTCGCCTACGGCCCGCTCGCGGCCGGTGCCACGCAGGTGATCTTCGAGGGCGTGCCGACCTTCCCGCATGCGGGCCGCTTCTGGCAGATGATCGAGAAGCACAGGGTGTCGATCTTCTACACGGCGCCGACGGCGATCCGTTCGCTCATCAAGGCGGCCGACTCCGACGAGAAGGTACACCCGAAGAACTGGGATCTGTCGAGCCTGCGCATCCTCGGCTCGGTCGGCGAGCCGATCAATCCGGAAGCGTGGATGTGGTACCACCGGAACATCGGCCACGAGCAGTGTCCGATCGTCGACACCTTCTGGCAGACCGAAACCGGCGGCCACGTCATCACGCCGCTGCCAGGGGCCACGCCGCTGGTGCCGGGCTCCTGCACGCTGCCGCTGCCGGGCATCGCCGCGGCCATCGTCGACGAGACCGGCAAGGACCTGCCCAATGGCGCAGGCGGCATGCTGGTCATCAAGCGGCCGTGGCCCTCGATGATCCGCACCATCTGGAACGACCCCGAGCGCTTCAAGAAAAGCTACTTCCCCGAGGAGATGGGCGGCACGATCTACTTGGCCGGCGACGGCGCGGTGCGCAGCGAAGACCGCGGCTACTTTCGCATCACCGGGCGCATTGACGACGTGCTGAACGTGTCGGGCCACCGCCTGGGCACGATGGAAATCGAATCCGCGCTGGTGTCCAAGACCGACCTGGTGGCCGAAGCCGCGGTGGTGGGGCGGCCCGACGACGTGACCGGCGAGGCGGTCTGCGCCTTCGTCGTGCTCAAGCGGGGCCGCCCGACCAGCGACGAGGAAGCCAAGAAGCTCGCGGCCGAGTTGCGCAACTGGGTCGCCAAGGAGATCGGACCGATTGCCAAGCCCAAGGACATCCGCTTCGGCGAGAACCTGCCCAAGACGCGCAGCGGCAAGATCATGCGACGGCTGTTGCGCTCGATCGCCAAAGGCGAGGCGATCACGCAGGACACCTCGACGCTCGAGAACCCGGCCATCCTCGATCAGCTCGGCAAGGCTTTCTGAAGAAGGCCGTCCGCGCGCGGCGTCGGTGTCCGACAGGGGCGCCCGCGCCGATGCGCTACAAACTCTCCTTCGACACAACGGTCTTCGGGAGAATCACATGGGTATAAGAACAGGCATCCTGCTTTTCGTGGTGCTGGTCATCGCGGCACTCGCCGCGCTCAACTGGGGCACGCTCGCGACGCCGACACTGATGTCCTTGGGCTTCATGCAAGTGACTGCGCCGCTGGGCGTGATCATGCTGGGGCTGACCGTGCTGCTGAGCATCCTCTTCGTCGCCTATGTGATTTACCTGCAGGGCTCGGTGCTGCTGGAAACGCGCCGGCACACGAAGGAAATGCAGGTGCAGCGCGACCTCGCCGACAAGGCCGAGGCGTCGCGCTTCACCGAACTGCGCAATTTCCTGGAGGCCCAGGAGAACACCCACATGAGCCGCAACGCCGAACGTCATGCGGCCCTGATCGCGCGCGTCGAGCAGTTGGAAAACACCTTGGCCGCACATGTCGGCCAACTGGAAGACCGGCTCGAGCGTCGCGCGCCGGTCGCGGGGGCGACGGTGACGCCCGTCACGCCTGTCACATCGACGGTCGTCACGCCTCCGCCACGCTTCTGAGCGGCAGGTCGGCTGCTACTTGGTGGAAAGCACCCAGGCGGCCAGCTTCTTCGCGTCGGCTTCGCTGACCTGGGTGTTTGCCGGCATGGGCACCGGCCCCCAGACGCCCGAGCCACCCTTCATGATCTTGGTCGCCAGCATGTCGGCGGCGCCCTTGTTGTCCTTGTAGCGCGCTGCGATGTCCTTGAACGACGGTCCGAGCACCTTGCGCTCGACGGCGTGGCAGCTCATGCAGTTCTTGGAGGTGGCCAGCGCCAGGTCGGCGAGGGCGGGTGCAGCGGCGCCGAGGCTCAGCGCAACTAGCACAAATGCTCTTTTCATGGCGGCAGTTCGTGGAACAGTGGGTTACATTCTTCCGACGCATTGTAGGCAGGGCCAACCAGGCCCCACGGCCCTTGCGGAGAACACACCGGAGGGTTGCGCAATGTGGTTCCTGATGCTGGGCGTGCTGGGCGCGGTTTTGAAATACCTCGAAATCGAACCGGTGGCGCAATGGTCCTGGTGGGTCGTGCTGATCCCCTTCGCACTGGCGCTGGCCTGGTGGGCCTGGGCCGACTGGTCGGGCTACACCAAGCGCAAGGTCATCGAGCGCGAAAACGCCCGCAAGCAGGCGCGCATCGACCGCCAGCGCAGCAACCTCGGACTCCTCAGCAGCAAGTCGAACCGCACCAAGCGGCGCTGATCAGTACTTCTCGAGCACGGCGCCCGAGCTGGCGCTCGACGCGTTGAACGCGAACTTCGCGCTCAAAGGCGCCTCACCAGCGTCGTGCCTGTCTCCGCGCTGCTGCCTTCGTCGTAGCGCTGGCGGGCCGCCCGGATCGCCTGATGATTCTGGTCCGCCCAACGCACCAGTTCGCCCAGTGGCGTCATCAATGACTCGCCCATGGCAGACAGCCGGTAGGACACCGTCGGCGGCTTGGTGGAAAAGACCTGGCGCAGCACCATCCCATCACGCTCCAGGTCGCGCAAGGCCTGGGTCAGCATGCGTTTCGAAATGTCGGGCACCTCGCGCTGCAACTGGTTGAAGCGCGTCGGTGCGGCTTGCAAGGTCAGCAGGATCAGCGCGGGCCACTTGGCGCCGATATGGTCCAGCACGTCACGCACCGGGCAGTGCGAGACATCCAGCTCGGCCGGCGGATCCCCGACGAGGTTACCTAACGCTTCCTTGGACATGAAAAACTGCCTCCTTCACAAAAAAATGAACGGTCTCGAAAATAGACCTGCTCTCTGATTTGCACCGAAGGATACGTCATACCATGAACAAGCCGTCTAGATTTTCCCTTTCCAGCCGGCTTCCGGCTTTCGCGTTCGTCACCCGCAGGGCCCGGCGCGGCCTGGCCGTCTCGCTGCTGCTGCAGGCCGTTCTCCTGGGGGCCGCTGCATCGGGCAGCCAGGCACAGGCGCAGGTTGCGGTGCGCGCTCAGGCCGATGCCGAAAGCCTGTTCACCAGCACCGATCCCCGCTTGCATGCGAACAAACAGGTGGCCTACCGCATCATCCGTGACCTGCTCGAAGCGGGGCAGTGGCAATCCGCCGACCGGTACCTGAGCGAGCGCTACATCCAGCACAACCCGAATGCCGTATCCGGGCGCGAAGCGGTGGTCAACTATTTCGTCAAGGTGCTCGGGGTCAAGCCGAAGCCGATCCCGGAGCGCCTGGCGACGCCGATTGCCGCCGTGGTCGCGGAAGGTGATCTGGTCACGGTGATGTACCCGCGCACGGAGCGCACCGCCGAAGGCGCCTACACCACCACCTGGTATGACACCTGGCGCATCGTCGACGGCAAGGCCGACGAACATTGGGACCCGGCGCTCAAGGGTGAGTCGCCGACGCTGTCGACCCGCTGAGCCTTCTCGAAGACACGCGAGATCACCATGCTGAGCAAGAACCCCCTGGTGTTCCTCCACCTTCTCGCCATGGCCGTGGCGGTTGGCAAGATGCTGGAGTACGACGCCCGCTTTCTGCGCCTCGTCGCGATTCCCCCCACGCCGGAGCGGCAGTTGGCGCTGGTGCACACCAAGGCCGTCATGAACTGGTCGCTGCTGGTGCTGTGGCTCACCGGTTTGGCGCTGGTGGCATGGGGCCGGTTCGAGTCCGCTGGCTACCTGGACAACCAGAAGCTGTGGATCAAAGTCGCCACCGTCTGCTGTCTGACGCTCAATGGCTGGCTGATGCACCGCCTGGCTTTTCCGCTGCTGCAGCGTGGCAATGCTTTTCTGGACCTGCCCCTGCGCCAGGCCGTGGGCTTGACTTGGTTGGCCGCCATATCGTCCGTGTCATGGCTTTATGCATCGTTTTTGGGGATCGCCCGCTCCTGGAATCACAGCGCGCGCCTGTCGGACATGCTGACGATCTATCTGGCGCTGCTGATTGCCGCGGCTGCGGGCGGCGGCCTGCTGATTGCCGCGCTGCACGCACGACACCGCCGCAACAAGGAGGCCGACGGACAGAGCGGCGAGTACCACCTGCACGCGGGCTAGCAGTTGCCGTCAGCGGATCAGCGGATCAGTAGTCGTCCAGCACCGCGCCCTTGCTCGCCGTCGATGCGTTGAACGCGAACTTGGCCTGCACGCCGCGGATGTAGCGCGGCTTCGGCGCGGTCCAGGCGGCACGGCGCTTTTCGATCTCAGCCTCGTCCACGTTCAGTTCGAGCAGCAGTTGGCGTGCGTCGATGGTGATCGAGTCGCCTTCCTCGATGAAGGCGATGGTGCCGCCGACTGCCGCCTCGGGCGCCACGTGGCCGACGACCATGCCCCAGGTGCCGCCGGAGAAGCGGCCGTCGGTGATCAGGCCGACGCTTTCGCCCAGGCCGGCACCGATCAGCGCGCCGGTCGGCGCCAGCATCTCGGGCATGCCGGGCCCGCCCTTGGGGCCGAGGTAGCGCAGCACCATCACGTCGCCGGCCTGGATCTTGCCGGCCAGGATGGCCGCCAGCGCCGACTGCTCGTCGTCGAACACACGCGCCGGGCCGGTGATCACCGGGTTCTTCAAACCGGTGATCTTCGCGACCGCGCCTTCGGGCGACAGGTTGCCCTTGAGGATGGCCAGGTGGCCTTCGGCGTACATCGGCTTGTCGATCGGGCGGATCACGTCCTGGTCGGCGCGCGGCACGTCGGGCACGTCTTTCAGCACTTCCTCGATGGTCTGGCCGGTGATGGTGATCGCGTCGCCGTGCAGCAGGCCGGCCTTGAGCAGCACCTTCATCACCTGCGGAATGCCACCGGCTTTGTGCAGGTCGACCGCGAGGTACTTGCCGCTGGGCTTCAGGTCGCAGATGACCGGCACCTTCTTGCGCATGCGCTCGAAGTCGTCGATGGTCCAGTCGACCTCGGCCGTGTGGGCGATGGCCAGGAAGTGCAGCACCGCATTGGTCGAGCCGCCGGTGGCCATGATCACGGCCACCGCGTTCTCGATCGCCTTCTTGGTCACGATGTCGCGCGGCTTCAGGTCCTTCTTGATCGCCTCGATCAGCACCTTGGCCGATTCCTTGGCTGAGTTCTGCTTCTCGTCGTGCGGGTTCGCCATGGTCGACGAGTAGGGCAGCGACATGCCCAGCGCCTCGAAGGCGCTCGACATGGTGTTGGCGGTGTACATGCCGCCGCAGGAGCCGGTGCCGGGGATGGCGCGCTTCTCGATCTGCAGCAGGTCTTCGTCGCTCAGGTTGCCGGCGGCGTTCTGGCCGACGGCCTCGAACACGCTCACGATGTTCAGGTCCTGGCCCTTGTAGCGGCCCGGCAGGATGGTGCCGCCGTAGACATAGATGGCCGGCACGTTGGCGCGCAGCATGCCCATCATGCCGCCGGGCATGTTCTTGTCGCAGCCACCGACCACCAGCACGCCGTCCATCCACTGGCCGCCGACGCAGGTCTCGATGCAGTCTGAAATGACCTCGCGGCTGACCAGCGAGTACTTCATGCCCTCGGTGCCCATCGCCATGCCGTCGGAGATGGTGGGCGTGCCGAAGACCTGCGCGTTGCCGCCGGCTTCCTCGATGCCTTCGATGGCCGCGTCGGCCAGCTTCTGCAGGCCCGAGTTGCAGGGCGTGATGGTGCTGTGGCCGTTGGCCACGCCGACCATGGGCTTCTTGAAGTCGGATTCTTCGTAGCCCATCGCGTAGTACATCGAGCGGTTGGGCGCGCGCGACTTGCCTTCGACGATGTTGGCGCTGCGGCGGTTGATCTGGAGGGGTGGGGTGGCCATGGCGGTCTCTTTTCGTGGGGTTGTCTTGGCTTCGATGAGCGGCGCCCAGTATCCGCCCTTTGATTGATTGCTTCCAATCCATTTTGAAGGGGCGATTGATATGCTCAGCCTATGAAGGAAACCCTCATCGACCTGCGGGCCTGGCGCCAGTTCGTCGCCGTGGCCGAAGAGCTGCACTTCGGCCGTGCGGCCCAGCGCCTGCACATGACGCAGCCACCGGTCACCCAGGCCATCGCCCAGTTGGAGAAGACCCTCGACATCGTGCTGTTCGACCGCACCCGTCGGCGCGTGTCGCTCACGCCGGCCGGCGAGGCGCTGCTGCCCGACGTGCGCGACATGCTCGAGCGCGCCCAGGCGCTGCCGGCGCGGGCCCGCGCGGCGGCAGCGGGGGAGGTCGGCCGCGTGCGCCTGGCCTTCGTTTCGACCATCGGCTTCGAGCAGTTGCCCGTCTGGGTGCGCGAGTTCCGCGCGCTGTGTCCCGAGGTGGCGCTTGAGCTGGTCGAGGCCACCGGCGACGTGCAGATCGAAGCGTTCGCGCGCGGCGAGATCGATGCTGGCCTGATGCTGCACTCGCCCGGCTTCGCACCGCCCGGCCTGGAGCGCCTGGCAGTGGCCGACGAGCCGCTGGTGTTGGCGCTCCCGGCCGCGCATCCGCTGGCGCGCGCGGAGCGGCTGGTGCTGGCCGATGTGCTGGCCGAGCCGCTGGTGATGTTCCCGCGCCGCATCGTGCCTTCGCTGCACGATGCCATCGTCGGGCTGTACCACGCGGCGGGACGGTCGCCGGAAGTCGCCCAAGAAGCGATCCAGATGCAGACCATCGTGAACCTGGTCTGGGGCGGCCTGGGCGTCGCGTGGGTGCCCGAGAGCGTGACGCAGTTTCGACGGGCCGGCGTGGTCTACCGGGCGGCCGATGCCTTCGCGCCGCCGCGCCGCCGTGCCAAGTCCGCTGCCTTGCCGCGCTGCGAGACCAGCCTGGTCTGGCCCGCCTCGGCCGACAACGCCGCGCTGGCGCGCTTCGTCGGTTTCGTGGCCGAGCGCAAGACCGCCCCGGTGTCGCCGACGCGGCACACGGCATAGGCACAATCGCCGGATGCTCATGTATCCGCACATCGACCCGATCGCCCTCCAGATCGGTCCATTGGCCATCCACTGGTACGGCCTGACCTACCTCGCCGCCTTCGGGCTGTTCTTCTTCCTCGGCACGCGCCGCCTCGGCCACCAGCCGTACCGCGCGCTCGCCGCGCAGGGCCTCTGGAGCCGCAAGGATGTGGAGGACATCCTCTTCCTCGGCGTGCTCGGCGTCATCGTGGGCGGGCGGCTGGGCTACTGCCTGTTCTACAAGCCGGGCTACTACCTGACGCACCCGCTGGAGATCTTCATGGTCTGGCAGGGCGGCATGAGCTTCCACGGCGGCTTGCTGGGCGTGATCGCGTCGATGGTGTGGTTCGCGAAGTCGCGGACGCGCCCGTTCTGGCAGGTGATGGACTTCGTCGCGCCCTGCGTGCCGACCGGCCTGGCCGCCGGGCGCGTGGGCAACTTCATCAACGGCGAACTGTGGGGACGCTTCTCGAGCCCCGATCTGCCGTGGGGCATGGTGTTTCCGCAGAGCGGTTCGATGCTGCCGCGGCATCCGTCGCAGGTCTACCAGTTCCTGCTCGAAGGCCTGCTGCTCTTCGTCATCCTGTGGCTCTACGCCCGCAAGGAACGGCGCGAGCGCCGGGTGTCGGCCGTGTTCCTGATCGGCTACGGCGCGATGCGCTTCATCGCCGAGTACTTCCGTGAGCCGGACGACTTCCTCGGCCTGCTGGCGCTGAACATGAGCATGGGACAGTGGCTGTGCGTCCCGATGATCGCCTTCGGGCTCTGGCTCTACGCCACCGCGCCGCAGCGCCGCCACACGGCCTGAGGCCGCGCCGACCGCCTCAGAGGCAGCGGAACAGCACGCCCGTCTCGGCGCCCGCCTTCCCCACGATCCGCGCCGTCAGACCCTTCTGTGCGCAATAGCCGACCGCATCGGCCGAGGTCGGCGCGCGTGTCGTGCCGTTGGGATAGGTGACGACTTCGTAGGACGGCGTGCCGCAGCCGGCGAGCGCACAGGCGAATGGGAGGAGGGCGAGGGGGCGGAGCCAGTTCATCATGCGGCCGATTCTGGCTCAACTCGTCGATCGAGGCAGTCCCTCAGGCCTTGCGCGACCGTTCAGCCCGCAAGCTTCAGCGTCGATGCAAAGCGGCGCGCCTCGCCGCTGCACGGGTCGATGAAAGCCAGCGTTTTCGCCAGCAATTGCAGCGGCTGTGCGTGGTCCTCCTCGCCTTCGGGCCGCAGCACCGGGTAGATCGGGTCGTTGACGATCGGCATGCCGAGCGCTGCACAGTGCACGCGCAACTGGTGCTTGCGGCCGGTGACCGGCGACAGTCGCAGCCGGGCCCGGTCGTCGCCGATGCGCTCCAGCAACTCGAAGTGCGTGGTCGAATTCGGCTCGCCCGCGATCTCGGCCGTGCGCATGAACGATGCATCGGGCGCCAGCCGGCTGTGCCGCACCGCCGGTAGCACCATGCCGGCCGGCCAGTGCACCACGGCTTCGTAGGTCTTGACCACGCGTCGCTCGGCGAACAGCTTCTGGTAGGCGGCCCGGCCGGCCGGATCGACGCAGAACAGCACCAGGCCGGCGGTGCCGCGGTCGATGCGATGGATCGGCGCCAGCGTCTCGATGCCCAGCTTGCGCTTGAGCCGCACCAGCAGGCTTTCCTGCAGGTACCGGCCGCCCGGCGTGACCGGCAGGAAATGCGGCTTGTCGGCGACCAGCAGGTGCGCATCCTGGAACAGCACCCGTTCCTCGAAGGGCACGCGGGGCTCGTCCGGAATCTCGCGGTAGTAGTAGAGGCGCTGATGGCCACGGTACCGGTCGTCCGCGCGGACCGGGCGGCCGCCTTCGTCGACGACGTCGCCCGCCTGCATCCGGCCGCGCCAGGTGGCTGGCGTCACGCCGGGGAAGCGCTCGAGCAGAAAGTCGAGCATCGTCGGCCAGGCACCGGCGGGCAGGCCGACCGTGCTCGGACCGACGCCATCGCGCGTCGGCAGCGGGGCGTCGGAAGGGGGCGGAGGGGGTGAAGAGGAGGGGGCAGGCCGGCTCACGATGCCCCGAATGTAGCGGCCCCGCCGGGTCCCATCGGGCCATGCGTCAGGGTTTGTCCCGGCCATCACCCGCTTGCAGCGTCACGCAGCACAGCCATAATTACGCGTAATTACCTGAAATTACGGTGCACACCCTGGCGACCGTCTTCAGGATCCTGGTCCCACCGGAACTGCCATGCGCCTCGTCCCGAATTCGCTGCACGATCAGGTCGCCGCCACCTTGCGGGAGGAGATCTTCGCGGGCTCGTTGACGCCGGGGAGCTTCCTCGACGAATCGGCCCTGTGCGCGCGGCTCGAAATCTCCCGCACACCTTTGCGCGAGGCACTCAAGGTGCTCACCGCCGAAGGGCTGCTGCGCCATGAGCCGCGGCGGGGTTGCTTCGTCGCGGAGGTTACCCAGCGCGACCTCGACGAAATTTTTCCGGTCATCGCGCTGCTCGAAGGCCGCTGCGCCTGGGAGGCCGCGCGCAATGCGAGCGACGCCGACATCGAGGCGCTGGCCACGCTGCACGCCCAGCTCGAGGCGCATGCGAAGGCGCATCGCATCAACGCCTACTACGCCACCAACTTCAGCATCCACGAGGCGATCATCACGCTGGCCGACAACCGCTGGCTGGCGCAGGTGATCGGTGACCTGCGCAAGATCTTGAAGCTCGCCCGCCTGCAGCAACTGAGGGCGCCCGGCCGGCTGGAGCAGAGCCTGGCCGAGCACCTGGCCGTGTTCGCCGCGTTGAAGGCGCACGACAGCGACGGCGCCGAGGCCGCCATGCGCACCCATCTCCACCGCCAGCGCGAAGCCTTGCGCGCCGTGGCGCTTCAACAGAAATCGAGGCTCGTTTCATGAATGCATCCACCTGGATCTCGCGCAGCGTGTCGCGCCTGCGCGCCCCCGCCGCCGTCAAAGACACCGAGGCCGCCGTCGAGACCGCATCGAAGAAGAAGGACAAGCCCGCGCTGCCGCCGCGCTCCCTGAGCGAACGGCTCGACGCCACCTTGCGGCGCCACGGCGAAGCCATGGCGCCGCGGGCGTTGCGGCGTGCACTGACCGACCTGCAGGCGGTGGTCGACGCTCGCGTCAGCGAGGTCGAGGCCGGCCGCCGCGCCTGCGAGGTGATGCACTGGTATGCCGAGCTCGACGCGGCCGAGCGGCGCGACGTCTGGTTGCTGATCAGCGAGCGTTTCGCGCCCGACGGCAAGAAGCTCAGCAGCGCGCGGGCGCGTCACGAGGCCGCCGTCGGCACCGCCGACGAAGGCCAGGCCGAGGTGCACCTGCGTCGCGCATTGGCGTCGCCGCGGGCGCGCCTGCTGCAGCGCTTCACCATCGATCCGCAGGGCATGCGCTTCCTGGTCGACCTGCGCGCCGAACTGCTGCCGCAGGTGAAGGGCGAACGGCGCCTCGTGCCGCTCGACGCCGAGCTGGAGCACCTGTTTTCCACCTGGTTCGACGTCGCCTTCCTCGATCTGCGGCGCATCAGCTGGGATTCACCGGCCTCGCTGATCGAGAAGCTGATCCAGTTCGAGGCGGTGCACGACATCAAGAGCTGGGCCGACGTGAAGAACCGGCTCGACAGCGACCGGCGCTGCTACGGCTTCTTCCATCCGCGGCTGCCCGACGTGCCGCTGATCTTCGTGGAAGTGGCACTGGTCGACCACATCAGCGACGGCATCGTGCCGCTGCTCGACGAGGCCGCGGCCCTGGCCACCGCCGACAAGGCGACCACCGCCATCTTCTATTCCATCAGCAACACGCAGACCGGGCTGCGCGGCGTGAGCTTCGGCGATTCGCTGATCAAGCGGGTGGTCGAGACGCTGCAGGCCGAATTTCCCAAGCTGAAGGTCTTCGCGACGCTGTCGCCCATCCCGGGCTTCCGGCAGTGGCTGGGCAAGCACGCGGCCGAGATGCTGCTGCGCCTGGACGACAAGCGCGCCGCCGAGCTGGGCCGGGCGCTGGGGTCTCTGCCGCCGACGCCCGAGCGGCTGATCGCGGCCGCCGAGCAGGCACTGACGCTGGAGCCCAAGTCGCCGGTGCGCAGCGCGCTGATGCAGTGTGCGGCCGAGTACCTCGGCCGAGCGACCCTCGATGGCCAGCCGATCGACCCGGTCGCGCGCTTCCACCTGGGCAACGGCGCCCGCGTCGAGCGGCTCAACTGGGCCGGAGACCCCTCGCCGAAGGGGCTGAAGCAGTCCTACGGCCTCATGGTCAACTATCTCTACGATCTGAAGCGGCTCGACAAGCACCGCGCCTTGCTCGCACAGGGCAAAGTGGCGGTGTCGGGCGATGTCGACGGGTTGTTCCTCAAGGGCTGAGCCGAGCGGCCGCAACATTTTTCAGGGCCGATTTCCCCCGCGCCGAGGGCCCCGGTGCATGGCGATGACGATACAAAGACAGGAGACAAATCCATGATTCAGAGCTTTCAGCGGCGCGACATGTTGCGCCTGGCCGCGGCGGCGGCCACCGTTCTCGGTGGTGTCGCACGCGCGCAGTCCGGCTGGCCAAGCAAGCCGGTCACGCTCGTCGTGCCGTTCCCGGCCGGCGGCGGCACCGACGCCTTCGCACGCCCGCTGTCGGCCCAGTTCTCGAAGACGACGGGACAGACGCTGGTGATCGACAACCGCGGCGGTGCTGGTGGCACGCTGGGCGCGAGCATTGCCGCGAAGCTGCCGGCCGACGGCTACGGCCTGTTCATGGGCGCGGTGCACCATGCGATCGCGCCCTCGGTCTACCCGCGGCTGGACTACGACATCGAGAAGGACTTCGTGCCGCTGATGCTGCTGGCCAATGCGCCGCAGGTGGTGGTGGTGAACCCGAAGCGGGTGACACAGCCGACCATCCAGGAATTCATCGCCTACGCCAAGCGCAACCCCGCCAAGATGAACTACGGCTCGGCCGGCGCAGGCACCTCGCACCACCTGGCGGGCGAGCTCTTCAAGCAGCAGACCGGCACCTTCATCACCCACATCCCCTACCGCGGCGCCGGCCCGATGCTGCAGGATCTGATCTCCGGCAACGTCGACGTCTGCTTCGACGGGCTGGGTTCCTCGTCGCAGCACATCAAGGGCGGCCGCATCAAGGCGCTGATGATGGCGGGCGCCAAGCGCAACCCGGCTTTCCCGGACGTGCCCTGCGCCGCCGAGGTCGGGCTGCCCGACTACACCGTGACCACCTGGTACGGCCTCTGGGCACCCAAGGGCACGCCGGCGGACGTGCAGGCCAAGATCATCGAGGAGATGAAGAAAGCGCTGGCCAGCGACGAGCTCAAGACCATCTGGGCCGCCAACGGCTCGGAGGTCCCCACTGTCACGACCGCGGCTTACGGCAGCTTCGTGGCGTCCGAAGTCAAGCGTTGGGCGGCCGTGGTGAAAGCCTCGGGCGCCAAGCTGGAGTGATGCACGCACATGCCGGGTGAGATCCGAATCGAACGCGAAGGACCGATCGCCTTCGCCACGCTGTCGCACCCCGGGCGGCTGAATGCGATGTCGCGCGCCATGTGGACGGCGCTGCGCACTGCGTTCGAGCGCTTCGCGGGCGAGGCCACCCTGCGCTGCATCGTGCTGCGCGGGGAGGGCGCAGCCTTCTGCGCCGGCGGCGACATTTCCGAGTACCCGGGCTTTCGCTTCGACCCGGTGCAATTGCGCGCCTTCCACGAGGACGAGGTGGGCGCCGCCCTGCAGGCGATGCTCGACTGCGAGGTGCCGGTGGTGGCGCAGATCGAAGGCGCCTGCATGGGTGCCGGACTCGAGATCGCGAGCTGCTGCGACCTGCGTCTGGCTGGCACGTCCGCGAAGTTCGGTGCGCCGATCGCGAAGCTGGGCTTTCCGATGGCACCGCGCGAGGCGGCGATCGTCCACCGCGCCGTCGGCGACCTGCTGGCGCGCGACATGCTGCTGGCGGCCGGCGTGCACGACGCGCAGCGTCTGCGCGAGGCCGGCTTCCTGCTGCGGGTGCTTGCCGATGCCGAGGTGGCCGACGAGGCCGCCGCACTGGCTCGCCGCGTCGCCGCACTCGCACCCGAGGCCGCGCGCGCCAACAAGCGGGTGCTCGCAGCACTCGCGCGCAGCGCCGCGTCCCCGCTCGCGGCGCTGCTGCCGAGCGCCTACGATTACGCCGATTCTCCCGAACACCGCGAAGGCATCGCCGCCTTCCTGGCCAAACGAACGCCCGATTTCCGAGACCCCCGATGACCGCCAACGCCAACCTCTTCGCCGCGCTGCGTGCCGCATTCCCCGCCGACCTCGACGCCGTGGCGGTCGAGACCGATGAAGGTCTGACTTATTCCTGGCGCGACCTCGACCGCGCCAGCGCCATGATCGCCAATCTTTTCGCCGCGCTCGACCTCGCGCCGGGCGCACGCGTCGCCGTGCAGGTGGAGAAATCGGTCGAGGCGATGATGCTGTACCTGGCGACGCTGCGCGCCGGCTATGTGTTCCTGCCGCTGAACACCGCCTACCGCGGCGCCGAGATCGAGTACTTCATCGGCAACGCCGAGCCCTCGGTGGTGGTGTGCAGCAGCGCCAATGCCGACTGGGTCGGCCCGATCGCGCAGGCCGCCGGCACGCGCCACGTCTTCACGCTGAACGACGATCGCACCGGCACGCTGCTCGACGTGGCTGTGCAGTGCAGCGACCGGCACACCGTCGCGCAGTGCGGCGAGGACGACCTCGCCGCCATCCTCTACACCAGCGGCACCACCGGCCGCAGCAAGGGCGCCATGCTGACGCACCGCAACCTGCGCTCGAACGCCGAGGTGCTGAAGGACTACTGGGGCTGGGCCGAGGGCGACGTGCTGATCCATGCGCTGCCCATCTTCCATGTGCATGGGCTCTTCGTCGCCATCCACGGCGCGCTGATCAACGGCAGCAAGATGATCTGGCTGAACAAGTTCGATCCGAAGCGCGTGGTGGCCCGGCTGCCCGAGGCCACAGTCTTCATGGGCGTGCCGACGCTCTATGTGCGCATGCTGGCCGAGCCCGGCCTCACCAAGAAGGCCTGCGCCCGCATGCGGCTGTTCATCGCCGGCTCGGCGCCGCTTCTGATCGAGACCTTCAACGAATGGCGAGAGCGCACCGGCCACACCATCCTGGAGCGCTACGGCATGAGCGAGACCGCCATGCTCACCTCCAACCCGTACCGCCCGGTCCAGGGCGAGCGGCGCGGTGGCACGGTCGGCTTTCCGCTGCCGGGCGTGCAACTGCGGGTGCGCGTGGCCGACGACGGCGGCGAGAGCCGTGAGGCGGGCACCGACGAGATCGGCAACATCGAGGTGGCCGGCCCCAATGTCTTTGCTGGCTACTGGCGCATGCCCGAGAAGACCAAGGAGGAGTTCACCGCCGACGGCTTTTTCAAGACCGGCGACGTGGGCCAGATCGACGGCCTCGGCTACGTCACCATCGTCGGGCGCAGCAAGGACCTGATCATCAGCGGCGGCTACAACGTTTATCCGGCAGAGATCGAGGGCTTCATCAACGAGCTGCCGGGCGTCGCGGAAAGCGCCGTGGTGGGCGTGCCGCATCCCGACTTCGGCGAAGTGGGCGTGGCGGTGGTCACGGCCCGGCCGGGCGACACCGTCGATCCGGACGCGGTGGTCGCCGCCCTCAAGGCGAAGCTCGCCAACTTCAAGATCCCGAAGCGCTGCTTCGTGGTGCCGGAGCTGCCGCGCAACACCATGGGCAAGGTGCAGAAGGCACTGCTGCGGGACGCGCACAAGGGCTTGTTCGCGCCGCGCTGAGGCCGGTGCAGTGCGGGCGGCCCGCATGCGCGCGGGGCGGCCCTCAAGTTTTGGCCGGGGACGCCGATATCTGGTGATGTGAACTTCTCACATCAACCGGATCCTCTGTGAAACTCAGCAATCTCAACATCGGTACACGGCTCGGCGTGGGCTTCGCCTGCGTGCTTGCACTGCTGGTCGGCACCTCCGCGGTCGGCCTGTACACGCTTCGCCAGATGGCGAACATCGTGCCTCTCATGGACGAGGCGGCCCTGAACGAAAGCCTGTCGCAGCAATGGATCGCCGGCATCGTGGCGAACAGCGTGCGCACCATCGCGCTCATCAAGGCTTCCACACCGGAAGACGAGGCCTATTTCGCGGACGGGATGAGCCGGCAAAGCCTGGCGGTGACCCAGCTGCAAGGCGAACTCGACAAGCGCATCGTGTCGGCCGAAGGGCGGGCCGCGCTCGCCAAGGTGGCGAAGGCGCGGACCGCCTACAACGACACCCGCATGGCAGTGATCAAGCTGAAAAAGGAAGGAGGCGAGGGGGCCTCGCCGGCAGAGCTGCGTCGGCTCACACAGGACAAGGTCCTGCCCGCTCGGGAAAGCTACATCCAGACGGTGCAGGAAGTGGTCGACCTCCAGAAGGCGGTGCTGGCGAAAGTCCTGTCCGAGGCGGAGCAGAGGGAGCGCCGGGCCCAGCAGCTCGTGATCGGCATGGGGCTCGCGGCGCTGGTGCTGGGCGCCGTCCTCGCCTGGCGCCTGTCGCGCGGGATCACGGCGCCGCTGTCGCAGGCGGTGCAACTGGCGCAGATGGTCGCGGCGGGCGACCTGAGCAGCCACATCGACGTGCGAAGCGGCGACGAGACCGGCCGCCTCATGCAGGCGCTGAAGACCATGAACGACAGCCTGGCCGAGGTGGTGGGCACGGTGCGGCATGGCACCGACACCATCGCCACGGCGTCCGGGCAGATCGCCGCCGGCAACCAGGATCTGTCGTCACGCACCGAAGCGCAGGCCAGTTCGCTGGAGGAGACGGCGGCCTCGATGGAGCAGCTGACAGCCACGGTCAAGCAGAACGCCGACAACGCGCGCCAGGCCAACCTGCTGGCCGCCTCGGCCTCGGCGGTGGCATTGCGCGGCGGCACGGTCGTGCAGCAGGTGGTCGACACCATGGGCTCGATCCATGCGTCGTCCAAGAAGATCGTCGACATCATCGGCGTGATCGAGGGCATCGCCTTCCAGACCAACATCCTGGCGCTGAACGCCGCGGTCGAGGCCGCCCGCGCCGGCGAGCAGGGGCGCGGTTTTGCGGTGGTGGCGTCCGAAGTTCGCAGCCTGGCCCAGCGCTCGGCGGCGGCGGCCAAGGAGATCAAGCAGCTCATCGACGATTCGGTGGACAAGGTCGGCACCGGCAGCCAGCAGGTGGCCGAAGCCGGTCAGACCATGGGCGAGATCGTGGCGAGCGTGCGTCGGGTGACCGACATCATGGGCGAGATCACCGTCGCCAGCCAGGAGCAGACCCAGGGCATCGAGCAGGTCAACCAGGCTGTCACCCAGATGGACCAGGCGACGCAGCAGAACGCCGCGCTGGTCGAACAAGCGGCGGCTGCCGCGGGCTCCTTGCGCGACCAGGCCGCCGAACTCGTCGCGGCCGTCAGCATCTTCAAGCTGTCGGGCGGCGCGTAGGCGGCAGAGGCCGTGCCGCGGCCGGACACCGGCTCTGCCGCGAGCAGCGCGCCCCCTGCGGGCTTCAGCTTTCCACCGAGGGGTCGCGCACGAGCAGCACCGGCACCGTGCTCGCACGCACCACCAGGTCGGCATCGCTGCCCAGCGCCAGCCGGCTGAAGCCGCGCCGGCCGTGCGTGCCCATCACGATGAGGTCGCAACCGGTCTTGCGGGCCTCGTCCACCAGCGCATCGGCGATGCGTCCCTGCGTCACTTCGCACAGGTGCGTGTCGACCTCCACGCCGGCTTCGGTGACCGTCCGCGCGGCCCGCTCCAGCAAGGCACGGCCGTCGTCCCGCAGACGCTGGATGGACAGCTCGAAGTTGTTCATCGACGAGAGCTCGACCAGGGTCGGGAACTCGTCGATGACGTGCACCAGATGCAGTTTGCCCGGGGCCTTCTGCGCGTCGGCCAGGTGGATCGCCTCGCGCAGGCCGCGATCGGCCGTCTTGCTGCCGTCGAGTGGAACCAGGATGTAGCGGTACATGGTGTTCTCCTTGGAAGCGTTCAACGCATGTTGCACCGACGGTATGCACGAGGCTTGCGGTGGATCAAGTTTCTGCGCGCGCCGAGGCAGGCGCCGGGCGGATCATGGATCGTCGAATCCAAAAATGAGTACTAACGACCTCTAGGTTTCGGGAGATTTGTCACTAAAAGCATTACATCCGGCGGCCGCGCTGGGAGGTACTCCGCACAAACCCGGGCCTAATCACACCTATCGACAAAACGGTGACAAACGTTATCGATTGCGAACCAAAGCACTCGTCCCCCCAGGGGCCGACACACACAACAGCCACGGGCCCGGCCCGACGAGGAACACGACATGACTGCCAATCTGCGCCGCATTGCACTCACGGTGGACGAACCCTGGCCGGGCCTGTTCTTCTGGGTGCTCCAGGAAGAGAACGACGACGCCGGTGTCTACGAGCCGATCGACGCGGCCGATGCACCGGCCAAGACCTACCAGGCGGCGCTGGCCGCCGGCTACATGGCCCTGCAGGCGGCCGGTGGTGCCAACGGTCCGCGTCGTGGTGAGCGGGCCGCACCGTGCTTCATCAGCCCCTCGTTCGACGGGGCCCACACGACGATTCAGTAAGTGGCCGGTATCCGGCCCGGAGCCGGCCGGGCGTGTTCGCCTCAGGCCCGGTGCGGCATCTCGGCGGCGGGGATGAGCGCCGCGGCCGACAGAGCCGCGAGCGCCGCCGGGCCGCTGAGTTCATCGGGCGCGGTCTGCGCGAAGGCGCGGCGCTGGTACATCGCCAGACGGCGCGCCCGAGCGTTGCGGATGGCGATGCTTTGCCGACGCACCAGGCTGCGCACCTCGTCTTCGGCCGCCACCAGGTCGATGCGGGCACGCAGCAACGCGCCGACCCGCTCGGGCTCCGGCCACATCCAGGTGGGGAGCAGGGCCCAGGCGGCTTTGAGCGGATCGCGCAGTTCGTCGTAGGCGCGCTGATCCACGGCGTAGGCCGTTTCCAGATGGGCCACGGCGCCGGCGAATTCCACTTCCCATTGACTCATGAGCACCTCCAGGGACCCCGAGTATGGATGTCGACCACTGTTAAACAGTGTCAACTTATTCACGCCCCCCGGCCTTTGTTGCTGCGCCGCGGCATATTCAGCACCCTCGCATCCGCCGAAAATCAGTCCATCCGCCCCGTCCGTGCGACCGAGCGCCGTCGCGTCATCCAGCCAGAGTCATTTCCGTGTCACTTCGTCTTCTGCATCAACTCGCCCAGGTCGCGCTGCCGGTCAACCTTTTCTCCGGGGAGGAGGTGGATCATCTGCGCGTGCTGCGTCTGGCCGGCCATGTGAAGGCCACGATCCCCTTGCCGGTGCGCACCTTGTATGGCTATGACCAACCGCCGGCGACGGTGGAGGCGGTCACGCCCCAGGGGCAGCGGATGCTGCGTCGCTTTCCGCTGGTCATGCCGCAGGACCGGCGGGTGACGGCACAGGTGACGCCCCGGAAGCGCCTGCTCGGCCGTTTTTGAGGTCTCTGAGGTCCCTGAGGGGGCAGGGCGTGCGAAAGAGCCGCCGTCCGCGTTCAGTTCTCGCGGCCGTGCCGCACGGGCTCGTCGAGGGTGGCAATCGATGCCGCGACGCGTGCGGCCATGGCCTGCGTCAGCACGCGCTGAGAGTGGTTCAAGCTCATCAGCATGCCGACACCGACCGCAATCGCCGCGGCGAGCGCTGCCAAGAACTGTGCTTGCGAGAGCGTTTCCATGTGCGTGCTTTGGGTGATCGTTGAAGCGGCCAGAGCGAGCCCGCAGTCTGCGCGCGGGGCATCCGGCGCTCAATACGCCATTCGGCTAAGCGCTTCCGACCGAGGGCGCGCGACCGCTATTCGATGTCCGGGTCATCGAGGCTGGCGCTCCAGCGCGGCCCCCAGCTGCCCTTGACCTGGTCGAGGCTGCGCCGCTCGCGCTTGGTGGGGCGGCCCTGTTCGATGCTCAGCGCCGGCTCGCTGCCCAGACGCCGCTGTTCGCGGGCCGCGGCCTGCGCCGCGATGCTGTCCGCCGTCTCCTCGTAGAGCTGCTGCGCCACCGGCGCCGGCCCGCGCTGGCCGCTCAGGCCCCGCACGACCACGGTCCGCTGCACCGCACCCTGGCGCAATGCGACCGTGTCGCCCGCCTTCACCTCGCGCGAGGCCTTGGCCACGTCGCCGTTGACCTGCACCCGGTGCTTGCCGATCTCGTCGGCGGCCAGCGAGCGGGTCTTGTAGAAGCGAGCGGCCCAAAGCCACTTGTCGATCCGCAGACGGTCCATGCCTATCCTTGTTCCAGCGGCAGCCGCACGGTGGCATCGAGCCCCACCACACGACCGCCCACGATGCGGTTGTCCAGCGCGATGCGTCCATCCAGCGCCCGCACGATCTCCCGGCAAATGGCGAGCCCGAGCCCCGAGCCGCTGGCCATGTCGCCGGCAGAGAAGGGCGCGAACAGGCGCTGGCGCAATTCCGGCGCGATGCCGGGGCCGGCGTCGGCGATGCGCAGCAGCGCCTGCCCGCCCTCGGCATGCACGCCCACCGACAGACTGCCGCCGCGCGGGCTGTGCTTGATGGCGTTGTGCAGCAGATTGCGCGTCAGCTCCTGGAGCATCCAGCGGTGGGCGAGTACCGGCGTGGCGGCCGCGTCGAGTTCGAAATCGAGCGCCTTGTCGGCAATCAGCGGCGACACGTCCAGCGCCACCTGCCGCACCACCTCGCCCAGGTCGAGCGTGCTCGATTCGGGTTGCTGGCGCAACTGCTCGACCTTGGCGAGCGACAGCATCTGGTTGGCCAGCGTCGTCGCGCGCGCGACGGTGGCGTCGATCTCGCCGAGCGCCTGGTCGGCGGGCACGTCGCCGCGGCGCGCCGACTGCACCTGCGCCTTGAGCACCGCGAGCGGGGTGCGCAGCTGGTGGGCGCTGTCGCGCACGAAGCGCTTCTGGTGGTCGAGCAGTTCCTGCAGCCGGGCCATGACCCGCGTGGTCGCGTCGATCAGCGGGCGCAGTTCGCGCGGCGCATCGGGGGCTTCGATCGGCGAGAGATCGTCCGCCGGCCGCGCTTCGATGGCTTCGCCCAGCGCACGCACCGGTCGGGTGGCGCGCTGCACCACCAGCGCCGTGACGAAGGCGATCACGCCCAGCAGCACGGCCTGGCGCCACAGCGTGTCGAGCAGCAGCTTGCGCGCCAGGGTCTGGCGCAGTTCGAGGGTCTCGGCCACCTGCACCACCGCCATCCCGCGGCCCACCGAGCTGGCCACCGGCTGCAGCAGCACGGCGACGCGCACCGGCTGGCCGCGAAACTCGGCGTCGTAGAAGTCGACCAGCGAGGCGTAGGCGGGACGAATCGGCAGCGTGCCACGCCAGAACGGCACTTCGTCGAAGCCCGAGATCATGTCGCCCTTCTGCGTGGAGACGCGGTAGTACATGCGGCTCTGATTGTCGGCCTCGAAGGCTTCCAGCGCGGAGTAGGGGACTACCGCGCGCAGCACCGCCGCGTCGTCGTAACCGGTCACGTCGAGCTGCTCGCCGATGGTCTTGGCCGACGCAAGCAGGGTGCGGTCGTAGGCAAGCGTGGCGGCGGCCAGGCTCTGGCGGTAGAGGCTCACGCTGTTGACCGCGATGACGATCGCCACCGGCACCAGGATGCCCCCGAGCAACCGGGCCCGCAGCGAGGAGACGCGCGGCCGCTTCAAGGCTCTTCGCGCAGCAGGTAGCCCAGCCCGCGCAGCGTCATCAGGGCGGCACCGGTGCCCACCAGCTTCTTGCGCAGCCGATAGACGACCACTTCCACCGCCTCGTACTGCACGTCGGCTTCGCCCGGGAACACCAGCTCGAACAGGCGTTCCTTGCTCACCGCATGGCCGGGATTCATCATCAGCGCCTTGAGCAGGGCCAGCTCGCGCGGTGTGAGTTCCATGACCTCGGCGCGGTGATAAATGGCGCCGCTGTCGGCCTCGTAGCGCAAGCCGCCCACCGCTTGCGGGCCGGCCGGTGCATCGCCGCCATCGCCTTGCTGGTGGCGGCGACGCAGCGCCCGCAAGCGCGCTTCCAGTTCGTCCAGGTCGAAGGGCTTGGGCAGGTAGTCGTCGGCACCGGCGTTCAGGCCGACGATGCGGTCGCCCACCGTGCCGCGGGCCGTCAGCAGCAGCACCGGTGTGCGCAGGCCGGCTGCCCGCGCCTGCGCCAGCACCTGCAGGCCGTCGAGGTTCGGCAGGTTGAGGTCGAGTGCCACCACGTCGGGCTCGAGCGCCTGCCATTGCGCCAGGGCCAAGGCGCCGTCGCCGCACACGCGCACGTCGATGCGGCGCCGTCCGAGTGTGCGTTGCAGGGTGGTCTGCATCGTCGGGTCGTCTTCGACCAGGAGGAGCTTCATCGGTGCG
Organism: Variovorax sucrosi; assembly: GCF_051216635.1. Lineage (NCBI taxonomy): Bacteria > Pseudomonadati > Pseudomonadota > Betaproteobacteria > Burkholderiales > Comamonadaceae > Variovorax > Variovorax sucrosi. The sequence continues at coordinate 161,286 of NZ_JBPJZU010000002.1, read as the reverse complement.
GGAGTTCGGTGTTTACCCCAGTGTGCCGGACAGCCAACTGACAGCAGGGCGGCGCATCATAGCGGCGTTCAGCTTCCTCACAGATCCACACACAAGGAGACCTCGATGCGTCGTGACACCTTTTTGAAGTCCCTGGCCGCACTGGCCGCCGCAGGCGCGCTTCCCCTGACGGCCCGCGCCGCCGCCAACATCAAGATGATGATCCCGGCCAACCCCGGAGGCGGATGGGACACCACCGGTCGTGCGCTGGGCAAGGCGATGACCGATGCCAAGGTGGCCGACACCGTGACCTACGACAACAAGGGCGGCGCCGCGGGCGCGCTCGGCCTGGCGCAGTTCGTCAACGGTTCCAAGGGCGACACGAACGCGCTGATGGTCATGGGCTCGGTCATGCTGGGCGGCATCATCACCGGCAAGCCGCCGGTCAAGCTCGAGCAGGCCACGCCGATCGCCCGCATCACGACCGAATACAACGTGTTCGTGCTGCCGGCCAGCTCGCCGCTCAAGACCATGAAGGACGTGGTCGAGCAGCTCAAGAAGGACCCGGGCAGCGTCAAGTGGGGCGGCGGGTCGCGCGGTTCGACCGAGCACATCGCTGCGGCCATGATCGCGCAGAAGGTCGGCGCCGATCCATCGAAGATCAACTATGTGGCCTTCCGCGGCGGCGGCGAAGCCACGGCAGCCATCCTGGGCGGCAACGTCACGGTGGGCGGCAGCGGCTACAGCGAATTCGCCGAGTACATCGCCGCCGGCAAGATGCGCGCGATCGCCGTCACCTCGGCGCAGCGCCTGCCGGGCGTCAACGTGCCCACGCTGAAGGAGCAGGGCATCGACGTCGAGATCGGCAACTGGCGCGGCGTGTACGGCGCGCCGGGCCTCACGCCCGAGCAGCGCAAGACGGTGACCGACCTGGTGCTGGCCGCGCTCAAGAGCTCGGCCTGGGCCGAGGCGCTGAAGAAGAACGAGTGGACGCCGTCCGTGCTGTCGGGTGACGCCTTCGCGAAGTTCGTCGACGACGACTTCGCCAGCCTGCGGGCCATCATGGCCAAGTCCGGGATGATCTGACTCTCCCCCGGGGCTTGCCCACTTCGTGTGGCTGCGCCCACCCCCCTTCCGGGGGCGACACCGACGGCCCGGCAAAGCCGGTTCCGTGGTGTCTCTGGAAGGGCACTCACGCTTGCTCGAGAGAAAAAACATGAACTCCAACTCTCTTCCCGCGGAAGCGGGGCGCGGCACCACCTGGCCGCAGACCCTGGTCGGCGTCGGCGTGCTGCTCACCGGCCTTGCACTGGCGGGCGGCGCGATCGACATCTCGTCCGATGCCGGCTATGGGGGCGTCGGCCCCAACTTCCTGCCGTGGCTGGTGTCGATCGTGCTCACGATCTGCGGGGCATGGATCATCTGGGAGTCGCGCACCGGTGGCTTCCGCGACATGGACGAACCCTCGGGTGCGGTCGAGACCTACTGGTCGGGCTTCGTCTGGGTGTCGGCCGGGCTGCTGCTGAACGCGTCGCTCATCACCACCATCGGCTTCATCTTCAGCTGCACGCTGTGCTACGTCCTCGCGGTGCAGGGCCTGCGCCGAGCGAGCGGGCAGGGCGGCGTCAATAGCCCACGGACCTGGTTGATCGACGCGGCGACCGGCATGATGATCTCGGCGCCGGTGTTCTGGATGTTCACGCAATTCCTGGCGATCAACCTGCCAGGCCTGACATCGACGGGCTGGATCTGACATGGAAATCTTCAATGCTCTGATGGCCGGTTTCGCCGCGGCGATCACGCCTGCCAACCTGCTCTGGTGCCTGGTCGGCTGTGCCCTCGGCACGGCCGTCGGCGTGCTGCCCGGCATCGGCCCCGCGGTGGCGGTGGCGATGCTGCTGCCGATCACCGGCAAGGTCGACGTCACGGCCTCGATGATCTTCTTCTCAGGCATCTACTACGGCGCGATGTACGGCGGCTCGACCACCTCCATCCTGCTGAACACGCCCGGGGAGACGGCCAGCATGGTGACGGCGATGGAGGGCAACAAGATGGCCAAGAGCGGCCGCGCGGGCGCTGCGCTCGCGTCCGCGGCCATCGGCTCCTTCGTGGCCGGCACCATCGCCACCGTGGTCGTCACGTTGTTCGCGCCCTTCGTGGCGGACTTCGCCGTCAAGCTCGGCCCGCCCGAATACTTCCTGCTGATGCTGCTGGCCTTCACCACGGTGAGCGCGGTGCTCGGCAAGAGCACACTGCGCGGCATGACCGCGCTCTTCATCGGTTTGGCAGCGGGATGCGTCGGGCTCGACCAGATCTCGGGCCAGGGCCGCTACACCGGCGGCATCCCCGAAATGCTCGACGGCATCGAGATCGTGCTGGTCGCGGTCGGCCTCTTCGCCGTGGCCGAAGTGCTCTACGCCGTGCTGTACGAAGGCAAGGTCGTCGAGGGCCAGAACAAGCTCAGCCGCGTGCACATGAGCAAGCGCGACTGGAAGCGTTCGATCCCCGCCTGGCTGCGCGGCACCGCCATCGGCACGCCCTTTGGCTGCATCCCGGCGGGCGGCACCGAGATCCCGACCTTCCTGAGCTACGCGATGGAAAAGAAGCTCGCGAAGGACAGCGACGCCAAGGCCGAGTTCGGCACCACCGGCGCCATCGAAGGCGTGGCCGGCCCCGAAGCGGCGAACAACGCCACGGTCACGGCGGCGCTGATCCCGCTGCTCACGCTGGGCATCCCGACCAGCAACACCACCGCCATCCTGCTGGGCGCGTTCCAGAACTACGGCATCCAGCCCGGCCCGCAGCTCTTTACCACCTCGGCCGCGTTGGTGTGGGCGCTGATCGCCTCGCTCTACATCGGCAACGTGATGCTGCTGGTGCTCAACCTGCCGATGGTCGGCCTGTGGGTCAAGCTGCTGAAGATCCCGAAGCCCCAGCTCTACGCCGGCATCCTGATCTTCGCGACGGTCGGTGCCTACGGCATGCGCCAGAGCGCCTTCGACCTGTTCCTGCTGTATGCCATCGGCGTGCTGGGCGTGATCATGCGGCGCTTCGACTTCCCGACCGCACCGGTGGTGGTCGGCATGATCCTCGGGCCGCTGGCCGAAGCGCAGCTTCGCAACGCCATGTCGATCGGCGAGGGCAGTGCGGTGGTGTTCTTCCAGCGGCCGATGTCGATCGTGCTCGTCCTGGTGGTGCTGGCCGTGCTGATCCTGCCGCGCATCGCCAAGGCGATGGCGATGAAGAAGGCACGGGCCGAACGCGTCTGACGCCAGCCCGTGCGGCGCTCGCCGCCGTCCGGATCAGCGTGACGGCACGGCCGTGCGGTCGGCCGGCAGCACGATGGTCGCGCGGCCGTCGCCCGAAGTCACGGTGTTCGATCCGGCGGGCGGCGTGACTGAACCCGTGGGCGCCACGACCGTGGCACGGCCGTCGGACGAAGGCACGGCCGACTCGGTTGGCGGACCACCCAGCCGGCTGTCGAGGGCCGTCCCCGCCGACCGCACGCAGGCCTCGCGTGCCGGTGCCGGCAGGTTGCCGCGGTTGCAGGCGGCAATCTCCGATTCGTAGCGCAGTTGCGCCTGCGCCCGGTCGAGGGGTGGCGGGGGCTGTTGCGCGAAGCCATCGATGCCGAGCAAGAGCGCGGTGCCGACAAGGGCGGACTGGATGCGGGTGGCGAGCATGGGCATCTCCGGAGCGTGGAAGCCGTCATGATGCGCCGGATGCGCACCGAGGCACGTGCGACCTCGCGGCGTGCCTCGGTAGGCGAAGGGCGACGGGCCGCGGCCCGCGGCCCCGCCGTGCAGAGCCCGTTCAGCTGGCGGCGGCCGGCACCGCGACCTTTGCGTCGCCCAGCGCCTTTTTCTTCCTCGCGCTGCGGACGAAGGCCAGGGTCTGCCAAACGACGACGGCCCCGATCACGCCAAGCAGCGTGCCGCTGATCGGCCGCGTGACGAAGATGCTGAATTCGCCGCGGCTCAGCAGCATCGCGCGGCGGAAGTTCTCTTCCAGCATCGGGCCCAGGATGAAGCCGAGCATCAGCGGCGCCGCTTCCATGTCCAGCCGCAGGAACAGGTAGCCGATCAGGCCGAAGACGGCGGTGGTGTAGATGTCGTCCAGGCTGTTGTTGATGCTGTAGGTGCCGATGCAGCAGAAGAACAGGATGGCCGGAAACAGCACGACGTACGGAATCTTGAAGACCGACAGCCAGTAGCGCACCAGCGGCACGTTCAGCAGCACCAGGAAGCAATTGCCGACCCACATGCTGGCCACCAAGCCCCAGAACAGGTCCGGGTGGCTGGCGATCATGTTAGGCCCGGGCTGGATTCCCTTGACGATGAAGGCCGCCATCATCAGCGCCATGACGGCGTTCTCGGGAATGCCGATGGCCATCAGCGGGATAAAGCTGGTGCGGGCGGCCGCTTCGTCCGCCGCGGCCTGGCCGGCCACGCCTTCGATGCACCCGGTGCCGATCTCGTGCTTGTACTTGCTGAAGCGCTTGTCGGCCGCATACGCCGCGAACTGCGCGATGGTCGGGCCACCGCCGGGCAGGATGCCGAGCACCGAACCGATCACGCTGCCGCGCAGCGCGCTCGGGAGGATGCGCTTGAACTCCGGCCAGGTCGGCATGAGCTTGATCTTGCCGTTGAAGGGCGTCAGCACGTTCTTGTTGTCGAGGTTCTTCACCACCTCGGCGATGCCGAAGCAGCCCAGCGCGATGCTGATGAGGCCGACGCCGTCCATCAGGAAGGGCAGGTTCATCGTGTAGCGCGCGGTGCCGCTGTTCACGTCGGTGCCGATCATGCCGAGCAGCACGCCGATCATGGCCATGGCCAGGCCGTTGAGCAGGCTGCCGGCGCTGACGAAGCTCACGCAGAAGAAGCCCAGCAGCATCAGCGCGCAGTAGTCGGCCGGCCCGAACAGGAAGCCGACTTCGCCGAGCGCCGGTGCCATCGTCGAGAGCACGATGATCGCCACGGTGCCACCGATGAAGCTGGAGATGCCGGCGGTGAACAGCGCCAGGCCGGTCTTGCCCTTGAGCGTCATCTGGTAGCCGTCGATGCAGGCCACGATGCTGCTGGCGTGCGGGATCTTCATCGTGATCGCGCTCACGCTGTCACCGTACTGCGCACCGTAGTAGATGCCGGCCAGCATGATGAGTGCGCCGCCGGTGGGAATCGAGTAGGTCAGCGGCAGCAGCAGGCTGATGGTGGACAGGGGGCCGAGGCCGGGCAGCAGGCCGACCAGCGTGCCGACGGTGCAGCCCAGCGCGCAATAGAGCAGGTTCTGGATCGTCAGCGCATGGCTGAATCCGAACGCGAGGTTGTGCAGGACGTCCATCAGTACAGCGGCAGGCTCAGGCCGAGAAAGTTCTTGAAGGCGAACGCGACGGCGATGAGGCCGAGCGAGATCTTGATGTTGCGCACCACCGAATACGACGTGCCCGCGAAGGTCGCGCAGAAAACCAGGAACACGATGCCGAGGATCATGTTCAGGTACTCCGAGATCACCGCGAAGCCCACCAGGCTCGTCAGGATCAGCGCGATGTTCTTCACGTTGTAGTCGACCGGAACGCGCTCGATGAAGAAGGAGCGGCCCGCGGTGATCAGGCCGATCACGAACAGGAAGCCGCTGATCATCAGCGGGAACAGGCCGGGGCCGGAGTGCGCGACGCTGCCGACGTTGTAGGTCAGCGCGACGCCACCGAACAGCAGGGCGATGGCCATGATGACCATGCCCCGGACGAAGTTGCGATTGTTCATGGCGTCCTTTCGAGCGGTGCGTAGGGAGGGCGGAAGAGGGGCATGCAAGGGTCTCCTGATGGTTCGTGTCCGACCGCTGCCACGCGGTGGGGCGCAGCGAAGCTCGGGCGGCGAATCGTAGAAAGCGATGCTTCCAATCGGCTTTCGATCGGGCCCCCTGCGGCCAAAATACGTGTTAGTCCTTACGGCCTTCTAAGGGTCATTGCCAGGGACGCGATGAGGCTGCTGCTTCGCCGACGGCGATGCAATGGCGTGCCCCTCGAGGGGGGTGGTTCAGCGGGTGTGTGGCGCGGCCAGCGGCAGCTGCACGATCGCGCGCAGGCCGGGCCGGCCTGGCAGTGCCGTGTCCGAACCGGTGGTCGGCGCCGCTTCGGCGAGCACGATCTCGCCGCCGTTGCGCCGGGCATAGGCACGGGCGATGGCCAGCCCCAGCCCGGCACCGCGTGCACCGTCGCCGGCGCGGTCGCCGACCTGCCGGAAACGCTCGAACACTTCGGGGCGCCGCTCGGGCGCGATGCCGGGGCCGTCGTCGGACACCTCGGCCCACGCGGTGCCGCCGGTGATCCCGGCCTTCACCGTGATGCTGCCGCCGACCGGCGTGTGGACGATCGCGTTGTGCACCAGGTTGGCGAGCACCTCGTGCAGCTCGGCGGCATCGGCGTGCACCGGCACGGCGTGCGCGTCGACCCAGCCCAGGTCCTGGTCCTTCTCGTGCGCCAGCGTGAGGTACAGCAGTGCGACCTCCTTGGCCACGGCGTTGAGGTCGGTCATCGTCGGGGCATCGCCAGCGGCCGCGTCGTCGGTGGCGTGGGCCAGCGACAGCAACTGCTCGCACAGCCGGCGGCTGCGTGCGATCTGCGTCACCATCGCGCGCAGCGTGTCGTGGAGCTGCGTGGTGTCGGTCTCGCGCAGTGCGACGCCGGCCTGCGTCATCAGAATGGCGAGCGGCGTGCGCAGTTGGTGCGATGCATCGGCCAGGAACTGCGATTGCCGGTCGAGCAGCGCGCGATAGCCGGCGACGTTCTGGTTCACCGCATCGACGAGCGGCGCGACCTCGTGCGGCACGCCGCGGGGGTCGAGCGGCTCCGGCATCTGCCCGTGGCGGCTGCGCACGGAACGCTGCAGCCGCTCGAGCGGCCGCAGTGACCAGGTCACGCCGAGCCACACCAGCAGCACGACCACGAGCAGCATCCGAACGTCGCGCAGCAGATGCTGCCGCAGCGACGCGGACTCGGCCTGCTCGCGCTGCGCAGCGCCGGCTTCGGGCAGCCGCCGCGCTTCGGCGGTGGCGGTGTCGAGCCGGAGCGTGCCGTCGGGCACGAGCGTGGCGCCGAGGCGCCGCATCTCGGCGCTGTCGAGCATCGCGCGGTCGTAGGACGTCTGGGCCAGGTCCTTCAATTCGCGGTAGTCGTTCCAGCTGTCGAGCACCAGCAGCCCGAGCACGCAGGGCAGCAGCAGCGCCAGCAGCCGCGCGCGGATGCCGAAGCGGCTCGGCTCAGCCTGCGGATTTTTCATGACCGATGCTTTCCAGCATGTAGCCCAGGCCGCGCACGGTGACGATGCGGACGTCGCCGCCTGCCAGCTTGCGGCGCAACCGGTGCAGCACCAGCTCGATGGCGTCGGGCCCGGCATCGCTGTCGGCGGGAAAGACCTTGGCGGAGAGCTGCGACTTCTCGACCGGCGAGCCGCTGCGTGCCAATAACACCGACAGAGCGGCACTCTCCCGCGGCGTCAGCTGCAGCAGCTGGCCGGCAAGCGTGAAGGCGCGGCTGCCGTTCGCGCGCACCAGCGAGCCGCATTGCAGCGCCGTGTGCGTGCTGCCGCGGGCCCGTCGCACCAGCGCGTCGAGCCGCGCCTCGAGTTCCTCGATCGCGAAGGGCTTGCCGAGGAAGTCGTCGGCGCCGGCGTTCAGGCCGCGCACCCGGTCCTGCACCGAGCCTTCGGCGGTGAGCACGAGTACCGGCGTGCGGTTGCCCGCGGCGCGCAGGTCGGCCAACAGCGCCAGGCCGTGGCGGTCGGGCAGGCGCAGGTCGAGGACGACGACGTCGTGGTCGCCGGCCGCCAGCAGCGATTCGGCGGTGGCGGCATCGGGCGCGTGGTCGGCGACGAAGCCGCTCTGCTTGAAGGCCCGCATGAGCCAGGAGGCCATCTCGACTTCATCTTCGACAAGGAGCAGACGCATGCATGCCATCCTAGCCGCGCGGCCGATGCGGTGCCGCCCACCAGGCGGCGAGCCCAAGCAGCAACAGTGCGCCACCCAGCCAGCGCAGCCAGAGCGGCCAGGCGGGCGCGCGGCGCAGCAGTTCGACCTCGCGCACGAAGATCGTTTCGCAGGCGCCGTTGCCGGTGTCCTCGCGCGTGAGCGATGTGCCGCGCGTGAAGGCGAAGCCGGCGTCGTGGCTGTAGCTGGCGAGCTGCCCGCCGATGCGGACCTGGTCGCCGATGCGCAAGTTGCGCAGCTGCCGCGCGATGATCGGGTCTTCGGTCAGCAGGTGGTTGTTCGACAGCGCGCGGGTGTATTGCGGCTGCCAGGCCGTGTCGTCGCGGCTGCTGTAGTAGCAGACGAACTGGCCGCTGGAAAAGGACATCTTCTCGTAGGCGCCATCGGCCGCGTTGGCGCCCCAGACCATGCAGAGGTCGACCACATTGAGGTGGTCGTTGCTGGCGCGGTGGATCCAGTCCCACCAAGTGTCGGCATCGTGCCGGCTCACGATCAGGCCGGTGATCTCGTAGTCGGCCACCGGCGCGACGCGGTAGTCGACCGTGCCGGCATGCGCCTCGAAAGTCGGTGCCGCCACCGCGCGCTGCAACGGCTCATCGCTCAGCGTCGGCAGCAGTTCGGCCGCACGCGGCAGGTGGTCGGCAAAGCCGAAGCCCAGCGCCAGCGACACGGCGCCGCCGACCAGCAGCAGGCGCGCAAGGCTCATGCGCCGCGCAGCCGACGCACGGTGCGCCGGATCCACTGCTCGATGTCGTCGACGTAGGTGAACACGGCCGGCACCACCAGCAGGCTCAACACCGTCGAGGTGATCAGCCCGCCGATCACCGCCATCGCCATCGGCGAGCGGAAGCTCGAATCGGCCGCGCTCCAGCCGAAGGCGATCGGTGCCATGCCCGCGCCCATGGCGATGGTGGTCATGATGATCGGCCGTGCCCGCTTGTGGCAGGCGTCGCGCAGGGCGTCCCAGCGGCTCATCCCATGGTCGCGGCGCGCGACGATGGCGTATTCCACCAGCAGGATCGAGTTCTTCGTCGCGATGCCCATCAGCATGATCAGCCCGATCAACGACGGCATCGACAGCGCTTTCTGCCCGATCAGCAGGCCGACGAAGGCGCCGCCGAGCGCCAGCGGCAGCGCGCACAGGATGGTCACCGGGTGCAGGAAGTCCTTGAAGAGCAGCACCAGCACGATGTAGATGCACAGCACGCCGGTCAGCATCGCCAGGCCGAAGCTGTTGAACAGCTCTGTCATGACCTCGGCGTCGCCCACCTCGGCCACGCGCACGCCGGGCGGCAGGTTCTGGATCGACGGCAGCGCCATGGCGGCGGTCTTCGCATCGCCCAGGCCCACGCCCGAGAGCTCGATCTCGAAGTTGACGTTGCGCGAGCGGTCGTAGCGGTCGATGACGGCCGGGCCGCCTTCGACGGTGAGCTTGGCGACCTGGCCCAGCATCACCGGGCCGCGGGCGCTGGGCACCGCCAGACGTTCGAGCAGGGCCAGGTCCTGCCGCGCCGAGTCTTCCAGCTTCACGACGATCGGCACCTGCCGCTGCGCCAGGTTGAGCTTGGGCAGCGACTGGTCGTAGTCGCCCAACGTGGCGACGCGCAGCGTCTCGGCGATGGCGGAACTGGTCACGCCCAGGTCGGCAGCGCGTGCGAAGTCGGGCCGCACCGCGATCTCGGGGCGTATCAGGCTGGCGGTCGATGTGATGTTGCCCAGGCCGGGGATGGTGCGCAGGTCGCGCTCCACGGCACGCGCCGCGGTGGTCAGCGCGGTCGGATCTTCGCCACTCAGCGAGAGGATGTACTTCTCGCCCGAGCCCCCCAGGCCGACCGTGCTGCGCACGCCCGGCAGCGACTCGAGCGCGGCGCGGATCTCGTTTTCGATCACCTGCTTGCGGGGCCGGTCGCCGCGCGGGTCGAGCTTGATGGTGAGCGTGGCCTTGCGCGTCTCGGGCGTGCCGAAGCTCGCGAACGGGTCGCCGCCCGCGCTGCCGCCGGCCACCGTGGTGTAGACGCTCTTCACGTGGCGGATCTCCATCACGCGGCGTCGCACTTCTTCGGCGGTGGCGGAGGTCTGCGCCAGTGTCGCGCCGGGCGCGAGCGAGATGTAGACCTGCGTCTGCGAGTTGTCGTCGGCCGGGATGAAGCCGGTCTTGAGCAGCGGGATCATCGCGATCGAGCCGATGAAAAAAAGCGTGGCGAAGGCCATCGTCATCAGGCGGTGCTTCATGCACCACTCGGCGGCGCGCATGTACATCGTCAGCCAGCGCGGTTCCTTCTCGGCGTCGACGATGGGTTTGAGGATGTAGGCCGCCATCATCGGCGTGAGCACCCGCGCCACCACCAGCGACGCGAACACAGCGAGCGAGGCTGTCCAGCCGAACTGCTTGAAGAACTTGCCCGCCACGCCGCTCATGAATGCAGTCGGCAGGAACACGGCAATCAGCGTGAAGGTGGTGGCGATCACGGCCAGGCCGATCTCGTCGGCGGCCTCCATCGCCGCGTCGTACGGGCTCTTGCCCATGCGCAGGTGGCGCACGATGTTCTCGACCTCCACGATCGCGTCGTCGACCAGGATGCCGACCACCAGCGACAGCGCGAGCAGCGAGATGATGTTGATCGAGAAGCCCAGCAGGTGCATGCCGATGAAGGCCGGGATGACCGACATCGGCAGCGCCACCGCCGAGACGAAGGTGGCGCGCCAGTCGCGCAGGAAGAGCCACACCACGATCACGGCCAGGATGGCCCCTTCGTACAACAGGTGCAGCGAGCCGTCGTATTCCTCTTGCACCGGGTCGACGAAGTTGAAGGCCTCGGTCAGTTGGATGTCCGGGTGCTGCGTGCGCATCTCGGCCAGCGCCTTCTGCACGAGGGCGCCGACGGCGACCTCGCTTTCACCACGGCTGCGGGCGACTTCGAAGCCGACCACGGTCTTGCCGTCGAGCAGGGCGGTGGCACGCGGCTCGGCGATGGTGTCGCTGATGCGCGCCACCTGGTCGAGCCGGATGCGGCGTCCGTCCGACAGCGGGATCTGCATGCTGCGCAGTTCGTCGGCCGACTGCACCGTGGCCAGCGTGCGCACGGGCTGTTCGCTGCCCGACAGGTCGAAGCGGCCGCCGGCGCTCTCGGTCTGCACCTGGCGCAACTGGCGCGAGATGTCGGCCGCCGTGGCGCCCAGCGCCTGCAGCTTGGCGGGGTCGATGTCGACGTGCACCTGGCGCGTCACGCCGCCCACGCGGTTGACCGCGCCGACGCCGGGCAGCGCCAGCAGCTTCTTGGTCACGTCGTTGTCGACGAACCAGCTGAGCGCTTCCGCGTCCATCCGGCTTGACGAGATGGTGAAAGCCAGCACCGGCTGGGCCGCGAAGTCCAGCTTGGTGACGACCGGATCGCGCACGTCGGCCGGCAGGTCGGCCCGCACGCGTTGCACGGCGGAGCGCACGTCGTCGACGGCTTCCTGCACCGGCTTTTCGAGGCGGAACTCGATGATCAGCGTGGCCGCACCGTCCTGCACCTTGGTCGTGATGTGCTTCAAACCCTGGATGGTGGCGATGGCGTTCTCGAGCTTGCGCGCGACGTCGGTTTCCAGCTGCGACGGCGCCGCACCGGGCAGCGCCGCCGACACGGTGACGGTCGGCAGATCGATGTCCGGAAAGTTCTGCACCTTCATCGCGTTGAAGGACAGCAGCCCGCCAAAGGTGAGCAGCACGAACAGCATCACGGCCGGAATCGGGTTGCGGATCGACCAGGCGGAGACGTTCATGGCTTGCCTTCTCCGGAACTCACCCGCACCAGGTCGCCGTCGTTGAGGAAGCCGGCGCCTTGCACCACGACCTGCGCATCGGCCGGCAGTTTCGTGAGGATCTCGACGCGCTCGCCGACGCGGCGGCCGGTTTCGACCTTCAGCTGCGACACCCGGTTGTCCGACTGCAGCAGCAACAGGTGGTTGAAGCCGTCGCGCGGCACGATCGCGGCCTGCGGTACCGTCAGGGCGTTGCTTTTACCGAGCTGAAACTCGCCATTCGCGAACATGCCCGCCTTGATGCCGGTGTTCTGCAGCACGTTGGGGATGTCGACATACACCAGCGCATTGCGCGTCTGCGGGTCGACCGTCGGCGCGATGCTGCGCACGGTGCCTTGCACCTGCGCGCCGCTCGCGCTCTGCACCGTGGCCGGCGTGCCGACCGCGATGCGGCCCAGTTCGGCCGAGGTGACTTCGGCACGCCATTCAAGGCGGCCTTGGCGGATCAGCTTGAACAACTCGGTGCCGGCCGCGACCACGCTGCCGACCGTGGCGGTCCGCGCGGAGATCACGCCGTCGTCCGGCGCCAGCACCCGCGTGTTGCGGCCGCGCACCTGCTGCGCGGCGAGCACCGCCTCGGCCGCTTCGACCCGCGCCTTGGCGGTCTGCTCGGTCGTCTGGTACTGGTTGATCTGCTGCTGGCTCAGCGCGCCGGTTTGCGCCAACGTGCGGGCGCGGGCCGCGTTGCCGGCGGCGTCGGCGGCGGTGGCCTTGGCTTCGGCCAGCGAGGCGCGGGCCTGCGCAACGTCGGCGTTGACCGTTTCGGGCGAGAACACGGCCAGCACCTGGCCCTTCTTCACCAGGTCGCCGACGTTCACCCGCACCTCGGCCAGCCGCAGGCCGTTCGATTCGGAGCCGACGATGGCTTCCTGCCAGGCGGCGACGTTGCCGTTGGCCGCGAGCATGACGTTCAGCTCGCTCTGCTCGGGCTTGGCGACCGACACGGTGAGCGCCGGGCGCGTGGGTGCAGCGCCCTTGACACCGGCTGGTGCGGCACCCGCCGGTGGCGCGGGCTCGGCAGGCTTGCGAAGCAGCCAGAACGCCAGCAAGGCGACGACGATCAGGGCCGCGAGGGCAAGGAGGAGGGAGCGCTGGCGTCGGGTCATGGTGTCTTCGTATGCGCAGAAGAGGGAGAGTTCTCGGTCGCGAGGGCGGTGCCGGGCCGTGCCCAGCCGCCGCCGGTGGCGCGGTACAGCGCCACCCAGGCTTCGGCGCGTTCACGCTGCAGCGCCACGCGCGAAGTTTGCGCAGCGAAGAGCGTGCGGCGTGCGTCTTCCAGATCGAACAGGCTGGCCAGGCCGCTCTGGTAGCGCGCCTGCGTGGCGTCGAACGATGCCTGGTAGTTCTGCACCGCGGTGTCGGCGTCGCCGGTGCGGGCGTCGGTGGCCTGCAGGTTGACCAGCGCCTCCTCGACCTCGCGCACCGCCGTGCGCACGCTGCCGCGGTACTGCGACACGGCTTCGTCGTAGCGGGCCTTGGCGCTTTCGGCGTTGGCGGTGCGCGTGCCGCCATCGAAGATCGGCAGCGAGAGCGCCAGCGGCCCGATGGTCCAGGTCTGCAGGTTCTGGCTGAAGCCGCCGCTGCGCAGCTGCAGCGCAGCGACCGAGCCTTGCAGCGTCAGCCGCGGGTAGCGGTCGGCCTCGGCCGCGCCGACTTCGGCGCTGGCCGCCGCCACGCCCAGTTCGGCTGCGAACACGTCCGGCCGCTGCGCCAGCATTTGGGCGGGCACGCTGGCGACCGGCTGGACGGCCGGCAGGGCACGGTCGGTGGGCACCGTTGCCAGCTGTCGGTCGATCTCGGTCGCGTCGATGCCGGTCAGCGCGACCAGGCCCTTGCGCAGCACGGCGCACTGCGCCCCCTGCTGGGTCAGCCGCGCCGACGCGTCGGCCGCGCTCGCGCGGGCCAGTGCTGCATCGGCGGGCGCGGTGAAGCCGGCCTTGGCCGACAGGTCGGTCAAGCGCGCCGTCTCGCTGCGCGACCGGGTGTCCGCTTCTGCGACCGCGAGCTGCCGCTGGCAGGCCCGCTCGGCGAAGTACTGGTTGGCCGTCTCGGCCGCGACCGACACCCGTGCATCGTGCCATTTCGCGTTGCTGCTCCGCAGGCGTGCGTCGGCCGCATCGCGGGTGGCGCGGCGATTGCCGAACAGGTCGATCTCCCAGCTCGACTGCAGGCCGGCCTGCAGGGTCGTGACCGCCGGCAGCGAACCGCTGGCGCCGGTCGAACTGCCGGTGCCGCCCGCCGGCGAGTTGCTGCGCTGCGCCGACAGCGTGCCATCGAGCGTCGGCAGCAGCGCCGCGCCGGCCTGCACCCGCGTGCCACGCGCTTCGGTGATGCGCGCCGCGGCACTGGCGACCGTCGGGCTCGAGGCCTGGGCGGCCTCGATCAACGCGACCAGCAAGGGATCGTCCAACTGCCGCCACCAATCGGCCATCGCAGGCAGCGAGCCAGCATGCGCCAGCGAGGCGGGCAGGGCGACGCTCCATTGCGCAGGGATGGGGGCGGCGGCGTTGGCAGGCGGGCGCGTCACGCCGCACGCGGCCAGCGCCAGCGGCAGGCACATCAGCGCCAGGCGCGAACGACGATTCATGCGGAGAGGCTTCATGAGGCTTTCTTCCGGGAGGTTTGGGGCGCACGCCGTGTCGTCTCGGCATCGACCAGCGCCATGGCGTACAGATACAGCCGGTCGGCCCACCGGTCGATGCTGTCGGCAGAGCGCAGCAGCGCGGGCCGCAGCACTTCGACCATGTCCTGCATCACGAAGAGCTGCAACGCCAGCCCGTTGATCGCCAGCGCCAACCGGTGCACATCGTCGTCGGCTTTCGTGATGCCGAGGTGACGCACCAGGACGCGCACCAGTGCCTCGTGCGGCCCGCGGATGTCGCGCTCGACCTCTTCGGCCCATTGGCTGGTCGGCTCGACCATCTCGCGCATGTGCAGGCGCATGCACTGGCGCACGATTTCGCCGTGCTTGAGCGGTTCGACGTAGGCCACCATGTAGAGGCGCAGCGCCTCGGCGGTGCTCAGCCCCGGCGCGCCGAACAGCTGGACCAGGTCGCCCGCCGTGCCGCCCATCGGCTCGTTGAAGGTGGCGCTGTAGAGGCCGGCCTTGTCGCCGAAGTAGTAGCTGATGGCCGCGATGTTGACGCCGGCCGCCTTGGCGATCTCGCGCGTCGAGGTCTTGGCGAAGCCGTGCTCGGCGAAGAGGCGCAACGCGGCGTAGAGGATGCGCTCGCGGGACTCCGCACCGTCGCTGCGCGAGGCGCGTTCGCCGGGGGGTGCCGAGGGCGAAGCGGTCTGTTTGGGCGACATTTTCATGGCGGCCGGATTAGACCACAGATCAAACGATTGATTGAACTAAAGAGCCTGCTCGGAGAAGGGGGTGGATGGCGTTGCGGCGGTGCACGACGCTGAGCCACCCCCGGCTGTCGCGAGCGCGCCGCCCGGCGCTACGATGCCGCGATGGGCCCCATCTCTGCTGCATCACCTGCGCCTCCCGCGCTCCCGCTCGACGCCCAAGGCATCCTCGCCCTCGCCGCGCGCTCGATGTTCCACCTGTTCTCCAGCATCAGCCAGGGCATGTTCCTGGTCGACCGCAGCGGGCGCATCGTGTGGGTGAACGAGGGCTACAAACGCTTCCTGCCGGCGCTGGGCTTCGCGTCGGTCGACGACTTCGTCGGGCGGCCGGTGGAGGAGGTGATCCACAACACGCAGATGCGCGAGGTGCTGGAAAGCGGCAAGCCGATCCTCATCGACCTGCTGACCAACAAGGCGGGCACCTTTGTCGTCAGCCGCATTCCGCTGCACGCGGAAGTGGCGGGTGCGGAGGGCGACCCGGAACTGGGCGAGGTGATCGGCGCCATCGGCATCGTGCTGTTCGACCACCCGGAAACCACGTTGCAGCCACTCATCAGCAAGTTCGCGATGCTGCAGCGCGACCTGGACGATGCCCGCCGCGAGCTGGCGACGCAGCGCAACCACCCGCTGTGGAAGCAGGCGGGTGCCGACGGCCAGCGACGCGCCAAGCACACCTTCGCCAGCTTCATCGGCAGCAGCCCGGCGGCCGTCGACGTGAAGCGCCATGCGCGGCGGGCCGCGCAGTCGTCGAGCCCGGTGCTGCTACTGGGCGAGACGGGCACCGGCAAGGAACTGCTGGCACATGCCATCCACGCCGCGTCGGCGCGCGCCGACGGGCCCTTCGTGAGCCTCAACATCGCCGCCGTGCCCGACACGCTGCTGGAGGCCGAGTTCTTCGGCTTCGCGCCGGGCGCCTTCACCGGCGCCGATCGCAAGGGGCGCGAAGGCAAGTTCAAGCTGGCCGATGGCGGCACGCTCTTCCTCGACGAGATCGGGGACATGCCGCTGGCCCTGCAAGCCAAGCTGTTGCGCGCGCTGCAGGAAGGCGAGATCGAGCCGCTGGGCTCGAACAAGGTGGTGCCTTTCGATGCGCGCGTGATTGCCGCCACCTCGCGAGACCTGCCGGCGCTGGTGCGTGACGGTCGTTTTCGCGAAGACCTGTACTACCGCCTCAACGTGCTGCCGCTGCGGGTGCCGCCGTTGCGCGAGCGGCGCAGCGACATCCCGGCGCTGATCGAGGCACTGGGGGAAGACATGGCTCAGCGCAGCGGCGAAGCGCCGCCCGAACTCATGCCCGACGCGCTGGCCCTGCTCGCGGCGCAACACTGGCGCGGCAACACGCGCGAGCTGCGCAATGTGCTGGAGCAACTGGCGATGCGCAGCGACTCGACGCGTATCGATGCGGCCGAGGTCAAGCGCGTGCTCGCCGAAACCGGCCTGGAACAGATCGCCGCACCTGAACCATTGACCACGGTGGGCGACGACGCGGACCGGAGCCGGCTACTGCGCCCCATGGCCGAGCAGATCGCCGAACTCGAGCGCCGTGCCATTGCCGCCGCGCTGGCCCGCACCGGCGGCAACAAGCTGGCGACGGCCCGGCTGCTCGGCATCTCGCGAGCCACCCTGTACGACCGCATGGGGCCTGCAGGCGAGTAGCGCCTCACCAAAAAAAACGGCCTCGCAAAAGCGAGGCCGTTTTTAGCGGGGGGCGAGATTTACAGGCTGATCTCGGTGATCTTCGCGCCCGACACCGACACGCCGGCCTCCAGGCCCACGTTGGTCAGCACGAAGCCGACCACCGGCTGGCGGATGGTGTTGGTGTCGACCGAGCCATTGGCGCCGATGTTGGCGACAGCCACGGTGGCGTCAGCGCCGGCCGTCCAGCCCTTGCTGCTGCGGAACTTGGCCAGCGATTCCTGCGTGTTGAACACGTAGATCACGGCCTTCGACTGCGCGCCGGCCTGGAAGCCGATGGAGCCAGCGGTGGTGCTGTAGTAAGCCTGGGTCCGGCCGCCGGTGCGCAGCGCGCCACGACCGTATTCGGCGCCGACGCCGAGGCTGGCGCCGACGACCGATGGGAACACCAGCACGCCAGCGGCCTTGCTCACCATCTCGCGCGAACCCGGCACCGTCTGGTAGAGCTTCGACAGGGAGGCATCGGTCTGGGCGTCGATGGAGGTACGCGACGACGAGGAGGTGCCGGTGTCGCCGGGACGGGTGGTGGTGCAGCCTGCGAACAGCACGCTGGCCGCAGCGACGGCAGTGACGGTGGCGAGAGTGCGGAGCTTCAATGTGGTCATGGTCTATGTCCTCTTCTTTAAATGAAATCGGGTTCTGGTCCCTGTCGATCCAGGCGTGCTGCATCGGGTCTTGAACCAGACCGGGACCGATGCTAAGTCGGCAAAACCCAGAGAAATCTCAGAGACGGCGGTGACCTACGCGATCTCGGGCCAAGCAGGTGTCGACCCGGGGCCCGATGTCCTACGCCCTGGAAAACCCTGACCGAAAATCAGACATATGCCTGAAAGACAGGCAATGGCCGTGTCTGTATGGCGTGCGGGTCGCCACCGCTTCGAGGGAAATCCCTTTCGAATCAACGCTGCTTTTCTTGGCATGGACTGTGCAATATTCAGTCATACCAAAACAGGAGACCTGCATGATCCAACCTCGACACCTCTTTGCACTGGCAGCGCTCGCCGCGCTGGCCACGAGTGTCGCCGCGCCCGTCCACGCGCAGTCCAATGAGATCCGCATCGCGCACGTCTACAGCAAGACCGGGGCGCTCGAAGCCTACGGCAAGCAGACGCAGACCGGCCTGATGATGGGCCTCGAGTACGCAACCGGCGGCACGATGGAGGTCAACGGCAAGAAGCTGGTGGTCATCGAGAAGGACGACCAGGGCAAGCCAGACCTTGGCAAGTCACTGCTGGCCGCCGCGTACTCCGACGACAAGGCCGCGCTGGCTGTCGGCCCGACCGCATCGGGCGTCGCGTTGGCGATGCTGCCGGTCGCCGAGGAATACAAGAAGGTGCTGATCGTCGAGCCGGCCGTGGCCGATTCGATCACCGGCGACAAGTGGAACAAGTACATCTTCCGCACCGGCCGCAACTCGTCGCAGGACGCGATCAGCAACGCCGTGGCCATCGACAAGGCCGGCGTGACTGTCGCCACCCTGGCCCAGGACAACGCCTTCGGTCGCGACGGTGTGAAGGCCTTCGGCGCCGCGCTGAAAAACGCCAAGCTGGCGCACGAGGAATACCTGCCGCCGGCCACCACCGACTTCACCGCCGGTGCGCAGCGCCTGATCGACAAGCTCAAGGACCAGCCGGGCCGCAAGATCATCTGGATCGTCTGGGCGGGTGCGGGCAACCCCTTCAAGATCGTCGACCTCGACCTCAAGCGCTACGGCATCGAGATCGCAACCGGGGGCAACATCCTGCCGGCGATGGCGGCCTACAAGAGCCTGCCGGGCATGGAAGGCGCGACCTACTACTACTTCGGCATCCCGAAGAATCCGGTGAACGAGGCGCTGGTGGCGGCGCACTACAAGCAGTTCAAGGCACCGCCGGACTTCTTCACGGCGGGCGGCTTCTCGGCCGCGATGGCGGTGGTCACGGCGCTGAAGAAGACGGGCGGCGACACCGGCACCAACAAGCTCATCACGGCGATGGAAGGCATGAGCTTCGACACGCCCAAGGGCAAGATGACCTTCCGCAAGGAAGACCATCAGGCGATGCAGTCGATGTACCACTTCAAGATCAAGGTGGACCCGGCCTTTGCGTGGGGCGTGCCTGAACTCGTGCGCGAGATCAAGCCGGAAGACATGAACATTCCCATCAAAAATAAACGCTGATCGCCCGATGCTGGAAACCCGCGGACTCACCATCCGCTTCGGCGGCCACGTGGCCGTCAACGCTGTCTCGTGCGCGTTCGCACCGGGTACGTTGACGGCCATCGTCGGGCCGAACGGGGCGGGCAAGACGACCTACTTCAACCTGATCTCGGGGCAGCTCCGGGCGAGCGAGGGCACGGTGTCGCTCAACGGGCGCGACCTGTCGTCGCTGTCGGCCTCGGCGCGCACGCATGCGGGCCTGGGCCGCGCTTTCCAGCTCACCAACCTGTTCCCGAACCTCACGGTGCTGGAGAACGTGCGCCTGGCGGTGCAGGCCACGCGCAACGGCGCGCACCGGCGCGGGCTCAACCTGTGGAGCATCTGGAGCGACCATGCGGCGTTGACCGCGCGGGCCGACGAACTGCTCACGCAGATCAACCTGAAGGCAAAGGAACATGCCACGGTGGCGAACCTGCCGCACGGCGACCAGCGCAAGCTGGAAGTGGCGCTGCTGATGGCGCTGGAGCCGCAGGTCTTCATGTTCGACGAGCCGACCGCCGGCATGAACGCGGCTGAGGCGCCGGTCATCCTCGACCTGATCCGCCAACTCAAGCAGGACAAGACCAAGACCATCCTCTTGGTCGAACACAAGATGGACGTGGTGCGCGAACTGGCCGACCGCATCATCGTGCTGCACAACGGCGCGCTGGTGGCCGATGGCCAACCGGCGGAGGTCATCGCCTCGCCGATCGTGCAAGAGGCCTACCTCGGCGTCGTGAAGGAGGCGGCATGAACTTGCTCGAATTGCGAGGTGTGCAGACGCACATCGGCGCGTACCACATCCTCCACGGCGTCGACCTCGTGGTGCCGAAGGGCCAGCTCACGATGCTGCTGGGCCGCAACGGCGCCGGCAAGACGACGACGCTGCGGACCATCATGGGCCTGTGGCACGCGTCGCAGGGCAGGGTGCGCTTTGCTGACAAGGACATCACCGCGCTGCGCACGCCCGACATCGCCGCGCTTGGCATCGCCTATGTGCCCGAGACCATGGGCATCTTCTCGGACCTGACGGTCAAGGAGAACATGCTGCTGGCCGCGCGCAGCGCGAAGAACGCCGACGGCATCGACGACACGCGGCTGAAATGGATCTTCCAGCTCTTCCCCGCGGTGGAGAAGTTCTGGAACCACCCGGCCGGCAAGCTCTCGGGCGGGCAAAAGCAGATGCTGGCCGTGTCGCGCGCCATCGTCGAGCCGCGCGAGCTGCTCATCATCGACGAGCCCAGCAAGGGCCTGGCGCCGGTGATGATCAACAACATGATCGACGCCTTCGCCCAGCTCAAGGCGAGCGGCGTGACCATCCTGCTGGTCGAACAGAACATCCATTTCGCGCAGCGCCTGGGCGACACCGTGGCCGTGATGGACAACGGCCGCGTGGTGCACGGCGGCCCCATGGCCGCGTTCTCGGCGGACGAACAACTGCAGCAGTCGCTGCTCGGACTGGCGCTATGAAGACATCCGACCTGGATTGGAAGCCGCTGGCCCTGGTACCGGTGCTCGCGCTCATCGCGCTGCCGCTCACCGGCTCGCTCTCGACCTGGCTCACGCTGACCGTCGCGGGCCTGGCGATGGGCATGATCATCTTCATCATCGCCTCGGGTCTCACGCTGATCTTCGGCCTGATGGACGTGCTGAACTTCGGCCACGGCGTGTTCATCGCGCTGGGCGCCTTCGTCGCGAGCAGCGTGCTCGGGCTGATGGGCGACTGGACCGGCTCGGGCGAGCTGTGGCGCAACCTAGTGGCGGTGTTTCCGGCAATGCTGGTCGCGATGCTCGTGGCCGGCGCGGTCGGCCTGGCCTTCGAGCGCTTCATCGTGCGGCCGGTGTACGGCCAGCACCTCAAGCAGATCCTCATCACGATGGGCGGGATGATCATCGGCGAGGAGCTGATCAAGGTGATCTGGGGTCCGGCGCAGATCCCGCTGCCGCTGCCCGAGGCGCTGCGTGGCTCGGTCTTCGTGGCCGATGCGGCGATCAGCAAGTACCGGCTGCTGGCGGTGGCCGTCGGCCTGGTCGTGTTCGGCCTGCTGGCCTGGACGCTGGGCCGCACCAAGATCGGCCTCTTGATTCGTGCCGGAGTGCAGGACCGCGAGATGGTCGAGTCGCTCGGCTACCGCATCGGCCGACTGTTCGTCGGCGTGTTCGTTGTCGGCAGCGCGCTCGCCGGCCTGGGCGGTGTGATGTGGGGGCTGTTCCAGCAGAACCTGATTCCGCAGATGGGCGCGCAGGTCAACGTGCTGATCTTCATCGTCATCATCATCGGCGGGCTGGGTTCCACCGGCGGCGCGCTCATCGGCGCGCTGCTGGTGGGGCTGATGACCAACTACATCGGCTTCCTGGTGCCGACGTTGACGCAGTTCGCGAGCATCTTCCTGATGGTCGCGGTGCTGCTGTGGCGGCCGCAGGGCGTGTATCCCGTGGCGAGCAGCCGGTGAGGGCGGTGTGATGTTGAAACGTCTTCTCTCCAACGACATGCCGCGCAGCCGCGTGCTCGCGGTGCTGCTGCTGGCCGTGCTGCTGGGCCTGGCCTTCGCGCCGTTTATTTTTCCAGGCGTCAAGGCGCTGAGCGTGGCGGCCAAGATCCTGGTCTTCATCGTGCTCGTCGCGAGCTTCGACTTGCTGCTGGGCTACACCGGCATCGTGAGCTTCGCGCACACGATGTTCTTCGGCATCGGAGCGTACGGCATCGCCATCGCGGCCAGCCGGCTCGGCGCGGGCTGGGACGCGCTCTTCATCGGCCTGGGCGGTGCGCTGTTCGTGTCGCTGGTGCTTGCGCTCGCCATCGGGCTGTTCTCGCTGCGGGTGCGTGCCATCTTCTTCGCGATGATCACGCTGGCGGTGGCCTCGGCCTTCCAGACGCTGGCTTCCCAACTGTCGGACTTCACCGGCGGCGAAGACGGCCTGACCTTCAAGCTGCCCGAGCTGATCTCGCCGAGCTTCGAGTTCGCCGAAGAGCCCTTTCTCGGCGTGTCGCTCGACGGGCGGCTGCTGTGCTACTACCTGCTCTTCGTGGCGGCGGTCGTACTGGTGCTGGCGCTGCTGCGCATCGTGAACTCGCCCTTCGGCCGCGTGCTGCAGGCGATCCGCGAGAACGAGTTCCGCGCCGAGGCCATCGGCTACCGCGTGGTGGTCTACCGCACCACCGCCGCCGTGCTGTCGGCCCTGTTCGCGACGCTGGCCGGCGCGATGCTCGCGATCTGGCTGCGCTACAACGGGCCGGACACGTCGCTGAGCTTCGAGATCATGGTCGACGTGCTGCTGATCGTGGTGATCGGCGGCATGGGCACCATCTACGGCGCGGCCATCGGCGCGGTGCTCTTCGTCATCGCGCAGAGCTACCTGCAAGACCTGCTCAAGCTCGGCAGCGAGGCAGCCAGCGGGCTGCCCTGGCTGGCGGCGCTGCTGTCGCCGGACCGCTGGCTGCTGTGGCTGGGTGTGCTCTTCGTTCTGTCGGTCTATTACTTCCCGACGGGTATCGTCGGCAAACTCCGGGCAAGGGCCGCGCGATGAATCCCACTTCCAACTATGCGCAACTGCTGGGGCGCGAGGTCCACTGGATGGACTGGGGGCCGAAGGAGGGCGCCGCCGTCATCGCCTGGCATGGCCTGGCGCGCACCGGTCGCGACATGGACGAACTGGCCGAGCATCTGTCCGCCAAAGGCTTCCGCGTCATCTGCCCCGACACCATCGGCCGCGGCCTGAGCCAGTGGAGCCCGCTGCCCGACGCCGAATACCAGCTCTCGTTCTACGCGCGGCTGGCCGAAGCGCTGTGCGACGAGCTGACGCTCGACCGCGTGCACTGGGTCGGCACCTCGATGGGCGGCGCCATCGGCACGGTCTGCGCATCGGGCCTCATCGCGTCGCGCATGAAGTCGCGCATCGCCAGCCTGGTGCTCAACGACAACGCACCGGAACTCGCGACAGCGGCCGTCGAGCGCATCAAGGCCTACGCCGGCAACCCGCCGGCTTTTGACACGGTGGCAGAGCTTGAGACCTTCTTCCGCACCGTCTACAAGCCCTACGGCTGGCTCAGCGACGCCCAGTGGCGCCGGCTCACCGAAACCTCGACGCGTCGCTTGCCCGACGGCCGCGTGACGCCGCATTACGACCCTGCCATGGTTCGCCAGTTCACCGCCCACGACAACGACTACCTGATCTGGAACCACTGGGATGCGATCGAGGCGCCGGTGCTGTGCCTGCGCGGTGTCGACTCCGATCTGGTGCTGCCGGACACGGTGGCCGAGATGCGTCGGCGCGGCCCCGGTGCGGCCGGCCGCCTGCAGGTCATCGAGGTACCGGGCTGCGGGCACGCACCGGCGCTCAACGTGCCAGCGCAGCTGGCGCCGATCGAGGCCTTCCTGCGCGAGGCGGGCTAAGGGCCGGGGTTCGTACGACGCGTCGCGGGCCCTGCTCGGCGTCGGCACCGAGGGTTTCCAGCGATCAAAGTCGCGGGACGGGCGTACGATGGTCGAATCCCATGGACCTACGCCACCGTGCCGCTCCGCTCCATCTTCGGTGACCTGCCGTCGCCGGTGTCTCCGCTCTCGGAACCCGGGCCCGCTTCGGCTGCGCCGGTCCGGGCGCGCTTCTCGATCGAGCCGCGCCACCTCGACGGTGCCGCGCGCCTCGCCGCCAACGAGAAGAAGTCGCAGGAGGCGCGGGGCGAGGCGATCGAGGTCGGCCTGGCGCGGCAGTACATGGGGGAAGCGCTCGGGCGCCACGCAGTCGGTCTCGTCATGGCGTGCACCATGGCGGCGGTATGCTGGCCTTACGTCCATCCGGCCTTTGTCGTCCTCTGGCTGGGCATGGTGCTCGCAGGCACCTTCGCGCGCCGCCGGTTTGCGCGTCATTTTCAAAGTGTGGTCGACAGTGCCGGGCCGCAGGCGCGCAACGCCTTCCTGCAGCGCCTGGTGCCGTTCTATGCCGTCATGGGGCTGACCTGGGGAATGTCGCTGCCGATGTTTGCGGGCAGCGCGGAGGGCGCGCGCGGCTTTGCCTGCTGGGCCATCCTGGCGGCACTCGTCTATGGCGCGAACCACCGGCTGGCCCTGCTGCCGCAGCTGTGGCGTGCATTCATGCACACCTTCTTCATCGCGGCCTTCTGCTATTTCGCCTATCGGGCGCTCGCCCCTGGCGCCGAAGCGTCGGTGTCGCTGTGGTTTCTGCCGCTGTGCCTGGCCCAGTTCTGGTTCACCCGGCGGTTGTCCGTCGCCGTGCTGCACATCCAGTCGGCACTCTACGGTGCGCAGTACGACCTGGCGCGCAAGTCCGACGAAGCCTTGGCCGCGGTGGTGGCGAAGAACAAGTTCCTGGCCGCGGCGACGCACGACATGCGTCAACCGGTGATCGCGATGGGCCTGTACGCTGAATTCCTGGAGGCGGAGCCGCAGAGCTACAACGAGCTGGCGCCGAAGATCGGCCGCGCCGCTCAGGTGGTCAACCGGTTGTTCGACTCGCTGTTCGACCTCTCCGCCTTCGATGCCGGCCAGGTGCGGCTGGCGGTGCAGTCCGTGTCGGTCGGAGCCGTCATCCTTGCCCTGCAGGAGGAATACGAGCCGCTTGCCGCGGCGCGGGGGCTGACGCTGCGGGTGCGCGTGCACGACGCCGTCGTCCAGAGCGACGAGGTACGGCTGCGCCGCATGATCGGCAATGTGCTGTCGAACGCGATCAAGTACAGCAAGCCGGGCGGCAAGGTCCTCCTGGCGATGCGGCCGGCCGGCGGCACGGTGCGGGTCGAGATCTGGGACCAAGGCATCGGCATCCCGGCCGCGCAGATCGACAAGGTGTTCCAGGAATTCTT
Source organism: Variovorax sucrosi (assembly GCF_051216635.1). Lineage (NCBI taxonomy): Bacteria > Pseudomonadati > Pseudomonadota > Betaproteobacteria > Burkholderiales > Comamonadaceae > Variovorax > Variovorax sucrosi. The sequence goes on along the minus strand of NZ_JBPJZU010000002.1, from coordinate 136,477 downwards.
CCGTGCCGACGGCGGCAGCCAGCTGGCGCCCGACGGCCTGGGCATCGGGCTGGCGCTGGTGGCCCGCCTGGCCGACGCGCTGCGCACGCGCATCTTGATCGACTCGGTCGAGGGGCAGGGCACGCGCGTCTCGCTCACCCTGGGGAGCGTGGAAGCCGACGCGTCCAAGCAGGTTCAGCTGTCGGCGGCCTGCGGCTGATCGCCGTCTTCGTTGTCATCGTCGCGGCGGCTGTTCTTCGCCACCAACCGGGCCGTCATGTCGGTAGCCATCTGCAGGCGCTTGAGATCGCGCTGCGTCAGCGCCTCGTTCGGTGCCAGGCTGAAGCAGCACAAGGTGCCATAGATGCGGCCATCGGGCAGGACGATCGGGACGCTGAGATGGGCCCCGATGGGCGCCGGGGTGTGCGGCAGCTCGGCATAGTTCGGCAGCTTCGTCACGTCGGTGATCAGCTGCGGCAGGCGCCCGTCGATGACCCGCTGGCAGAAGCTGCGCTCGAGCGCATCCCACTTGCCCTCCCATGGCAACCAGCGGCTGTCGGCGGCGTCGACCTGCTGGTACACCCGGCGTCCCTGCTCGAAGTGCGAGACGAAGGCCACGTCCATCTTCAGGTGTTCGCGCATCAGCTTGAGCACCTCGCGCACGGAGCGGTCGACCTGCTCGTGGCTCATGTCGGCCGTGACCACGGCGACGCGACGCAACGCTTCTTCCAAGGCGATTGGCATACGAAGTAGCTCCTCGAATCGGCGCGAATGGCCCTGGGCCCCTGCGCACGTCCCCCGCCCCCCGGCACGATTCTGGAATGGGCGAGCGCCCGGCGCAAGAGGTGGCTGTCGGGCCGCGTCGCGCTCAGCGCTTCTTGGCGCCGAAGATGCCGCCCAGCACGCCGCGCAGGATTTCCTTGCCGACGTTGGTGCCCACGGTGCGCACCGCCGACTTGGCCATCGTCTGGACCAGGCCGTCGCGCTTGCCGCCGCGCGGGCCGGTGGAGCCGAACAGCAGGTCGTTGAGGAAGCCGCCTTCGGCCGGGGCGCCCGGTTTGGCGGTGCCGGCCTTCCCGACCGTCGAGGCCGGTGCATCGGGCGCGCTCTCGGCCCGGCCCTTGAGCTTTTCATAGGCCGACTCGCGGTCGACCGTCTTCTCATAGACGCCGGCCACCAGAGAATTGGCAATGAGCTGCTGGCGCTGCGCCGGCGTGATGGGCCCCAACTGGCTACCCGGCGGTACGACGAACACGCGCTCGGTCACGCTGGGCCGGCCCTTGGCATCAAGGAAGCTCACCAGCGCCTCGCCCACGGCCAGCTCGGTGATGGCGGCCTCGATGTCGAGCCCCGGCTTCTGGCGCATGGTGGTGGCCGTGGCCTTGACCGCCTTCTGGTCGCGTGGCGTGAAGGCACGCAGCGCGTGCTGCACCCGGTTGCCCAGTTGCGCGAGCACCGAATCGGGAATGTCCAGCGGGTTCTGCGTGACGAAGAACACGCCGACGCCCTTGGAGCGCACCAGCCGCACGACCAGCTCGATGCGCTCGACCAGCGCCTTCGGTGCCTCGTTGAACAGCAGGTGGGCCTCGTCGAAGAAGAACACCAGCTTGGGCTGGTCGGGATCGCCGATCTCGGGCAACTGCTCGAACAGCTCCGACAGCATCCACAGCAGGAAGGTCGCATAGAGCCGCGGCGAATTCATCAGCTTGTCGGCGGTGAGGATGTTGATCACCCCCTTGCCGCCGACGGTCTGCATGAAGTCCTGGATGTTGAGCATGGGCTCGCCGAAGAACTTGTCGCCGCCCTGGCCCTCGATCTGCAGCAGGCCGCGCTGGATCGCGCCCACGCTGGCGGCGCTGATGTTGCCGTACTCGGTGGTGAACTGGCTTGCGTTCTCGCCCACGTACTGCAGCATGGCGCGCAGGTCTTTCAGGTCGAGCAGCAGCATGCCGCTGTCGTCGGCGATCTTGAAGACCAGGTTCAGCACGCCGGCCTGCGTTTCGTTGAGGTCGAGCATGCGGCCCAGCAGCAACGGGCCCATGTCGGACACGGTGGCGCGCACCGGGTGACCCTGTTCACCGAACACGTCCCATAGCGTGGCGGGGCAGGCGAGGGGAGCAGGCGCCTCGATGCCGCGTTCCTTCAGCGTCGCGGCCAGCTTGTCGCCGATGTGGCCGGCCTGGCTGATGCCGGTCAGGTCGCCCTTCACGTCGGCCATGAACACCGGCACGCCGAGGCCCGACAGCTGTTCGGCCAGCGTTTGCAGCGTGACCGTCTTGCCGGTGCCGGTGGCGCCGGTGATGAGGCCATGCCGGTTGGTCAGGCTGGGCAACAGGAAGCACTCGGTGGCGTCGTGCCGAGCGATGAGAAGAGGGGTGGCCATCGGGGCTCCGGGTCGTGTCGAAAGCGGCAGTCTATCCAAGCCCCCCTCCTATAATCCGCGGCCACAGGCGTTCGTTCCGTGAAATAGTTCCAGGAGTTCCTTTGTCATCGATCCCCACCCCCCCCATTTCCGCCGATGGCGCCCGCGCTGAACAAAGCCCGCTCGAGCTCGAACTCGCGACCTTGCTGGTCGAATCCCTGAATCTCGAAGTGGCCCCGGCCGAAGTCGATCCGAACGCGCCGCTGTACGGTGACGGCCTTGGCCTCGACTCGATCGACATCCTGGAAGTGGCACTGGAAGTGTCGCGCCGCTATGGCTTCCAGCTGCGTTCGGACGACGAACGCAACCAGCAGATCTTCCAATCGCTGCGCACGCTGGCCACCCACGTGGCGGCGAACCGTACGACCGCTTGATGACCTCCCACGGCACGCATGCATATCGACGGCCCGCAGATGCGGGTCGCCGAACGGCGCGGGCCTGAGCGATGTCGCGATGGCGCCTGGCGCTCCTGCTGCTGGCAGGGGCGGCGTACGCGGGCTTGTCCCACTGGCTGATGCTGTTCCATCCGCATGCGCCCTGGGCGATGGCGGTGCTGCTCGGTCCGTTGTGGCTCACGGCGCTCGGCCTGGGCGGCTCGCGCTTCGGTGGCTGGGGCGTGCTCGGTGCCACGGTGGCTGGTGTGCTCATCTTCGTGGTGCTGTGGCGCGGCGGCGCGGGCGATCCCAACCGGCTGTACGTGCTGCAGCACGTCGGCATGAACGGCGTGCTGGCCTGCTGGTTCGGCGGCAGCCTGCGCGGCGGGCGGCTGTCGCTCATCGGCCAGTTCGCCCAACGTGTCCATCCGCTGGAGAAGGGCATGCCGGAATACACCCGTCAGGTGACCTGGGTCTGGACGACCTACTTCACGCTCACGGCCCTGGTCTCGATCCCCGTCTACCTCTGGCTGCCGTTCTCGGCCTGGTCGCTGCTGGCCAACGTGCTGAGCCCGGTGATGGTGGTCGTGCTGTTCGTGGGCGAGCACCTGGTGCGCTACCGCCTGCACCCCGAGTTCGAACGCACCCGCATGATCGATGCAGTGCGGGCCTTCTACGGCGCCTCGTCGGCCGAGCCGACGGCCAAGCGCTGATGCGATGACAACGGAATTGCGCATGCCGAACGATGTCCCTTCCCATCCCTTGCTGGCGCTGCGCGACCTCGAAGCGCCGCTGGCCTGGCGCGCAGGCGTGCCGGTGTCGGGCCGCGCCTTCCTGGCCGACGTCGCGCGTCAGGCCGAGCGCATGCCGGCTGCCGGCCCGGTGCTGAACCTTTGCAACGACCGCTACGCCTTCGTGGTGGCGCTCGGCGCGGCGCTGCTGCGCGGCCAGGCCAGCCTGCTGCCGCCCGATGCGCGGCCCGAAACGATGGCGCGGCTGACGGCCGCGCACGGAAAACTCACCGCCGTGACCGACGAGCCCTCGCTCGAAACACCGGGGATCAACCGCGTGATGGTCGAGGTCGGGGCCGGCGCGACCGACGCGCCGCCCGACGTGCCGGCCATCGACGGCGGCCTGCACGCGGTCAGCCTGCTCACCTCTGGCTCCACCGGCGTGCCGCAGCCGCATGCCAAGACCTGGCACACGCTGGTGGGTGACGCAGCCGCCGCCGTCGCGCGGCTGGCGCAACTGCTCGGCCGGCCCTCGCTCGAAGGGCTGACGCTGGTCGGCACGGTGCCGGTGCAGCACAGCTACGGCCTCGAATCCACCGCCTTGCTGGCCCTGCTCGGTGGCGCCGCCTTCGACAGCGGCCGGCCCTTCTTCCCGGCAGACATCGTCGCTGCCCTGGCCGCGGTGCCGCGCCCGCGCGCGCTGGTCACCACGCCGTTCCACTTGAAGACGCTGCTGCTGGCCGGCATCGAGATCCCGCCGGTCGACTTGATCCTGTCGGCCACCGCGCCGCTGTCGCCGCAGCTCGCCGCCCAGGCCGAGCAGGCCACCGGCGGTATGCTGATCGAAATCTACGGCAGCACCGAGTCGGGCCAGGTCGCGACCCGCCGGCCCACCCAGAGCGAGGTGTGGGAAACCTTCGGCGAGATCCGCGTCACCGCGCAGCCGGGGGCCGACGGTACCGAGCAGTACGTCTTCGACGGCGACTTCATCCCCCAGCCGACACCGATGGCCGACGTGCTGGAACTGCTCGACGACCGGCACTTCCGCCTGTTCGGCCGCGCCAACGACCTGATCCATGTGGCCGGCAAGCGCAGTTCGCTCGGCCACCTGAACTACCACCTCAACAGCATCTCCGGCGTGGACGACGGCGCCTTCTGGCTGCCCGACGACATCAGCGACGGCGTGGTGCGGCCGGTGGCCTTCGTGGTCGCGCCGGCGCTCGTCGCGGGCGAGATCGTGGCGGCCTTGCGCACGCGGCTCGAATCGGTCTTCGTGCCGCGTCGCGTGGTGCACGTGCCTTCGCTGCCGCGCGAGGGCACCGGCAAGCTGACCGTGCGGGCGCTGCGCGAATTCGCGCTGTCGCAGCTCGCGTCCGACGACACGCCGGTGCAGGTCACGCACGAGATTCCCGAAAACCATCCCGTCTTCGCCGGCCACTTCCCCGGCCAACCACTGGTGCCCGGCGCGCTGCTGGTGTCGGAGGTGATGGAGGTGATGCGGCGCGTGCCCGCCATGGCGGCACGGCTCGGTGCGCATCCCACGCTGGCGGCGGTCAAGTTCCTGTCGCCGGTGCGGCCCGGCGCGGCCATCGACATCGCGTTGCACCCCGAGACGGGCGCTGCGCGCGGCGTGCGCTTCGAGGTGCGCTGCGGCGACGTGCTGGCGGCGAGCGGGCGCTGGACGCCCTCGGAAGCGCGTTGATGTCGGAACGCGAAGCCGGCACGCAGGGCGCCGGCGACAAGCGGCCCGGGGCGGCCGACTGGACGCAGACGCCCGAGCGCAGCAACATGGCGGCACTGCGCTTCATCACCTGGGTCGCGCTGACCTGCGGGCGCCCGCTCACGCGCCTGATCCTGCATCCGATCTGCGTCTACTTTCTTCTGTTCGACGCGACATCGCGGCGCAACGTCAGGCGCTATTTGCTCCGCGCCATCGGCCCCAGGGCGGGCTGGGGCGATGGTTACCGGCTGCTGCACGCCTTCGCGTCGACGGTGCTCGACAGGGTCTACTTCCTGCGCGGCCGTATCGACCTGTTCGAAGTGACCATTCAGGGCAATGGGCCGGTCGAGGCCGAGATTTTTGCGGGGCGAGGCGCTTTCCTGCTGGGCGCGCACGTCGGCAGCTTCGAGGCCATGGGGGCCTGCCGCCAGCACAGCGCCGACCAGGGCGCGCTGCCTCTGGCGATGCTGATGTTCACCGACAACGCGCAGCGCATCACGGCGATCCTGGAAGCCATCAGCCTGCCCGAACTGCGGCCGCACATCATCGCACTGGGCCGGCCGCATTCGATGCTGGCGCTGCGCGACTGGCTCGATGGCGGCGGGCTGGGCGGCCTGCTGGCCGACCGCACGCTGTCGGGCAGCGATGAGATGGGCCAGCGCGGTAACAACCTCACGCTGTCCTTTCTCGGCCATCCGGCGGTGTTCAACGACGGGCCGTTCCGCCTGGCCGCGCTGTTGCGCCGCAAGGTGTTCTTCATGGCCGGGCTCTACCTGGGCAACGCCCGCTACGATGTCCGCTTCGAGCCGCTGGCCGACTTCAGCGAACGCGTGACCGACCTGGCCGAACGGGAACAACGCATACGCGCGGCGGTCGAAGCCTATGTCTTGCGACTCGAGGCGCTGTGCCACGAGCACCCCTACAACTGGTTCAACTTCCATGATTTCTGGCTTGAAGACTCGCATTGAGGCACGCGTTGAGATGGGGCTGCGGCAGGCCCGCTGGGCGCTGGTGGTGCTGCTGTGCGCCGCCGCGCCGGCCTGGGCCTTCGACCTCAACGAACTGATGGGCCTGCTGGCCAAGCAGAAGCAGGGCGAAGCCAACTTCACCGAGCAGCGCTATGTGCGCGGCTTCGACGGCCCGCTGGCGGCCAGCGGCACCTTGAGCTTCACGGCGCCCGACAAACTGGTGCGGCGCACCCTGTCGCCGCGGCCCGAGACGATGGCGGTCGACGGCAACAACCTCACGCTGTCACGCAGCGGCCGCAACCGCAGCATGACGCTCGACAGCGTGCCCGAACTGCAAGGCCTGGTGGAAGCGATGCGCGCCACGCTCGCCGGCAACACGCAGGTGCTGCAGCGCTACTTCACCAGCACCGTCGGCGGCAGTGCCAGCGACTGGACGCTCGACCTCGCGCCCGTCGACGCGCGCCTGGCGTCGCAGGTCGCGACGCTGCGCCTGAGCGGCAAGGCCGGCGAGGTGCTCGGCGTCGAGATGGAGTTCCGCGGCGGCGACCGGTCGATCATGACGATCTCGCCGAAAAGATGAGTGTTCTGCACGCCGGGCCGAGCCGGGGCCGCCGCACGCTGGTGCTCCTGCTGTGGCTGGCTGCCGTGCTGGCCGGGGTCGCGGTCATCTCGCGCACCCCGTTCAGCGCCGACCTGTCGGCCTTCCTGCCGGCCAGCCCCGACGCGCGCCAGCGCGTGCTGATCGAGCAACTGCAGAGCGGCGTCGCATCGCGCACGCTGATGGTCGGCCTCGAAGGCGGCAAGGACGCGGCGCAACGCGCCGACGTGTCGCGCGCCCTCGGCAAGGCGATGCGCGCCAGTGGGCTTTACGAGCAGGTGCAGAACGGCGACCACAGCGAGTGGCAGGAAGCCGGCACCTTCGTCTTCGACCGGCGCTACCAGCTGTCGCCGGATGTGAGGCCACAGCGCTTCAGCGTGGAGGGGCTGCGCGATGCCATCACCGACACGATGTCGATGCTCGGCACGCCGGCCGGCAATCTGGTGCGGCCGCTGTTCGAGCGCGACCCGACCGGCGAGACGCAGCGCATCGCCGAAGGGCTGATTCCCGCCACCTCGCCGCGCACGGAAGAGGGCGTGTGGGTGTCGCGCACCGCGCCGCGCGCCATGCTGCTGGCCACGACCAAGGCCTCGGGCAGCGACCTCGACGCGCAGGCCGCGGCCATCGCCCGCATCGAGACCGAGTACGCGAAGGCGGCGCAGGGTCTCGGTGCCGAAGCGCCGAAGCTGCTGCTGAGCGGCGCACCGGTGTTCTCGGTGCAAAGCCGCGACAAGATCAAGGGCGAGGCGATCCATCTCGCGACCGTCGGCGCCATCGTGATGGGCTGCCTGCTGCTGGCGGCCTTCGCATCGCCGAAGGCGCTGGTCATCGCGCTGCTGCCGGTGCTGACCGGCGTGGTGGCGGGCACGGCCGCGGTCGCGCTGGTGTTCGGCTCGGTGCACGGGCTCACGATGGGCTTCGGCAGCACGCTGATCGGCGAGACGGTCGACTACGCCATCTATTACCTGATCCAGGCGCGCGGTGCCGCTGTGCCGGGCACCGGCTGGCAGCGCTGGCGCGACCTGAACTGGCCGACGGTGCGCCTGGGCCTGCTCACGTCGGTGTGCGGCTTCGCGGCCTTGCTGTTCTCGGGCTTCCCGGGTCTGGCGCAACTCGGCGTGTTCTCCATCGCCGGCTTGGTGGCGGCCGCCCTGGTCACGCGCCACGGCCTGCCGATGCTGGCACCCGACGGCGCCACCGGCATCGGCATGCGCCGTCACATGGCGCACGCGGCGAGCGGCATCGTCCAGGCCATGCCGCGGCTGCGCGTCGGCTTCGTCGTGCTGGGCGTGGTGGCGGTGGCGCTGATGGCCTGGCAGGGCGGGGCGCTGTGGCGCGCCAGCCTGTCGTCCATGAGCCCGATCTCCAAGGCCTCGCAGGAACTCGACGCGTCGCTGCGCGAGGACATCGGCGCCAGCGACGGCGGCACGCTGGTCGTGATCCAGGCGGCCGACGAGCAGGCCACGCTGCGCATCACCGAGGCTGCGGGCCAGCGGCTCGACGCGATGGTCGACCAAGGCCAGTTGAGCGGCTACGAGACCGTCACCCGCATGCTGCCGAGCATCGCCGCGCAGCAGGCCCGCATCGCCAGCCTGCCTGACGCCGCCACGCTGCGCACGCGCGTGGCCGAGGCGACGCAAGGCATGCCCCTCGCGGCCGAGCGGCTCGAACCGTTCGTGGCTTCTGTGGACGCGGCCCGCGGCCTGGCGCCCATCACGCGCGAAGAACTCGCCAAGGGCCCGATGGCGCCGGTGGTGCGTGCGCTGATGTTCGAACGCCCGGGTGGCGGCTGGTCGTCGCTGATCGCGCTGCACCCGACCGAGCGTTTCGACAAGGCCCAACTGGTCGCCGCGCTGGCGCCGCTGCCGGAGGTGCAGGTGGTCGACATCGGTGCCGAGCTGGGCAGCCTCTACGACCGCTACCTGCACGAGGCCTTCGTGCAGGTGATGCTCGGTGCGCTGGCGGTGGTCGTGCTGCTGGGGCTGTACCTGCGCTCGCTGCGCCGGCTGGTCGCCGTGTGCCAGCCGCTGCTGCTGGCGGTGGTGCTCACGCTGGGCGGCATGGCGGCGCTGCAGGTGCCGCTGGGCATCCTGCACCTTGTCGGGCTGCTGCTGATCGTGGCGGTCGGCTCCAACTACGCGCTCTTCTTCGACCAGCTGCAGGAGACCGGGCGCGCCGACGAGGACACGCTGGCCTCGTTGATGCTGGCCAACCTGACGACGGTCGTGTCCTTCGGGCTGATCGCGATCTCGGACATCCCCGCGCTCTCGGCCATCGGCCGCGTGGTGGCGCCGGGTGCGCTCTTGGCCTTGCTGCTGTCTGCGGCTTTCGCCAAGCGGCGCGTGCGCTGAGGTACAAAGGCGCGCCATGTCGTCCGTCGCCGTGCCCCCGATGTCCTCCTTCGCCTCGATGCCGCTGATCTTCCCGGCGAGTGCGTTGCTGCACGTCGGTGCGCTGGGCGCGGCGCTGTGGGTGCCGGGCGCGATGCCTTGGGCGATCGGCGCGGTCGTGCTCAACCATGCGCTCATCACCGGGGCCGGACTCACGCCGCGCAGCCGGCTGCTGGGGCCGAACGTCACGCGCCTGCCTGCGGCGGCAGTGGCGCGCCGCGAGGTCGCACTGACCATCGACGACGGGCCCGACCCGGCCGTCACGCCGCAAGTGCTCGACGTGCTCGAAGCCTACGGCCAGCGTGCCACCTTCTTCTGCATCGCCGACCGCGTCGCGGCGCATCCGGCACTGGCCCGCGAGATCGTCGCGCGCGGCCACAGCATCCAGAACCACACGGCGCGGCATCGGCACGACTTCTCTTTCCTCGGGCCGCGTGGCTACGCCGCCGAAATCTCGCGCGCGCAGGACCTGCTCGCGCAGGCGACTGGCGAACGCCCGACCTGCTTCCGTGCGCCGGCCGGTCTGCGCAACCCCTTTCTCGCACCGGTGCTGCGGCGCCTGGGCCTGTCGCTGGTGAGCTGGACGCGCCGCGGCTTCGACACGCGCGAGCGCGATCCGGCCAAGGTGCTGGAGCGCCTGGTGCGCGGGCTGGCGGCCGGCGACATCCTGCTGCTGCACGACGGCAATGCCGCCCGCACCGCGGCCGGCCACCCCGTCGTGCTGGAGGTGCTGCCTCCGCTGCTGGCACGGCTGAAGGCCGATCGCTTGCGCGCCGTCACGCTGCCCGAAGCACTGAAGGACGCATGAGCATTACCCTGTCGACGGACGCTGCCTGGCGCCACCTGCACGAGAAGGCGACCGCGCCGTACCGTCAGGCCGGCAAGTTCGGCTGGCACTTCGCCCGCGGCAAGCTCGGGCGTGATCCGGCCTTCCGCGGCATGCTGGAGCGCAAGCTCATCGGCGCGCAGCACAGTCGCGTGCTCGACATCGGCAGTGGACAGAGCCTGACCGCCAGCCTGTTGGCGGAAGCGGCGGCGATGCAGGCCCAGGGCCACTGGCCAGCCGGCTGGCCTGCGACGCCCGCACGCATCGACTACACCGGCATCGAATTGATGCCCAAGGACGTGGCCCGCGCGCAGGCGGCCCTCGGCCACCTCCAGCCCCCACCACGCATCCTGTGCGCCGACATGTGCAGCGCGCCGCTGCCGGCCTGCGACCTGGTCGTGATCCTCGACGTGCTGCATTACGTCGACCTTGCCGCACAGGAAGGCGTGCTGCAGCGCGTGCGCGATGCGCTCGCACCCGGCGGGCGGCTGCTGCTGCGCGTCGGCGATGCCGCCAGCAAGCGCCGCTACGCCGTCAGCCAGTGGGTCGACCACACCGTGACGCGCGTCCGCGGGCACTGCGTGTCGCCGACCTGGGGCCGCACGCTGGGCGAATGGACCATCCTGCTGCAGCGCCTGGGCTTCACCGTGCAGAACATCCCCATGAGCCAGGGCACACCCTTCGCCAACGTGCTGCTCGTCGCCGACCTCGAACCCGCCACGTCATGACCACACCCCAGACCCTCGACCGCGCCGGCATCGCCCGCCGCATTCCCCACAGCGGCAGCATGTGCCTGCTCGACCGGCTGGAGGCCTGGGACGCCGAAGCGATCCACTGCAGCACCGTTAGCCACGCACTGCCCGAGAACCCACTGCGCACCGCGAGCGGGCTGATGGGGCCCAACCTCATCGAATACGCCGCGCAGGCCATGGCGCTGCACGGCGGCGTACTGGCGCCAGACGATGCCGAGCCCTCGGCCGGCTTCCTGGCGAGCGCGCGCAATGTGAGGTTCTCGGTCGACCGCTTCGACGATGTGCCGGGTTCGCTGCAGGTGCACGCGAAACGCCTGTCGGGCGACGCCAGCCAGGTGCTCTACGAATTCGCGGTGAAGGACGCCCAAGGCCGTGCGTTGGCCGAAGGCCGCGCCGTCGTCGTGCTCAACACCCCGTTGCCTCCTGCCACCCCTACCTCGACGAAATGAACGCCATGTCCCTGTCCGGAAAACGCGCCCTCATCACCGGCGCCAGCGGCGCCCTCGGCGCGGCCATCGCCCAGCGCCTGGCGCGCGACGGCGCCACCGTGCTGCTGCACGCCAGCTCGCGCCCGCAGGCGGTCGAGGAACTGGCCGCCACCATCACCGCGGCCGGGGGCACCGCCGAATGCCATGTCTTCGACCTGCGCAGCGACGAGGGCACGGCCGCCGGCTGCGCGGCGATGCTGGCCGGCGGGCCGGTGCAGATCCTGGTGAACAACGCCGGCGTGCACGACGACGCGGTGCTGCCGGGCATGCGGCCCGAGCAGTGGCACAAGGTGATCGACGTGTCGCTCAATGGCTTCTTCCGCGTCACGCAGCCGCTGCTGCTGCCGATGCTGCGCACCCGCTGGGGCCGCATCCTGAACATCTCGTCGGTGGCCTCGCTCACCGGCAACCGCGGCCAGGTCAACTACGCCGCGGCCAAGGGCGCGCTCAACAGCGCGACCAAGGCACTGTCGCTCGAAGTGGCGGCGCGCGGCGTGACGGTCAACGCCATCGCGCCCGGCATCATCGCGTCGCCGATGGCCGACGCCGTGTTCGACCCGGCCCTTATCCAGCAGATGGTGCCGGTCAAGCGCGCCGGCACGCCCGACGAAGTGGCCGCGCTGGCCGGCTTCCTGGCCAGCCCCGATGCGGCCTACATCACCGGGCAGGTGATCTCGATCAACGGCGGGATGGTGTAGTGGCGCGACGCGCAGCAGAAGCAGAACGTCGATCAAGTCAGTCGGTTCAACCGGAGACACTCTTTGTGTGGCGGAAGAAGTTTTCGGGGTCGTACTTGCGCTTGAGCGCCGCGAGTCTGTCCAGGTTGGATCGACCGTACGCGGCCTCGATGCGGTCCTGGCCCTCGTCCTCGGTCAGGAAGTTGATGTATGCCCCGCCTGTCGAGCAGGAGCGCGTCGCTTCGAAGCAGTCCCGCGCCCACTTGACATGGATGTCGTCATCGCCCGGCTTCTCCCAAGACCCGGCGATGTTCAGCACATAGGCCGCGTCTCGATTGCCTGCCGGCGAATACCCGGCAGGCAGTTCGCCCAACGCACCCTGTATCTGGAACAGAAGGATGGCCGAATGGGGCGATTGAATTCGGCCCGCATGCTCCACGGCGAGGTCAATGGTCTGGCGATCGATGCCTGGCAGGTAGTGTGACTTCCAGTAGTAGCGCCGTCCTTTGGGCTGCGTGGCATCGAGCAGGCTCTGCATCTGCGTATACGGCCGACGCGCCACGATGTCGGCCAGGGGCCGACCAAGGCCGCGCAGCGGCGCGATCAATGCTTCTCCGTCCTCGAGCTTGCCGGAGTAGCAGACGAAGATGGCGACGATCGGCTTGCCGTGCACCTCCTTCGGGAGCCAGGGTGCCGGCGGCGCAATCCGCAGAACAGCCACGCTGGTCAGTTCGCGCGGCGCCTCTGCGCTGAACTCACGGTAGGCGTCGAGAACTTGCCTGGCGTCGTCGCCGTGCCACGCGATCGCGCCTCCCAGGATTTCGGGGCCGACGGGGAAAAGTCGGTACTCAAAGGATGTGACGATTCCGAAGTTGCCGCTACCGCCACGCAGCGCCCAGAACAGATCCTCGTGCTCCTCCGCAGACACACGCAAGACGTCGCCGCCGGCGGTCACCACTTCCATCGATGCCACGTTGTCGCAGGTCCAGCCGTGGCGACGCGTGAGGTAGCCAAATCCGCCGCCGACGGTGAGGCCTGCAATCCCGGTGGCAGAAACAAAACCGAGCACGGCTGCGAGCCCGTGCAGCTGTGTCTCGCGGTCGACCTCGGCCAGTGTGCAGCCGGCTTGCGCGCGAGCCGTTCGGCAAACGGGATCGACCCAAACGCCTCTCAGCAGCGACATGTCAATCATGAGGCCGCCCTCGCAGACCGCAAGCCCTGCGATGTTGTGGCCGCCGCCGCGCACGGAACTGAGAAGCCCGTGCTGACGCGCGAACCGAACGGCCTGCACGACATCGACCGTCCCGGTGCAACGAGCCACCAGGCCAGGGCGACGATCGATCATCGCGTTCCAGATCTTGCGCGACTCCTCGTATTCGGGGTCATCCGCAGTCAGCACCTGGCCTTTGAATGCGGCCCTGAATGACTGCAGGATCTCCGGCGCAAGGTCCACTGTCCCGCCATCCATCCGTGTGAGTTTGATCGTCATGAGTCATCTCCGGGAAAAGTGATGAGGTTTGGGGTCTTCTTGGGTACGCGGCGCTTACCCGTCAACGTAGCGCACGGGTGTCGCCGGCGCGCGGCGCACCCGTAGCTCGAAGATGTCCGGGCGCGCGTAGTGCCCGATGACGTCGAGCGTTCGGCGTGACGGCGCGACGCGCGCCGTATCGACCTCTGCATACAGGATGCCGGCCTCGCGGCGCAATGGGCCCGCGACGATCTTCCCCATGGGATCGACCACCACCGAATCGCCGTCGTTGATCCACTCCTCGGGATCGGGGAACAGCGCTGCGCAGGCCGGGAAGTCGTGGGGGATGTCGCTGGCACGCAGCGCCGTGCCACTGCCGACCACCCAGCAACGGCCTTCGAGCGCGATATGGCGCATCGTGCCGATCCAGGCGTCCCCACTGTCGTAGGTGGGCGCGACGTAGATCTCCACGCCCTGGGCGTAGAGCGCGTAGCGCGCCAGCGGCATGTAGTTCTCCCAGCAGATGAGGCCGCCGATCCGGCCGGCAGGCGTGTCGACCACGCGCAAGCCGGACGCGTCCCCCAAGCCGTGAACCATGCGTTCAGGGTTGGTTGGCATCAACTTGCGGTGCCGGTTCAGCACCCTGCCGTCGGTGCCGACGACAACGACGGTGTTGTAGAGCGTCCCGCCGCCGTGCTCCCGATCTCGTTCATTGATGCCGCACACGATCGTCACGTTGTGGGTGCGGGCGGCCTCGCACAGTTCGGCCAGGTCGCCGCCACCGACGTCAACCGCGTTGGCCAGCAAGCGCGCGTGCAATTGGCCCATGACGGCGCCATCCTTCCCTGCCGCGAGTCGCCATATCCAGGACGGGTAACCCGGAATGAACGACTCGGGAAAGACGATCAGCGACGCCCCTGCCGCTGCGGCCTCGGCGACCCATTGCACGGCCCTTGTGAGGGTGGCGCCACGATCGAGCAAGACCGGCGGGCGCTGAATGATGGCGATCTTCGTCATGGCGTCTTTCCTGGGCGGGCGTTGCCCGATATGGACAGCTTGCGCGTGACCAGGCGCCCGGACCAGTCCAGAATCTGAAGCGTTTACGCTCCGGAGACGATGCGATGGAAAGCAGCTACGGTCAGTTCTGCACCGTTGCCAGGGGTGCAGAGGTGTTGTGCGAGCGATGGACGCCGCTGGTTGTGCGCGAGTTGCTGTGCGGCAGCAAGCGCTTCAACGACCTGCATCGCGGCGTACCGCGAATGTCCACCAGCCTGCTGGCGCAGCGGCTTCAACGCCTGGAGGAATTCGGTGTCGTGCGCCGCGACGCCGTCGGCAAGGTTTGGGAATACAGCCTCACAGAGGCTGGCGAGGAACTTCGGCCCATTGTCATGGCGCTGGGCCATTGGGGTGCGCAGTGGATTGGCAGCCGCCTGCGCGACGATGAACTGGATGCGGGCTTGCTCATGTGGGATATGCGTCGATTCGCGTGCATCCAGGAGTTCCCATCCAGGCCCGTGGTCATCCACTTCCAGCTGCGCGACGCACGGACTCGCGAGCGCGCTTGGTGGCTCGTCGTGGAGGACGGTGTGGCCGACCTGTGTCGCGACGACCCAGGGCGCGAGCTGACGCTCGTGGTGGAGGCTTCCGTGCGCGCCTTGACCGAAGTGTGGGCGGGTGACCGCACGCCTCAGCAGGCCCTTCAGTCGCGCGAAATCCGTATTGATGGGGCCAGGCGCGACGCTGAAGACCTGTGGCGGTGGCTGGGCACGAGCGCGTTCGCCTCGACGCGACGCGCCGCGGGACGGATGTCCCCGGCGGCCAATCTTTGACGCCATAGCTGGTTGGCCGCAGATCGCCAGCCGCCTATGTCCCGAAATCCGAAATCACGAAAGAACCTCTTGACGCTTCACACGCAGAGCCTGCTCAGCGGGTGAACAGCAGAACCGAGTTCGTGCCGCCGAAGGCGAAGGAGCTGCTGATGGCGGCGCGCAGCTGCGAGGCTTGCGCACCCCTGTCGCGCACCAGGTTCAGCGCGCAGGCGGGATCGATCTCGCCGCAGTGCGCGTTCGGCGGCAGTTGCTGTTCGCGCAGGGCCATCACGGTGATGACCGCCTCCAGCGCGCCAGCGCCGCCCAGCAGATGGCCGTGCAGAGCCTTGGTCGAACTCACGCGCAGGTCGTCGAGTGCATCGCCCCACACGGCGGCCAGCGCATCGCGTTCGACCGCATCGCCGATGCGCGTGGCGGTGCCGTGCGCGTTGCAGTAGCCGATGTCGCGCGGCGTGAGCCCGGCCTGCCGCAGGGCGGCACGCAGCGCACGGGCCTGGCCTTCGACGTCGGGCTTGGTGAGGTGGGTGGCGTCGCAACTGCTCCCCCAACCGGCCAGCGTGGCCTGCGGTGTGGCACCGCGGCGGCGGGCGTGCGCTTCCGATTCCAGGATCAGGAAGGCGGCGCCTTCGCCCAATGCGAAACCGCTGCGGTCGGCGGCGAAGGGCCGCACCGCCGTGGCCGCTTCGCCGGGTTGGAAGTGCGCCAGCGTCTGCATGGCCTGCCAGGCCAGCACCACGCCGGGGACGATCAGCGATTCGCTGCCGCCGGCGATAGCCACGTCGACCTCGCCGTGTCGCACCGCCTTGGCCGCTTCGGCGATCGCCAGCGACGACGACGCGCAAGCCACGGAGTAGGTGAGCACCGGGCCCTGCGCGCGCTGGCGCATCGCGACGTGCGACGCCGGGGCGTTCGGCATGAAGGCCGGGATGGTGAGCGGCGGCACGCGTCCATTGCTGCTGCGATAGGCAACTTCCAGCGCGGCGGCACCGCCCATGCCGCAACCGGCGAAGACGCCGATGCGTTCCGGCGCAATCGCATCGGCGGCCAGCGCGGCATCGCGCCAGGCCAGGTCGGCCGCGGCGACGGCGAGCTGGCTCACCCGGTCGACCCCTGCGAGCTGCAGCTTGGTGAACCAGCGGGCGGCGTCGAAGTCGACCGTGGCGGCCGCTGCGGGCTTGGGCAGTTCGGGAAAGACGGGCTTGAGTGCGGATTCGCCCCGCATCAGCGCGGCGAAGAGGGCGTGCGGGTCGTCGCCGTGCGGCGCAACGACGCCCAAACCCGTGACGACGACAGTGCTCATCGTGGCAGTGGCCCTTAGGCGACTTTCGCGGTGCGGACCTTGTCGACCAGCGCGGCGAGTTCGGCCAGCGTGTCGATGTTCGGGTTGTCGTCGGGGACTTCGATGCCGAACTTGTCTTCGATCTCGAAGATGAATTCGGCCAGCGCCAGCGAGTCGAGGCCCTTCTCGCGCATCGAGGCGTGGGGGTCCAGTTCGGACGACGGGATGCCGTACTTTTCCTGGATCAGATCCTGCAATTCCTTCAACGAACTCATGGTGTGTTTTCCGCTCTGCGAGTCGTGGGCGATGATATCTGCTGAGTTCCGGGCCGCCAGCGCATCGACGGCAGCGCGAAGGCAATGCCGAGGGCGGCGCCGGCCAATGCGTCGAGTGCCACATGCTGCTTGACGGCCAGGGTCGACCAGGCGATGGCGAGGAACCACAGCGCGTTGCCGACGCGCAGCCAGCGCGGCACGCCGGCGTCGCGCAGCACCTGCTCGATCCGGAGGGTGGTGAACATCGCCGTGGCCACATGCAGCGACGGGCAGGCGTTGCCGGCCGCGTCCACGCCCTGCAGCAGCGCGAAGCCCGCATAGCCCGAGGCGTCGAAGCCCAGCGGCGGCACGGCGGTGGGCCAGAGGTAGAACAGCAGGAGCCCGGTGAGGCTCATCGCGGTCAGCCAGAGGCCATAGACCACCAGCTCCCAGAAGCCGCGCTGCAGGCCCGGCCCCACACCGATGTAGAACCAGAGGCTGAGATAGATGAACAGGGCGCCCGGCTGGAAACCGATCCAGCGGTCGAGCGCCGTTTCGGGCATCACGACGACCGGGAACACCGGGTGGCGCAGCACGTAGAAGTAGCCGATGAAGAAGGCGGAGGTGACCGCCGTGGTGCCGAGCACCTTCAGCCACAGCAGCTTGCGCATGCGGTAGCCGATCTCGGCAGTCCACGGCGAGAGGGCTTGCAGGTGGTGCGGGGGCTTCAAGGCTGGAAGGGCGGCAGGCCCCGCAGTCGTTTCATGAACAGCGACGGCAGGCGCAGCAGGAACTCGGCCATCAGACGCGCATGCATCCACGACAGCAGCAGGTTGTCGCGCACATAGTTGAAGTGCGACACGCCGCCCTCGGCGGCCGTGAGGTACTTCACTGGCGCATCGACGTTCTGCGGCTTGACGCCGTTCCAGACCAGTCGCACCACGGCTTCGGTGTCGAAGTCGAAGCGGCGCATCCAGGGCTGGGTACGCATCACGTCGATCAGCGCGTTCACCGGGTAGATGCGAAAGCCGTAGAGCGAGTCGCCGACGCCGGCCCAGAGGGTCTCGATGTGGGTCCAGCCGTTGGAGAGTTTGCGGCCCCACACCCGCACCCGGGGCGCGCTGGCATCGAAGATCGGGCGGCCGAGCACCAGGGTGTCGGGCCGTGCCTGCGACGCCCGCATGAAGGCAGGGATGAGGTCGGCCGGATGCTGGCCGTCGGAATCCATCGCCAGCGCATGGGTGAAGCCGGCTTCGCGCGCCGCTTCGAGCCCTCGCAGCACGGCGGCGCCCTTGCCCTGGTTCTCGGGCAGTTGCCATACGCGCAGGCCCGGATCGGCGGCGGCGAGCTGCTGCAGGCGTTCGCCCGTGCCGTCGGTGCTGCCGTCGATCACGACCCAGACGGGGTTCCATTGCGCACGCGCTGCCGCCACGGTGGAGAACAGGCGCTCGCCTGTGTTGTAGCTGGGAATCAGGACGAGATGGGTGCGCGAAGGTTCTTGCATTCGATCGGCGCCTGGGTGGCGCTCTGTTCCATGGAGTGGCGAAAGTAAAGTTCGAGCTCGAGCAGCAGGGCGGCGCTGTTCGGCGTCGGCGCAAAGCGATCGCCCAGGCGCAGCGTGAAGACCAGCGGCAGCGGCGGCACGCGCCAGAACGGCCAGCCTTTGCCGAGGTACGGCGAATCGGTGTCGATGAAGACGGTCTGGATCGGCGCCTGCGCCAGCTTGGCGATCAGCGTGACGCCCGGCCGGAAGGCGTTGAGCGGCGGCGTCACCGTGCGCGTGCCCTCGGGGAAGATCACGAGCTGGCCGCCGCGCCGGAGGTCCTGCACCGCCAGCCGCACCATGGTGTGGGCCGAGTCGTTGCGGATGTAGTGCGCCAGCCGCGCCCCGCCACCGAGAAACACGTTCTTCATCAGCCCGGCCTTCATGATGCAGGCGCTGCGCGGCAGCCGCGACACCAGCAGCAGGGCGTCGAGCATGGTCGGGTGGTTGGCCACGAGGATCAGGCCGCGCTCGTCGCGCAACGCATCGAGGCAGCGCGCGTCGATGCGCATCATGCCGGTGACCGACGCGATGGCCCAGAACAGGCGGTAGGCACCGGCGATGACGCGGCGGCCCAGCGGCCGGGCGGTGTCCGGCGGCAGCACCGGGTACAGCAGCATCGCGACCAGGTTCCAGCCGAGCGACACCAGGCCGAGGCCGAGCAGCAGGGCGTAGAGCGGCGGCGCGAGGGCAATCGACAGGGCCCGGCGCAGCAGCGTCTTCATCGCGAGCCCGCCTTCGTCACGCGCCGAGGGCCCCTGGCGCCACGGCGTGCGCCTCGATCTCGACCAGCAGGTCCTGGCGGCAGATGTCGGCCTCGAGGTAGACCGCCTGGCGCACCGTGGGTGCGTCGGCGCCGAGCGTGTCGACCAGCACCTGACGGACCACCGGCGCATCGGCCACGTGGCGCACGTACACCACGGCTTCGAGCTTCGGCAGGGCGAATCGGGCGCTGGTGCGCGCGTTCGCCGCCTCGATCACGGCCGTCAGGTTGCGCAGGGTTTCAGCCGTCTGGGCGCGCACGTCACCGAGGTGGACCGTCTCGTGGCCGATGATGCTGGCCGTGCCGGAGATGAAGAGGGCCACGTCGCCGCCGCCGAGATCGGCCAGCGCCGCGCGCGAGAAGGTGGGCGAGCGCGGGCCGTAGGTTTCGGGGTAGCGGTAGGCCGACACCTGGCGCGGGTTCTCGACCGGCAGCGGCGCGATCTGGCCGGCCAGGAAGCGGATGCACAGCGAGCCCTGGCGAATGCCCAGGGCGCAGGCGGCGGGCGCCCCTTCGAAGGCGGCCTGGCCGGCGTCCAGGAAGGCTTGCTGGCGGCCCATGTTGAACTGGCGGTAGCGCTCGAGGCCACCGCCGTCGCCGTTGATCTGCGGCAGGTAGTTCCAGATGCGCAGCAGGTGAGGGCAGCCGCTGTCGGCCAGCGCGCGAAAGAGGTCGGTGTAGGCGCGCTCGGCCAGCTTGGCGACGCCTTGATGCTCGACGGCCTCATCCAGATCGATGGCGCCCAGCACCCAGTGGCCGTCGGTGCGCCAGCGCGCGACACCGGTGGTGCCGGAGCGGATCTCGCCGTTGGCGTGCCAGACATCGGCCATCGGCCCGCCGTCGGACAGCACCTGGGCGTTCACCGTCGGCATCCACGCGAGGTTGTCGGGCGTGCCGTAGCCGAGGCCGCCGAAGGGCGAACTGCCACCGGCGGCCATGGCCAGCCCTTGCGACAGGCTGAGCCGTTCGACGCGAAGCGGCGGGATCTTCAACAGTTCTCGAGCACTCATCAAAAAACCTCCACCCGGTGGGCTGTGTTGCGAATTCGGTCGTGAGGCGCCAGCGCTGCGTTCATTTCACTTCCTGGATGTTCTCGCCGGCCAGCAAGCCGAGATCGCGGATGTTGTGGCGACGCCGGCGCCAGGCCTCCCAGGTGCGCCGCGGATGGGAGGCCGAGACGGCGTAGTAGATGCCCTTGAGCACCCGCAGCGAACCCCAGATGGGCGTCTTGCCGTGCACGTCGCCGGCCAGCAGCGACATCAGGGCCTCCTTCACCCGGAACGGGTTCTGCGGGTACATGAAGAACTCGCGCATGGTCGGGTTGGTCACGCGGAAGATGAACCACGAGAACTCGCGCGGCCCCTTGCGCATGTAGCGCTCGAAGCGCCGCCGGGCCGCGGCGGCTCGCTTCGGCTGGTCGAGCGTGATGGCGACGACCTCGGCGCCTTCGAAGGCGCTGTGCATCGCCAGGTACACGCCCGAGGAGAACACCGGGTCGACGAAGGTGAAGGCATCGCCCAGCATCAGGTAGCGCTCGCCGCTGCAGTGCGTGCTGGTGTAGGCGTAGTTGCCGGTGGCGTACACCGCGTCGTCGACCAGCGTCGCGCCCTTCAGGCGCTCGACGAGCTCCGGGCACATCGCGATGGTGTCGGCGAAGAATTCGTTCAACGGCTTGGTGCGCGACTTCAGGTAATGCGGCCAGCACACCGAGCCCACGCTGGTGCTGCCGTCGGCCAGCGGGATGTACCAGAACCAGCCATGCTGGAACCAGAAGATCGTGATGTTGCCTTCGAGCTTGCCCTCGCCCCGCAGCGCGTTGGCGAAGTGGCCGAAGAGGGCGGCGCTGTTGTGCCTCGGGTTCTTCTGCTTGGCCTTGAACTTGTTGCCGAGGAAGGTGTCGCGGCCGGAGGCGTCGATGACGAAGCGGGCGCGCCAGGTGCGCGCGGCGCCGTCGTCGAGCGTGGCCTGCACGGTGGCGCCGTCGACGTCGAACTGCACGTCGCGCACGCGGGCGCCCTCGATCGTCGTCGCGCCCTGCGCGGCGGCGTTGCGGAAAAGGATCTCGTCCATCTCCGAGCGGCGCACCTGCCAGGCATAGGGCATGGACTTGTCCCAGGCTTCGGCGAATTCGAGCCGGGCCACGTGGTCATGGTCGGGCGAGACGAACTCGACGCCCCACTTGGGCATCCCGATGCGCTCGATCTGCTCGCGCACGCCCAGTTTGTCGAAAAGCGCCACGTTGGCTGGCAGCAGCGATTCTCCGATGTGGAAGCGCGGGTGGTGCGCCTTCTCCAGCATCACGACCTGCCGGCCCTGGCGCGCGAGCAGCGCCGCGGCGGTGGCGCCGGCCGGGCCGCCGCCGATGATCAGGACATCGCAGCGGTCTGCGGGTGCGCTGTCGGCGGGGCTCATGCGGGTTTGACGGCGGTGTACTCGGAGAACACGCCCAGTTCGACATGCCGGCGCACATCGCTGAAGCCGGCGTCGCGCAGCGCCTGCATGACCTGCTCGGGCGGAATGCAGGCTTCGATCGTGTCCCAGTAGTAGCGCCACAGCTCGGCGGTGTCGTGGCGCCGGCCGATGAAGCGGGCGATGAGCGGCACCACGGCGCGCATGTAGGCCTTGAGCAGCGCCGTGCCGATGCGGCCGCGCGGCTTGCTGATTTCCAGCACCAGCACCCGGCCGCCGGGGCGCAGTGTGCGATGAAACTCGCCGAAGGCGGCCGCCACGTCGCTGATGTGACGCAACGCATAGCCCATGCTGACGAAATCGCTGCTGGCGTCGAGCCGCGGCAGGGCTTCGGCCTTGCCCTGGACGAGTTCGACGCCGGGCAGGTCGATCTGCTTCATCATGCCGGCGCTCGGATCGACACCGACCAGGCGGCCGGTCGGGCCGATGAGGCGCAGGGCTTCGCGTGCCACCAGGCCGGTGCCGATGCCGACGTCGAGCACTTCGGCCCCCGTGCGCAGGCCGGCGCGCTGCAGGGCGCTGCGGCGGTACCAGGGGCCGGAACCGAAGGCCAGCACACGCTCGATGCGGTCGTAGTCGGGGGCGGTGTCGTCGAAGATTCGGCGCAGAAAGGCTTGGTGTTCGTCCTCGTTCCCGTAGTAGAGCGGCAGCGGTGCGTGCGGTGGCAGCAGGGCCGGGTCGGCGGGCACGGTCGAGGGCAATGGCGTCATCGGCGGATTATCCCCAAAAGCGTGTGCCGCCCCGGCCTGATCTGGACCGGCGTTGCGTGCGGCGGACAGTAAACTCGTGGCTGCTTTGACAACACACGACAGCGAGAGAGGAAGCCATGGCCGGACACAGCAAATGGGCAAATATTCAGCATCGGAAGGGCCGGCAGGACGAGAAGCGGGGCAAGCTCTGGACCCGCGCGATTCGTGAGATCACCGTGGCCGCGCGGCTGGGCGGCGGCGACCTGACGACCAACCCGCGCCTGCGCCTCGCGGTCGAGAAGGCCAAGGCGGTCAACCTGCCGATCGACACCGTCAAGCGCAACATCGACAAGGCGACCGGCAACCTCGAAGGCGTGAGCTACGAGGAGATCCGCTACGAGGGCTACGGCATCGGCGGCGCGGCGATCATCGTCGACACCATGACCGACAACCGCGTGCGCACCGTGGCCGAGGTGCGCCACGCCTTCTCCAAGCACGGCGGCAACATGGGCACCGAAGGTTCGGTGGCCTTCCAGTTCAAGCATTGCGGGCAGTTCGTCTTCGCGCCGGGTGCGGACGAGGACAAGGTGATGGAGGTCGCGCTCGAGGCTGGCGCCGAAGACGTTGTGACCGACCAGGATGGCGCCATCGAGGTGCTGACGGCGGTGACCGATTTCGAGGCCGTGAAGAACGCCCTCGAGGCCGCCGGTCTGGTCCCCGACGTGGCCGAGGTCACCATGCGGGCCGAGAACACGATCGAGCTGTCGGGCGAGGAGGGCGCGAAGATGCAGAAGCTGCTGGACATCATCGAAGACCTCGACGACGTGCAGGACGTGTTCCACAACGCGGTGATCTCCGAATGAAGACGCTTGTCATCGGCGGTGGCGGCCGCGAACATGCCCTGGCGTGGCGCCTGGCCCAGTCGGAGCGCGTCTCCAAGCTCTACGTGGCGCCCGGCAACGGCGGCACGGCCACCGACCGGCGCTTCGAGACGGTGAACATCACCGACCCGGTGGCGCTGCGTGAATGGGCCCAGAAGGAAAAGATCGCGCTGACGGTGGTCGGCCCCGAAGGCCCGCTGGCGGCCGGCGTGGTCGACGAGTTCCGCGCCCACGGCCTGCGCATCTTCGGCCCGACGCAGGCGGCCGCGCAGCTCGAAAGCTCCAAGGCCTTTTCCAAGGCCTTCATGAAGCGCCACAAGATTCCGACGGCCGAGTACGAGGCCTTCACCGATGCGGCCGCGGCCCACGCCTATGTCGATGCGAAGGGCGCGCCGATCGTCGTCAAGGCCGACGGTCTGGCGGCCGGCAAGGGCGTGGTGGTGGCGATGACGGCGCAGGAAGCGCACGACGCCATCGACTTCATGCTGGTCGACAACAAGTTCGGCGTGGCCCACAACGCCGGCGGCGCCCGGGTGGTCATCGAAGAGTTCCTGCAGGGTGAAGAAGCCAGTTTCATCGTCATGTGCGACGGCAAGAACGTGGCAGCCATGGCGACCAGCCAGGACCACAAGCGCCTGCTGGATGGCGATGAAGGCCCCAACACCGGCGGCATGGGCGCCTATTCGCCGGCACCGGTGGTGACGGCCGAGGTGCACGCCAAGGCGATGCGCGAGATCATCCTGCCGACCATCCGCGGCATGGAGAAGGACGGCATCCCGTTCACCGGTTTCCTCTATGCTGGCCTGATGATCGACGCGGCTGGCCAGCCCAAGACGCTCGAGTTCAACTGCCGCATGGGCGACCCCGAGACCCAGCCGATCATGATGCGGCTCAAGTCCGATCTGTTCGAGGTGTTCTGGCATGCCACCGACGGCACGCTCGACCAGGTCGACCTGGAATGGGACCGCCGCGTCGCGCTGGGCGTGGTGCTCGCGGCCCACGGCTACCCCGAATCGCCGCGCAAGGGCGACCGCATCGCCGGCATCCCGGCCGAAGCGCCCGATGCCATGGTGTTCCATGCGGGCACGACACTCGACGGCGCCGAGCTGAAGACCAGCGGCGGCCGGGTGCTGTGCGTGACGGTGCTGGCCGACAGCGTGAAGCTGGCGCAGCAGCGTGCCTACGAGGTGGCCGCGCAGGTGCGCTTCGATGGCGTGCAGTACCGCAAGGACATCGGATTCCGCGCGCTTCAGGCGCGCAACGGCTGATGCGGGTCGACCCGGCCGTCGTCGGCGACTACCTGCGCGGCCTGCAAGGGCGCATCATGGCCGCTGTGGAGGCGGCCGATGGCGGCACGGCGGTGCGCGATGCCTGGCAGAAGGAACCGGGCGAGGCGCTGCAGGGCAGCGGCCTCACCTGCATTCTCGAAGGCGGCGCGCTGTTCGAGCGCGCCGGCTGCGGCTTCTCACGGGTGCGCGGGCCACGGCTGCCGCCCTCGGCCACGCAGCACCGACCCGAGCTGGCGGGTGCACCCTTCGAGGCCATGGGCGTGTCGCTGGTGTTCCACCCGCGCAATCCGTACGTGCCGACCGTCCACATGAACGTCCGCATGATCGCGGCGCAGCCCGAAGGCGGTGCGCCGGTGTGCTGGTTCGGCGGTGGCATGGACCTCACGCCGATCTATGGCTTCGAAGACGATGCGGTGCACTTCCACCGCAGCTGCCGCGATGCCCTGGCGCCCTTCGGCAACGACAAGTACCCGCGCTTCAAGACCTGGTGCGACGAGTACTTCGTCCTCAAGCACCGCAACGAGCAGCGCGGCATCGGCGGCGTCTTCTTCGACGACTTCTCCGAGCTCGGCTTCGACGACAGCTTCGCGATGCTGCGTGCCGTCGGCGACACCTTCCTGCCGGCCTACCTGCCGATCGTCGAGCGTCGGCGCGACACGCCCTACGGCGAGCGCGAGCGCGCCTTCCAGCTGTACCGGCGCGGCCGCTACGTCGAGTTCAACCTGGTGTGGGACCGCGGCACGCATTTCGGCCTGCAGTCGGGCGGCCGCACCGAGTCGATCCTTCTGTCGATGCCGCCGCTGGCGAGCTGGGCCTACCAGCAGTCGCCGGCGCCGGGCACGCCCGAAGCCGCGCTCTACAGCGACTTCATCGTGCGCCGCGAATGGCTTTGATGCCTGCGCGCCTGGGTGTGTTCGGCGGGGCCTTCGACCCGCCGCACAACACGCACGTCGCGCTGGTCGAAGCGGCGCTGGCGCAGCTGTCGCTCAGCCAACTGCGCATCTTCCCGACCGGCGACGCCTGGCACAAGACCCGCCCCCTGAGCCGGGCCGCCGACCGTCTGGCGATGGCGCAACTGGCCTTCGGCCCATTGCCGCAGGTGGTGGTGGATGCGCGCGAACTGCAGCGCACCGGGCCCACCTACACGCTGGACACGCTGCGCGAGCTGCGGCGCGATTTTCCGGCGATGCAGCCGGTGCTCATCATGGGCAGCGACCAGGCGGTGGCGCTGCCCCGCTGGCACGGCTGGCAGGAGATTCTGTCCATTGCTATTGTTTCCATAGCTGAGCGGTTAGAATCCGCCGGCTCCGATGGATCGGCGATTCGCTTCGATCCGCGGACGCTGCCCGGCCTGCCGGCCGGCGCGCGCTTCGAGACGCTCGAACTTCCCCCGGTGGACACCAGTGCAACCGACATCCGCACCCGCGCTGCCCGCGGGGAGAACGTCGCTGCGCTGGTTCCCCCCGACGTTGCGCGCTATATTGACCAACACCACCTCTACGCTCCCGCCTGATGACCACTGAAGCCGCCGCCAAGAAAGACACCCAGAAACTCCAGCGAGCCATCATCGACGGGCTCGAAGACGTCAAGGCGCAGGACATCCAGGTTTTCGACACCGAGCATCTTTCGCCGCTGTTCGAGCGCGTGATCGTCGCTTCGGGCACGTCCAACCGCCAGACCAAGGCGCTCGCCTCCAGCGTGCGCGACGCGGTGCGGGAAGCCGGCTTTCCGAAGCCGCGCATCGAGGGCGAGGACAACGGCGAATGGATCATCGTGGACTGCGGCGCCGCCGTGGCGCACATCATGCAGCCGGCGATCCGCCAGTACTACCACCTCGAGGAAATCTGGGGCGACAAGCCGGTGCGGCTCAAGCTCGGTGCGGCCAAGCCGGCCGCGGTGAATGCCGACAGCAGCGCGCCGAAGGACAAGAAGGCCGAGAAGCCGGTGACGTCGCTGCGCCGCGCGAGTGCCGCCAAGACCGCCATCCGCGAAGCCGAGCTGGAAGCCAAGGCCGAGAAGCTGAAGGCCAAGCCGGCCCCGAGAAAAACCAGTCGCGCCCCGGCACGCAAGACATCGGCCTCGGGCGCCGCCCCCGCCAAGAAGATTCCGGTGAAGAAGATCGGCGCACCCCTGAAGAAGGCCGCCGCCAAGAAGGCGCCCGCGCGCAAGACTGCTCCGCGCAGCAAATGAAGCTGCTGGTGGTCGCGGTCGGGCAGCGCATGCCCGACTGGGCGCAGACCGCCTGGGACGACTACGCCAAGCGCTTCCCGCCCGAGCTCAAGCTCGAGTTGCGCGCCGTCAAGACCGAGCCGCGCGGCTCGAAGACGCTCGACACGCTCTACGCGGCCGAGCGCGAGCGCATCGAGGCCGCCATCGCCAAGGGCATGCGCATCGTGGCGCTCGACGAGCGCGGCACCGCGCTCACCACCAAGGCATTGGCCGCGCGGTTGCAGAACTGGCAGCTCGAAGGCGACGACGTGGCGCTGGTCATCGGTGGTCCCGATGGGCTCGACCCGGCCTTCAAGGCCGCCGCGCACGAACGCATCCGCCTGTCCGACCTCACCTTGCCGCATGCCATGGCGCGCGTGCTGCTGGTCGAGCAGCTCTACCGTGCCTGGTCGGTCAATGCCGGCCATCCGTACCACCGCGAATGAGTGACCTGTTTCTTTATCTGGCCTCGCAGAGCCCGCGCCGCGCCCAGTTGCTGGGGCAGTTGGGTGTGCGCCACGAACTGCTGCTGGCCGCGCCCGACGAGGACGCAGAAGCGCTCGAAGCGCTGCGCCCCGGCGAGTTGCCGTCGGCCTACGTGCAGCGTGTGACCGGGCTCAAGCTCGATGCGGCGGTCGCGCGGCATCGCCGGCTCAAGCTCCCGCCTGCGCCGATCCTCTGCGCCGATACGACGGTCGCCTTCGGCCGCACGATCCTCGGCAAGCCGGAGGACGGGCGCGATGCCGAGCGCATGCTCTCGCAGCTTGCCGGCCGCACGCACCGCGTGCTCACTGCCGTCGCCGTGCAGCAGGGGCGCCGGCGCCACGCCGCCCTGAGCGTGTCGCGCGTGCGCTTCGCGCCGATGACCCGCGCGCAGATCGCCCGCTACGCCGCCAGCGGCGAGCCGCTCGGCAAGGCCGGCGCCTACGGCATCCAGGGCGCGGCCGCGGCCTTCGTCGAACACATCAGCGGCTCCTATTCGGGCATCATGGGTCTCCCGCTGTTCGAGACGGCCACGCTGCTGCGGCAGGCCGGCCTGAAGCTCTAAGCTCCCACGTCAGAGACACGCATGCAAGACATACTGATCAACTGGTCGCCGCAGGAGACCCGGGTTGCGCTGGTCGAGCATGGGGCGGTGCAGGAACTGCACGTCGAACGCACGCTGGAGCGCGGCCTGGTCGGCAACGTCTACCTTGGCAAGGTGTCGCGCGTGCTGCCCGGCATGCAGTCGGCCTTCATCGACATCGGCCTGGAACGCACGGCCTTCCTGCATGTGGCCGACATCGTCGCGCCGTTCACGCCGGGCTCGCGCCCCGTCACGCAGGCGGCCGACCGCGACCATCGCAACGCCAGTGCGATCGTGCCGATCGAGAAGCAGGTGTTCGAAGGCCAGTCGCTGCTGGTGCAGGTGATCAAGGACCCGATCGGCACCAAGGGGGCCCGGCTGTCGACGCAGATCAGCATCGCGGGACGGCTGTTGGTGTTCCTGCCGCAGGACAACCACGTGGGCGTGTCGCAGAAGATTCCGCTCGACCAGCGCGAGAGCCTGCGCAAGCGCATGCAGACGCTGATCGATGCCGCCGCGGCGGCCGACAGCGGCGGCACGGTGCCGGCGAACACCGGTGGCTTCATCCTGCGCACCAACGGCGAGGATTCGGCCGACGCCGAACTGGCCGAAGACATCGCCTACCTGCGCAAGACCTGGTCGCGCATCCGCGACATGTCGACCCGGCTGCCCGCCATGTCCCTGTTGCATCAGGACCTGAGCCTGCTGCAGCGCGTGCTGCGCGACATGACCAGCGAAGAGACGCAGACCATCCGCATCGACTCGCGCGATCAGTTCGACGTGCTGCTGAAGTTCGGCCTCGAGTTCATGCCGCAGGCCGCCGGCAAGCTGCAGCACTACAAGGGCGAGCGCCCGATCTTCGACCTGTACTCGATCGACGAGGAGATCGCCAAGGCCCTGGGCCGACGCGTCGACCTGAAATCGGGTGGCTACCTGGTGGTCGACCAGACCGAGGCGCTCACCACCGTCGATGTGAACACCGGCGGCTTCGTCGGCGCCCGTAATTTCGACGACACGATCTTCAAGACCAACCTCGAAGCCGCGCAGGCCATCGCACGGCAATTGCGGCTGCGCAACCTGGGCGGGATCGTCATCGTCGACTTCATCGACATGGCGCGCGATGACCACCGTGAACAGGTGCTGGCCGAGTTCCGCAAGCAGCTGGCGCGCGACCGCGTGAAGACCAGCGCCGGCGCGTTCTCGCCGCTGGGCCTGGTCGAGATGACCCGCAAGCGCACCCGCGAATCGCTGGCCCACATGCTGTGCGAGCCTTGCGTGGCCTGCGGCGGCCAGGGCATCGTCAAGACAGCGCGCACCGCGGCCTACGACGTGATGCGCGAGATCCTGCGCGAGGCGCGGCAGTTCACGCCACGCGAATTCCGCATCGTCGCGGCGCCCCAGGTGATCGAGCTGCTGCTCGACGAAGAGAGCCAGCACCTAGCCGGGCTGAGCGACTTCATCGGCAAGCCGATCTCGCTGCAGGCCGAACCCGCCATGGGACAGGGCCAGTTCGACATCGTCTTGCTGTGACGGCGGCTACAGCGTCGGCGCCTGTCCGGGTGCCGCCGTGCTGACGGCCCGCGTCTGCAGCCGCGCATAGAGCCCGTCGAGCGCCATGAGCTGTGCATGGCTGCCCTGTTCGGCGATGCGGCCGCGCTCCATCACGACGATGCGGTCGGCGTGCTGGATGGTCGACAGGCGGTGCGCCACGATCAGCGTGGTGCGACCCTGCATCAGGCGCTGCAGGGCCTCTTGCACCAGCCGTTCGGATTCGGTGTCGAGCGCCGAGGTGGCTTCGTCGAGCAAGAGCACCGGTGCGTCCTTGTAGAGCGCACGTGCGATGGCCAGGCGCTGACGCTGGCCGCCCGACAGCTGGGTCGCGTTGTGGCCGAGCACGGTGTCGATGCCTTGCGGCAGGCCCTTCACGTGGTCCGCCAGATTGGCCGCGGCCACGCAGGCCAGCACGCGCTCGCGATCGATATCGGCACCGAGCGCGACGTTGGCGGCAAGGGTGTCGTTGAGCATCACCACGTCCTGGCTGACCATCGCGAACTGGCCGCGCAGGCTGGCCAGTTGCCAGCCGCTGACCTCGTGGCCGTCGACCGACACCTGGCCCTCGGTGGGCAGCACGAAGCGCGGCAGCAAGTTGACCAGCGTGGTCTTGCCCGAGCCCGAGGGACCGACGAAGGCGACCACCTCGCCCGGTGCGATCGAGAGGCTGACACGGTCAAGCGCCGGCGCCTCGTCCTCGCCGCGATAGCGCACCTCGACGTCGCGCAGCTCGATACGACCTTCGGCGCGCGGCAGCGAGAAGCCGCCTTGCGCTTCCGACGCCACATCGTCGATCAACGCGACACCACGCTCCAACGCCGCCAGGCCTCGGGTGATCGGGTTGGCCATGTCGGCGAGGCGACGGATCGGCGCGATCAACATGAGCATCGCCGTGATGTAGGCAACGAAACTGCCGACCGTCAGGCCCTGCTCGCTGCTCTGCCACAGCGCGATCATCACCACGACCGAGAGCGCGACGGCCGCGAGCAACTGAGTGAGCGGCGTCATCGCGGCAGAGGCGATGGTCGACTTCACGGCGAGGCGGTTGAGGGTCTGGCTGAGCCGGTCGAAGCGCTCCGTCTGGCCGGCCTCCGCGCCGTGCAGCCGCACCATGCGGTGCGCCAGCACGTTCTCCTCGACGACGTAGGCGAGGTCGTCCGTGGCGGTCTGGCCCAGGCGCGTGAGGTGGTAAAGCCGCTTGGAGAGCACCTTCATGATCCACGCCACGCCGGGCACCAGCACGCCGACGATGAGCGTCAGCTTCCAGTTGAGATAGACGAGATAGAAGAGCAGGGCGACCAGCGTGAAGCCATCGCGCGTGAGCCCGAGCAGCGCCTGCACCAGCAGCATCGAGCCGGTCTGCACCTCGTAGACGATGGTGTTCGACAGGGTGCTGGCCGACTGGCGCGAGAACAGGGTGAGTTCGGCCGTGAGCAGGCGCTGGAAGAGCACCCGGCGGAGGCGCTGCATGCCCTCGTTGGCGATGCGCGCGAGCGCGTATTGCGAGACGAACTGCGCCAGCCCGCGCACCGCGAACAGCAGGATGATGGCCGCCGGCACCATCCACAGCGCGAGCTGGCCGCGCGTGAAGCCCCGGTCGAGCAGGGGCTTCAACAACGCCGGCATCAGGGGTTCGGTGAGCGCGGCGACCAGAGCTGCGCCGATGGCCAGCGACCACCACCGCAGCGAGCCACCGAACCAGGACATCAGTCGGGCGAGGCGGCGCGTCAGGCGAGGGCGCGCGATATCGCCGGAGGGGGAAGACTGCATGGCGGCGGATTCTACGGGCGGATGTTTCACCTCTTCTCTGTAGGACCACGCTGATGTATTTGGCGCGCGTCACGAGTTGCGCTTTGGCAATGTGTACCATCGCGGGTTGCCGACATCAGTGATCCCATCCATGAAACTTTGTCGCCGCGAAACTCTCCGAACTGCATGAAAAAGCCGTTGCCAGTATCTTCCTTGCCTACTTCTTCATCGTTCAACGCCCGCCGCGCGCTTGTCGCGGCCATGGCTGCAACGCCCCTGATTCCCGCGCTGGCCCAATTCCGGGTCGAGGTGTCGGGTGTGGGGCTGACCCAATTGCCGATTGCGCTGGCACCCTTCAAGGGTGAGGACGCCTCGCCGCAGAAGATCTCTGCGATCGTCCAAGCCGACCTCGAGCGCAGCGGTCAGTTCCGCGGCGTGGATGCGTCCGGCCAGGCGCTCGACGAGGCCTCGCGGCCCGACCTCACGCTGTGGCGTCAGCGCACCGCCGATTCGCTCGTGGTGGGCAGCGTCACCAAGCTGGCCGATGGCCGCTTCGACGTGCGCTTCCGCCTGTGGGACGTGGTGCGCGGGCAGGACCTCGGCGGTCAGAGCTATACCGTGCCGCAGGGCGACCTGCGCCTTGCGTCGCACCGCATCGCCGACTACGTCTACGAGAAGCTGACCGGCGAAAAGGGCATCTTTTCGACCCGCATCGCCTATGTGACCAAGGGTGGCAGCCGCTACAGCCTGTGGGTGGCCGACGCCGACGGCGAGAACGCGCAGGCCGCCCTGGCCAGCCCGGAACCCATCATCTCGCCCGTGTGGTCGTCCAACGGGTCGCAGCTGGCCTACGTGTCCTTCGAGTCGCGCAAGCCGGTGGTGTACGTGCACAACGTGGCCAGCGGCCAGCGCCGTCTGCTGGCGAACTTCCGCGGCTCCAACAGCGCACCGGCCTGGGCGCCCGACGGCAACTCGCTGGCCGTCACGCTCAGCCGCGACGGCGGCTCGCAGCTTTACACCATCGCGTCGTCCGGTGGCGAGCCGCGCCGGCTCACGCAGAGCAGCAGCATCGACACCGAGCCGACCTTCTCGGCCGACGGCAGCACGATCTATTTCGTGAGCGACCGCGGCGGTGCGCCGCAGATCTACAAGATGGGCGCCAACGGGGGCTCGCCCACGCGCGTGACCTTCAGCGGCTCTTACAACATTTCACCTTCTGTCAGCGGAGACGGCCGGTGGTTGGCCTACATTTCCCGCGTAGGCGGCGCGTTCAAACTGCATGTGATGGAACTGGCGACCGGCAATGTGGCCGCGATCACCGACACCACCGCCGACGAGAACCCCAGCTTCGCCCCCAACAGCAAACTGCTCGTCTATGCCACGCAGCTCGGAGGGCGCGAGGCACTGATGACGACCACGCTCGACGGCAAGATCAAGGCGCGGTTGGCCGGCCAGGCCGGAGATATTCGGGAACCGGACTGGGGTCCGTTTCAAAAGCAATGATTAACTTGAGGAGTCTTTAATGTTGAAACGCACGATTTATTCGCTGGCCATCGTGGCCCTGATCGCCGGTTGCTCGTCCGGTACCAAGCTGAACGACACCCCGGTGGTAGACCGTTCCGGCGGCGCCGGGCAGGGCAGCGGTGCAGCCAGCGGCGTGGCACCCGTCACCATCGACCCGAACGCCGGTACGGCGCAAGGTCCCGTCGGCGTTGCACGCATCGTCTACTTCGACTACGACAGCTACACCCTCAAGCCCGAGTACCAGTCGCTCATCGACGGTCACGCGCGCTTCCTGAAGGCCAATCCGCAGCGCCGCATCTCGGTCGAAGGCCACACTGACGAGCGTGGCGGACGCGAGTACAACCTGGCACTCGGCCAGAAGCGTTCGGAAGCCGTCCGCCGCGCGCTCAACCTGCTGGGCATCAGCGACAACCAAGTGGAAGCCGTGAGCTTCGGCAAGGAAAAGCCGGCCGCGCAGGGCAGCGGTGAGTCCGTCTGGGCGCAGAACCGCCGCGCCGAAATCACCTACCGTTGATGAATCGGCCATTCGGTTTGCGTCACGCCGCGCTCGCGGTGCTGATCGCATGCGCCTCGGTCGGTGCCAACGCCGCCCTGTTCGAGGATGACGAGGCGCGCCGCGCCATCCTCGAACTTCGCCAGCGCGTCGAGGCGATGCGCACGCAGACGGAACAGCGGCTGACCGACGAGAACGCGCAGTTGCGCCGCAGCCTGCTCGACCTGCAAAACCAGATCGAGACGATGCGCGGCGACATGCAGCGCATGACCGGGCAGAACGAGCAGCTTGCGCGCACCGTGTCCGAGTTGCAGCAGCGCCAGACCGACATCGACGACCGTCTCAAGAAGAATGAGCCGGCGAAGGTGGCGGTCGATGGCCGCGAGTTCACCGCCGACCCACGCGAGAAGTCCGACTTCGATGCCGCCCTGGGCGTGTTTCGCAGTGGCCAGTTCGCGCAGGCACAGACCGCTTTTGCCGAGTTCGTGAAGCGCTACCCCCAAAGCGGCTACACGCCCTCGGCGCTGTTCTGGCTGGGCAACGCGCAGTACGCGACGCGCAACTACAGCGAAGCCATCGCCAATTTCCGATCGATGCTGTCGCTGGCGCCGGACCACGCGAAGGCCCCCGAAGCGGTGCTGTCGATCGCCAACTGCCAGATCGAACTCAAGGACACGCGCGCGGCCCGCCGCACGCTGGAAGACCTGACGAAGGCCTACCCGCAGTCCGAGGCCGCGCAGGCCGGCCGCGAGCGTCTTTCGCGCCTGAAGTAAGACAGGGCGCTGCGCCATGGACGCCGCGGCGCTCGCATTTCCCACCGTGGCGGATCCCGACCTGGCACGCCGCTTCGGGGGGCTCGAGCGCCTGTATGGTGTTGCAGGAGCGCGGGACATTCGCGGCGCTCACATCATGGTGGTGGGCATCGGCGGCGTCGGTTCGTGGGCGGTCGAGGCGCTCGCGCGCAGCGGGGTCGATCGCCTCACGCTGGTCGATCTGGACCATATCGCCGAATCCAACATCAACCGTCAGATTCACGCGCTCGCGTCCACTGTCGGCCAGGCTAAGGTCGAAGCGATGCGCGAGCGCATTGCTCAGATCAACTCGGCCTGTGCGGTGATCGCGATCGACGATTTCGTCGAACCCGAGAACTGGCTGGCGCTGGTCGCGCGCGCCGAACAGACGAACGGCCCCCTCACGGCCGTCATCGATGCCTGTGACCAGGTGCGTGCCAAGGTGACGATGAGCGCCTGGGCGCGTTCGACGCGCACCGGCTTCATCACCGTCGGCGCTGCGGGCGGCAAGCGCCTGGCGCACCGGGTCGAGATCGATGACCTGACCCACACCACCCACGACCCCTTGCTGGCCCTGGTGCGCAATCGCCTGCGCAAGGCCCACGGTGCACCGCGAGACGGCAAGAAGATCGGCGTCGCCTGTGTCTTCAGCCGCGAAAGCGTTGCACCGCCGGATGCCTCGTGCGCGGTGGAAGGCGACGGTTCGCTCAACTGCCATGGCTACGGCTCGGTGGTCAGCGTCACCTCGACCTTCGGGCAGTGTGCAGCCGGGTGGGTGATGGACCGAATCGCCTCTCGCGCCACGCTATAATCGTAGGCTTTGCCGGACTCGATGCGACGCCGGTGAACAGTGAAGATCGACAACAAGATCGATTCGGGACGTTAGCTCAGTTGGTAGAGCAGCGGACTTTTAATCCGTTTGTCGTGGGTTCGACCCCCGCACGTCCCACCAATTTACCCGCATGGGTGCTAGAAAGCCTGCTACTGAAAAGATAGCATGCTTTTGGCTTTGGTGGTTCGTTGCCAGAACGTTGCCAGAATGCAAGGGCGTCATTTCTGCACAAATTACTTGCCACTACGCCGGCAACCGCATGACACTCTGGTGAAAGTTCTGAGGGCTCTGACATGTGCAGCTTGTCCGGTTTCCAGATTGCGGCGCAGGCCGAAAAAGACGTCATCCAGCAGAGCAACTGCAGTTTGACGCAGGATGCCGTGCTCGAAAGCGCTTGGGTGAAAGCAGTGGCCGCCTGTCTGACAAGCAACGTTGGGTTGCTGCCCGGAAGAGGCGATCGCGGAGCAACCTATGAGGTCAGATATATCGACGTTAGCGCGTGGAGTGCCAAAGGATTGGCGACTGCGCGAGTAGCGGCTGCGGCGTTTCTGCACAATGGGACGAGTTGCCAAAACGTTCTAGCCGCGGACATCAAGGCGAGCCCTTGG
The DNA here is from genome assembly GCF_051216635.1 of Variovorax sucrosi. Taxonomy (NCBI): domain Bacteria; kingdom Pseudomonadati; phylum Pseudomonadota; class Betaproteobacteria; order Burkholderiales; family Comamonadaceae; genus Variovorax; species Variovorax sucrosi. The sequence goes on along the minus strand of NZ_JBPJZU010000002.1, from coordinate 101,266 downwards.
TGGCACGGTAACGATCCGAAAAGCCGGGCAGCATCAAGAGCAGCTTCCTTTTTGCCCTAACTCAAAAGGTGAAACGATGTTTGAATCGGATGAACTCTTGGTGCTCTCAGAGCTATACCCTGAGCACGAACGCACCGCACTTCAACGCTTCGTCATCGAGAACGAGGCTGCCTTCGATGCCTTCCGATTGCTCTTGGAATTGTCCGTAACTGGGGAGGGCGGACCTTTACCAAGATCGGTGAACCTTGTTGGCGGCAATGAGCAGTTGGATCTGCTGAGTAGGCTTGCAGAGGAAAATGACCTCGATGCACAGCAGATTCGCCTGTCGTCAGGAGAGCTTGCGCTAGTTGTCTCTCACCCCACAACAAACCTATCCTTCGCAGCGGTTTCTGCCGAGCCCAACGCAGAATCATTGTTCGCTGTGGGGCAACATGGCGCCTGAATGGCTCGAAGTTACCTCTGACATCGTTGGTTTTGTCAGCGCAGTGGTGCTCGCCATTCCAACGCACAACGTGCTTGCAGCTCGACGGGTAGTACACCAAGCTCGATTAGATCTGTTAGGCACATTCGGCCTAGACCCTAGCAAGGGCATCGAAGCCCAATTGGTGGCCTTTGAGAAGAGTGATCCAACGAGAGCAAGAGTGCTTGTGGATGGTCTTGCTCGTGTCGACGCGAGAGCAGGCCGCTACGAGCCAGGCGACTCAAAGATGTTCCAGTGGGGCACCTGGCTGCTGGTGACATCGTTCCTAATAAAGCTTGTCTCGCACGCCCTTAAATAGGGCTGGCTAGGTCTGTTGCGTCGCGTCGGCGTCTGAAGGAGCGCCTAAGGCCGGCTTTTGCACCACCAGACTGGCGCACCTTCGGCACCGGAGAGGCGTCTCCCCGGGCCCCTAGACCAATGCAGCAGCCCTCCGCACGCTCGTCGCTCCTTACTTGGACGCTGAAGAGTGGCATGCAAGTTAGTAACAAATCGGGCCGTGATCGTAGGGCTTGCCACCAAACATGGCTGGCAGCACAACGCGCACGGCATGAGCAGAGTCAAAATACTCCTTGGCCGCCCCGCTGATCTCCACCGCCAAGGATTGCCATGGCGCGCCGGGAACTGCCGTTGCTTGGCAATCACTCACAAAGGTCTGAGAGGCGTTGAGGCCTGCCAGCGCCAGACGCGTTCCGCCGGCGTTCAAGATTTCAAAGTGAAGGGATGGGAACGGCTGCTGCGATCTGTTAGAGGACCAGTGGTCAAGAGTCACCAAGAAAAAGAGCTTCGGCGCGGGCTGACGTTTAAGACGCAACGTAACGACCAAGTTTGAAATTACTAGCGCGTCGACGGCTTTCGATCCGTCTGAAAACGTGTATCTATATGAGGCTGGCATTTTTGCCAAACGGTACTCCCATTCGACGTCAGCGACTGGCTTTTCAAAGGTTGCAATGGCTTCACTTACAGGCTCAAGACCCCATGAGATCCACCGATTGATGGGATTTTCGAGTGGATCATCGATTGGAAATTGCGCCATGTTGTCGTCCTGGAGTTGACCTTGTCAGCATGACACCTTGCACCGGCGTCGTCCAGCATTCGCTGAAAGGCGGATTTGGCTCCGCCAAAGCGAAGTTCGTCGCTCGGATGGAAGCCGGAGGCTGCGCACGGCAATCTTCAGCTTGCCTCGTCGGCGTGCCCACCTCGAACATGCGATACCAGCGATGCGTTGGCTCGTTTTCAACGCCCTGCTACTCAACGCTAACTAGGTAGCCGCTAGGAACCTGCGGAATGTAGAAGTCGGATTGTTCCTACGCAAAGACCGCACCGGCGGCATGAATGTCCGTCGATGTTCTTCCTCTTTTCCAACCGACTGGGATGTCTCGGCTCGATCGTGGTCTCCGTGCTGCTAAGCGTTCTGGTGCTCTGGCTCGTTAACGTGATTTAAAGCAGCTCGCCAAGGGCTGGCTTGCACCACCAGACCTGGGGCACGCTCGGCGCCTGATAGGCCGGTTGCTCCTCCTGGCCGTAGATCAGGATGCCGCCGCGATCGATCTTCTTGACGTGCGCGTGCACCAGCGGCTCGATCACGTCGATCAGGATCTCGCGGGTTCGGAACAGCCGAGCAGTGGTCTGCGGGTAGAACCTGCGCGAGTCCTGGCTCATCAAAAGCCAGCCGCTCTCTGAGAGCTTTGGGACGACCTCGCTCGGCAGCTTCCGCCAACCTGACGCAGCACGAACACAGTGCAGAGCACGGCTAAAAGGGCACGTCGGCGCGAACTGTGTGGGGTAGATGTGAAGCCCAGCGTTGCCGCGCGGAGGCTCCCATTCCGGCGGGAGCTTGATGCCCCAGCGCTTCTCGTAGTAGCTGCGGCGCTTTTCGGCCTGGTAGTGGCTGCACATATGCCCATTGTGGGGGCGGTCGCGCTGGCGCTGCAGCTATCGAATCAAGCGGGGTCGTGGCATGCTCATCAAAACTCCATCACCGATCCATGAAGCTCTCCGTTGCTCTGCTCATCTCTTTAGCCTCGTCGGCCACGTTTGCAGAGGGGACGGCGCTGTCCGTGCCATCTGACGCCAAGGCAATCTATTACGTGCTCGAAAAGTCAACTAAAGGCACCGTGCGGACGATCGTAACGAAGCGCGCGGGGTCAAGCGGTGAGTCGTTTTCTAAGAGGGAAGTTGACTGTAAAAATGACTTGATCCGGTACATCGGGACGGGCGATACCATCGCTGAAATGAAGGCGTCTCGACCGAACGAGAAGCTGTCGCCGATTGTCCCGGGATCGATTGCCTACTACATAGGTAAGGCCGCCTGCGCGTGACGATGTGGTGTCCGGCTGGTGCCCCTCCAGCGTCTCGCCGAGCCTGTCTAGCGCATAGGTGTTATGGCGGCTATGAGAGCGGTCGGCAGGCGAGCGCAGTCGACTACGGACCTTCTGCGACAACCGCTCTAGCGAGCTTCAATCGAGCATATCGTTGTCGCGCACCGCGAGCCAGTGGGTGTGCTCACCGTGAACGAAGTTCTCGGACATCACGATCAGGCGCAGGCCTACTCGGATCTCGGGGGAATCGAAGAACCAAAAGCCCCCGTCGCGGAAGACGCCTCGCTCTTCGTGCTCAACATCGGGGCTCCAACAAACTCGAATCTCACGCATCGAGCCGAAGCTTACGGTACTCCTTCCCCTGCACTGGTTTTCGAATGACCCGTGGCCACGCTACCCGCTCGCTGAGCACATAGGCGCGCGCTCCGGTAAGCGTGACAAATGTCCGAGATGACGTTTGATTCTGGCTGCGATCGCGTTGCCGTTCGAACGACGACGCCTTGCGCGGATAGAGTTCCCGGGACACACAGCCGCAGCATGCGGTCGAGCGCCGCCCCTGATATGACCTTAGACATGAAATCCATTGTTCTTGCCGCCCTGACGGCTTCGTGCTTCTCTGCGACGGCCGCGCAAGTGGGTGAATGGACCTACCTCCTGACCCCCGGCAACATTGGTCGCACAGCGAGCATGGTTGGAAACCGAAATGGTCACATCTATGGCCAAGCCGAATTATTCAAAGAGGAAGGCGACTCCTACTTTTTCCGCCTTCGAGGCGTGACTGCCGATGAGTGTCTCAACGTCAAAGTCGCTGCGGTCGTCGATGACAGCGAGACCGGTCAGTTGGTCATCACCCCAGCGAAACGCTTTCCAAGCTGCCCCTCGATCCGCCTGGTCATCAAGACTAACGGGTCGGGCGGTGTGGTCCAACAGCTGGTGGGCAAAAAGAGCAGCCAAACGTGGCTTACTGACGAGGACCATGACTACGGGTTGACGCCGCGTTGAGCTGTAGCGGACTGCCGCGATACGATGCCGCTCAACCAACGAGGAGTGAGACATGGCTGTGCCGCCTTGGCTGACCGAGCTGCTGCATTCGATCAGGGATTTACTGCACGACAACCAGACGTTCGCTGCTGCCTTGATCGCAGGGGTCGTGGCCATCGTTGTCGCTCGAACGACGCTGCATGGTGTAAAACTCTCCCTCGAAGCGACCGAGAAGAAGACAGCCATTGAGTTGCGGCACTCTGTCGAGCAGGAGCACCGCAATCGCGAACATTCCAGGCACGAAGCTGAGCGAGAGCGAGAACTCAGCGCGCGCAAGGATCGGCACTCTCGCTTAACCACGATGCGCCGTGATGTGTACCTAGCAGCGGTCTCTGACTTCGTGCGCTTTCAGACTCTCTTGGGGTCGCTGCCAACCCGAGAACTGAAAGACCTCAATGCAGCCGTTGAGATCGGGGGTGTTTCGCTGGCAGCGCAGCGAATCACCTTGGTAGCGGAGCAGGCGACCGCGGTTGTGGCGCGCGAGACGTTCAATGCGTACATGGGCATCCTCATGGAATGCCTGTCGAAAATGATCCCGCTCGCACACATCAAGGGCCAGGTCGTTGTGGCAGAAGCTTCCAGGGCTCGCGCGTATGAGCAGGCGCAAGCTCAACTCGAGACCATGCGGCAGTTCAATTTGGAACGCAGAGACGATCGGCACGCGTTCGATGCCATCAAAGCGCAACGTGACGCATCCTTGAAAGAGGTAGAAGAACAGTCTCATATCGTGGCGAGCGGGTATTCGCAGCTCACTGCCACCCAGCTCGAAATGACCGACTTCATCACCGAGTCGCTTCGGCTGCGAGTCTCCGAGCAGATCGATAAGCTGGCCGTTGCCATTCGAACAGAGCTGGAACTAACGAGTGACCTCAAGGTGTTCCGAGCGCTCAGCGAGGCAGCTTACGAGCAGGCTGCGAGCGCGCTGCACCGATTGAGAGAGGATCTGTCGCGCCAATAGAAACATTTGGCTCGAAGACGCATTGCGACACTTCCCGATGTCGACCGCCCGCAATCGTCGCGCGGTGACGAACGGCCCTGACTTTCAACCCGTAGGAGATGGACATGCGTGACGATTTCATCAATGTCGAGGACCACGGCGAATGGCTGAACTTTCGCTTTCGGGAAGTGGGGGAAACCACCAGCATTCCCGTAAAGATGAGCCGGGAGGCTTTGACGGACCATTTCGGCGCTGGCAGTGAGTCAGGTGAATTGGTCAAGGCCTATGCCCAGAACCAAGAAGAGATCCATGCAGTCGTGCGCACGAAAGCCAAGGGCAGCGGTCCTTACACCGTGGCCAATCCGCTGGAGCTGAGAACGGCCGACTTCTAGGCTCGCAAGGGAGATCAGGGCGTCAAGCGCGTTGCCGCTGAATGCCCCGGCCGTATTGGCGCCTCCGTGGGCACCTTACCGGCCGCCACCACCGGCAGGCGAGCAGTCCTGCCGTCAGCGGGCCGGTGATGGTCTGCTGCACGGCGATGCGCGCCAGGCTCGCGACGATGGAGTTATTGCGTAGATGTGTGATCGGTCTCCCCGACTGCATGGATCACGGTGGCCGTTGACGTTCCGAGGTGCTCAACGAGGAGGATCGCCGGAACCTTCAGTCGCGAGCTAAACCATGTTCCGGACCACTTCCCTGAAAGCGCCGCAACGTTTGGGGGGGGACCACGCCTTCTGGCGGTGCATTGGCGCCCGCGCCGCGAGGCAACGGGGGCGGTCGCAGATACCCGGCCGGCGCCGGGGCATTCTCCGAGCATCCGCCGAGCAAAAAGAGGCTGAGGATGACCCCTGAGCGAACGTGCATGGCCCCCATCGATCACATCTAGAGTCGGGTCACGCCATTCATTGGCGCTGCGGCATCGTCTTTCGGCTTGGTCACTGAGCTACTTCCCGAGGGGACCGACGTCGAGCGGGTTTGACTTGGAACCAGTTGGATTGCCTGGCGTACCCGGAAGGGAGTACTTAATCGTGATCGTGTTCTCCAGAGAGTCAGATCCGCTCACCGAATACCCAATTTTCAACGGCACGTCGACTCCAGCGTTCATTCCCGAACCGCCCTCAGCAGCAATCTTCAGTACGAGCGTGGCTTCGCTCAACGTGAGGGGTGTGGCCGCCTTTTCCCCGGGTGCAAGCTGTGCAGCTATGAGGTCAGATCTGACCCGCTCGATCACCTCTTTGAGATTTGCAGTAGGCCGGGGCCTCGCCGTCTCAAAGCATCCTGAAAGGAAGAAAACGGCGCAAGTGAGTAGCAATTGTCGAGTGAGACGCATGGCAGTTCCCCGAGCTGAGAAACGATTGAGTTCATCGAGAGGTGGAAGCGGCGTCGTCTAACGGTCGCGCCGCGCGGCATTACGATTTAGCAGTTGTAGGGAGCGCTCCAGACGCCGCCCGCTTGGCACCGCTTGCACTGCATCGGTCGAGTACAACCCCCTCCCGCCGTTGGCTCCCCTGAGCACCACCTATGCTCACCTCCAACAGGGTACTCAGTCCAGGGGTTCAGTTGACACCCGCCCGGCCTAATTTGCGTGCTCAGGTCGCCTGAGGATTGGGGTGAAGTGCACCCTGCAATCAGCAGCGCAAGAACGAATATCAAATGGACTCGACAACTTCGCATTGGAAACTTTCAGAGTGCATCATCACGCTAGCACTCGGCAGTGACTTTGGGCATCAACACTTTTGGTTATGCACTGGCCAGGTGCCCCGACATCGTCACGGGTGAGCATGTCGTCTACCCCGCATCCCTCAATTGCCGCACACTGCACGCGAGGTCACTCGCCCCAGCGTCGACAGCCTGCAGTCGTCGCGTGTGACCTCGGCCAGCAGTAGCCGGCCGCCGAAAGGTGCATCAGGGCGCATCACAAGTGCTCTGAGCACCTGCTCGCTTGCGATACAGCGCGCATGACCCGGGGTGCTGGCGTCGATTCCTTCCTGTCCCCAAGATTCGTCCCACGGCGATAGGTAGACGCTGTCCATTTCCTGCATATCGAAGCCGCTTGCGTCTGCAGATTGGTAGGCCACGCAGCACATGCGCCCGCGCGCCATTGAGTACCCCACCAGCGTGACCTCCTGCTGATATAGGTGCTTTTCGAAGTCCAGCCCAAGCGACTTAAGGTAGTCGATCGCCTGAACAAGAAGCTCCGGCATCACTGCCTCGACATCGTCGAACGCTGCGTCCCGTCTCAACTGCAAGATAGAGAACAATGTGTTGAGGAAGAGAGGTGTCCCCCGATTCGCGAGCACCAAGTTCAAGTGAGGCAGATGCAACATTTTGCTGACCTCAAGGAACTCGCCGCCCATGCCTCGCCCTTCGGTGTCGACCACCACCATGGCTCGCGCTGGAGTCATCCAGACATCTAGCAGGCTCACCGAGGTTTCCCCGGGAGGCGCAACGAGCCGACGAGAGGGCTTGCTTGGATCACGATCGTCGGTACGCCGTAGGCAAGCAGCACGCCGCCAAGAAGAGGAACGAGGGCTTGAGGCATATGGTCTTTCAGGTGATGAGTTCGCCCGGGACGACGTCGCCCAGGTCAGTGCACATGAGATAGATACCCCGGCCGCGCAGCAGCATGCCGACGCCGAACGGGATGATGGAGATGCCCAGGTCTGCGCATAGAGCCCTGGTGAGTTGTCGACGGTCTCGCAATGTCATGGTCAAAACCTTGAAATCAACAAATCAAAACAATCAAAAATCAGGCTGCAAGCCGCGCCAGTACTGGTTTCTGTCACCCTGTGCCGTTTGATTGAGTTTGAAACGGGGAGCATTTTCTGCGCGTGAGAGACCAGGTGGTTTCCGGCACCCAGCGGCGGCCGACTTCTGACCCGCCTACCCCCTGTCGGTGCACCCCACAGAGGCGCTCTACGGCTCGCAGGACGCGCCGCACGACCTCGGGGGTCATCGACGAGGGAAGCAGCGACGACACGCGTGCGCGGGCGACGACGAGCGCTGCCGCCTTCCATGCGTCGCGTTCCGTCTCTGGGCGGTGGTCGACTGCCATTGGTCTGGCTCAGTACGACGCTTCGCTCATGTCGGTGATCTCCATCACCATCACGCCCGGGATCGGTGCGATGAAGTTCGAGGAGAGCCGAACAGGTCGCGGCACAGCCTGGTATTCGGCATGGATTGCCGCGGCCATCGCCTGCAGTTCGAGCATGACGTCGTCGGGCAGCGCGGCCTCCAGGCGCATGGCATCAGCGCGAGCGGTGCTTTCCGTCACCAGGCGACCCAAGCGGGCGACCGATTCGAGGGCGAGTTTGGCGGTCTGCGCGACGCGTGCCTCGGTGCCCGGCTCCATCATGAAGAGCTTGCCGTGGGTGCCGCTGTTCCACGTCTCGGCGACCGCCAGCTTGTAGGCCTGGTTAGCCCACAGCTCGAGCGCTGTTGCTGATGTTCTGGCAACTGTGCCGCGCCCGTAGCCCTTCGACCGACGAGGCCCGGAGCGGGTATCCAAACAGGCCGCCAGGCGACCGGACTCAGACCAGGTCTTGGGTGCCGAGACTTGTGTGGACCGAGGAGGAGATCGATGTCACGAGCCCGATCGCGCTCGCGCGAAGCAGTTCGTCGCGCAGGGCCGCTTCGAGTTGGCTGCGCGCCGAATCCGGCCGGTCATGGTCATATTCGTCGTCCAGCTCGCAATGCAGGTAGTAGTCGACCCTCGACATCAGCCGCTCTATGGATGCGGCAAGATCTGCATCATTCATCCGTTTCCTCCGCCAATTTCTTATCTGCCCGCGCCGCCAATGCAGCGTTTACGGTTCAGCGGTTTTAGGGTAGCACGGAGGGGATTAACCGTTCGGCAACTTTGTCATAGAAGAGGCGGGATTCCTGTCCTCCGTTGACGATTGATTCTGAAAACTCATTGTTTCGGCTTAACAATTCCGAGGCGCTCAAAGAAACGAGGTCTTTTTTCTTCAGGGTTTTCGATAGTCGCTGAAATCGCGTTTGCGGCCGTCGGCAATGCGAATTGGACCGCCCGCGCGACCTTGACGCAGTCCTTGATGTGCTGCTCGCCCAGTGCACGCAGGGCCGCATAGCCCAGCCCGGCGGAGATGATCTGGCCGGCCACGGGCACGTACTTGGTGGCCTGTTTGGTCGTCAAACGCAGCCCGGCGTGCTTGGCCATCGTCATGAGCAGGTCACGGGTCACCAGGCGGCCCACCAGCAGCGCACCGACGGTCGTCGCGGCCTTCTGAATACGTTCGCGTTGGTGCGGCGCCAGAGTCTCGACCTGGGTGACGGAGAGGCCGAACTCGGCGCTGACCTGCGGAACCAGCCGCGACAGCAGCGCCGCATCGGCCGCCCAGTCGATGCCCGGCAGCGGCACCGCGCTGGCCGCGGCCGCGAGCAGGGCCTTGCGTGCGATCAGCTTTCGGCTGCGCCGCACTGCCGCAATCAGTGCCGGATCGCCCTGGGCAAGTTCGATGGCAGACGGCATGTGCGATGGCTCCTGTCAGGCGGTGAGTGCCTCCAGTTGACTCGATACGGCCATCCAACGTTCCTCGAGACTTTCGATCTCGTCGTTCAGGGCCTTCAGGCGCTTGCCGGTCTCGGCGATCTCGGTGGCCGGCAAGGTTTGCGCCAACCGGGTCTCGAGGGCCGCCTTGGCGGCGCCGGCTTCCGCCAGGCGCTCGTCGATCTGCGCGATCTCGCGCTTGAGCGGCTTCGCCTGCTCGCTGCGCTGCTGGCGGCCTTGGGCCGCGTCCTGCTTGGCGACGGCCGGTGCGGGTGCCGCCACGGGTTCGCTGGCCTTGCGCACGGCTTCCTTGGCCTCCTCGCGCAGGCGCTTGGCCTCTTCGAGCAGGTAGCGCTGGTAGTCGTCGAGGTCGCCGTCGAAGTCGGTCACGCCGCCGCGGCCGACCATCCAGAATTCGTCGCAGACGGAGCGGAGCAGGGCGCGGTCGTGGCTCACCAGCATCAGCGTGCCTTCGAACTCGTTCAGCGCGACGGCAAGTGCTTCGCGGGTGGCGAGGTCCAGGTGGTTGGTGGGTTCGTCCAGCAGCAGCAGGTTGGGGCGCTGCCAGACCATCATGGCCAGCACGAGCCGCGCCTTCTCGCCGCCGCTCATGGTGCCGACCGGCTGCTTGACCATGTCGCCGTTGAAGTTGAAGCTGCCCAGGAAGCCGCGCAGGGCCTGCTCGCCGGTCGGCTCCTTGGCAGAAGCGCCGAGTTCGCGCGCCATGCGCACCATGTGCTCCAGCGGGTTGTCCTGCGGGCGCAGCACGTCGAGTTCCTGCTGCGCGAAGTAGCCGATGTTCAGGCCCTTGCCTTCTGTCACGGTGCCGGCCAGCGCGCCCATTTCGCGGGCGATGGTCTTCACCAGCGTCGACTTGCCCTGGCCGTTGGCGCCCAGGATGCCGATGCGCTGGCCCGCCTGCACCGACTTGCTCACGTTGGTCAGGATGGTCTTGGGCACGTCGTCGACCATGTAGCCGAAGCTGGCCTGGGTGATCGACAGCATCGGGTTCGGGATGTTGCCCGGCTCCTTGAATTCGAAGGTGAAGTCGGCCTCGGCCAGCAGCGGCGCGACCTTTTCCATGCGTTCGAGCGCCTTGACGCGGCTCTGCGCCTGCTTCGCCTTGCTGGCCTTGGCCTTGAAGCGGTCGATGAACTTCTGCAGGTGGGCGATCTTTTCCTGCTGCTTGCCGAAGGCGGCCTGCTGCTGCTCCATCTGCAGCGCGCGCATCTCTTCGAACTTGCTGTAGTTGCCACCGTAGCGCGTGAGCTGGGCATTGGCGACATGCAGCGTGACGTTGGTCACCGCGTCGAGGAACTCGCGGTCATGGCTGATGACGATCATCGTGCCTTCGTACTTCTGCAGCCAGGCTTCGAGCCAGACGAGCGCGTCCAGGTCCAAGTGGTTGGTGGGTTCGTCGAGCAGCAACAGATCGCTCGGGCACATCAGGGCGCGGGCCAGCTGCAGGCGCATGCGCCAGCCGCCGGAGAAGCTGCTGACCGGCGCGTCGAGCTCGTGGCTCTTGAAGCCGAGGCCCAGGATCAGCGCCTGCGCGCGCGGCGCGGCGTCGTGCTCGCCCGCATCGGCGAGGTCGGTGTAGGCATGGGCCAGCGCCATGCCGAGATCGGCATCGTCGGGGTTCTCGGTGTAGGCGGCCTCGATCTTGGCGAGCGCCTCGCGCAATTCGACCAGCCGGGTGTCGCCACCGACCACGAAGTCGGATGCGCCTTCGTCGGTTTCGGGCATGTCCTGCGCGACCTGCGACATGCGCCATTGCTTGGGCAGGAAGAAATCGCCGCCGTCTTCGTGCAGCGTGCGGTTGAACAACGCGAAGAGCGTCGACTTGCCGGCGCCGTTGCGGCCCACCAGGCCGACCCGTTCGCCGGGGTTGATGGTGGCGTTGGCGCCGTCGAGCAGCAGCTTGGCGCTGCGACGCAGGACGACGTTCTTGAGAGTGATCATGGACGGGACGAAATGAGGCCCAGGGCTTCGACGGCGGCCAGAACCGTCGCGGTCTGGGTGTCGTGGGCAAGGATGAAGGGGTCGCCGTGGATCGTTTCGTCGGGAAACTCGGAAATCAGCGTCAGGGGCGGACCCGGACGGTTGACTTCACTGATCATGCAGGCCGTGCCGTGGAGGAGCTCGAACGGTAGATCGCTGGCATGCGCATTGTAGCTGGCGAGCTGCCGCGCGTTGAAGCCCATCAGCGCCGGACGCTCGGCCAGCCGTCGGCAGACGTGCTCGGCCAGCGCCCGTGCCCGATCGCCCCAGCCTGCGTGATGGCGCAGGATCAGGAAGAAGCCCTTGGGCAGCATCCACGCCTCGAAGCCGCGCGGGATGTAGCCGCTGAACGGGCGCGTCCATTCATGCGCCGGGTAGCCGTGCAGGTTCAGGTGCAGCTGCGCGCCGGTCAGCGCCAGGCCCTGTTCGCGGGCTTCGCGCTCGTACCAGGGCGGCGCGTCGCGGTATTCCAGGTCGTCGCCCAGCGCCGTGTAGCGCGCCGCGTGGTGCATGTGGCGCGGTGCGTGGGCGCACAGGGCGTGGTGCAGGGCGTAGCCGTCGGGGTTCTCGAGCGGGATCAGCGCGAAGTGGGCGCCCTGCGCGGCGAGCTGGTGCGCCGCGCGCAGGGCGCCGACCACGCCGGAGGTCTCGTTCGCATGCTGCGCGCCGCTGATCAGCACGGCGGGGCCGCGGCCAGCGTGGTGGACGCCGTGCATCTTCCGGCCTTCGCGGGTCGTCGCGAAGAAGCGATCACCGGGCACGCGGGCCAGTTCGGCGGCGATGCGCTCGGGCGTCAGCGGCGAGGAACTGCGTTCGAGCGGCACAGTGTCTTCGAGCGCAGACCCGGGTTTCTGCGCAGGGTAGGGCCCGACCGCGATACGCAGTCGAGTGTCGCCCCGGCCGCTGCGCACGTCCGGCACGATCTGGCCCGGCTGCAGGCGGCGGTCGCCGGGCGGCCGGCCGCTGCGGCGCTGAAACAGTTCGAGCAGCGAGAAATACAGGTCTTCATGCAGCGCCTCGCGGCTGTCCATCCATTCGCTCTCGCGCGCCGGCGCATGGGCGATGCCGGGCAGCTCGACGCGCAGGTCGAGGCGCTCGAAGTAGGGCTCGGCCTCGGGCCAGGGGTGCTGCTGCACCCAGTCGATCACGCGGCGGAACACGGCCTGGTGCTCCGATTCGTGCGCGCCTTCCTGCCAAGCCTCGCCCGGCCGCTGCACGCGCAGCCAGGCGGTGGGCGACAGCAGCGTTTCGCCAAGCGCGTCGACGTGGACGTGGTTCGGCGCCAGCACATGGTCGGTGCGCTGGCGGCCATCGCGCCATTGCAAGTCGACGCGGTACACGGGCGCCGCGTCGGATGTCGGAAGCAGCTCGAATCGAAGCGCCGCGCGGCCCAGCATCTCGGCCAGCGGGTAGGCCTCGAGCTGGAAGCGGCGTGGCGAAGCGTTCGGGTGCACCGGGCAGTGCACCGTGACGTGCGTGAGCTGCGCGCGCTCGACCTCTTCGAGGAAGTGATGGACCAGCGGCTTGTAGGTGCTCCGCAGCCGGGCCGCGATGCCGACGGCGGCCAGTCGCGCCTCGGCACGGCGACGTGCGGCGCGGCCTTCGAACAGCCAGCCTTCGACGCGGGTGCCCGCCATCGGCGACCGGCTCAGCGCCTTCACCCAGGCTTCGAGCGTGCGCGGGATGCGAACGTCGAGCAGGGCGGCCATGCGCGCCGCGCTAGCCTTGTGCGGCGACGATGGCGTCGCGCGTCAGCAGCAGCACCTGGTCCTCGCCGGCCGATGTCTCCAGCCACACCGCTTCGAGTGCCGGGAAGGCGGTCTCGAAGTGCGGTCGTTCGTTGCCGATCTCGAGCACCAGCACCGCGCGCTCGCTCATGCTGGCGGGCGCATCGGCCAGCAACTGGCGGATGAAGTCCATGCCGTCGGTGCCACCGGCCGCGTTGCCCGACAGCGCCAGCGCCGGCTCGGCCTGGTACTCGGCCGGCAGCGCCGCCATGCTGTCGGCGTTGACATAAGGCGGGTTGCAGAGGATCAGATCCCACGGTCCGGGCACGGCGGCCATGCCGTCGGAGCGGACCAGCGTGATGCGCTCGTCGAGGGCGTGCCGCGTGACGTTGATCGCCGCGACCTCGAGCGCTTCGGTCGAGATGTCGGCCGCGGTCACGGCCACATCCGGGTAGGTCATGGCCGCCAACACCGCCAGGCTGCCATTGCCGGTGCACAGGTCGAGCACCTGCCGCGTGTGCTCGCCCAGCCAGTAGTCGACGCTGCCGTCGATCAGCAACTCGGCGATGAAGCTGCGCGGCACGATCGCGCGCTCGTCGACGTAGAAGGGCACGCCCTGCAGCCAGGCTTCCTTGGTGAGATAGGCGGCGGGCTTGCGGGTCAGGATGCGGGTGGCGACCAGCGCGTCGACGCGCGCCTGGTCGCCGAAGGACACGGGGCGGTCGGCCACCGCGTCGAGGTCGTCGAGCGGCAGGCGCAGCTGCCACAGTACCAGCCAGGCGGCCTCGTCGAAGGCGTTGTCGGTGCCGTGGCCGAAGGCGACGCCGGCCTCGGTGAGCTGCCTGGCGCCAGCGTCGATGAGTTGGATGACGGTGCGCTCGTCGGCGGCCGGCGTGCTCATGCCGCGGCCCGTGCCGTCTGCCGGGATTCGAGGGCCTCGATCGCGCGCCGGTAGATGTTCTTCAGCGTGTCGATCGCGTCGACGTCGATGTGCTCGTCGATCTTGTGGATGCTGGCGTTGACCGGGCCGAACTCAATGACCTGCCTGCAGATCTTCGCGATGAAGCGCGCGTCGCTGGTGCCGCCGCTGGTCGAGAGTTCGGTCGTGATGCCGGTTTCGGCCTGGATGGCCTGCTGCACCGCCTCAACCAGCTCGGCCGGCTGCGTGAGGAAGGGCAGGCCGCCGATGGTCCAGATCAGCGTGTGATCGAGTCCGTGCGCATCGAGCACTGCCTTCACGCGCTGCTGCAGCGACTCGGGCGTGGATTCGGTCGAGAAGCGGAAGTTGAAGTCGACCACCGCGCTGCCCGGGATCACGTTGCTGGCGCCCGTGCCCGCGTGGATGTTGCTGATCTGCCAGCTGGTCGGCTGGAAGTAGGCGTTGCCGGCGTCCCAGCCGCCGGCGGCGTTGATGGCGACCAGTTCCGCCAGCGCCGGCGCGAAGGCGTGCACCGGGTTCTTCGCGAGGTGCGGGTAGGCGATGTGGCCCTGCACGCCATGGACCGTGAGCTTGCCGCTCATCGTGCCGCGGCGGCCGTTCTTGATCATGTCGCCGCAGCGTTCGACCGCGGTCGGCTCGCCGACGATGCAATAGTCGATCGCCTCGCCGCGTGCGGCCAGCGTGTTGCACACGATGACGGTGCCGTCCACGCCGGGGCCCTCCTCATCGCTGGTCGCCAGCAGCGCCAGCGTGAGCTGCGGGTCAGGCTTGGCGGCCAGGAATTCCTCGATGGCCACCACGAAGGCGGCCAGCGAGGTCTTCATGTCGCAGGCGCCGCGGCCATAGAGCTTGCCGCCACGGTGCGTGGGGGTGAAGGGCGGGCTGGTCCACTGGTCGAGCGGGCCGGTCGGCACCACGTCGGTGTGGCCGGCGAAGGCCAGCGTCTTGCTGCCGGCCGCGCCGGGGCGCACCGCCCACAGATTGGTCACGCGGAAATCGGCCGGGCCGCTCTCGATGGTTTCGAAGCGGAAGCCCAGCGCGGCAAGGCGCTCGCCGAGGATCTGCTGGCAGCCGGCGTCGTCGGGTGTGACCGACGGGCGGGAGATGAGGTGTTCGGCGAGCTGGAGGGTACGGGACATCTTCGAGAAATCAGTGGCGCACGTCGAGCGTGATGTCGGTGAAGCTGGGTTCTTCTTCCTGCGCCATCAGCGCGCGGTCTTCGTCGCGCTTGGTCGGTGCCGCCTGGCGGTTCTGCAGGCGCCACATCAGGTTGGTGGGCGAATCGGCCTGCGACAGGCCTTCCTCGCGGGTCACGCGGCCCTCGGTCACGAGCTGGGCGATGTCTTCCTCGAAGGTCTGCGAGCCCTCGGCCATCGACTGCTCCATGGCTTCCTTGACGGCGGAGAAGTCGCCCTTCTCGATCATCTCGGCGATGAGTGCGGTGTTCAGCATCACCTCCATCGCCGGCCAGCGTTCGCCCTTGGGCGTGCGCAGCAGGCGTTGCGCGACGATGGCGCGCAGCGCGCCGGCCAGGTCACCCAGCAGCGTGGGCCGCACCTCGACCGGATAGAAGCTCAGGATGCGGTTCAGCGCGCGGTAGCTGTTGTTGGCGTGCAGCGTCGCCACGCACAGGTGGCCCGACTGCGCGTAAGCGATGGCGGCCGTCATGGTCTCGCGGTCGCGGATCTCGCCGATCTGGATCACGTCGGGCGCCTGGCGCAGCGCGTTTTTCAGTGCGACCTGCAGCGACTGCGTGTCGCTGCCTACGTCGCGCTGGTTCACCATCGACTTCTTGTTGGTGTAGGTGAACTCGATCGGCTCCTCGACGGTGAGGATGTGGCCCGACGCGTGCTCGTTGCGGTAGTCGAGCATCGACGCGAGCGTGGTCGACTTGCCGACGCCGGTGGCGCCCACCATCAGGAGCAGCCCGCGCCGCTCCATGATCAGCGTCTTCAGGATGTCCGGGAGGTGCAACTCGTCGAAGGATGGGATGGTCAGCGCGATGTGCCGCACCACCACCGCGTAGCTGCCGCGCTGGCGCATCGCGCTGATGCGGAAGTTGCCGGCGCCCTCGAGCTGGATCGCCATGTTGAGCTCGCCGGTGCGTTCGAGCTCGGCGATGCGGCTCTGGTGCACCACTTCGCCCAGCAGGCCCAGCGGCGCCTCCGGCGGCAGCACCTGCGCGTTGATCGGCAGGCAGTTGCCGTTGATGCGGATCAGCGCCGGGGAGTGGGCCGAGAGGTAGATGTCGGACGCTTTGCGCTCCGCCATCAGTCGAAGGATGCGTTCCATCGTGCTCATCGTTCTCTCACTCCTCGGGCGGTTCGGGCGTTCGGGGGCCGAAAAAAGACCGCCGGTCGGCGGTCGGGGGGTCAGTCGCGCAGCAGGTCGTTCAGGCTGGTGGTCGAGCGCGTCTTGGCGTCGACCTTCTTCATGATGATGGCCGCATAGGTGCTGTACTTGCCGCCCGGCTTGGGCAGGTTGCCGGCCACGACGACCGAACCGGCGGGCACGCGGCCGTAGCTCACGGAGTCGGTCGCGCGGTCGTAGATCGGCGTGCTCTGGCCGATGAACACGCCCATCGACAGCACCGAGTTCTCTTCGATCACCACGCCTTCGACCACTTCGGAGCGGGCGCCGATGAAGCAGTTGTCTTCGATGATGGTCGGGCCGGCCTGCAACGGCTCCAGCACGCCGCCGATGCCAACGCCGCCCGACAGGTGGCAGTTGGCGCCGATCTGCGCGCAGGAACCGACGGTGGCCCAGGTGTCGACCATGGTGCCTTCGCCCACGTAGGCGCCGATGTTCACGTAGCTGGGCATCAGGATCGCGCCCTTGGCGATGTAGCTGCCACGGCGTGCCACGGCCGGCGGCACGATGCGCACGCCGGCTTCCTTCAGTTCGGCGGCCGACAGGTGCGAGAACTTGGTCTGTACCTTGTCGTAGAAGCCCAGCGAGCCGGCCTGGATCTGCTCGTTGTCCTTCAGGCGGAACGACAGCAGCACCGCCTTCTTGATCCACTGGTGCACGGTCCACTGGCCGACCGATTCGCGGGTGGCCACGCGCAGCTTGCCGTTGTTGAGTTCGGAGATCACGTGCTCCACCGCTTCGCGCACCTCGGCGGAGGCCTGGGCGGGCGAGAGGTTGGCGCGGTCTTCCCACGCGGCGTCGATGGTCTGCTGGAGTTGTTGGGTCATGAAAGGGCTCGGTTCTGGATGAAATCAACGATGCGGCGGGCGGCTTCGGTGCACTCGTCGGTGCCGGCCACGAGGGCCATGCGGACGCGGCCCCGGCCTGGGTTTTCACCGCCGACCTCGCGCGCCAGGAAGCTGCCGGGCAGCACCGTCACATTGTATTGAGCGTAGAGCGCGCGGGCGAAGGCTTGGTCGTCGCCGTTCCACGCGGCGGGCACGCCGGCCCACAGGTAGAAGGCCGCGTCGGGCAGGCGCACGTCCATCACGGCTTCGAGCATCGGCGTGACGGCGGCGAACTTGGCGCGGTACATCGCCCGGTTCTCGACCACATGCGCCTCGTCGCCCCAGGCCGCGATGCTGGCGGCCGCCACCGCGCCGCCCATGGCGCTGCCGTGGTAGGTGCGGTAGAGCAGGAAGGCCTTGATGATCTCGGCGTCGCCCGCCACAAAGCCGCTGCGCAGGCCCGGCACGTTGCTGCGCTTGGACAGCGAGGTGAGCGCAATCAGGTTCTTGAAGTCGCTCCGGCCGAGCTTGGCGGCGGCTTCCAGCCCGCTGAGCGGCGGCTCGTCGCGGAAGTAGATCTCGCTGTAGCACTCGTCGGCCGCAATCACGAAACCGAAGCGGTCCGACAGCGCAAAGAGCTTCTTCCATTCGTCCAGCGCCATCACGGCGCCGGTCGGGTTGCCGGGCGAACAGACGAACACCAGTTGCGTGCGTTCCCAGATCGCCTCGGGCACGCTGTCCCAGTCGACGGCGAAATTGCGCGACGGCACGCTGGGAACGTAATACGGCTCGGCGCCCGAGAGCAGGGCCGTGCCTTCGTAGATTTGATAGAAAGGGTTGGGCGAAACCACCACCGGCGCGGGGGTCTTGGTGCCGTCGACCACCGTTTGCGCCAGCGAAAACAGCGCTTCGCGCGAGCCGTTGACCGGCAGCACCTGCGTGGCCGGGTCCAGTTGCAGGGCGTAGCGGCGCTGCAGCCAGTCGGTGAAGGCGGTGCGCAGCTTCAGGTTGCCGGCCGTGGCAGGGTAGGCCGCCAAGGTCGACATGCTGGCGGCCAGCGCTTCCTTGATGAAGTCCGGCGTGGCGTGCTTGGGTTCGCCGATGCCCAGGCTGACGGGGGCGAAATCGGCGTTGGGCTTGACGCCCTCGAAAAGGAGCCGCAGCCGCTCGAAGGGGTAGGGCTGGAGCTTGGAAAGCAGGGGATTCATGCGCCCAATTATGAAGAAAGTCCGACTTCTACCGATCTGATGCCTGCTCGTGATCGCCAGTGCCACCCACCTGTTCATATGATCAGGTATGGCCATGGGGCCTCAGGGAAGGAAGAACATGGGCAACAAGCCCCCGAGATCGCGCTCCGCGCGACAAGAAGATCGCATTGACAACTGGCATGTGAGCCGGCCCGCCAGTCGCGGCAGGCGATTTGCTGGTGTCGTGATCGACCAAGCTTTGGTGTTCTCTACGTTTTGGCTACTGACAAAGTCTACGTTGTGGGGTAGCTGGGATCTGGACTCTGGAGCCAACCCGTGGCAACCCCATTTTGATCACGCGTATCTGGGCTTCGTCATCTTCTGGGGCATGCAGGGATATCTGCTTTTCACCCGGAATCAGACCGTTGGCAAGTGGTTGCTCAACATGCGCATCGCTCGACCCGATGGTTCGCATGTGTCGGGCATTCGGATATTTGCACGCTACGGCTTCAGCCTGATGGCGTCGCTTGTTCCTGTGTGGTCTTTGCTGATCAATTGCCTCGTCGACCCTGTTTTTATCTTCGGCGCCTCACGCCGTTGTCTGCACGATGAAATCGCGGACACCGTCGTGCTTGAGATCCGACGTCCTGCCTGACCCGAACACACATTTCGCGACCCAGCACCGGTTGCAGCCGCTTTTACAGGGAATAAGAACTATGACCATGGACATGAGCTTGGGCTTTTTTGTGTTGATCTACGCTTGGGTGACCAAGAAGATCGATGATTTCAGCAACCACTTCATGCACAGCGCCATGTCCGCGGTTGCCGCCGTTGTTCTGGTGCTGTTCACAGCCTGGATCATGGTGCAGGGCTTTCGCATTCTGACGGGCCAATCGCGCGAGCCGATGATGGGCTTGGTGGTCAACGCCAGCCGCACGACCCTCATCCTGATCGCCGCCTCCACGATGGCTTTGGGGGGCTCCAGTATCCAGACCTTCTTCACCGACACCTTGGCCTCGGGCATCAATGGCCTTGTCACGGGGAACGACGACTCGCCGGCGAAGGTGATCGACAAGAATTTGGCCTATACGGCGGTGGCGATGGGCGCCATCGAGGGCGCGCAGGGGCTCAACGCCAGCAACAGCGCCGACAACGTGGCGGCCGCGGGCCGTGCCTCGCTGATCGCCATGCTGGGCGTGGCCGGCCCGCCGATGACGGCGGCGGCTTTGCTGCTGACCTACAAGGTGGCGTTGGCCTTGTTCATCGGGCTAGGGCCGATTTTCATCATCTGCCTGATCTTCAAGGTCACCGAGTCGATGTTCTGGCGCTGGCTGAACTACGGGCTAGGCACCTTGTTCTCATTGGCGGTGCTCAGTTTTATGGTTTCGCTCGTGTTGGATCTGACACTGCGGGTGGCCGCGGCGCTATGGGCGGGCAATGCGATCATGGCCTTGCTCGACCAGCAAGGCGGTGCTGGGCTGACCAATCAGGCGATGCAGCAAGGGGGTATTGGCCTCCTGATGACGGTGCTGCTGGTCACCGCGCCGGCGATGGCGGGGAGTTTCTTCGGGGGGACGTTGGGGCAGTTCCAGCCGTTCTCGCAAATGGGTGGCGCATCGCAACCGGGCACGCAAGGGCCTGCAGGGCAGGCGCCAGGGTCGTATCAGCAGCAAACGACCCACACGACGCAAACGGCCCCTCCCGATGAGGCGGGCCGCGGCCCACTTGGCGGCGCCCGCACTGCAGGCGTCCCCTCTCCCCCTCCGATCGACGCAGTGAAGAGGAGCTAACCATGTCAACACATCTCTTGCGTAGTTTGCTCGTGATTGGCCTGTGGCTGCTGGGAACTGGGGTGGGCCATGCAGAAGGGAGTTGCCCTCCGGGTATGTACCCAAACAACCCTGGTAGCACGAGCGGGGTGAATGGTTGCAACCCCATTCCAAGCTATGGAAATCAGCAGGCGCCGCAGCCACCAGCCCAGCAGTGGGAACGCAGGTGGGGAGCAATTGCGACGGACGGGCCTCAAGGCGCCTTGGGCGTAGCCACCGACAAGCAAAGCAAGCGAGAAGCGTCACGGGTGGCCATGCAGGATTGCCAGTCGAAGGGTGGAGTGAATTGCAGGATTGACATTGCGTACGACAACCAGTGCGCGGTGGTTGTCGTCGGCGACGGTGGGTACAACGTACCGAATGCCCCCACAGCGGACGAAGCCGTTGAGATGGGCATGAAGACATGTCGCAGTGCTGGACGTATCAACTGCCATGTTTACTACTCCGCCTGCAGCTTACCAGTGCGAATTAGGTAAACGGCCATGAAACGCCTCGTTGCCACTACGCTCCTTATTTTTTTCACCCTCACGCTCCCCGCTTGCGGACAGTCCATGAAAAAACCCGATATCAAACTCAATCCGCATCCCAAGATGCGTTATGAATTGACGCTGACCATTCATGATGCCCCCGGGCCGTTTGAATCCGTCACGGGGTTCATGCAGTACGAGGTGCAGAACGAGCAAGAGTGCGTCCCAGCGGATGCCATCAGCGGACACCACCAGCGTCTGTCCAGTGACCCCGACATCGAGTTAAGGCGCGTCGGCGTCAGTCAAACTTACAAGGGCACGGTCTATCTGGATTGGGTGCAGGACGGCGACTACTACGGATTGGGAGTGTGTCGCTGGAAGATGGTCGGCTTCTCGGGCGTGATGAAGGCAGGCGACGTGACCTTCAATCCGTTTATTTCGGGCGACCAGATCGCGACACAGCAGTCAAAGACTGAATTCTTCGCCAAGAAGATCTACGGGGAAAAAATCGAAGCGTCCCAAGCTCCTGTTCCGGACGAGTTGCGCACGACGCCCGGGTTGCATGTTGGTGGAGTGGCGTATTCCGAATGGATTGCCCAACAACCTGAAAAGTTCTTCTCCACCACCCTGAGCGCCAAGGAGGATTTCCAATGAGCATCGACGCCAACGAATATGCGCGCCTGTCCAACGATTCGTACAACGATCGCTCCCAAGAGAAGAATTCCAACAAGACGGTCCCCATCGGAGGCATCGACTACAAGATTCTCGACGTTACCAATGACCCCAAAACGGGTTATCAGGGCACGGCCTACCAGCGCATGGACACCGGCGAAGTTGTCATTGCCCACCGGGGCACTGAACCGGACGCCAAGGACATTAAGGCCGACGCAGGCATGGTCTTCAACGGACGTAACAGCCAACTCGACGGTGCTGTGGCGTTTACGGAAAGGGCCATGGCAAGAGCGCGGGAAACTCAGCCCAATTTTGCCGAGCCCATTGCTGTCTCCATCACCGGCCACTCCCTGGGTGGCACGCTGGCCGAGATCACGGCGGCCAAGTACAGCTTGCATGCCGAAACCTTCAACGCTTACGGCCCAAAGGATTTGAGCCACTTGAAGCGCTATGGCGTCGACGTGCATGCTCAGCATTCGAATATCGTCAACCATGTGCGTGCCACCGACGTGGTCGGCGCCGGCGCGCCGCACTTGGGACAGGTAAAGATTTATGCCGCGCAGCAGGACATCGAAAGTCTCCGCCATGGCCGCTATATCGGGGGCTCGCAGCTGCCGAGCAATCCGCTGTTGGCGGCGGACGTTGCAGCTCACTCGATCACGAATTTCCTGCCAGGTAACGAAGCACTGGGCGAGTCGGTTATGAACGCGGCCAACGAGGCGCGCGCGCGTGCCCATGCCGGTCCCATCGCGCACTACCGCTATGACGTGATGAAGGGGCGGATCGACTTGCGCACGGTGGCGGACCATAGCCTGCCGCCGATCCCGATCCCGATCCCGATCCCGATCCCGACCGCGAGCGGTCTGCGGCTGGGTGTGCAGGCGGCGGATGCAGCCAGCACGGTGGCGGCAGAGAAGGCAACGCAAGCTATGTTGTCGGGTGCACAGGCGGTCGGATACGGCGCACAGGCTGTCGGCGATGCCACGGGACGGGCCTACGACGCCACAAGCACCGCGGTCGTCCACGCAGCCAAAGCGACTGGCAAGGCCGTCGCTTCAGGCGCACAGGCGGCCAGCCACGCGGCCGAGCGAGCCTACGATGCAACGCGCGAATCGGTGATCACGGGTACCCAGCGGGCAGGGCAAGCACTGCAGGAGAGCGGCCAAAAGATCCGCGATGACGCCTCCCGTTCCGTGGGCAAGCTCACCCGTCCGTGGCTCCACAGCCAGACAGAGGCAGCCCCGCTCTTGAGCCAGCCAGAGCATCCTGGCAACGGGTTCTATAAGCAGTCGCTTGCCGGCTTAGAGAAAATCAATGCCGAGCGCGGCATTCCCTCTGATCACCGCACCTGCAATGCCGCTGGCACCTTGGCTGCCGGAGCTTGTCAATCCGGCTTCAAGCAGATCGACCACGTGGCGCTGAATGAAGACGGCAGCAAGCTCATTGCGGTGCAAGGTACGCTTGGTTCGGCGCATTCCAAGGTGATCGACGTGGACACGATGGTGGCGCTGAACACGCCCTTGGCGCAGAGTTCGCAAGCCTTCGCCGATGCGCGCAATCAGCAACAGAACCAGCGATTGCAGCAGGCAAATCAGCTTGTCCAGACGCAGGCTGCGCCGGTTCTGTCTTGAGGATGGTCGTTGGCCGCTCCGGCCTGCTCAGGTGCCGCTGCGCCGGTAGAACGCGAGCGACCCGGCCAGCGCCAGCAGCATCGCGCCGCAGGTGCGGTCGATCCAGCGGGCCGCGGCGGCTGTCAGCAGGCGCATCGCCCGCGCACCGACGAAGGCATAGACCAGCATGACGGCTGCATCGAGCGAGGCGAACAGCACGGCGATGATGGCGTACTGCATGCCTTGTGCGGCCGCCGGGTCGATGAACTGCGGCATCAGCGCCGAGCAGAACAGGTAGCCCTTGGGGTTGGTGACCGCCACCAGGAAGGACTTGAGGAAAACCTTGCGGCCTTCCTTGGGCATGCCCGCAACCGGCTCGCCTGCATTGGCCTGCGGCGCGTCGAAGCTGCGCCCTTTGGAGCGCAGCATGCGAACGCCGAGCCAGGCAAGGTACACGGCGCCCACCCACTTGAGCATGGAGAACCAGAACTCCGAGGCGGCTAGCAGCGCGCCCAGGCCGAGCGCCACCGCGCCGACCAGGACGAAGTCGGACAGCGCGGCACCCAGAATGCCCGGCAGCGCACCGCGCACGCCGCGCCGCGAGCCGTTGCTCAATGCCAGCAGCACGGTCGGGCCGGGCGTGGCAATCGCGGCCAGTGCAACGATGGAGAACAGCAGGGCGGTGGCGAGCGTCATGGCGGCAGGCGTCCTTTTTTCAGGTTCAGATTTTCTTGACCAGGACCTGGCTCTTGCGGTCCCAGTTGTACTTTTTCTTGCGCGCCTCGGGCAGCCAGTCGGGGTCGACCAGCACGAAGCCTCGCTTGATGAACCAGTGCATGGTGCGGGTGGTCAGCACGAAGATGCTGTCCAGGCCCATCGCGCGGGCGCGCTGCTCCACGCGCTTCAAGATGCGTTCGCCGTCGCCCTGCGCCTGCGAGTGCGGCGACACCGTAAGCGCGGCCATCTCGGCCGTTTTCGCCTCGGGGTACGGGTAGAGCGCCGCGCAGCCGAAGATCACGCCGTCGTGCTCGATCACGGTGTACTGATTGACGTCGCGCTCGATCTCGGTGCGGCTGCGCTTGACCAGCGTGCCGTCGCGCTCGAAGGGCTCGATCAGCTGCAGGATGCCGCCGATGTCGTCGGCCGTCGCCTCGCGCAGCGACTCGAGCTTCTCGTCGATCACCATCGTGCCGATGCCGTCGTGCACATACACCTCGAGCAGCAGCGAGCCATCGACCGCGAAAGGGAGGATGTGGTTGCGCTCCACGCCGGCTTCGCAGGCCTTCACGCAGTGCTGCAGGTAGAAGGCGGTGTCGGTCGGGCGTTGTGCCGGTGGCAACGTGGCGAGCAGCTTGCGCGCGGCGTCCAGCGGCAGCTCGGTGTCGATCGGGTTGTCTTCGCTCTCGGGCAGCTCGCTGTCCATGCGGATGCCGGGAATCTCGGTCAAGAAGATCAGCTTGTCGGCCTGGATCGAGATCGCCACGCTGGTCGCGACTTCTTCCATCGTCAGGTTGAAGGCCTCGCCGGTCGGCGAGAAACCGAAGGGCGACATCAGCACCATCGCGCCGAAATCCAGCGTGCGGCGGATGCCCGACGCATCGACCTTGCGCACCAGCCCCGAATGCTTGAAGTCGACGCCGTCGATCACGCCGACCGGGCGGGCGGTGATGAAGTTGCCGGAGATCATGCGCACCGTCGAGCCGGCCATCGGCGTGTTCGGCAGGCCTTGGCTGAAGGCGGCCTCGATCTCGTAGCGCAGCTGGCCGGCGGCCTCCTGCGCCGAGTCGAGTGCCACCTCGTCGGTGATGCGCATGCCGTGCGAGTACTTCGCCTCATGGCCCTTGGCGCGCAGCTGTTCGTTCACCTGCGGGCGGAAGCCGTGCACCAGCACGACCTTGACGCCCATTGACTGGATCAGCGCCAGGTCCTGCGCGATGTTCTGCAGCTTGCCCGCGGCGATCGCCTCGCCGGTCAGCCCCACCACGAAGGTCTTGCCGCGATGCGTGTGGATGTACGGCGCGACGGAGCGGAACCAGGGGACGAAGGTGAAGTTGAAGACAGTGGACATGCGGGCAGGGTGGCAGGGGTCGGGCGGCGCACCGGCGGGGGCGGGCGGGGATAATTCGCGATTCTCTCCGATGTGCCCCGTGCCCGACCGCCTGTCTTGTCCGCTACCGACCACCCCACGCCGCCCCAGATCGCGCTGAAGATCGAATTTCCCGAGTCGCTGCCCGTTTCCGCGCGGCGCGACGAGATCGCCGAGGCCATTTCGGCGAACCAGGTCGTCATCGTCTGTGGCGAAACCGGCTCGGGCAAGACCACCCAGTTGCCCAAGATCGCGCTGTTGCTCGGCCGCGGCAAGCTGAACAAGCCGCCGGGGCAGGGCAAGCTGATCGGCCACACGCAACCTCGGCGCATCGCGGCCAGTTCGGTCGCCAAGCGCATCGCCGAGGAGCTGAAGACGCCGCTGGGCGAGGTGGTCGGCTTCAAGGTGCGGTTTCAAGACCGGCTGAGCCGCGACGCCTCGGTCAAGCTGATGACCGACGGCATCCTGCTGGCCGAGACGCAGACCGACCCGCTGCTCAAGGCCTACGACACGATCATCATCGACGAGGCCCACGAGCGCTCGCTGAACATCGACTTCCTGCTGGGCTACCTGCGCGAGATCCTGCCGCGCCGGCCGGACCTGAAGGTGATCGTGACCTCGGCGACCATCGATGCGGACCGCTTCGCCACGCACTTCGCGTCGCGCAACGGCCCTGCGCCCATCATCTACGTCTCGGGCCGCACCTTCCCGGTCGAGCAGCGCTACCGGCCCTTCGAGGAATCCCGCGAGCACGACCTCAATGACGCCATCGCCGATGGCGTCGACGAACTGTGGCGCGACCCGCACAACGGCGGCGACATCCTGGTCTTCCTACCCGGCGAGCGAGAGATCCGCGAAGCGGCCGATCACCTGCGCAAGCATTTGGCGCAGCAGCCGGTGATGCGCAACGCCGAGGTGCTGCCGCTGTTCGCGCGCCTCTCGCCCGCCGAGCAGGACCGCATCTTCGAAGGCCACACCGGCCGCCGCGTGGTGCTCGCCACCAACGTCGCCGAGACTTCGCTGACGGTGCCCGGCACGCGCTACGTGATCGACACCGGCACGGCACGGGTCAAGCGCTATTCCTTCCGCAGCAAGGTCGAGCAGCTGCTGGTCGAGCCGATCAGCCAGGCCGCCGCCAACCAGCGCGCCGGCCGCTGCGGCCGCGTGGCCAACGGCATCTGCATTCGGCTCTACGACGAGAAAGACTTCCTCGGGCGGCCGCGCTTCACCGATCCGGAAATCCTGCGCTCGTCGCTGGCCGGCGTCATCCTGCGGATGAAGTCGCTGCACCTGGGCGACGTGGCGCGCTTCCCGTTCCTGGAAGCGCCCGCGCCGCGTGCGATCGCCGACGGCTACCAACTGCTCAACGAACTGGGCGCGGTCGACGATGCCAACGAATTGACCGCCATCGGCCAGGAGCTGGCCAAGCTGCCGCTCGACCCGCGTGTGGGCCGAATGATCCTGGAAGCGCGTTCGCGCGGTGCGCTGGAAGAAGTGCTGGTCATCGCCTCGGCCCTGTCGGTGCAGGACGTGCGCGACCGCCCGATGGAAGCGCAGCAGCAGGCCGACCAGGCGCATGCCAAGTTCGACGACGACAAGAGCGAGTTCAGCGGCTACCTCACGCTGTGGAAATGGATCGCCGACGCGCGTGGCGGCAACGCCCCGCAGACGCGGCGCGAACTGCACGGCGATCCGAAGAAGCGCGCCAACGCCGCATTCCTGCCTATCGCACAGCGCACGGTTTCGGCAGCGCCGGAACCCATCGCCGACGCACTGCCCACGCACAAGATCAGCAACCGCCAGTACGAGCAGCTGCTGCGGCAGAACTTCGTCAACGTACGCCGTTTGCGCGAATGGCGCGACATCCATTCGCAGCTGCTCACGGTCGTCACCGAGCACAAGTGGCAGCTCAACCGTCAGCCGGCCAGCTACGAGGCATTGCACCTGTCGATGCTGGCGGGCCTGCTCGGCAACGTCGGCTGGAAGATGGAAGATGACGAGGCCTACCTCGGGGCGCGCGGCATCAAGTTCTACCGGCATCCCGGCGCGCACCTGCGCAAGAAGCCGGGTCGCTGGATCGTCGCGGCCGAGCTGGTCGAGACCACGCGGCTCTTCGGCCGCGGCATCGCCAACATCGAACCGCAGTGGCTGGAAGAGGTCGCCGGGCATCTGCTGAAGAGGCAGTTGCTCGACCCGCACTGGGAGAAGAAGGGCGCGCAGGTCACGGCGCTGGAGCGAGCCACGCTCTATGGTCTGGTGGTCTACAGCGGACGCCGGGTCGACTTCACCAAGGTCGACCCGGTCGCGGCGCGCGAGATCTTCATCCGCGAGGCGCTGGTCGGCGGACAGTGGGAGAGCAAGTACCCCTTCCTCGCGGCCAACCGCAAGTTGGTGAAGGAGGTCGAGGGCCTGGAGCACAAGGCGCGCCGGCAGGACGTGCTGGTCGACGACGAGCTGATCTACGCCTTCTACGACGCGCAACTGCCGCCCGATGCGGCCAGCGGCGCGGCCTTCGAGCATTGGTACAAGGAGCAGTCACGCGCCCAGCCACGGCTGCTGTACCTGACGCGCGACGAGCTGATGCGTCACCAGGCGGCCGGCATCACGACGCAATCCTTCCCCCCGACCATCCGCCTGGGCGGCGTCGACTGCGCGGCCACCTACCTGCACGAACCCGGCGACGCAAAGGACGGCCTGACCGTCACCGTGCCGCTCTTCGTGCTGAACCAGGTGAGCGAGGAGCGCTGTGAATGGCTGGTGACCGGCATGCTCAAGGACAAGATCCAGGCGCTGCTCAAGAGCCTGCCGCAGCGCCCGCGCTCGCGGCTGGTGCCGCTGCCGGAGTCTGCCTCGAAGCTGGCCGAAGCGCTGTCGGTGCCCGAGCTCTTCGGTGCCGGCTCGCTGACCGACGTGTTGCTCAAGCGCGTGCGGGCGCAGACCAGCATCGATGTGCTGCGCGCCGATTTCAAGCTCGACATGCTGCCGCCCCACCTGTTCATGAACCTGCGCGTGGTGGACGAAACCGGCCGCCAGCTCGGCATGGGCCGCAACCTCGGCGCGCTGAAGGCCGAGCTCGGCACGCAGGCGCGTGGGGCCTTCCAGGCGCTGGCGGGGCTCAACGTGCGGGCGGCACCGGCGGCTGCGCCCACCGCTGCCGATGCGCCCAAAGCCGCGAATGTGCCGCTTCCCGCATCGGCCGCGCCATCGGCACCCGCGTTGCCGGCAGGCGCGCGGTACACGGCGTGGACGTTCGGGGAACTGCCCGAGCTGATGGAAGTGCGCCGTGGCGCGCAGTCGCTCATCGGCTTCCCGGCGCTGGTAGATGGCGGCGACGCCGTGAGCATCGAGGTCTTCGACGAGCCCGCCGTGGCGGCCGCCAAGCACCGAGCGGGCCTTCGCCGCTTGTTCGCGCTGCAGATCAAGGATGCGCTGAAGTACCTCGAAAAGAACATCCCCGACCTGCAGAAGATGGCCGTGGCGTACATGCCGCTGGGCACCGCCGACGAGTTGCGCACGCAGATCGTCGACGTCGCGCTCGACCGTGCTTTCCTGCAGGAGCCGTTGCCGACCGACGAGTTCGCCTTCAAGAAGCGGATCGAGGAAGGCCGCGGGCGGCTCACCCTGATCGCCAACGAGGTGGCGCGGCTGGCTGGCGTGATTCTGGTGGACTACGCCATCGCGGTACGCAAGATCAAGGACACGAAGGTCCAGCCCGAGGCCACCGCCGATGCAGCGCAGCAATTGCAGCGCCTGGTGGGCAAGCGCTTCATCGCGGACACGCCATGGCCGCAGTTGCAGCACTTCGCGCGCTATCTGAAGGCGATCACCGCGCGCCTGGACAAGCTGCGCGCCGACCCGGCCCGCGATGCCGCCAAGCTGGCCGAGCTGCGGCCGCAGGAACAGCGCTACTGGCGCCTGGTGGCCGAACGCAAGGGCGTGGTGGACGAGCGCATGCTCGAATTCCGCTGGCTGCTGGAGGAACTGCGCGTGAGCTTCTTCGCCCAGGAACTGCGCACCCCGCAGCCGGTGAGCGTCAAGCGCCTGGACAAGGCCTGGGCCCAGTTGCAGGCATGAACGTGGCCCCCACGTTCGCTCACTGCGTGTAGCTCTCTGCCCCCCGGAGGGGGCGCTTCATGCCTTGAGGCGGCCCGGCGGCATGAAAAAGCCCGCCGAAGCGGGCTTGTGGTGCGGCGGCGTGGGCTATATGCGGCCCATGACCAATAGCACGATGACGACCAGCACGACCAGACCCAGGCCACCGCTCGGGCCATAGCCCCAGCTGCGGCTATGGCCCCAGGTCGGCAGGGCACCGATCAACAGCAGGATCAGGATGACCAGGAGAATCAGCGAGAGGGACATGGAATATCTCCAAAGAGCGTTGCAAGAGCCCTGATATTCGGCACTCATGCCGCCGCAGTTCGAGAGAAAGCAGGCCCATCCGTGGTCAGGGCTTGCCGACGCGCGTTGTCAGAGCTTCGCCAGTCGCTCCAACGCCTGGTTCAGCGTCTCGTCCTTTTTGGCGAAGCAGAAGCGCACCACGCGCTGGTCGAAACCATTGCCGTAGAACGCCGACAGCGGGATGGCGGCGACCCCGATTTCGCGGGTCAGCCACTGGCAGAAGTCGGCTTCGCCGAGCTCGCTCACGGCACCGATGTCGACACATTGGAAGTAGGTACCGGCGCTGGGCAGCAGCTTGAAGCGGGTCCGGGCCAGGCCGGCGGCGAACAGGTCGCGCTTGCGCTGGTAAAAGGCCGGCAGTTCCAGGTACGGCGCGGGGTCGGCCATGTAGCTGGCCAGCGCATGCTGCATCGGTGTGTTGACGGTGAACACGTTGAACTGGTGCACCTTGCGGAACTCGGCGGTGAGCGCGGCCGGCGCCGCCACGGTGCCGACCTTCCAGCCGGTCACGTGGTAGGTCTTGCCGAAGCTGCCGACGATGAAGCTGCGCGCGGCCAGGCCCGGGTAGCGGGCTGCGCTTTCGTGCGGGGCGCCGTCGAACACCATGTGCTCGTAGACCTCGTCGCTGATCACCAGCACGTCGGTCGGCGCAAGCAACGCTTCCAGAGCACGCATCTCGGCCGCCGTCCACACGGTCGCGCTCGGGTTGTGCGGCGTGTTGACGACGATGGCCCGCGTCTTGGGTGAGAGGGCGGCGCCGATCTTCGCGAAATCCGGCCGGAAGGTGCCCGGTGTGAGCGGCACCCGCACCACGACGCCGCCGGCCAGTTCGATGTTGGGCACGTAGCTGTCGTAGCAGGGCTCGAGCACGACGACCTCATCCCCCGGCCGCACGATGGCGAGCACGGCGGTGATGATGGCTTGCGTGGCGCCGGCGGTCACGGTGATCTCGCTTGCGGGGTCGTAGCGCCGACCGTACAGGGCCTCGATCTTGGCCGCCATCGCCTCGCGCAGCGGCAGGATGCCGGGCATCGGCGGGTACTGGTTGTGGCCGGCCACCATGGCGGCATGCACATCCTCCAGCAGCTTCGGGTCGCAGCCGAAGTCCGGGAAACCCTGCCCGAGGTTGACCGCGTTCGTCTCGGCCGCCAGGGCCGACATCACGGTGAAGATGGTGGTGCCCATCGCCGGGAACTTGCTGGCGAGCGCGGGGGTGCGGGGTGTCGAGGGAACGGTGCTCATGGTGTGTGCGCGAAGACGAAGGAAATACGCGAAGGGAAGACGGGTCTAGAGCTCGTAATCCTGCTGCTGGCCGCTGAGCGCCTTGGCGATCAGGTTGCGGTCGAGCCGGTCGCTCAGCAACTCGGCAAACTTGAAGACGAAGTTGCGCAGGTAGGCGCTGCGTTTGAAGGCGATGCGCGCGATGTTCTGGCCGAAGATGTGGCCCATGGGCTTGACCACCAGGTCATCGTTCGTGCTGTCGCGCACCGCCATCTCGGCCACGATGCCGACGCCCAGCCCGAGGCGCACATAGGTCTTGATGACGTCGGAGTCGATCGCTTCGAGCGCAATGCGCGGCGTCAGCTTCTTCTGCGCAAAGGCATGGTCGATGCGCGTCCGCCCAGTGAAGGACGGGTGGTAGGTGATGATCGGCTCGGTCGCCAGGTCTTCCAGCGACACGCGCTCCTTGCCCGCCAGCGGGTGGTCCTTGGGCAGCACCAGCACGTGCTGCCATTCGTAGCAGGGCAGGGTGACCAGCTCGGCGTAGTCCGCGAGCGATTCGGTGGCGATGCCGATCTCGGCCACCTCGTCGATCAGCATGCGCGCCACCTGGTCCGGCGAGCCCTGGTGCAGGCTCACATTGACCTTTGGGTAGGCCTCGCGCAGCTTGGCCACCGGCACCGGCAGCACGTAGCGCGCCTGGGTGTGGGTGGTGGCGATCGACAGGGTGCCGCTGTCCTGGGCGCTGAACTGCTCGCCGATGCGCTTGAGGTTGCCCACCTCGCGCATGATCAGCTCGATGCTGGCGATGACGTGCTGGCCGGGCTCGGTCACGCGCTTGAGGCGCTTGCCGTGGCGGGCGAAGATCTCGACGCCGAGCTCTTCCTCGAGTTCGATGATGGCTTTCGACACGCCGGGCTGCGAGGTGTGCAGTGCCTTGGCGGCTTCGGTGAGATTCAGGTTCCGCCGCACCGCTTCCTGCACGAACTTGAACTGGTGGAGATTCATAACAAATTCCGTCTTATTGCGGTCTTCATTATGCCTTCTCGGTCTATCGATCTGCTTGAAGGTCAACTGCGCAGTGCAATATCCGCCAACAGATCGATGACCTCCGGGGTCTCGCCCACGGTGGGCACCAGAGAAAACACGACATCCGGGTGCGCGGTGCGCAGCGCCTCGACCAGCTGTGGAAGATCTTCGCGCACATGCTTGCCCATGCCGAGGAACAGCGGCACCACGCGCAAGGCGCGTGCACCGTTGGCGATCAGGCGCCCGGCTGCGGTGGGCAGATCGGGTTCGACCAGCTCGAGGTAGGCGCAAGCGACGGGCACCTCCGGCCGGCGCGTCGTCATGCGGCGCGCGACGGCCTCGACGGGCTCGCGCCAGCGCGCATCGCGCGAGCCATGGGCGAAGAGGATGACGGCGAACGGCGCTTCGTTCACAGCGCTAGCGTCTCAGCACCAGCCACCCGAAGGCGCCCAGCGACAGGATGGTGTAGATCAGCCCCGGTGCCGCCGCCGTGAGCCAGGGCATCCAGTTGCTCAGGTTGCCGATGTAGCCGAAGACGTTGTTGAGCAGGAAGAAGCTGATGCCGATAAGCACACCGCCGAACACATAGCTCGTCACACCGCTCTGGCGGAAATGCAGGTAGGCGAAGGGCAGGGCCAGCACCACCATCACCAGGCAGGACAGCGGATAGAACACCTTGCGCCAGAACTGGATCTCGTAGCGCTGGGCGGTCTGGCCGTTGGCTTCCAGGTGGCGGATGTATTCGAACAGGTCCAGCGTGCGCATGCGGTCGGGCTTGAGCAGCGCGACCGAGACCATTTCGCTGGTCACGCTGGTCGGCCAGCGGTATTCCGTCACATGGGTGGTTACCACCTGTGCCTTGTCGCTGGCACGCGTGTCGTACTTCTGATGCTCGGCATTGCTCAGGATCCAGGCGCCGTCGACGATGCGCGCGGTGCTGCCCAGCGTCTGCGACGCCACGAAGCCCCTGCCGTCGAACTCGAAGATGCGCGGACTGGTCAAGGTGCCGTCGCGGCTCATCGCCGCTACGTTCACCGCATAGGACATGTCGCCCTGACGTTCCTTGAGCCAGGCGCCGGTGGTGCCGACGGTGGCCAGCACATCGCCCCGGAAGCGCGCCTTGAGTACCTGTGCGCTGCGGTCCGCTGCCGGCGCCAGGTAGTCGCCAACCGCGAAGGTCAGCAGCACGAAGCCCGCGCCCAGCAGCAGCAGCGAGCGCAAGGCCCGCCAAGGCCCCAGCCCGCTGGTGCGCAGGATGGTGTACTCCGAGCTCTGCGCCAGTCGCGCCATCACGAAGATGGTGCCGATCAGCACCGTGATGGGGAGCAGCTCGTAGAGGTGGCTGGGGATCAGCAGCGCCACATAGGCCAGGGCCTGCGGTGCGCCGTAGCCGAGGCTGTCGGGGCGGCCGATGTCGCTGAGCTCGTCGACGAAGTCGAAGAAGAAGAAGAGGGCGAGGAAGCCGAGCGTGACGAAAGCCACGGCCTTCAGCACCTCGCTGTAGATCAAACGGCGGATGGTTCTCACGCGCGGGTCACCGAAGCACGGAGCGATGCGGTCGGTCGAGCCCGCCGCAGTCCCCAGTTGTGGTTGCGCTTGAGCAGCCACAGGCTGCTGGCCACGAAGATGCCGCCATGCAGCGCGAGCAGGAAGGTGCCCATGCCGACGCGACCGGAGCCGATCCAGTTCTGGCCCAGGTTCAGCAGGTTGAAGTACACGACGAACGCGAACAGCGCCAGCAGCAGGTTGCCGCTGCGGCCGACACGCGGATTCACGTTGGACAGCGTCAGTGCCAGAAGCACGAAGTTGATCCCGGCAAACAGCAGCCCGATGCGCCAGCCCAGTTCACCGAGGTTCGGTGGCGTGCGGTCGGCCAGCAGCTTCATCGTCGGGCGGGCACGCAGCGGCGTGGCGTCGGTGGCCGCGGCGATGTCGCTGCCGACCTTGGTGCCGTAGCTTTCGAACTCGCTGATCTTCAGCGTCTTCTCGTCGAGCGAGCGCTCCAGGCGCTGGCCGTTGGTGAGCATCAGGTAGCGCGTCTCGCCGACACTCTCGACCCGTCCGCTGCGCGCCGAGGTGACGATCTGCAGATTGCGCTCGATCGAGGAGATGAAGACGTTGGACGCGGTCGCGGCATCGGGCGTGTCCTTGTCGATGAAGAACACGCGGTTGCGGCCGGCGGATTCGCGGAACTCGCCCGGCGCGATGCGCTCGAGGTCGCCCCGGCGCTCGTACTGCTCGCGCATGCCCTGGGTCTGCGAGTTGGCCCACGGCCAGCCCACCAGCGCGAGCACCGCGATCATCAGGAGCACCGGCCAGGCGAAGCGGAACAGCGGGCGCACGAAGTCGAGCAGGCCGCGGCCGCTGGAGAACCAGATCACCATCTCGCTGTCACGGTACATCCGCGACAGTGTGCCCACGATGGCCACGAAGAGGCTCAGGCTGAGGATGGTCGGCATGTAGCCGAGCACCGTGTAGGCCATCACCAGCAGCACGTCCGAGGGGTTGACGCTGCCTTTGGAGGCGAGGCCGAGCGTGCGGATCAACATCATCGTCATCACGATGGTGACCAGGACCACGAGCGTGGCTCCGAAGCTGCGCGACAGCTCCTTGCGCAAAGAGGAATGGAATAACATCGTCGAGCGAAAGAAAAGGATTATGGACTTTCAACTCAAGACCCTCAGCACCGCCCAGGCGGCCACCGAAAAGACCGATGCATTGATCGTGCTGGTCACCGATGGTGCAAAGGCCCCGGCGCCTTCCAAGTCCGATGCACTGGCCACGGCCATCGACGCGGCTCGCAAGGCCGGCGACCTGCCGAGCAAGGCGGGCAAGCTGCTCGCGCTGTATCGGCCCGCCGGCGTGACTGCCCCGCGCGTGCTGCTGGTCGGCACCGGCGACGGCTCGGCCGGCGCGGTGCGCACCGCCGTCGGCGCGGCGATCCAGGCGACGAAGGCCGCCAGCGCGAAACGGGTCACGCTGCTGCTGGCCGATGGCGTGAACGCCGGCGCGCTGCGCGCCGCGGTGCTCGCCGCCGCCGATGCCAGTTATGTCTACACGACGACGAAGCCCAAGGCCGAGGCCCGGAGCATCCGACAACTCGTGGTCGGGGTGGCCGATGCGACGGCGGCCAAGGCCGCCTTCGCCGAGGCGAGCGCCACCGTCGCTGGTATCGAGCTGGCCAAGGAGTGGGGCAACCGCCCCGGCAACCATTGCACGCCGACGTTGCTGGCGGGCGCGGCGCAGGAACTCGGCGCCCTGCCGCGCATCCAGTGCGAAGTGCTGGGCCCGAAGGAGGTCGCGAAGCTGGGCATGGGCGCTTTCGCGGCGGTCTCCCAGGGCTCGTCGGAGCCGCTGCGCTTCATCGTGCTGCGCTACCAAGGCGGGCCCAAGGACCAGGCACCGGTCGTGCTGGTCGGCAAGGGCATCACCTTCGACACCGGCGGTGTCTCGCTCAAGCCGGCCACCGAGATGGACGAAATGAAGTTCGACATGTGCGGCGCGGCCAGCGTGCTGGGCGTGTTCCGCGCGCTGGGCGAGATCAAGCCGGCGATCAATGTGGTCGGCCTGATTCCGACCTGCGAGAACATGAACGACGGCAAGGCGCTCAAGCCCGGGGACGTCGTGACCAGCATGAGCGGCCAGACCATCGAGGTGCTCAACACCGATGCCGAAGGCCGGCTCATCCTGTGCGATGCGTTGACCTATGCCAAGCGCTTCTCGCCGGCCGCCGTGATCGACATCGCGACGCTGACCGGTGCCTGCGTCGTCGCCCTGGGTGCCGTGCGCAGCGGCCTGTTCTCCGCCGACGAATCGCTGGCCGCCGCGCTGAGCGCTGCCGGCGACCAGGCGCAAGACCTCTGCTGGCGCCTGCCGCTGGACGACGAATACGGTGAAGGCCTGAAGAGCAACTTCGCCGACATGGCCAACATCGCCGGCCGCGCCGGCGGCGCCGTCACCGCCGCAAAGTTCCTGCAGCGTTTCGCCACCGATTTCCCCTGGGCCCACCTCGACATCGCCGGCACGGCATGGAAGAGTGGCGGCGCCAAGGGCTCCACTGGACGGCCGGTGGGCCTGCTGCTGACCTACCTGTTGGCGCGCGCGGCCGAGGGGTCAAGCGCAGCCACCGCAGCACCCCGCAAGGGTGCACGCAAGGCGCGCGCGACGACGTGACCGAGATCGACTTCCACTTCAACACGCCCGACAAGGTGAACTACGCCTGCCGGCTGCTGCGCAAGGCGGTGGTGGCGCGCGGGGCGCGTGTGGTGGTGGTCGCCGACCCGTCGACCATCGAGGCGATCGACACGGCACTCTGGCAGTTCTCCGCCGTCGACTTCATCGCCCATTGCCGCGCCAGCGCCGAACCGGCGGTGCTCTCGCGCTCGCCGGTGGTGCTGATGGACGGGCCCGGCGCAGCGCTGCCGCACCAGCAGGTGCTGCTCAATCTGGATGCCCCGGTGCCGAGCGGCTTCGAGCGTTTCGAGCGTCTGATCGACATCGTGACCGACGACGAGGCGGACCGGCACGACGCGCGGGTGCGCTGGCGCCATTACGCCGACCGGGGCTACGCC
Organism: Variovorax sucrosi; assembly: GCF_051216635.1. Taxonomy (NCBI): domain Bacteria; kingdom Pseudomonadati; phylum Pseudomonadota; class Betaproteobacteria; order Burkholderiales; family Comamonadaceae; genus Variovorax; species Variovorax sucrosi. Next base: position 65,044 of record NZ_JBPJZU010000002.1, on the reverse strand, counting down.
ATCACCCGGCATCAATTCCAGGGGAGTGCGGGCCGATGAACGCGCCGCGCACGCCGCCGCGCTTCGTGCCGACGCTCACCACGGTGCTGGAACCGGCGGACGACGAGGTCGCGCCGACGCCCTCTGCAGACGGCGAACCGTCGCCCAACACCGCGGTGGTCGAGGTGGCCGAGCCGGCAGCACCCACCGCGGTGGTCGAACTGCCGTCGGCGCCTGCCGCGCCGGACCTGCGTGGCGCGGTGGCGCTCGACCCGGCCACACGCCTCAGCGAACTGGAAAGCTTCACGCTTGAAGAGCAGTTGCTCCATCGGGTGCTGCAGCGGGTCGACCTCCAGCTCGAGGAGCGGCTCAGCGACGTGGTGGCGGCGGCCGTGCAGGCCCAGCTGGATGAAATGGTGCCGCGGCTGCGCGAGGAAATCGAGGGCGTTCTTCGCACGCTGGTGACCGAGGCGCTGGCCCAGGAGCTGCAGGAAAAACCCGGGTCCAACCCACCCGGAACACCCCCGTCCTTCGGCTAAACTGCGCCCGGTTCAACGGCGCGAGGGCGCCGGAAAACACGGTCCGGCGCGGAATTTGCTCTGCTGTCGTACCCGGTTCAAGAGACCGGTTTTTTACTCTATCCATCATGTTCTGGAGGTTCTCATGCAAATGAAATGGACTGCGGTCGCACTGGCTGCTCTCACGCTAGTGGCTTGCGGCAAGAAAGAAGAAGCTGCTGCACCCGCCGCTGCGCCGGCGCCCACGGCCGCTGCACCCGCTGCTGCACCTCCTGGCGAAACCCTGGTCGTCAAGATCGGCCACGTCGCGCCCACCAGCGGCGCCATCGCCCACCTGGGCAAGGACAACGAGCTCGGCGCCAAGATGGCGATCGAAGACCTGAACGCCAAGGGCCTGAAGATCGGCGACAAGACCGCCAAGTTCGAACTGCTGGCCGAAGACGACGCCGCCGATCCGAAGCAAGGCACGGCCGTCGCCCAGAAGCTGGTCGACAGCAAGGTCAACGGCGTGGTCGGTCACCTGAATTCGGGCACCACCATTCCCGCCTCCAAGCTGTACAGCGACGCCGGCATCCCGCAGGTCTCGCCATCGGCGACCAACCCCAAGTACACGCGCCAAGGCTTCAAGACCACGTTCCGCGTGGTGGCCGACGACACGCAACTGGGCGGCACGCTCGGCAAGTACGCCGTCGAAACGCTCAAGGGCAAGAACATCGCCGTGATCGACGACCGCACGGCCTACGGCCAGGGCGTCGCCGAAGAGTTCGAGAAGGCCGCCAAGGCGGCAGGCGCCACCATCGTGGGCCACGAGTTCACCACCGACAAGTCGACCGACTTCAACGCCATCCTGACCAAGCTCAAGGGCACCAAGCCCGACGTGCTGTTCTTCGGCGGCATGGACGCCGTCGGCGGCCCGATGCTCAAGCAGGTCAAGCAGCTCGGCATGAACGTCAAGTTCATGGGCGGCGACGGCCTGTGCACCGCCGAACTGGCCAAGCTGGCTGGCGATGCGATCGGCGAAGACATGGTGGTGTGCGCCGAAGCCGGTGGCGTCGACGGTGACTTCAAGGCGCCGCTGGAAGCCTGGAAGACCAAGTTCAAGGAAAAGAACGGCGTCGAGGTCCAGATCTACGCGCCGTACGTGTACGACGCCGTGAACGTGCTGGCCGCCGCGATGGTCAAGGCCGGTTCCGCCGAGCCGGAAAAGTACCTGCCGGAAGTCAGCAAGGTCGACTACAAGGGCCTGACCGGCCCGATCACCTTCGACGAGAAGGGTGACATCAAGAACGGTGCCCTGACGCTGTACACCTACAAGGGCGGTGCACGCACGCAGATCGCCGTGGTGCGCTGAGCGACCCACGCTGCCACCCAGCCGAAGGGGCCCGCAAGGGCCCCTTTTTTCATGGCGCAGTGTCAGCCGCCGGGTCGCCAGGAGCCCAATGCGGCGCGTGCGACACCGAACCTGAAAAGCGCGCTTTGACCAGGGCGGCACATTCGGTCGGAGCCACGGGCGGGCTGAAGAGGTAGCCCTGTATTTCGTCGCAGCCGTTGGCGCGCAAGAATTCCAGCTGTCGCAGGGTTTCGACGCCTTCGGCGATGACCTTGAGATCGAGCTCGTGGCCGAGGGAAATGATGGCCTTGGCGATCGCCTTGTCCTCTTCGTCGCCAGGGATCCCGCGCACGAAGCCCTGGTCGATCTTCAGCCTGGCAATCGGGAAGCGCTTGAGTGCGCTGAGGCTGGAATAGCCGGTTCCGAAATCGTCGATGGACAGCTGCACGCCCATGGCTTGCAGGGCCTTCATCGAGAGCAACGCCTTCTCGAGGTCTTCCATGATCAGGCTTTCCGTCAGCTCCAGTTCGAGGAACCGGGCTTCGAGTCCGCTGTCGTCCAGGGCCCGATCGACCTGTTCGATCCAGGTCCGCTCTCTGAACTGCCGCGCCGACACGTTGACCGCCACAGTGAAGGCTGGCAGGCCCGCGTCCTGCCACGCCCTGTTCTGGAAGCAGGCGGTGCGCAGCACCCATTCGCCGATGGGAACGATGAGGCCGGTCTCCTCAGCCAGCGGAATGAATTCGGTCGGCGATACCAGGCCACGCTCCGGATGCTGCCAGCGAATCAATGCTTCCACGCCTGTCACCTGGCCCGAAGCCATCTCGACCTGGGGCTGGTACACGAGGTGGAATTCGCCCCGTGCGATGGCGTTGCGCAACCCTTCGCGCATGGCGAGCTTGTCGCGGATCGTGCCGTTCATCTCGGCGGTATAGAACTGGAAATTGTTCCGCCCCGACGCCTTGGCGCGGGACATCGCGGCATCGGCGTTCCTGAGCAACACGTCGGCGTCGGCCCCGTCCGCAGGATAGGTGGCCACGCCCAGGCTGCCCGTGACCTGGACCCCTTGGCCGCCGATCCGGATCGGCTGCGCAATGGCTTCGAGCAGCCGTTGCAGGGCCGGTGCCACCTCTGCCCCGTCCCCGGGCTGGTCGTACAGAATGATCACGAATTCGTCGCCACCCGTTCGCACCACCGTGTCCACGTTGCGCAGGCATTGGCGCATTCGTTCGGCCATGACCTTCAGCAGTTCGTCCCCGGCCTTGCGGCCCAGGCTGTCGTTGACCAGCTTGAAGCCATCGAGGTTGATGAAGACCACCGTCATCAGCCGGCCATAGCGATCCGCATAGGAAATGGCCTGCTTGAGGCGATCCTCCAGCAGCGCGCGATTCGGAAGCCCCGTCAGGACGTCGTGGGTGGCCTGGTGCTTCAATCGGCCGGCGCTGCTCTCCAGCAGCACCTTCGAGTTCTCGATCGACTCCGCCATCTGATTCATGGCGTTCGCAAGAATGCCGAATTCATCCGCCCGGCCTTGCTGCGCTCTGGCGCTGAAGTCCCCCGCGGCCACACGCCGGGAAAACGCAATGAGCTCGGTGATGGAGCGCGTGATGCGCTGCGAGACGATCCACGCGATCACCGCGCCGAGCAGGCTGGCCAGGACGACCATGGCGATCGCGGCCCATCGCGAGAAGGCGGCTGCGCGTTCGGCATCGGCGCGCGTTTGAAGCGCACGCTTGATCGCCGCGGTGTGAAGGGCCTCCACCGACGATTCGATGGCAGCGGTCGTGTCGACGTAGCGCCTGCCGAACTCGGAGGCCGAGCCCGCTGGGCCTTGGCTGCCCTGCTGCGAGATGAAGGCGAGAACGCCGTCCTCGTATTGTGCGGTCTGGGCCTCGATCCGGGCGACCCGTTCCCTGAACTGCTGATCCGTCGAGAGGATCCGAAGACTCGCCAGGTACTCCCGCATGTCCAGCAAATGGTTCTGCATGGCCGGCAGGAAACGCGCGCTCGCCTCCGACACGCCAAGCCGATCCACCGACCGCAGGAGTTCGTTTTCAGCGTCGCGTGCCTTGTACATTGCCAGCGAACTGCGCAGGCTCAGGTCCGCCATGCGGTTGTCGCTGTTCAACAACTTGTCGATGGCCGTCGAGGACCGCTGGTCGCTGAGATAGAAGGCCACACCCAGGGCGAGCATCAGCGCGATGACGACACCGAATCCGAGCGCGATCTCCACCCGCAGGCTGCGCGATCTTCTCCACCACGAAAAGTCGATCGAGAATTTGCTCAATTGCGATTCGCTCCAGATCACGGTTCGCGAGACGCGTCACTGCCTTCGCTCTGCGTCGACCATCTTCAGGAACGTGCGGACGTTCTCGTCGCCGGCGAAGCGCCTGATCTCCTCGCGGGCGCCCAGCGTGGCCGCACGGAACGGCGCCGGGTCCGGGCGCGTCACCTTCACGCCGGCGGCGGCCATCCTGGCGATGAGCTCATCCTCCTCGGCGATGATCTTCCGGCGCATGCCGTCACCCGCCGCCTTGCTCTCCTCACGCACGATCACCTGCTGGGCTGGTGTGAGCTTGACCCAACTGCGGGCGCTCATGAGGTGCAGCGTGTGGTAGTACACATGACGGGTCAGGGCGAGATGCTTCTGGACCTCGTACAGCTTGTTGTAGTAGATGACATTGAGCGGGTTCTCCTGGCCGTCGACCACGCCCTGCGACAGCGCCTGATGGAGTTCCTTGAAGCCCACCTTGCTGACCTGTGCGCCCAGCGCTTCCATGGTGGCCTCGAGTTCGGCCACCGGCGGAACGCGCACCCTGAGGCCTCGCACATCGTCGGGCCCGTTGATCGGGCGCTTGTTGTTGGTGAGATGCCGGAACCCCCATTCCCAGTTGGACAGGATGATGAAGCCCTGCTTCTCGGCCAATGGCGCGAGCCAGTTCATGGCCGGGCCATCGAGCACGCGGTGGGCATGCGCATAGCTGTCGAAAAGGTAGGGCATGACGACGACGGAGAAGGTCTTCTCGTACTTGATGAGGTAGTTCATCGAGCTCACGTCCATGTCGACCGCCCCGAGCCTGACCTTCTGCAGCAGCTCGTTCTCGCTGCCGAGCTGAGACGCGGGAAAGATCTCGGTGCGGACCTGTCCTTCGGTGCGCTCCTCGACCCGTCTGGCGAACTGCAGCGCCGCCAGATGGGCCGGGTGTGTGGTGGCGGCGGCGTGCACCAGCGACAGCACGACCGGCTCGGCCTGCACCGCCGGAACCCAGGCGGCAAAACCCCACGTCGCAACGAGCATCAGGCGCAGTTTTCGCATGCCTTCGAGCCCCTTCAGGCCGCAGTCCCCTGGTTGCCGACCTTGCTGCGCTCGCTCTGTTCCATGGTGCCCGTGCGCAGAAAGTCACCGGCCTCGTTGGCAACCACGGCCTCGCTGAAGTAGTAGCCCTGCGCCAGCGTCGTCGAACCGGTCGAGTGGAGAAAGGCGAGTTGCGCCTCCGTCTCCAGACCCTCGACGATGATGCCGATGCGCGCTTCCCGCGCCAGATTCATGATGGCCCGAACGGTGGCTGCGCTGTCCGGATCGTCGATGGCGCGCTTGAGCATCGACTGCGCGATCTTCAGGTGATTCACGCGATAGGTGCGCAGGTATTCGAACGACGAGTATTCGGTGCCGAAGTCGTCGATCGCAATGCGAACCCCGAGGGCGCGCAGCTTCGGCAGCACGTCGTTGTGGGTCCACGTCATCTGGGCCAGCGTCGACTCCGTCACGTCGAACTCCAGAGCGGATGGATCGAGCTGCCACCTCTCGAGGCTCTGCGTCACGTCGCGGATCAGCTCGCTGCCTTGCCTGAGCTGCCCAAGCGACAGATTGATGGCCACCAAGGGGGGTGCCACACCCTGTTCGCGCCACACGCTCATCTGCCTGCATGCCTGGTTCAGGACCCAGCGGCCCAGCACGACGATGCCGCCGGTGCGCTCCGCGATCGGCACGAACGCAGCCGCGTCGAGCAGCCCCCGCTGTGGGTGGTTCCAGCGCAGCAGGGCTTCCACGCCCACGATCTTCCCGGACGACAGCTCGACCTGCGGCTGGTAGTAGAGCTCCAGTTCTTCCTGCTCGATGGCCTTCTTCAGGTCTTCGCCGAGCATCACCCGGCTGCGGACTTCCAGGTCGAGCTCTTCCGAGTGGAAGTGGTATTGGTTGCGGCCATGTTCCTTCGAGCGGTAGAGCGCGACGTCGGCTTGCGCCACCATTTCGTCCGGCCCCTCGCTGCCCGGGATGTAAGGGCAGATGCCGATGCTGGCAGACACATGCACCTCGTTGCCGGCAAGCATGTAGGGGCGCGCGAGTTCCTCCAGGATCTTCGTCCCCAACACGCCCGCAGCGGCCGGTTCGATCATTTCGCTCTGCAGTACGGCGAACTCGTCGCCGCCCAGGCGGGCCACCACGTCGGTTTCGCGGGTGCAGGTCCGCAGCCGCTGCGCCACCTCGCGCAACAGCAGGTCGCCGGTCGGATGGCCGAAGGTGTCGTTGACTTCCTTGAAGTGGTCCAGGTCGAGATAGTGCAGCGCGAAGGGCACGGAGCCTCGCTGCGCTGCGGCATGGGACTGATGCAGGCGCTCGGTGAGGGTGGCCCGGTTGGCCAGGCCGGTGAGTCCGTCGGTGCGCGCGAGCCGTGCCAGCTGTTCCTCCGCAGCCTTGCGCTCGGTGACGTCGATGACGATGCCCTCGACTTCGATGAGCCGGCCTTCCTTGTCGCGCACCGGAACGTAGCGGTTCTCGACCCAGCGCCGTGCGCCGTCCCCGGTGCACAGCCGGTATTCGATCGAGGCGCCTTCAGCATCCTTCTCGAGCACGCGTGCCATCGCGGCGGCGACGCCAGGCTGGTCGGCGGGGTCGATCAGCACGTCCGCCCAGTTCGGGTTAGCCAGCAGGGCCGCCGGTTCGTGGCCGAATTTGGTGATGTTGTGCGAGATGTAGATCAGGGGGAACGCCGGCTCGCCGCGCAGGCGGTAGAGGATGGTCGGACTGTTCTGCACGATGATGTTGGCGTCCGACAGCTCCCGTGTCCGCTCCTCGACAGCCTGCTCGAGCTGGTTCATCTTGAAGGCGGCATCCTCCGTCATCTGCCACTTCATCGTGAGCGCACTGGCGAGCTGGCGAACCTCCACCGCGTCGAAGGGCTTCTTGAGCACGAGCAGGCGATCGCGCGCGTCCAGGCGTTCGAAGATCTCGACCCACGACTGGTCCGCATAGGCCGTGCAGATCACGATCTGCAGGCGCGGGTCTTCGCGCCACAACTGCTCGATCGTCTCGACGCCGTCCCATCCCGGAGGCATGCGCATGTCGATGAACGCCATGGCGTAGGGGGCCTCGGCCGCCAAGGCCTCGCGGACCTTCGCGAGCGCTTCCTGTCCCTGGTAGGCGCTGTCCAGCACGAAGTCCACTTCACCCGTCTTGGCCGTGGTGCCGAACAACGCCGACTCCAGGTCATCCAGGTTTGCGGCCGCGACCGCCGGAAGCAGGATCTTGCGGAAGTCCTCGTGGATGGCGGGCGTGTCGTCCGCCAGGAGAATGCGGCGGTTCTGCGGCGTGCTCATGGCGTCTCTGCCGCCTTCCTGATCGGGAGCTCGAGCGTGAAGGTTGCGCCGGTGCCCGGTCCCTCGCTGTGGACCGCCAGCGAGCCCCCCATTTCGCGCGCTGCGATCGCCGCGCTGTGCAGCCCGAAGCCGTGGCCGTCCTTCTTGGTGGTGAACCCGTGCACGAACACCCGGGTCAGGTTTTCGGGGGCGATGCCGACCCCGGTGTCCGTGACGCGGATGCGCAGCGTCTCGTCCCCGACGATCTCCGCATTCAGCATGAGCTGCGCGCTGTCGTCGGCCGCCGCCTCCATCGACTGCCTGGCATTGCGCACCAGATTCATCAGCACCTGCAGGACGCGGCCCTTGTCCAGCGGCAGCGCGGGAATCTGTGCCAGGCCGCCTTCCATCACCACCCGGTGGTGCGCCAGGCCTGTGGCGTTCATGCGCAATGCATCTTCCACCAGCTCATGGATCCGTATCGACTCGACCAGGCTGGAGGCGCCGGCATGGGCCTGCTGCGCGGCGATGATTTCCTTGATGTGGTCGACGCTCTTGGTCAGCGCCGCCAGCTCGTCGGCAACGGCACGCTGCTCGGCCACCAGCAGCGGTGTCAGCTGGCGCACATAGCCAGGAATCATCTGGCCCTTGGCGTCGGACGCCAGGAAAGTGCCCAGGTCGTCCGCATGCTCGTTCATCAGCTGCGCTGCGCGTGCAAGCCCTTCCAGCTTGGAGGCACGGACCCTGGAGAGAATCAGCCCGGCGGACACGTTGACGCTGTTGAGAACGTTGCCCACGTTGTGCAGCACGTTGGTGGCGATCTCGGCCATGCCGGCGGAGCGGGCGGCCGCCACCAGGTCGGACTGCGTCTTGCGCAGCACCCGGTTGACCTGCTCGTTCTCGCGCAGCGCCGCCTCCAGCTCCGCCGTGCGGGTCTGTACCTGCTCCTCCAGCATGATCGTGGTCTGGAAGAGGTTGAAGTCGGAGCCCTGCGCGTTGGCGCTGCGCTCGGCACGGTCCATCAGGGCCCGGATGATCTTGTTGAGGCGGGCGATCTCGTCCTGCGAGGACAGATCCTGTACGCCGGGGTCCTGCAGCGTGATATCAGACATCGTGGGTCTCCGCGGCGTTCGTGCCGAATGCAATGCCGACCAGCGTCTGATTGACGTGCACGCCACGGAACTGCTCGCCGTAGGTGTGGAAGCCGATCGTGTTGTTCTCCTTGAGCACCTCGCCGACGCGGTCCTTCGCATCGCTTTGCACGATCTCCAGCTTGCGCAGGATGCAGTCGTATCCCAGGACGAGTTGCGGTGGGCCGATCTCTGCACGTATCCCGGCAAAGGCCTGCTCCAGGTTCTGCAGCAGGTCCACCCCCTTCGCAACCCGCAGAACCAGCCCATCTTCGATCGCGCAGAAGAAGGTCAGGCTGCCGTCCGGATTCGCTTTCTGGATCGAGCGTACATAGGGGGTCCCGCCGATCGTCAGCACCACCGGCCAGGCCGCGAAGCGCGATGGGTCCAGGTCGGACGCGTCGATGCCGAGCATCCTCGCGTACTCCTGGCTGGCCGGCAGGCCGTTGATTTCCTTGACGACACGGGAAGACGCATCGGCCTCGGTCACCACCAGCCTGCCTTCGGTGGCAACGACGTGTTGCGTCTTGAAGATCCGGAACGGCATGCGGGACACCACCAGCACCAGAACCGCGCAGTCGGCGCAGAACCGGCCGTCCCGGTAGACATGGGTCCGGTCGAACTTCATGCCGTCGCCGGCCGAGCCACCGAGCAGGGGGAGCCTGCCCAGCGCGGTCTGGAATGCGCGCGTCACCGGTTCTTCGCGGAGCGACAGTCCATCGATCAGCAGCAAGGCGAAGCTGTTGTCCGCATCGGTGGCCGGGCCTTCGGCCAGCAGCTTCTGCAAAAGCGTCTGGGCAAAGTTCTGGCCGGCTTCCACGTCGAACGTCTGCAGATGGTCGACGTGGCCCGCTGCGACCCGGAAGTGGCTGGCCGGAAAGCTCGCGCCCGTCAGGCTGTGGTCCCGGAATCCGGCAGGGCCGATTTCCCCAGCCGTGGTGCAGCCTACGACCTGGACGTCACCGAACAGGCGCTTCATCTCGTCGGCAAGCGCGTCCAGGTCGTATTCACTGGAGCAGAAGAAAATCACCAACGCCATGGCCGGCTGCGCCACCTTGGCATGGAATTCCCGTGCGGCCTCGCGCGGATCCGCGGCACAAGAGTGTGCTTTGCGTATGCAATCGGTATCCGCCATGTTGCGACTCCTTGCGTGAGAGCGCATTAGGCACCGGTCGGATCGTTGCAACGAACCGATTCCATGCGGGACATCCCTGCCACGGACCGTGATTTTTCGTGATTCCCGCGAGGGCTTAACTGAAAAGTTCTAGTGCGGAGCGCCGTAGGCGACCGCCAACTAAAAAGCCCCAGTAGCAAGGCAGCTACTGGGGCCATAAGTTTGGCGGAGCAGGCGGGATTCGAACCCGCGGAGGGCTATTAACCCTCACACGCTTTCCAGGCGTGCGACTTAAACCGCTCATCCACCGCTCCGGACAGCCAGCGATTCTAACCTGCAGATGGGCCTGTTTTCCCGGCCTGGACCATCCGCATCGCCGATGCGATCAGTGCCGCGGTTTCGCTCATGTTGCTGGGCACGATCAGCGTCGTGGTGGCGTCCGCCGCCACCTTGCCGTAGGCATCGACGGCGCGCTCGGCCACCTTCAGCTGCACCGCCTGCTCGCCCCCGGGCTGGCGGATGGCGGCGGCCACGCGCTCGATGGCGTCGGCAGTCGCCGTTGCCACCGCCGTGATGGCGGCCGCTTCACCCTGCGCGTTGTTGATCTGCGCCTGCTTCTCGCCCTCGGAACGGGCAATGAAGGCCTCGCGTTCACCGGTGGCGATGTTGATCTGCTCCTGCCGACGGCCTTCCGAGGCCGCGATAAGCGCGCGCTTGCCGCGCTCGGCGGTGATCTGCGCCTGCATGGCCAGCAGAATTTCCTTCGGCGGCGTCAGGTCCTTGATCTCGTAGCGCAGCACCTTCACGCCCCAGTTCAGTGCCGCTTCGTCGATGGCGGCCACCACCTGGGCGTTGATCACGTCGCGCTCCTCGAAGGTCTTGTCGAGTTCGAGCTTGCCGATCACGCTGCGCAGCGAGGTCTGTGCCAGCTGGGTGACCGCCACGATGTAGTTCGACGAGCCGTAGCTCGCGCGCATCGGGTCGGTCACCTGGAAGTAGAGGATGCCGTCGACCTGCAACTGCGTGTTGTCGCGGGTGATGCAGATCTGGCTGGGCACGTCGAGCGGGATTTCCTTCAGGCTGTGCTTGTAGGCCACCTTGTCGATGAAGGGGATGAGGAAGTTCGGGCCGGGTGTCATCGTGCTGTGGTACTTGCCCAGGCGTTCGCGCACCCAGGCGTTCTGCTGCGGCACGAACTTGACCGACTGGCTGATGAAGATGACGGCGATGACGAGGATGACGAGGGGGACGGTGTATTCCATGAGACGCTTCCTTGGTGCTGGCTAGTTTCCGGTTCAGATCTTGTCGACGACGAGGCGGCTGCCCACCACCTCGGCCACCCGGTGGTCGCCGGCGGTGGGCAGATTGCCCGGTCGCGGTACCACGGTCCATTGGGCGCCGCGGTAGCGCACCTGCGCGGTGCCGTCCTCGTTCCAGTGGTCGATGTGGATGCGTTCGCCGATGTCGAGGTTGACGTCCTGGTTGGCGGCGCTGGGTGCGGCCGGTGGTTGCCGGCGACGCACCAGGTACCAGGCTCCGACCGCCCCGACGCCGACCACCGCGGCGACCAGCAGCTGGGTCGTCAGCCCGAAGCCTGCGTGGGCCGAGAGCGCGGCGGCCGCGAAGCCGGTTCCGAGCAGCAACAGGTAGACCGTGCCGGTGAGCAGTTCCAGCACGATGGCGCCGCTCGCGATGAGCCACCACAGGGTGGAGTCGGCCATGTCATCTCCTCGTTGTTGAAGGCCGCTCATTCTCGGGCAAACGGCCGACCGCCTTGTCACTCGAATTCCGTACACTTCGCCCCTCTTTGCGCTTTTGCCTCTTCGTCTCTTCGCGTCTTCGGAGCTCCCCGCATGAAATTTCGCTTTCCCATCGTCATCATCGACGAGGACTTCCGCGCCGAGAACACCTCGGGGCTCGGCATTCGCGCGCTGGCGCAGGCCTTCGAGAGCGAGGGCTTCGAGGTGCTGGGCGTCACCAGCTACGGCGACCTGTCGCAATTCGCCCAGCAGCAGAGCCGGGCCAGCGCCTTCATCCTGTCGATCGACGACGAGGAATTCACGCCCGGCCCCGACCTCGACCCGGCCGTGCTGAACCTGCGCAGCTTCATCGAGCAGGTGCGCCGCAAGAACGCCGAAGTACCGATCTACATCTACGGCGAGACCAAGACGTCCCGCCACATCCCGAACGACATCCTGCGCGAACTGCACGGCTTCATCCACATGTTCGAGGACACGCCGGAGTTCGTGGCGCGCCACATCATCCGCGAAGCCAAGAGCTACCTCGAGGGCGTGCAGCCGCCGTTCTTCAAGGCGCTGATCGACTACGCGGAAGACGGTTCGTACTCGTGGCACTGCCCGGGGCATTCGGGCGGCGTGGCCTTCCTGAAGAGCCCGGTCGGCCAGATGTTCCACCAGTTCTTCGGCGAGAACATGCTGCGCGCCGACGTCTGCAACGCGGTCGAGGAACTCGGCCAGCTGCTCGATCACACCGGCCCGGTGGCGGCCAGCGAGCGCAATGCGGCGCGCATCTTCAACGCCGACCATTGCTTCTTCGTGACCAACGGCACCAGCACGAGCAACAAGATGGTGTGGCACCACACGGTGGCGCCCGACGACGTGGTGGTGGTCGACCGCAACTGCCACAAGTCGATCCTGCACGCGATCATCATGACCGGCGCGATCCCGGTCTTCATGAAGCCCACGCGCAACCACTTCGGCATCATCGGCCCGATCCCCAAGAGCGAGTTCGAGCAGAGTGCGATCAAGGCCAAGATCAAGGCGAACCCGCTGCTGGCCGGCGTCGACCACGACAAGATCAAGCCGCGTGTGATGACGCTCACGCAGTCGACCTACGACGGCGTGATCTACAACACCGAGACCATCAAGAACATGCTCGACGGCTACGTCGACACGCTGCACTTCGACGAGGCCTGGTTGCCGCACGCGGCCTTTCATCCGTTCTACGGCGCCTACCACGCCATGGGCAAGCGCCGGGTGCGGCCGAAGGAATCGCTGGTGTTCGCCACCCAGTCGACTCACAAGCTGCTGGCCGGCATCAGCCAGGCCAGCCACGTGCTGGTGCAGGACTCGCAGAACCGCGCGCTCGACCGCGACCTGTTCAACGAGGCCTACCTGATGCACTCGTCGACCAGCCCGCAGTACGCGATCATCGCGAGCTGCGACGTGGCCGCCGCGATGATGGAGCCGCCCGGCGGCACCGCGCTGGTGGAGGAAAGCATCCTGGAAGCGCTCGACTTCCGCCGCGCCATGCGCAAGGTCGAAGCCGAATTCGGCAAGGACGAGTGGTGGTTCAAGGTCTGGGGCCCCGAGAAGCTCGTCGAAGAAGGCATTGGCCGCGCCGACGACTGGATCATGAAGGGCGAGGGCAGCACCGACAGCAAGGCCAAGAGCGCCAAGCGCAACTGGCACGGCTTCGGCAAGCTGGCCGACGGCTTCAACATGCTCGACCCCATCAAGTCGACCATCGTCACGCCGGGGCTGGACCTGCAGGGCAAGTTCGCCGAGACCGGCATCCCCGCCAGCGTCGTGACCAAGTTCCTCGCCGAGCACGGCGTGATCGTGGAGAAGACCGGGCTCTACAGCTTCTTCATCATGTTCACCATCGGCATCACCAAGGGCCGCTGGAACACGCTGCTGACGGCGCTGCAGCAGTTCAAGGACGACTACGCCCGCAACCAGCCGATGTGGCGCATCCTGCCCGAGTTCTGCCAGAGCCACCCCGGCTACGAGCGCCTGGGCCTGCGCGACCTGTGCCACCGGGTGCATGAGCTGTATGCGCGCTACGACATCGCACGCCTCACCACCGAGATCTATCTGAGCGACCTGACGCCGGCCATGAAGCCGAGCGACGCCTTCGCCCACATCGCCCACCGCAAGACCGAGCGCGTGGAGATCGACCACCTCGAAGGCCGCATCACCACCAGCCTGATCACGCCGTACCCGCCCGGCATCCCTCTGCTGATTCCGGGTGAGGTCTTCAACAAGAAGATCGTCGACTACCTGAAGTTCGCGCGGGAGTTCAATGCCGAATGCCCGGGCTTCGAGACCGACATCCACGGCCTCGTGGCACGGGTCGACGAGAACGGCAAGAAGCGCTACTACGCCGACTGCGTGCGCGCGACCTGAGGACGCATTCGCCGAAGCGCAGCGCAGTGACGCCGGCCACCACTGCGGTGCCGGCGGCGCGCTGCCAGCCGGACCGGGCCGCTGAGGCTCACGCCGGGGCCAGCACGCAGCGTTGCGCACGCGCCAGGTAGTGCGCGAGCGGCGGCGTCGGGCAGGCCGGTACCTTGGCCAGGTCGTCCCACAGCCGCAACGCGACCGCATCGGTCGCGTGCTCCTGCGCGATGAAGGTCGCCGCCTGCTCGGCCGAGAAGATGCCGCCCTGGAGTTCGAGGCTGCGCCTGGAGTCGGCCGACAGTTGCTGCCAGTAGTCGGCGCGCGTCGCGCACAGGTAGCGCTTGGCGTCGACGTGCCACTTGATCGCCGCCAGCACGCGCTCGCCGAACACGCCGCGCAGGAAGGGCAGGGCGAAATACTGGTGCACGTCGTCCACCCCGCGCAGGGTGGGCGTTTCGCCCTGGTCGTTGAGCAGATGGCCCAGGTCGTGCAGCAGCGCGGCCGTGACCAACTCGTCGTCGGCACCCGACTGCTCGGCAAGCAGCGCCGTCTGCAGGGCGTGTTCGAGCTGGGTCACGGGCTCGCCGCTGTATTGCGCGGCGCCGTGGCGTGCAAAGAGCGCTTCGATGTCGGACAGGCTCAGCGCCATGGTTCAGGCTGTCACGGCAACTGCGGCCTTGACGGCCGCGGTGCGGGCAGCGGCCTGCTTCTGCTCGTAGTTGCGCAGCGTGCGCTCGCGGCTGTTCATCACATGCTGGTACATGGCTTGCCCGGCCGCATCCGGGTCGCCGGCCGCGATGGCCTTGACGATCTGCCGATGTTCGCGTGAATAGGCGGTCATCGATTCGGTTGTGAGGTTCTGCCGGCGGAACAGCGACAGTTCGTTGACCAGCCGCCGGTAGGTCGCGAGCAGCTTGCTGTTGCCCGCGAGCTCCAGCAGCCGGTCGTGGAACTTGAGGTTGAAGCGGTGGTAGTCGTGCGCGTTGTCGCTCTTGACGGCCTGTTCCATCGCATCCACCAGTTGCCGCAGCTCACGCACCTCGGTGGGCGTGATGCCCAGGGCCAGCTTGCGGCCGACGTAGAGGTCCATCACGGCGCGCACCTCGAAGATCTCCAGCGCTTCCTCGACCGGCACGTCGCGCACGAACACGCCGCGGTTTTTTTCGGTGCGCACCAGGCCGGCTTCTTCGAGCATGCGGAAGGCCTCGCGCACCGGCCCGCGCGACACGCCGATCTGCTCGGCCAGCGTGGCCTCGGTGAGCTTGGCACCGGAGGGGAGCGTGCCGTCCAGGATCATGTGCTCGATCTCGCGCTGCACCAGATTGGCCAGGGAGTTGGATTGGAGCTGGGCGATGGCAGGGTTGCTGGAGATCCTCGGGGCCATGTTTCCATCCTACTCGTCCATCGTAGGTTGTCTACAATTTACAAAAGACAATAGACAAATGAGTCGAGATGGCCCCGATTTTGCTTGGCGCCTGTGTCACGAACATGTCGTTTCGTGCCGGCACAGTCCCTTTCTTTTTCGACAAGGACCCTCTCGATGTCTCTCGCCAAGTCCCTCCTCGCCGGCCTGATCGGCATGGCATTCGCCGGCGCCGCATTGGCGCAGAAGACGCAGCTGATCGTCTACACCGCGCTGGAGACCGACCAGCTGAAGGCCTACCAGGAGGCCTTCAACAAGGTCGAGCCGAACATCGACATCAAGTGGGTGCGCGACTCCACCGGTGTGGTGACGGCCAAGCTGCTGGCCGAGAAGGCCAACCCGCAGGCCGACGTGATCATGGGCGTGGCCGCCACCAGCCTGGCCCTGTTCGAGCGCAACGGCATGCTCGAGCCCTACGCGCCGCTGAACCTCGACGCGATCATGCCGGCCTACCGCGACAAGAAGTCGCCGCCGGCCTGGTTCGGCATGGATGTGTTCGGCGCGGTGGTGTGCTTCAACACCGTCGAAGCCAAGAAGAAGAACATCCCGATCCCGACCACCTGGAAGGATCTGACCAAGCCCGAGTTCAAGGGCCAGGTCGTGATGCCCAACCCCGCGTCCTCGGGCACCGGCTACCTCGACGTGGTGTCGTGGCTGCAGATGTGGGGCGACGATGGCGGCAAGGGCGGCGGCTGGAAGTACATGGACGCGCTGCACGAGAACATCGGCCAGTACACGCACTCGGGCTCCAAGCCCTGCAACATGGCCGCGGCTGGCGAATACGTGGCCGGCGTGTCCTTCGAATACCGCGGCCACGCCAACAAGGCCAAGGGCGCGCCGATCGAACTGGTGTTCCCGAAGGAAGGCCTGGGCTGGGACCTGGAAGGCTTCGCCATCTACAAGGGCACCAAGAAACTCGACGCTGCCAAGAAGCTGGCCGACTGGGCCTCGTCGAAGGACGCCATGATTTTGTACGGCAAGAACTTCGCGATCACCGCGCAGCCGGGCGTCGCGCCCAAGCTGGCCAACATCCCGGCCGACTACGAGTCGCGGTTGATCAAGCTCGACTTCGACAAGGCCGCCGCCGGCCGCGAACGCACGCTGGCCGAATGGTCGAAGCGCTACGACGCCAAGAGCGAACCGAAGAAGTGAGCCGGGGCCGCGCGTGACCGAGGCCTACCTCGAACTGCAGGGCATCCACAAGCGCTTCGGCGCCTTCACCGCGCTCGACGACATCCACCTGTCGATCGGTCGCGGGGAATTCGTCTGCTTCCTGGGGCCCTCGGGCTGCGGCAAGACCACGCTGCTGCGCATCATCGCGGGCCTGGAGACGCAGACGGCCGGGCGCATCGTGCAGGCCGGCCGCGACATCTCGGTGCTGCCGCCGGGCGGGCGCGACTACGGGATCATGTTCCAGTCGTATGCGCTGTTCCCGAACCTCACGGTCGCGCAGAACGTGGCCTATGGGCTGGTCAACCGCAAGCAGTCGCGCGCGCAGATCGCGCCGCGCGTCGACGAGCTGCTGAAGCTGGTCGGCCTGCCGGGCAGCGGTAGCAAGTACCCGGCGCAACTGTCGGGCGGCCAGCAGCAGCGCATCGCGCTGGCGCGGGCGCTTGCGACCTCGCCCGGGCTGCTGCTGCTCGACGAACCGCTGTCGGCGCTCGACGCCATCGTGCGCGTGCATCTGCGCAACGAGATCCGCTCGCTGCAACGCGAGCTTGGCGTGACGACCGTCATGGTCACGCATGACCAGGAAGAGGCGCTGTCGGTGGCCGACCGCATCGTGGTGATGAACCATGGCGTCATCGAACAGGTCGGCACGCCCATGCAGGTCTACCGTGAGCCGGCGTCGCCCTTCGTGGCCGACTTCGTCGGCAAGGTGAACCGCCTTCGCGGTGTGGCCGAGGGCGATCATTGGTTCCGCTGCGGCGAGAAGCGCCTGCAGTGCCTGCCCGCTGCCGGGGCGGATTTCCGGCCCGGCCACGAGGTCGCGCTGTACCTGCGTCCGGAGGACCGTGTCGTCGGGCCCGGCGTGCGTGACGACGACCCGCTGCGCTGCACCGGCGTCGTGCGCCACATCGAGTTCCTGGGCGGCAATTGCCTGGCCGAGGTGGAGGTCGACGGCATGCCCGGCCAGCCGCTTCAACTGCAGTATTCGCTCAACCAGATGGACGAGTTTGCGGTGCATGAGGGTGCGAACGTACGCTTCGCGCTGCGTGCCGACCGGCTGCGCGTGTTTCCGCTGTCGGCGGCCTGATGGCGCCGCTGTCTGCCGTCGTCCAGCCGCCACTGCGGCAGCAGGTCCACTGGACCGACCGACTCGCGAATCTGGGGTTGCTCGGCACGGTCGCGCTGCTGTGCATCGGGCTGCTCGCGCCGCTGCTGCTGATCCTGTCGAAGGCACTCGACGCACCCGAAGGGGCTGCTTCCGGTGCCAGTGCCTTTGCGGCCTACCTGGCGTCACCGGCCCTGTTGCAGAGCCTGTGGCACAGCGTCTGGGTGTCGCTGCTGGTGACGGCCATCGTGCTGCCACTGGCCTTCACCTTCGCGTATGCGCTGACACGCAGCTGCATGCCCTTGAAGCCGCTGTTTCGCACCATCACGCTGCTGCCGCTGCTGGCGCCGTCGCTGCTGTCGGCGATCTCGTTGATCTACTGGTTCGGCAACCAGGGCATCGCCAAGGATTTGTGGCTCGCGCTGGGCTTCAGCGGCATCTACGGCGCGTCGGGCATCGTGCTGGCGGAATGCTTTGCCGCCTTTCCGCACGTGCTGATGATCCTCGTCACCGCGCTCACGCTGGCCGATGCGCGGCTGTACGAGGCGGCCGATGCGCTGGGCACCGGCACCGTGCGCAAGTTCTTCACCATCACGCTGCCAGGCGCCAAGTACGGGCTGATCTCGGCGGGAATGGTGTGCTTCACCCTCGTCATCACCGACTTTGGCATCCCCAAGGTGGTGGGCGGCAATTTCAACGTGCTGGCGACCGATGTGTTCAAGCTCGTGATCGGGCAGCAGGACTTCCAGCGCGGCGCGGTGGTCGCGTTGCTCCTGCTCATGCCGGCGGCCATCACCTTCGGCATCGACTACCTGGTGCAGCGCAAGCAGACCTCGACGCTCACTGCCCGGGCCGTGGCCCTGGTGCCCAAGCGTTCGCGCGGGTTCGACCGTGTCATGACGCTCTACTGCGTGGTGATCGCCGGCCTGATGCTCGCGATGTTCGGCATGGCGGTCTTCGCGTCCTTCGCCACCCTGTGGCCCTACAACCTGCAGCCGAGCCTGACGCACTACATCTCCGGGCTGGTCGATGCGGAGCTGGGCGACGCGATGATCAACAGCCTGAAGCTGGCGGGCTGTACCGCGGTGATCGGCACGACGGTGGTGTTCGTCGGTGCCTACCTGCTGGAGAAGACCCGCGGACTCGATTGGGCACGGTCGCTGGTGCGCCTGCTGGCGATGCTGCCGATGGCCGTGCCCGGCCTGGTGCTCGGCCTGGGCTACATCTTCTTCTTCAATGCCCCGGCGAACCCGTTGAATGTGCTGTACCAGTCGCTGCCCTTGCTGGTGCTGTGCACCATCGTCCACTTCTACACCACCGGACACCTGACGATGGTCACCGCCCTGAAGTCGATCGATGCCGAATTCGAGTCGGTTTCGGCCTCGCTCAAGGTGCCGTTCTACAAGACCTTCTGGCGCGTCACACTGCCGATCTGCCTGCCGACCCTGCTGGACGTGTCGCGCTACTTCTTCATCAACGCGATGACCACCATCTCGGCGGTCGTCTTCCTCTATTCGCCCGACACCAAGCTGGCATCCGTCGCCATCCTCAACCTCGACGAGGCGGGTGACACCGGCCCGGCCGCCGCCATGGCGGTGCTGATCGCCGCGACTTCGGCGGTGGTCACCTTGCTCTACATGGCGCTCGGCAAATGGGTGGATCGTCGCACCCAGTCCTGGCGGGCTCCCGGGCGATGAGCGCGCTGGTCCTGTTCGACCTGGACAATACCTTGCTCGACGGTGACAGCGAGGTGCTGTGGGCCGATTTTCTGATCGCGCAGGGCCTGCTCGATGCGAGCTTCGCAGCACGGAACGCCGAGATGGACCGCCGCTATCGCGCAGGCGAAGCCGCACCGGCGGACTTCTGCGAGTTCTTCGCGTCCACGCTCCAGGGCCGCACGCCAGCGCAATGGCACCCGGTGCGCGAGGCCTTCATGGCGCAGGTGGTCCGGCCGCGCATTCCACCGGCGGCGCGTGAACTCCTGCGACAGCATGTCTTGCACGGCGACCTGATGGTGCTCACCAGCGCCACCAGCCGCTTCCTGGTCGAGCGAACGGCGGCCGAGCTGGGCTTCGAGCACGTGATCGCCACCGAACTCGCACAAGAGACCGACGGACGTTTCAGCGGTCGCACGCGCGGCACGCTCAACATGCGCGAGGGCAAGGTCACGCGTCTGCGCGCGTGGCTGGCCGAGCGCGGCGTCACGTCCGACGGGCTGCTGCGGACCGCTTTCTTCTACAGCGATTCGATCAACGACCTGCCGCTGCTGCTGGCCGTGGGCCAGCCGGTCGCCGTCGATCCCGATCCCCAACTGACCGCCGAAGCACAGGCGCGGCACTGGCCGGTGCTGCGCCTCGCGCGGCCTTCCTTCCCTTCCGAACCATGACTGCAGCAGCCAACTCGCATTTCGATCTCATCGTGATCGGTGCCGGCATCGTCGGCCTGGCCCACGCCTACGTGGCGGCACGCCGCGGCCTGCGCGTGTGCGTGGTGGAGCGCGACGCGGCCTGCGTCGGCGCATCCATCCGCAATTTCGGCTTCGTGACCGTCACGGGGCAGGGCGCCGGCGACACCTGGCGCCGCGCCCGGCGTGCCCGCGAGATCTGGGGCGAAGTCGCACCGCAGGCCGGCATCGAGGCGGTACATCAGGGCCTGTACCTCACGGCCTTCCGTCCGCAGGCGCTCAAGGTGCTCGAGGCCTTCATGGCCACCGAGATGGGCGCGCAGTGCGAACTGCTCGATGTGGACGAGGCCGCAAGGCGCGCGCCCGTACTGCAGCTCCACGGCGCTCAGGGCGTGCTCTACAGCCCGCACGAGATGCGCGTCGAGTCGCGCACCGCCATCGGCCTGCTGGCGCGCTGGCTGGCCGAGGCGCACGGCGTGGTGTTCCGATTCGGCGAGGCCGTGCTCGAGGTCGCGACGCCGCGCGTGCGCACCTCGCGCGCCGTGCTGCACGGCGAACGCGTGGCCGTCTGCACGAATACCGACCTGAACGGCCTGTTCGCCGAACGCCTGGTGCCGCATCAGCTGCGCCTGTGCCAGTTGCACATGCTGCGGGTGCAGCCCGAGCCGGGCTTCCAGCTGCCGGGCTCGGTCATGGCCGACCTGAGCCTGGTGCGCTACCACGGCTACAGCCAACTGCCCGAGGCGGCGCCGCTGCTCGAACAGATGCGGCGGGAGGAGGGCGAATCGCTGGCCCACGGCATCCACCTCATCGTTGTGCAGAGCGCCGACGGCTCGCTGGTGGTGGGCGATTCGCACCACTACGGCGCCGTGCTCGAACCCTTCGCCGACCAGCGCGTCGACGACCTGATCCTGCGTCATCTGCGCGAGACGCTCAAGCTGCAGCAGGCCACGGTGACCCAGCGCTGGGTCGGCACCTACCCCTCGTCGGCCAGCACCGACTGCCTGATCGACCGCCCCGACGATGCCACTCGGATGGTGATCGTCACCAGCGGCACCGGCGCCAGCACCGCCTTCGGCATTGCCGAAGAAGTGTTCGCGGATTGGTAAACCCTCTTCTTTTCTTTTTATGACTTCCAACCCGACCACCCTCAGCGCCGTCGTCTTCGACTGGGCTGGCACCATCCTTGACTTCGGCTCCTGCGCGCCGATGGGCGCCTTCGTGCGCCTGTTCGAGAAGTTCGGCGTCAGCCTCACCATCGACGAGGCGCGTGGCCCCATGGGCATGGCCAAGTGGGACCACATCCATGCGCTCGGGCAACTGCCGCGCATCGCCGCGCAGTGGCAGCAGGTGCACGGCAAGCCCTTCACCGATGCCGATGTCGACCATCTCTACGAGGTCTTCACGCCGATGAATGCGGCGGTGGTGGCCGACTTCGCCGACTTCATTCCCGGCGCGGTGCAGATGGTCGACTCGCTGCGCGCGCGTGGCCTCAAGATCGGCTCCACCACCGGCTACAACCGGCCGATCATGGAGGTGCTGACACCCATCGCCGCGGCCGGCGGCTACGTGCCCGACAACCTGGTGTGCGCCGGCGACCTGGCGGCCGGCCGCCCGTCACCGCTCATGATGTACCGCACCTTCGCCGACATCGGCGTGTGGCCGCCGTCCCGCGTGGTGAAGGTCGACGACACCGGTGTCGGCATCGAGGAAGGCCTGAACGCCGGCACCTGGACGGTGGGCCTGGCCATCAGCGGCAACGCGGTCGGCCTGCCGCTGGCGCAATGGGAGGCGCTGGACGCGGCGCAGCAGGAGGCGCTGCGCCAGGCCGCGACCGTCAAGCTCAAGGCCGCCGGTGCGCACTACGTGATCGACAGCGTGGCGGACCTGATGCCCGTGATCGAGGACATCGAGGCGAAGCTGAAGCAGGGCCGGATGCCCTGAGCCCGCTCAGCTGCCGGCGTCGCTGCGCACCCGCATGAAGCGCGCGAATCGTGGCACGCCGCTCGGGTTGGTGCCGTTGTAGCGGTAGGTCACCCAGGTGCCGACCGGTGGCGGGTCGCGGCGCTGTGCATCCGTGAAGCCGCCGCCCAGCTTGAAGCGCCGCCCCTCCGGCGTCTCGACGACCAGGGCGCCAAGATGGCCCGCATGCCGGCCCTGGCCGGCCGTGTGGCCGACAACGCGTGCCTCGGCATCGTCGTAGGGCTTGAACTTCAGCAGGTCGGCGTTGCGCTCACCGCGGTACGGCGCGCCGCCGCGATGGAGCATCAGGCCCTCACCGCCGAGCTTCACCGTCTTGTTCAGCAGCGCTTGCAGCTCGGCATGCGTGGTCGCGCGCTGCTGTGCGACCGGCACCACCCACGGCGCCTGGGTGATGGGCAGCAGCTGGCGCAGCGCGGCCAGCCGCGCGTCGAAGTCGCCGGGCTGGGCGGGCAGGTCGAACACCATGAAGCGCATCTCGCGCCAGGCCGCTTCGTTCGGGGCTTCGCTGCGCACAGTCGATGTGGCCAGCTCGAAGCGACCCCGGCCGGCCCAGAGTTCGCCGTCCATCGGCGTGGCCGACAGCGGCGCGGTGAACCAGGCCGGCGCCACGACGCGGGTGCCGCCACGCGTCCAAAGCACGCGGCCGTCCCAGTAGCCGCGCACGCCGTCGTACTTCTCGCTGACCCAGTAGCCGGCGAGCGGCATGCCGGGCCGGTACACCTCGGCCAGCATCAGCGCCGGGGCGGCGGCCAGGGTGGTCAGCGGCAGGGCGCCCGCCAAGCCAGCCGCCATCAGAAAGCGACGTCGTTTCATTGCGACCCTCCCAGGTCACTCTCCCGTTCGGAGAACCGAAAATCAGACAGCAGGCTCGTCGATGCCGCCCACCACGTTGCTGAAGCCGCCGTCGACGTAGGTGATCTCGGCCGTCACGCCGCCGGCGAGGTCGCTCAGCAGGAAGGCGGCCACGTTGCCGACATCCTCGATCGTGATGTTGCGGCGGATGGGCGATACCTCGGCGACGGTGGCGAGGATCCTGCCGAAGCCCTTGATGCCGCTGGCCGCGAGCGTCTTGACCGGACCGGCGCTGATGCCGTTCACGCGCATCCCCTTGGGGCCGAGCGATTGCGCCAGGTAACGTACCGAGGCTTCTAGGCTGGCCTTGGCCAGGCCCATGGTGTTGTAGTTTGGCAGGGCGCGGATGGCGCCGAGGTAGGTCAGCGTGAGCAGGGCCGACTTGTCATTGAGGTAGGGCAGGGCGGCCTTGGCCATGGCCGGGAAGCTGTAGGCGCTGATGTCGTGCGCGATCTTGAAGCCCTCTCGCGACAGGCCGTCGAGGAAGTCACCTGCAATCGCCTCGCGTGGCGCGAAGCCGATGCTGTGCACGAAGCCATCGAACTTCGGCCAGGTCTGCGAGAGGTCCGCGAAGAGCTTCTCGATCTGCGCGTCGTCGCCCACGTCGCAGTCGAAGATCAGCTTGGAGCCGAAGTCGGCAGCGAATTCGGTGATACGGTCCTTGAAACGCTCGCCGACATAGCTGAAGGCCAGTTCCGCACCCTGTTGATGACAGGCCTTGGCGATGCCGTACGCGATCGATCGGTTGCTCAGCACGCCGGTGATCAGAATTTTTTTGCCCGAAAGAAAGCCCATGGAGTTGCCTCGTGAAAATCTTGGGCAGAATTCTCGCATGCGAGGTTGGCTGCTCCTGATGATGTTGCTCTCGGCGGCCCCCTCGTGGGCTGCCCATGCCTACGCGCAGTTCGGCGACGTCAAGTACCCGCCCGGCTTCACGAACTTCAGCTATGCGAATCCGCAGGCGCCCAAGGGCGGCGAGATCCGCATGGTGCCACCCACGCGGCCGACCAATTTCGACAAGTTCAACCCATTCACGCTCAAGGGCACGGCGCCCTACGGCATCGGCTCGCTCATGATCGAGAGCCTGCTCACGGGCAATTCCGAAGAGCCGACCACGGCCTACGGCTTGCTGGCCGAGGACGTCGCGGTGGCCGAGGACAAGCGCTCGGCGACCTTCCGGCTTGATCCGAAGGCGCGCTTCCACGACGGCGCGCCCGTGCAGGCGGCCGACGTGGTGCACTCCTTTCGCATGCTGATGAGCAAGGAGGCGGCGCCGCAGTTCAAGACCATCTATGCCGAGGTCAAGGACGTGATCGCCGTCGACGCCCGCACCGTGCGTTTCGACTTCGCCAGCCCCAACCCCGAGCTCCCGCTGGTCGTGGGCGGCATGGCCGTTTTCAGCCGCGCCTGGGGCAAGGGCAAGCTCTTCGACCAGATCACGACCGAGGTGCCGATCGGCTCCGGTCCCTACAAGATCGCGAACCCGCGCATGGGCCGCGACATCACGTACACCCGCGACCCCGGCTACTGGGGCGCCGACCTGCCGGTGCGCAAGGGTCTGTTCAACTTCGACCGCGTGACCTTCAAGATCTACCTCGACGACACCTCGAAGTTCGAGGGCCTGAAAGCGGGCGAGTACGACTTCATGCGCGAATTCACCTCGCGCAACTGGGCGCGCCAGTACACCGGCAAGCAGTTCACCTCGGGCGAGCTCGTCAAGCGCGCCTTCGAGAACAAGAACCCAGGCGACTTCCAAGGCTATGTCTTCAATGTGCGCAAGGACAAGTTCAAGGACATCCGGGTGCGCCAGGCCATCGGGCTTGCGATGGACTTCGAGTGGCTCAACAAGCAACTCTTCTACGGCCTCTACAAGCGGGTCGAGGGCTACTATCCCAACAGCGAGTTCCATGCCGAGGGCTTGCCCAAGCCGGAAGAACTGGCATTGCTCGAACCGCTGCGCAGCCAGGTGCGGCCCGAGGTCTTCGGGCCGGCCATGGTGTCGCCCAGCACCGTCCCGCCCGGCAGCCTGCGCGAGAACCTGCGCAAGGCACGCACGTTGCTTGCCGAAGCCGGATGGACCTACCGCGATGGCGCACTGCGCAATGCGAAGAACGAGCCCTTCACCATCGAGTTCCTCAACGACCAGCCCTCGCTGATCCGCGTGGCCACGCCTTTCCAGACCGCACTGCAGAAGCTGGGCATCCAGATGAGCTTTCGCACGGTCGACTTCTCGCTGTCGCAGCAGCGCATGGACAACTTCGATTTCGAGATGACCACGACGCGTTTGCCCGGCAGCACCGCACCGGGCGGCGAACTGCTCGAACTGTTCGGATCGAAGGCCGCGTCGACCAACGGCTCGGCGAACATCTGGGGCATCGCCGACCCGGCGGTGGATGCGTTGCTGCAGAAGGTGGTGGCATCCAAGACGCGACCCGAGCTCGTGAGTGCCATGCGTGCGCTCGACCGGGTGCTGTCGCATGGCTACTACTCGGTGCCGCAGTACTACGGCGACGCCTTCCTGATCGGCTACCGGCCTGCGCCTTTCGTGCTGCCGCCGAGCATTCCGCCGTACTACCAGGCCGATACCTGGGCCATGAGCACCTGGTGGGCTTCGCCCGCGAACAAGTGACCGGGCGCCGCGCATGACCAGCTACATCCTCAAACGCCTGCTGCTCATGGTGCCGACGCTTTTCGGCGTGCTGCTGCTGACTTTCGTCGTGATCCAGTTCGTGCCCGGTGGCCCGGTCGAGCAGATGGTGGCGCAGTTGCAGGGACGCGATTCGGGCGGCGAGCGTGCCGCCAGTTCGGGCGCCGGCTACCGTGGCCGCCAGGGCCTGGACGAGAAACGCATCAAGGAGATCAAGCAGCTCTACGGCTTCGACAAGCCCGCGCACGAGCGCTTCTGGCAGATGCTCAAGAGCTACGCGCGCTTCGACCTGGGCACCAGCTTCTACCAGCGCAAGGACGTGTGGCAACTCGTGAAGGAAAAGCTGCCGGTGTCGATCAGCCTCGGCCTCTGGACCTTTTTCATCAGCTACCTGATCGCCGTGCCGCTGGGCGTGGCGAAGGCGGTGCGGGCGGGTTCGCGCTTCGACTTCGTCACCACGCTGATCGTGCTGATCGGCTATGCCATCCCCGGCTTCGTGCTGGGTGTGGCGCTGCTGGTCATCTTCGGCGGGCAGCTGCAGTGGTTCCCGCTGCGCGGGCTCACGTCGCCCAACTGGGAGTCGATGGGGTGGGGCGCGCGCATCGTCGACTACCTCTGGCACATCACGCTGCCGATCACGGCGATGGTGCTCGGAAGCTTCGCGGTCACCGCCATGCTGACCAAGAATTCCTTCCTGGAAGAGATCCGCAAGCAGTACGTCCTGACCGCCCGCGCCAAGGGGCTGAGCGAACGGCAGGTATTGTGGAAGCATGTGTTTCGCAACGCGCTGATCCCGATCGTCACCGGCTTTCCGGCGGCTTTCATCGGCGCCTTCTTTACCGGCGCGCTGCTGATCGAAACCCTGTTCTCGCTCGACGGCCTCGGCCTGCTGAGCTACGAAAGCGTGATCCGGCGCGACTACCCGGTGGTGCTGGGCACGCTCTATCTCTTCACGCTGATCGGGCTGGTGACCAAGCTGATCTCCGATCTCTGCTATGTCTGGGTGGACCCGAGGGTGAAGTTTGACTAGCGCCGTGCCACCCCTTTCCGACAGCCCGGGCCGTCGCGCCTGGCGCCGCTTCAAGCGCAACCGCCTCGGCTTCTGGAGCCTGGTGGTCTTCAGCGTGCTGGTGGTGGCGAGCCTGTTCGCCGAGGTGCTGTCGACCGACAAGCCACTGGTCGTGCGCTACGAAGGCACGACGTACTTCCCGGTGCTGCGCGACTATTCCGAGAAGACCTTCGGTGGCGACTTCGAGACGCCGGCCGACTACCTCGACCCATTCATCCGCGAGCGCATCACGCAAGGCAGCAACTGGGCGCTCTACGCGCCCAACCCCTACGGCCCGAAGACGCTGAACTACTTCGCGACCTCGCCGAACCCGGCCGCGCCGTCGCGCGAGAACTTCTTCGGCAGCGACGACCGTGGGCGTGACCTGCTGGCGCAGCTGATCTACGGCTTCCGCGTGAGCGTGCTGTTCGCCCTGGCGCTGACCGTCATCGGCGTCGTGCTCGGCGTCATCACCGGCGCCATCCAGGGCTTCTTCGGTGGCAAGACCGACCTGGCCTTCCAGCGCTTCATCGAGATCTGGGGGTCGATGCCCGAGCTGTACTTGCTGATCATCTTCAGCGCCATCTTCGCGCCGAGCGTGGCGCTGCTGCTGGTGCTGCTGAGCCTGTTCGGCTGGATGGGGCTGTCGGACTATGTGCGTGCCGAATTTCTGCGCAACCGCCAGATGGACTACGTGCGGGCCGCGCGCGCGCTGGGCGTGTCGAACCTGCAGATCATGTGGCGCCACATCCTGCCCAACAGCATGACGCCGGTCGTCACCTTCCTGCCGTTCCGCATGAGCGCGGCGATTTTGGCGCTGACCTCGCTCGACTTCCTCGGCCTGGGCGTGCCGCCGGGCACGCCGTCGCTGGGTGAACTGCTGAGCCAGGGCAAGGCCAACATCGACGCCTGGTGGATCTCGCTGTCGACCTTCGGCGTGCTGGTGGTGACGCTGATGCTGCTGACCTTCATGGGCGACGCGCTGCGCGATGCGCTCGACCCCCGAAAGATGGACACGTGACGACACCGCTGCTCGACGTTCAGGGACTGCGCGTTGCCTTCGGCGACAAGGCGGTGGTGCACGGCATCGACTTCCACATCGGCGCCGGCGAGAAGCTCGCGCTGGTCGGCGAGTCGGGCTCGGGGAAGACCGTCACGGCGCTCAGCCTGTTGCGGCTGGTGCAGAACGCCGAGGTGCGCGGTGTTGCGCGCTTCACCGCACCGTCCGATGCGGCGGGCGGCGAGCGCGACCTGCTGGCGCTGTCGGAGCACGCCCTGCGCGGAGTCCGCGGCAAGGAGATCGCGATGATCTTCCAGGAGCCGATGACCGCGCTGAACGCGCTCTACAGCGTGGGCGACCAGATCGCCGAGGTGCTCGAGTTGCACGAGGGCCTGTCGAAGCGAGACGCGCAGGAAGCAGCGGTTCAGCTGCTGGCCGACACCGGCATCCCGGAGCCAGAGCGCCGGTCCCGCGCCTTCCCGCACCAACTGTCCGGCGGCCAGCGACAGCGCGCCATGATCGCCATGGCGCTGGCCTGCAAGCCACGCCTGCTGCTGGCCGACGAGCCGACCACGGCGCTTGACGTCACGGTGCGCGGCCAGATCCTCGACCTGCTGAGCGCGCTGCAGCACAAGCACGGGATGGCGGTGCTGCTGATCACGCACGACCTGAACCTGGTGCGCCGATTCGCCGACCGCGTGGCGGTGATGGAAAGCGGCCACATCGTGGAGCAGGGCGCGGTGGCCGAGGTGTTCGGGGCGCCGCAGCATACCTACACGCGCCGGCTGATTGACAGCCGGCCGACGCGCGATGTCGTGCCGCCGCCGGCCGCCGATGCGCCACCGGTGCTGGCCGCGCAGGGCTTGCGGGTGAGCTACCCCGTACCGCGCCCCGGCATCTCCGGCTGGTTTCGTTCGGGCGCCTTCGTGGCGGTGCAGGGCGCCGACTTCCAGATCGCCCCGGGCGAAACGCTGGGCGTGGTCGGCGAATCGGGCTCGGGCAAGTCGACGCTCGCGCTCGCGACCTTGGGCCTGTTGCGCCACGAGGGCGCGCTGGAGGTCGACGGCCAGCGTTGGGGTGCTGGCGGCATGCAGGACCGGGCACTGCGGCGGACCATGCAGGTGGTCTTCCAGGACCCGTTCTCCTCGCTCTCGCCGCGCATGACGGTGGAACAGATCGTGGGCGAGGGCCTGACGGTGCATTCGCCCGAGCTCGACCGTGCGGCACGCCGGGTGCGTGTGCTGACGGCGCTGGCCGATGTCGGTTTGGGCGAGGCGCAGTTCCCGGGCTTGCTCGACCGCTATCCGCACGAGTTCTCGGGCGGGCAGCGACAGCGGCTGGCGATCGCGCGCGCGCTGATCGTCGACCCGTCGCTGCTGGTGCTCGACGAACCGACCAGTGCGCTCGACGTCACCATCCAGAAACAGGTGCTCGGGCTGCTGCAGCGCCTGCAGCGCGAGCGCGGGCTGAGCTACCTGCTGATCACGCACGACATCGAGGTCATCGCCGCCATGGCGCACCAGGTCATCGTGATGAAGGATGGTGCCATCCTCGAACACGGGCCGGTCGAGCGGGTGCTCGACGCCCCCGAACATCCCTACACCCGCAAGTTGGTGGCGGCTGCCGTGGCCGATTAGAAGAAGAGACACCCGGAAAAATGTCGAGTATCGGAAAAGACCGGCGGGATGCCTGGCGCGCCGCGCTGGCGTGCATGGTCACGTTGGCCGTGGCGATGGGCCTGGGCCGCTTCGCCTTCACGCCCATGCTCCCCCTCATGCTGCACGAGGGCAAGCTCGACCTGCAGGCCGGCGGCGTGCTGGCCTCGCTCAACTACCTCGGCTACTTCATCGGTGCGGTGTCGTGCGCGTCGATCCGGTTGCGTCCGGCCTTCATGGTGCGAAGCGGCCTGCTCGCGACGGCGGCGCTGCTGCTGGGCATGGGGCTGCTGCATGGCTTCACGGTGTGGGGCGCGCTGCGCGGCGCGGCTGGCGTGGTCAGCGCCTGGGTCTTCGTCTTCGCCTCCGGCTGGGGCCTGCGCCGCCTGGCCGAAACCCATTCGCCCGCACTGGGCGGTGTGATCTACACCGGCCCCGGGATCGGAATCGCCGTCACGGGTCTGCTCGGCGGCGTCACGGGGCGCTGGGGCTCCGATGCCGCGTGGATCGGCTACGGCCTGCTGGCGCTGGTGCTCATCGCGCTGATCTGGCGGGTGTTCGACGACGGCGCGGCGGCGGCGACCGGCGCGGGCAGGGCGCCCGAAGCGCCGAGGCCCGAGGCGACGGCCCGCCACCGCAGCGATGCGCGCTGGCTGGTGGGGCTCTATGGCCTGGCCGGCTTCGGCTACATCATCACGGCGACCTTTTTGCCGGTAATCGCGCGGCAGGCACTGCCGGGCTCGCCCTGGCCCGATTTCTTCTGGCCACTGTTCGGCCTGGCGATCGTGCCTGGCGCGCTGATTGGCGCGCGGGCGCCGATCCACTGGGACAACCGGCTGTTGCTCGCCATTGCCTATGCGCTGCAGGCGGCGGGGGTGGTGCTCTCGGTGCTCTGGCCAACCATTTCGGGCTTTGCCGTGGGCAGCCTGCTGCTGGGCATGCCGTTCACCGCGATCACCCTGTTCGCCGTGCGCGAGGCGCGGCGGCTGCGCGGCAACGCGGCGGCGGGGCTGATCGGCTATGCCACCGCCTCGTACGGCGTAGGGCAGATCCTCGGGCCGCTGTTCGCCGCGCCGCTCGCCCAGCGCACCGGTTCCTTCGGGTTGCCGTTGCTGGTGGCCGCCGGCGTGCTGGCCGCGGGGGCGCTTGCCTTCGTCGGCGTTTGGCGCGGCGCCAGGACGAGATCGGCCGCCTCTGGCGGATGAGTGAATTGACTGCTTAAGCCGTCACGCATTTGAGAACCTTTTGGCATATAATTCGAGGCTCACGACCAAACGGGCGGGTACCAACCGCCCGTTTTTTATTGGGCGAAGCATTTCGGGGCATTTCCCCGGACGCAGCGGGCAGGGCGGGCTCGGTGCCGGGCATCGAGCCAAAGAGCAACACCAAGGGCGCATACAGACACGTGGCATTGCAGCAAGTAGTGGAACAAACCGTGGCCGGTCTCGGCTACGACCTGGTCGAGATCGAAAGATCGGCCGGGGGATTGCTGCGCGTCACGATTGATCTGCCCTGGACCGCCCCCGCCTCCGACGCGGTGCCCGGCGCCCCCGAGCCCTTCGTGACGGTCGAGGATTGCGAGAAGGTCACGCGCCAGCTGCAATTTGCGCTGGAAGTCGACGGTGCCGACTACAAGCGGCTGGAGGTGTCGTCCCCCGGGATCGACCGCCCGCTGCGACACGAACAGGATTTCGAGCGTTTCGTCGGCGAGGTGATCGACGTGACGTTGAAGGCGCCGATGGGCGCGGCGGCGGGTGGCCAGGTGGCGGCCAACCGCAAGAAGTTTCGAGGCACGCTGGAGCGGGCCGACGATGGTGGCTGGCAGATCGTCTGGAGCGAAGCGCCGGCACCCAAGCCAGGACAAAAAGTGAGCAAGAAGCGCGCGCCTGCACCGTTGCATGCGCTCGGCTTTGCATTGGACGAGCTGCGCGAAGCGCGGCTCGCGCCGATCGTGGATTTCAAGGGCCGCAGGCCCAAGACCCCGGCGGGGTCGGCGGACCAGGCCCCCGAGGGCCTTTCGGACATTGGCGGCACGGAAGTGTCGGACTGACAAGAGGAGCGTAGTGGCATGAATCGCGAAATGTTGATGTTGGTGGATGCGATCTCGCGCGAGAAGAACGTCGAACGCGACGTGGTCTTCGGCGCGGTCGAATCCGCACTGGCGCAAGCCACCAAGAAGCTCCACCAGGGCGACGTGGACATCCGCGTGGCCGTCGACCGCGACAGCGGCGACTACGAGACCTTCCGCCGCTGGCACGTCGTTCCCGATGAAGCCGGCCTGCAGCTGCCCGACCAGGAAATCCTCCTGTTCGAAGCCAAGGAAGAGATGCCCGACATCGAGGTCGACGAGTACATCGAGGAAACGGTGGACTCGGTCCCGATCGGCCGCATCGGCGCCATGGCGGCCAAGCAGGTGATCCTGCAGAAGATCCGCGACGCCGAGCGCGAAATGCTGCTCAACGACTTCATGTCGCGCGGCGACAAGATCTTCGTGGGCACCGTCAAGCGCCTGGACAAGGGCGACATCATCGTGGAAGCCGGCCGTGTCGAAGGGCGCCTGCGCCGCAGCGAAATGATCGCCAAGGAAAACCTGCGCAACGGCGACCGCGTGCGGGCCATGATCATGGAGGTCGACCTGACACTGCGGGGCGCGCCGATCATCCTGTCGCGCTCGGCCCCTGAATTCATGATCGAGCTCTTCCGCCAGGAAGTGCCAGAAATCGAACAAGGCCTGCTCGAGATCAAGAGCTGCGCCCGTGACCCGGGTTCGCGCGCCAAGATCGCCGTGCTCTCGCACGACAAGCGGGTCGATCCGATCGGCACCTGCGTCGGCGTGCGCGGCACCCGCGTGAACGCCGTGACGAACGAGCTCGCCGGCGAGCGCGTCGACATCGTGCTGTGGTCCGAAGACCCGGCGCAGTTCGTGATCGGTGCACTGGCTCCGGCCAACGTGTCGTCCATCGTGGTGGACGAAGAAAAGCACGCCATGGACGTGGTGGTCGACGAGGAAAACCTCGCCATCGCCATCGGCCGCGGCGGCCAGAATGTGCGCCTGGCGTCCGACCTGACCGGTTGGAAGATCAACATCATGGACGCGAACGAGTCGGCCCAGAAGCAGGCGCTCGAAACCGATTCGAGCCGCAAGCTCTTCATGGAGAAGCTGGATGTGGACGAGGAAATCGCCGACATCCTGATCAACGAAGGTTTCACCAGCCTGGAAGAAGTGGCCTATGTGCCGATCTCCGAGCTGCTTGAAATCGAGAGCTTCGACGAAGACACGATCAACGAGCTGCGCACCCGTGCCAAGGATGCATTGCTCACGATGGAAATTGCCAAGGAAGAGAACGTCGAGAGCGTCTCGCAGAATCTGCGTGACCTC
The DNA here is from genome assembly GCF_051216635.1 of Variovorax sucrosi. Classification (NCBI taxonomy): domain Bacteria; kingdom Pseudomonadati; phylum Pseudomonadota; class Betaproteobacteria; order Burkholderiales; family Comamonadaceae; genus Variovorax; species Variovorax sucrosi. The sequence continues at coordinate 32,588 of NZ_JBPJZU010000002.1, read as the reverse complement.
GAGGGCCTCGACCCCGAACTGATTCCAAAGCTGGCCGATGCGGGTGTCCACACCCGTGACGACCTGGCCGACCTCGCGGTCGATGAACTCACCGAGATCACCGGCCAGAGCGCCGATGACGCCAAAACCCTCATCTTGAAAGCCCGTGAACATTGGTTCGCGGGCCAAGAGTGACGGTCATGGGAGCACGAAGCACATATGTCCAGCACCACAGTCGCCGAGTTCGCGAACGAACTCAAGAAGACCCCCGAAACCCTGCTTGATCAGCTCAAGAGCGCTGGCGTGGCGAAAGCCGCGCCCAGCGATGCGCTGACCGAAGCCGACAAGCAGCGCTTGCTCGGCTTCCTCAAGGCCAGCCATGGCACGGCCGAGCCCGAGCGAAAGAAGATCACCCTGGTGAAGAAGTCCACCAGCGAGATCAAGCAAGCCGATGCCACCGGCCGTGCCCGCACGATCCAGGTGGAAGTGCGCAAGAAGCGCACCTTCATCCAGCGTGACGAAGGCCCGGTCAGCGCGCCCGAGACGGCACCGGTCGCCGCACCGGCGACCGAAGCTGCAGTCCCGAAGATCGACGAAGCCGAACTCGGCCGGCGCGAGGAAGAAGCGCGCCGCCAGGCCGAGCTGATCCGCCGCCAGGAAGAAGAGCTGGCCGAGAAGCGTCGCCAGCGCGAGGAAACGGAAGCCCGCGAACGCGAGAAGGCCGAGCGCGCAGAGCAGGCCGAGGCCGCCGAACGCGAAGCCAAGGCCGCTGCGGCTGCCAAGGAAAAGGCCGCTGTGCCGACGGGCAAGGCGCCGGTCGACGCCACGCCAGCGCCGGCCGAAGTTGCCGCGGCGACGGGCAAGGCCGCGGCCGAAGCCGCCGCCATCCAGGCCAAGGAAGATGCCAAGGCCAAAGCGGCTGCCGAATCGAAGGCGCGTGCCGACGAAGAAGCCGCGCGCGCCAAGGATCTGGACGAACGCCGTCGCAAGGCCCTGGCGGAAGCCGAGGCCATCCGCGCCATGATGAACGCACCGGCCCGTGTGCTGGTGCCGCACAAGGCGCCGGAGAAGGAAGTGCCGAAGCCGGCCGTCAAGGGCACGCTGCACAAGCCGGTTGCGCCCGCAGCGCGTCCGGGTGCGCCTGCCGCCCCGGGTGCGGCTGCGCCGGGCGCCAGCAAGGACGTGAAGTCGGCCAAGCTCTCGTCGAGCTGGGCGGGCGATCCGGCCAAGAAGAAGGAAATCAAGACCCGTGGCGACGCCAGTGGCGGTGTGGGTCGCGGCAACTGGCGCGGAGGTCCGCGTGGCCGTCGCGGCAGCAACGACCGTGGCGGCCACGACGAGCACGTGCAGGCTGCGCCAGTCGAGGCGCGCGTGCTTGACGTGCATGTGCCCGAAACCATCACGGTGGCCGAGCTCGCCCACAAGATGGCCGTCAAGGCGCAGGAAGTCATCAAGCAATTGATGAAGGCCGGCATCATGGCGACCATGAACCAGTCGCTCGACCAGGACACCGCCATGGTGATCGTGGAGGACATGGGTCACAACGCGATGGTGGCGGCACTGGACGATCCGGAAGCCTTCACCGACGAGGACGTCGGCGCGCATTCGGGCGAATCGCTGCCGCGCGCACCGGTCGTGACCGTGATGGGCCACGTCGACCACGGCAAGACCTCGCTGCTGGACTACATCCGCCGCGCCAAGGTCGCTGCGGGCGAAGCCGGCGGCATCACGCAGCACATCGGCGCTTATCACGTCGAAACGCCGCGCGGCATGGTGTCCTTCCTCGACACCCCGGGCCACGAGGCGTTCACCGCCATGCGTGCCCGCGGTGCGCAGGCCACCGACATCGTCATCCTTGTGGTGGCGGCCGATGACGGCGTCATGCCGCAGACCAAGGAAGCCATCAAGCACGCGAAAGCGGCGGGTGTGCCGATCGTGGTCGCGATCAACAAGATCGACAAGCCCGATGCCAGCCCGGACCGCGTCAAGCAGGAACTGGTGGCCGAAGAGGTCGTGCCCGAAGAGTACGGCGGCGACGTGCCGTTCGTGCCGGTGTCTGCCAAGACCGGCGAAGGTATCGACGCGCTGCTCGAACAGGTGCTGCTGCAGGCCGAAGTGCTGGAACTCAAGGCGCCGGTCGATGCCGCCGCCAAGGGTCTGGTCATCGAAGCGCAGCTCGACAAGGGCCGCGGCCCCGTCGCGACCGTGCTGATTCAGTCCGGCACGCTCAAGACCGGCGACGTGGTGCTGGCCGGTTCCACCTATGGCCGCGTGCGCGCCATGCTCGACGAGGACGGCAAGCCGATCAAGACGGCCGGCCCGTCGATCCCGGTGGAAATCCAGGGTCTGACCGAAGTGCCGCAGGCGGGTGATGAGTTCATGGTGATGGCCGACGAGCGCCGTGCGCGCGAAATTGCCACCTACCGTGCCGGCAAGTTCCGCAACACCAAGCTCGCGAAGCTCCAGGCGTCGAACCTGCAGAACATGTTCACCGACCTGTCGGCGGGCGAAGTGCAGACGCTGCGCCTGATCATCAAGGCCGACGTGCAGGGTTCGCAGGAAGCACTGGCTCAGTCGCTGCTCAAGCTGGCGACCGAAGAGGTCAAGGTCCAGATCGTGTACGCCGGTGTCGGCGGCATCAGCGAAAACGACATCAACCTCGCCATTGCATCGAAGGCGGTTGTCATCGGCTTCAACGTGCGTGCCGATTCGGGTGCGCGCAAGCTGGCCGAAGGCAATGGCGTGACGCTGAACTACTACAGCATCATCTACGACGCCGTGGATGAGGTGAAGGTGGCGATGTCCGGCATGCTGGCACCCGAGCGTCGTGAAGAGATCATCGGCCAGGCCGAGATCCGAACGGTGTTCGTGGCCTCGAAGATCGGCACGGTCGCAGGTTCGTACATCACCGCAGGTTCGGTCAACCGCAGCGCGCATTTCCGCCTGCTGCGCGACAACGTGGTGGTCTACACGGGCGAGGTCGACTCGATCAAGCGCATGAAGGACGATGTCCGCGAAGTGCGCGAAGGTTTCGAGTGCGGTATCAAGCTCAAGAACTACAACGACATCAAAGAGGGCGATCAGCTCGAGTTCTTTGAAATCAAGGAAATCGCGCGGACGCTGTAAGGCGCCCCAGCGAAACGGACGATGCCCAAGCGCAAAGCAGCAGCCCCCAACCGCGCCTTCAAGGTGGCCGATCAGATCCAGCGCGATCTGACGGAACTGATCGCGCGCGAGTTGAAGGACCCGCGCGTGGGCATGGTCACGATCCAGGCGGTCGAGGTCACGCCCGACTACGCGCACGCGAAGATCTACTTCAGCCTGCTCGTGGGCGACCCGGTCGTCACGACCGAAGCGCTGAACCAGGCTGCGGGGTTCCTGCGCAACGGCTTGTTCAAGCGCCTCCAGATCCATACCGTGCCGACGCTGCATTTCCTGTTCGACCGCACCACCGAGCGTGCGGCCGACATGAATGCGCTCATTGCGCAGGCTGTCGCTTCCCGCTCGAAAGACGAATGACGGTGAATGCGCCACGCACACGGGTGCAGCGGCGCCCCGTGCATGGGGTGTTGTTGCTCGACAAACCACTCGGCCTTTCCAGCAACCAGGCGTTGCAGAAAGCCAAGTGGTTGCTGCGCGCCGAAAAAGCGGGCCACACCGGCACGCTCGATCCGCTTGCGACCGGCGTGCTGCCGCTGTGCTTCGGCGCGGCGACCAAGTTCAGTCAACTGCATCTCGATGCCGACAAAACCTACGTCGCGACGGTTCAGCTCGGCGTGAAGACGTCGACCGGCGACGCCGAGGGCGAAGTGATTTCCGAACGCCCGGTGCAGGTCACGCCCGACGATCTGGCGCGCGTGACGGTGCAGTTCACCGGGCCGATCCGCCAGGTACCGCCGATGCATAGCGCCCTGAAGAAGGACGGCAAGGCACTCTACGAATACGCCCGCGAGGGGATCGAGGTCGAGCGCGCACCGCGCGACGTGTCGATCCACGCGCTGGCGCTGACCGCGCTGTCGCCGGACACCCTCCGTCTCGTCGCCACCGTCAGCAAGGGCACCTACATCCGGACGCTCGGTGAGGACATCGGCGAGGCGCTCGGCTGCGGCGCGCACCTCACGTCGCTGCGGCGCACCGCCACCGGCAACTTCATCGAGACGCAGTGCGTCACGATCGAGGCGCTGGAAGCAATGTCCGAGAACGAACGCCTGGCCCGCCTGCTGCCGGCCGAAGCGCTGGTCGACGGCCACAGCCGCGTCACGCTGGGCACGGAAGATGCGGCGCGTTTCCTGTCGGGCCTGCGCCGCCGCGGCGACTGGGCCGACGCAACCGAAGTGGCTGTCTTCGGCGATGAGCCGGCGGCCTTCCTCGGCACGGCCCATGTCACGGCCAACGAATTGATCCCGGGGCGCTTGCTGAACCCCATCGAAATCCAGCAAATCCTTTTGAACGCACCAGCGAACGCAACTCTCTGCGAGACCACACCATGAGTACCCCCAAGCAAATCCGCAACATCGCCATCATTGCCCACGTGGACCATGGCAAGACCACGATGGTCGACCAGCTGCTGCGCCAGTCCGGCACCTTCGCCGAGCACGAGAAGGTCGTCGACACCGTGATGGACAACAACGCGATCGAAAAAGAACGCGGCATCACCATCCTGGCCAAGAACTGCGCCGTGACCTGGGAAGGCACGCACATCAACATCGTCGACACCCCCGGTCACGCGGACTTCGGCGGTGAAGTGGAACGTGCACTGTCGATGGTGGACGGCGTGGTGCTGCTGATCGATGCACAGGAAGGCCCGATGCCGCAGACGCGCTTCGTGACCAAGAAGGCGCTGGCCCTGGGCCTCAAGCCCATCCTGGTGGTGAACAAGGTCGACAAGCCGGGCGCACGCCCCGATTTCGTGGTCAATGCCGCTTTCGACCTGTTCGACAAGCTCGGCGCGACCGACGAACAACTCGATTTCCCAGTGGTGTATGCCTCGGGCATCAACGGCTGGTCGTCGCTGGAAGAAGGCGCGGCCGGCGAACAGTGGGGCCCCGACATGTCGGCCCTGTTCAACACCATCCTGAAGCACGTGCCGGCCCAGAAGGGCGACCCGGACGCGCCGCTGCAACTGCAGATCTCGGCACTCGACTTCTCGACCTTCGTCGGCCGCATCGGCGTGGGCCGCATCAGCCAGGGCACCATCAAGCCGATGATGGACGTGGTGGTCATGGAAGGCCCCGACGGCAAGGCCATCAAGGGCCGCGTCAACCAGGTGCTGACCTTCCAGGGCCTGGAACGCGTGCAGGCGACCGAAGCCGGCCCGGGTGAAATCGTGCTGATCAACGGCATTGCCGACCTGAACATCGGCGTCACCGTGACCGACCCGGCCAAGCCGTCGCCGCTGCCGATGCTCAAGGTCGACGAGCCGACGCTGACGATGAATTTCTGCGTGAACACGAGCCCGCTGGCTGGCCGCGAAGGCAAGTTCGTCACCAGCCGCCAGATCTGGGACCGTCTGCAGAAGGAACTGCAGCACAACGTGGCGCTGCGCGTGGCCGAGACCGACGAAGAAGGCATCTTCGAAGTCATGGGTCGCGGCGAACTGCACCTGACCATCCTGCTGGAAAACATGCGCCGCGAAGGCTTCGAGATGGCCGTGAGCAAGCCGCGCGTGGTGATGAAGGACGTGAACGGCGAGAAGCACGAACCCATCGAGCTGGTGACCGCCGACATCGAAGAGCAGCACCAGGGCGGCGTGATGCAGGCCCTGGGCGAGCGCAAGGGCGAGCTGGTCAACATGGAACCGGACGGCCGTGGCCGCGTCCGCCTCGAGTACCGCATTCCGGCACGTGGCCTGATCGGCTTCACCAACGAATTCCTGAATCTGACACGCGGCTCCGGCCTCATCAGCAACATCTTCGACAGCTACGAAGCGCACAAGGGCGACATCGGCGGCCGCAAGAACGGCGTGCTGATCTCCATGGACGACGGTGAAATCTTCACCTACGCCCTCGGCAAGCTCGACGACCGCGGCCGCATGTTCGTCAAGGCGAACGATCCGGTGTACGAAGGCATGATCGTCGGCATCCACAGCCGCGACAACGACCTGGTGGTGAATGCCACCCGTACCAAGCAGCTGACGAACTTCCGCGTGTCCGGCAAGGAAGACGCGATCAAGATCACGCCGCCGATCGAACTCACGCTGGAATACGGCGTGGAATTCATCGAGGACGACGAACTGGTCGAGATCACGCCGAAGAGCGTTCGCCTGCGCAAGCGCTTCCTGAAGGAAAGCGAACGCAAGCGCGCTGGTCGCTGATCGGACGCTGATCGTTCGGGGGCCGCCTTTGACCCTGACCCACGGCCGCGCGGTCTGGATGATGGTCGGCGTGACCCTGATGTGGGCTACGGCCGGCGTCGTCACGCGCCATCTCGAAGGTGCGCGCAGCTTCGAAGTGACCTTCTGGCGCAGCGCGTTCACCGCGCTCGCGCTGTTGGCCATCCTGCCGGCCTGGCAGGGGCGCAGCGTCTTCTCGAAGATCCGCCATGGCGGGCGGGCGCTGTGGATCTCCGGCGTGTGCTGGAGCGTGATGTTCACCGCCTTCATGGTGGCACTCACGCTCACCAGCACCGCGAATGTGCTGGTCACACTGGCCGCCGGGCCGTTGCTGACCGCGCTGGCTGCGCGCCTCTTCATCGGCCATCGCCTGCCGCTGCGCACCTGGCTCGCCATCGCGGCGGCCGGCGTGGGGATCGGCTGGATGTACGGCACGCAAATCGGCAACGGCGAATGGCTGGGCACGCTGGTGGCGCTGTGCGTGCCCATTGCCGGTGCCGCCAACTGGACATCGGTGCAGCATGCGAACGCGCAAGGCCAGCGCATCGACCTCGTGCCTGCCGTGCTGATCGGTGCCGTGCTGTCCTCGCTGCTGACTTTGCCGCTGGCCTGGCCGCTGGAGGCCACCGGCCGGGACCTGACGCTGCTGGGCTTCCTCGGCGTGTTCCAACTCGCGATTCCGTGCGTGATGTCGGTGCTGTGCGCCCGCGTGCTCAGCGCGCCCGAGGTGTCGCTGCTGGCCCTGCTGGAAGTCATCTTCGGCATCACGCTGGCCTGGGTCGGCGCAGGCGAGGTGCCGGGAGCCACCGTGCTGACGGGCGGCGCGGTCGTGGTCGGTGCGCTGCTCGTTAACGAGTTGTTGGCGGTGCGGGCGCGGCGCGCGGGCTGAATGTCCGTCGATCACGCATGAAAAAGCCGGCGCGAGCCGGCTTTTTCATTGGCGCTGCGACGCGTTCAGGGGCGCGCGAGCTTCCAGACACCGCCGACGCCGTCGCCGGTGCGGTCGCCGGCCTTCGCGTCCTTGGCCCAGTAGTAGAGCGGTGCGCCCTTGTAGGCCCACTGCTTCTTGCCGTCGTCGCGCACGACGACGCTGTAGTCGCCCACCGGCTTGGCGGCGTCGGGGGCGACCAGCGCAGGCCAGTTGGTGATGCAGGGGCCGTTACAGGCCGACTTGCCGCTGCCGACCGCATCGCGGCTGAAGGTGTAGAGCGTCATCCCGTTCGGTCCGACCAGCACGCCATCGGCGGTGCGCGTCGGGGTGTCGGGGGCGGAGGCCGTTTTGTTCATCATGCCGCAGCCCGAGAGCAGGGCGATGGCGAGGATGGAGGTGCTGAGCAGTCTCATGGAGGTATCTCCTTTGGTTGAAAAATGAGTGTCGAACCGTTGTCGACTCCGATGGCGAGGCGCCGCCTGCTTCGGGTCACACAGCGGACGGTATACCAGGGTGGCAAGATGCAGCAAGACCACCCGGCCGGGCGCTTGGCCGCGGAGCGGGCCCGGAGCGATGAAGCTCAAGCGCGCAGCACCCGTGTCTTGATCCGCTGTGCCGGATTTCCGGCGTAGACGCCCCACGGCTCGAGCGACTTGAAGGTCACGGCGCGGGCGCCGAGCACCGCCCCTTCGCCCACCACCACGCCCGGCCCGACGAAGGCTTCGGCCGCAATCCAGGCCTGGGCGCCGATCGTGATCGGACGGGTGGTTAGCTGGAACACGGGGGAGGTGATGTCGTGGGTGCCGGCGCAGAGGTGGGCGCCTTGCGACACGAGCGCATCCGGCCCCAGGTGGATCGGTGCCATGTTGTAGCAGTTCACATGCTGCGCCAGCACCGCGCGGTCTTCCAGGTGCAGGTGGGGCGGATACCAGACCCGGGCGCTGCCGCGGACGTCGGCGCCGACGCCGAGCTTGGCACCGAACAGCTTCAGCAGGAAGCGCCGCCACGGCCGCAGGGGCGTCGGCGTCCAGGAAGCGAAGAGCAGCCAGGTCAGGCTCCAGGTGCCCCGCAGCAGGCGGTTCGACAGCGAGAAGCTGGGGCCGCCCTCGCGGGGATTGGTGCGGCTGGCGTCGAGTGGTTGGATGGCCATGGCGTGTCGTTCCTGTCAGCGGTTGCGGCTTTTCATCGCGCGTTCGACTTCGCGTTTGCCTTCGCGGTCCTTGATGGTGTCGCGCTTGTCGTGTTCGGCCTTGCCCTTGGCAAGCGCGATCTCGCACTTCACCTTGCCGGCCTTCCAGTGCAGGTTGAGCGGAACCAGCGTGTAGCCCTTCTGCTCGATCTTGCCGGTGAGCCGACGAATCTGCTCCTTGTGCAGCAGCAGCTTCTTGGTGCGGATCGAATCGGGGGTGGTGTGGGTCGAGGCGCTGCGCAGCGGATTGATCTGCAGGCCCACGACGAACATCTCGCCGTCGCGGATCACGACGTAGCCATCGGTGAGTTGAACCTTGCCTTCGCGCAGCGACTTGACCTCCCAGCCTTCGAGCACGAGGCCGGCTTCGAAACGCTCTTCGAAGAAGTAGTTGTAGGAGGCCTTCTTGTTGTCGGCGATGCGGGCAGAGGAGTCTTGTTGTTTCTTGGTGGCCATGGCGGTCTCAGATGGGGGCGCATGGCATCAATACAATCGAAACGCACACACCGTGTCGATTCTATGAAAACCGTCCACAAGTCCGTTCTCATCTGGTACAGCGCTGATGAGATGTACGCCCTTGTCACCGATGTGGCCAAGTATCCCGAATTTCTTCCCTGGTGCGACCGCGCACGCGTGATCGAGGAAGACGAGGTGGGCATGACCGCCGAAGTCGGCCTCGCGTTCGGCGGCCTGCGTCAGCAGTTCACCACCCGCAACACGCATGTGCCGGGGCGCGAGGTGCAGCTCAAGCTCATCGACGGGCCGTTCTCGAACCTCGATGGCGTCTGGAAGTTCAACCCCGTCGGCGAGGCGGGTGAGCGGGCCTGCCGCGTCGAGCTCGACCTGAGCTACGGCTTCAGCAATTTCGCGCTCCAGGCCCTGGTCGGCCCGGTGTTCGACAAGATTGCCTCCAGCCTGGTCGAGGCCTTCGTGAAACGCGCCGAGCAGGTGTACGGAGCCGCCTGATGGTCGCCGTGACGCTGGTCTGCGCCCCCACGCCCCGAGCAGTGTTCGAGCAAACGCTGTCGCTGCCCGACGGTGCCACGCTCGAGGAGGCCGTGCGCGCGAGCCGCATCGGCGAGGGCTGGCCAGCCCTCGCGTGGCGCGACCTGGCGCCGGGCATCTGGGGACGGAGCGCCGGTTGGGATCAGGTGTTGGCGGAAGGGGATCGGGTCGAACTCTGCCGTCCGCTGCTGGTCGACCCGAAAGTCGCCCGTCGAGAGCGTTTCCAGCGGCAGGGCAGCCGCGGTGCCGGCCTGTTCGCTCGCCGCCGGGAGGGCGGCAAGGCCGGTTACTGACGACGGTACGGTGATGGCGCGGCGTCAGCGCGTGCCGCCGCTCTTCACCTGCAATCGCTGTCGATGATGCCTTGCAGGCGCTGCTGCTCGGCGGCGCGCGACTTGTCGTCCATCACCTCGCGCTCACCCTGTGCGTTCAGCCGGGCCACCCGGATGCCGCTGTCGAAAGTGGCCTTGCCCTGGCGGGCACGGGTGCAGTTGTCGGCCTTGGCCTTCGCGACCTTCTGCGCCTCGGCCGCCTGCTTGGCTTTTTCGGCTTCCTCGGCTTTGCGGGTTTTCTCTTCCAGTTCCTTGTCCACGCCGCTCGGCTTGGCGGCGCTCGCTGCACTGGCGGGGCTTCGGGCGGGCTCGGCGGTCGTCACCGACGCATCGGCGGGGGCTGGCACAACGGCGGGGACGCGGGCGCTCGGCGAACCCGGGCGACGCAGGATGCTCTTCTCGGGCACATCGGTCGGCGGCGGCTGGTCGCTGAAGACTTTCTTGCCGTCCCGGTCCAGCCACTGCCATTGCGCATTCGCAGCCAGCGGCAACGCACACACCCAGCAAAGCATCAGCAAACGCGCGAATTTCATCAGGGCAGTTTAGCGCTCCCTTACGTTTTGCAATATGTCTGCCCCTGATCGGGGCGGCAAGCAGTTGGAAAACGGGCACAGTCCTGCCCCCGGTCGGCTCGCCACCCCCACGGCGAAGGGGCAAGGGCGCCTGTCGGCGCAAGGCCCGACCGGGCGTCGTTACAATCCGTCTTTTGGAGCCTTCCCCATGCGCCTTCTCGGCAAAGCGCTCACCTTCGACGATGTGTTGCTGGTGCCAGCGTTCTCCCAGGTCCTGCCCAAGGACACCTCCCTCGCCACCCGACTTTCCCGCAATATCACGCTGAACCTGCCGCTGGTCTCCGCGGCGATGGACACCGTGACCGAAGCCCGCCTCGCCATCGCGATCGCGCAGGAAGGCGGCATGGGCATCGTCCACAAGAACCTCACGGCGCAGCAGCAGGCGGCCGAGGTTTCCAAGGTCAAGCGGTACGAATCCGGTGTGCTGCGCGACCCGGTGGTCATCACCCCGACGCACACGGTGCGCGAAGTGATGGCGATGTCGGAGCAACTGGGCATCTCCGGCTTTCCGGTGGTCGATGCCGGCAAGGTGGTCGGCATCGTGACCGGCCGCGACCTGCGTTTCGAGACTCGCTACAACGCGCCCGTCAGCGAAATCATGACGCCGCGCGACAAGCTCATCACGGTGCCCGACGGCACCACGCTGGCAGACGCCAAGGCACTGCTCAACAAGTACAAGCTCGAGCGACTGCTGGTGATCGACAACGCCTTCGAGCTCAAGGGCCTGATCACGGTGAAGGACATCACCAAGCAGACCACCTTCCCGAATGCTGCGCGCGACCCGAACGGCCGCTTGCGCGTCGGCGCTGCCGTGGGCGTGGGCGAGGGCACCGAAGAGCGTGTCGAAGCGCTCGTGCGCGCCGGCGTCGATGCCATCGTGGTCGACACGGCGCACGGCCACAGCAAGGGCGTGATCGACCGCGTGCGCTGGGTCAAGCAGAACTACCCGCAGGTCGATGTGATCGGCGGCAACATCGCAACCGGCGACGCGGCCCGTGCGCTGGCCGATGTCGGCGCCGACGCGGTCAAGGTCGGCATCGGCCCCGGCTCGATCTGCACCACCCGCATCGTGGCCGGTGTCGGCGTGCCGCAGATCATGGCGGTCGACAGCGTTGCCACCGCGCTGCAGGGCACCGGCGTGCCGCTCATTTCTGACGGCGGCGTGCGCTACTCGGGCGACATCGCCAAGGCCATCGCCGCGGGGGCGAGCACCGTGATGATGGGCAGCATGTTCGCCGGCACCGAAGAGGCGCCCGGCGAGATCGTGCTGTACCAGGGCCGCAGCTACAAGAGCTACCGCGGCATGGGCTCCATCGGCGCGATGCAGCAGGGCAGTGCCGACCGCTACTTCCAGGAATCGAGCACCGGCAACCCGAATACCGACAAATTGGTGCCCGAAGGCATCGAAGGCCGGGTGCCGTACAAGGGCTCGATCGTCTCGATCATCTACCAGATGGCCGGCGGCGTGCGAGCCAGCATGGGCTACTGCGGCTGCGCCACGATTGCCGATATGCAGAACAAGGCCGAGTTCGTCGAAATCACCACTGCCGGCATCCGCGAGAGCCACGTGCACGACGTGCAGATCACGAAGGAAGCGCCCAACTACCGGGCGGAGTGATCGACGCATGCAACACGACAAGATACTGATCCTCGACTTCGGTTCGCAAGTCACTCAGCTCATCGCCCGCCGCGTGCGCGAGGCGAACGTCTACAGCGAAGTGCATCCGTGCGACGTCAGCGACGAATGGGTGCGCGAGTACGCGAAGGACGGCACGCTCAAGGGCGTGATCCTGTCCGGCAGCCATGCGAGCCTGTGGGAAGACGAAAGCCTGCGCGCGCCGCAGGCCGTGTTCGAACTGGGCGTGCCGGTGCTGGGCATCTGCTTTGGCATGTACGCGATCGCCCATGCGCTCGGCGGTACGGTGGAAGGCGGCCACAAGCGCGAATTCGGCTACGCCGAGATTCGTGCCCGCGGCCACACGAAGCTGTTCGACGGGATCCAGGACTACGCCACGCCCGAAGGCCACGGCATGCTGCATGTCTGGATGAGCCATGGCGACAACGTGACCGAAATGCCGCCGGGCTTCAAGCTCATGGCCAGCACCGAGAGTTGCCCGATTGCCGGCATGGCAGACGAAGAACGTGGCTTCTATGCCGTGCAGTTCCATCCCGAAGTCACGCACACCTTGCAGGGACAGGCGATCCTGAACCGTTTCGTGCTGGACATCTGCAAGGCCAAGCCCGACTGGGTCATGCGCGACCACATCGCCGAAGCGGTCGCGAAGATCCGCGAGCAGGTGGGGGACGAGGAAGTCATCCTGGGCCTCTCCGGCGGCGTCGATTCTTCGGTAGCAGCTGCGCTGATCCACCGCGCGATCGGCGACCAGCTGACCTGTGTGTTCGTCGACCACGGCCTGCTGCGCCTGAACGAGGGCGACCTCGTGATGGACATGTTCGTCGGCAAGCTGCACGCCAAGGTGATCCGCGTCGATGCGAGCGACCTTTTCCTGGGCAAGCTCGCGGGCGTGAGCGAGCCCGAGGCCAAGCGCAAGATCATCGGCGGCGAGTTCGTCACCGTGTTCAAGCAGGAGGCCGCCAAGCTCACCAGCGCGGGCGCCAAGGGCGCCAAGTGGCTGGCCCAGGGCACGATCTACCCCGACGTGATCGAGTCCGGCGGCGCCAAGAGCAAGAAGGCCGTCACCATCAAGAGCCACCACAACGTCGGCGGCCTGCCCGAACAGTTGGGCCTGAAGCTGCTCGAGCCGCTGCGCGACCTGTTCAAGGACGAGGTGCGCGAATTGGGCGTGGCGCTCGGCCTGCCGCCCGAGATGGTGTACCGCCATCCGTTCCCCGGCCCGGGCCTGGGCGTGCGCATCCTCGGCGAAGTGAAGAAGGAATACGCCGACCTGCTGCGCCGCGCCGACGCGATCTTCATCGAGGAGCTGCGCAACTTCAAGGATGAGAGCGGCAAGAGCTGGTACGACCTCACCAGCCAGGCCTTCACCGTGTTCCTGCCGGTCAAGAGCGTGGGCGTGATGGGCGACGGCCGCACCTACGACTACGTGGTTGCGCTGCGCGCCGTGCAGACCAGCGACTTCATGACCGCCGACTGGGCCGAGCTGCCCTACGCGCTGCTCAAGAAGGTGTCGGGCCGCATCATCAATGAAGTGCGCGGCATCAATCGCGTGACCTACGACGTGTCGAGCAAACCGCCGGCGACGATCGAGTGGGAGTGAAATCGAGTCCTTCGGGGACTATCGCCAGCTATCGAAAAAGTGACGTAACGTGCATGGCGGGCGGTAAAAAATGAAAACGGCGCCGCGGTGGCGGCGCCGTCGATCATCGCGCGAACGCGGCGGTCAGGCCATCTTGCGCGACAGATCCCACATCGCGTCCACCAGCGCGTCGATGTCGTTCGCGTCGTGCCACACGTGGGTGGACACGCGCATCGCATAGTGCTGGGCTGTGGCCCCGATCACCTCGAAGCCGGAGTTGCGGATGATCAGCCCCTGCGGGTACTCGGCCTGCAGGCGCGAGACGAAGGTGGCCGACTTCGCCGAGTCCATCACGTCGGCCTTGTTCTGGAAGGGGTTCCACGAGGTCAGCGCGCAGCACAGCTTGGGGTCGTCCTTGGGCGAGTACAGCGAGTCGATGCCCCAGCGCTCCACGATCTTTTCCTTCAGGTAAGCCGACAGCGTGAGGTCGTAGGTCTCGATCTTCTTGCGGCCGATGGTGTCCCACAGCTGGCAGGCGTTGACCAGGGCCTGGAACATGGGCGTGTGCACGCTGCCGCAGGCGGTCACGCTGGCCGCGACGTCGAAGGTCTCCGTGCCGGTGGTGGTGCGCTCGCGCGTCGAGTAGCTGCTGGTGTGCACCGGGTACCACTTGGGCAGCGGCAGCGGGTTCGATGCGCGGATCTTGTTGCGCATGATCAGGATGCCGGTGGAGCCCGGGCCGCATTGCCATTTGTGGCCGGCGCCTGACATGAAGTCCATGCCCAGCTCGCCGTAGTTGTAGTCCATCATGCCCGGCAGGTGGGCGCCGTCCACGATGCTGATGAGCTCGTGCTGCTTCACGACGGCCATGATTTCGGCGATCGGCAGCAGCGTGCCGGTCTTGTAGGTCGGCGAGGACCACATCACGGCGCGCACGCGCTTGCCGGCGGCCTTCAGCGAGCGGATGCGCTCGTCGAACAGGTTCTGGTAGGTGGCGGTCGTCTGGTTGTTGCCCACCGGCATGGGGATCATCGAGATCTCGATGCCGTAGCGGTCCTTGGCAATGTTCAGCGGCGTGAGGCCGCCGCCGTGCTCGTGGTTGGTCGTCACCACCACGTCGCCGGCTTGCCAGGGAATGCCCAGGATCGCATGGCACATGCCCGAGGAGGTGTTGGCCGAGAACGCGAGTTCGTCGGCGTCCACGCCGAAGCCCGGGGCTGCCAGCTTACGCAGGTCCAGCAGGTTGCTGTAGCCGTTGCCCGATTCGGCGGCCTTCTTGCGGTTTTCGGTGTCGAACAGGTCCAGCGTCTGCTTGGCCATCGAGCCGGCCGTGCCGATGTTCATGAACGTCTTGGACGGGTTCAGCGTGAACATCTTCTGCACGTTGGTCCAGAAGGCCTCGTCGGCGACCAGCTGCGCGCGCAGCGCCTCCGCCTGCGTGGCCGAGTTGCTGCTGCCGCAGGCCATCAGTATCGGGCCCAGTGCTGCGGCGCCCGCGCCATAGCCCATCATGCGCAGGAAATCGCGGCGCTTGTTCGTCCAGCGCGACGTGTCCATGGGCATGGCGCTGGGCGCCTCCAGCGCCACCGGGGCGCTACGTGTCATCTGCTCGTTCATGGGGCGTTTCCTTGGGGGGTTGGGGGCTCAACGACGACCGACGATCACGCCGATCTCGATCTTCACGTCGCGTGGCAGGCGTGCCACCTCGACCGTGGCGCGGGCCGGCGCGTTGCCAGGCTTGAAGTACTCGCCGTACACCTTGTTCATGGCGGCGAATTCGTTCAGGTCCTTCATGTAGACCGACGACGACAGCACGTCGGCATAGTCCAGGCCCTGCGACTTGAGCATCACGCCGATGTAGCGCAGCACGGTGTGCGTCTGCTCCTCGATGCTGGTGCCCACGACCGCATTTCCGGCCTCGTTCAGCGGGATCACGCCCGAGAAATACAGCGTGTTGCCGTGCGAGATCATTTGCGAGTACGGACCGATGGCCGGCGGCACGCCCGTGGTGGACAACACTGCGCGCGGGGCCGGCACGGCGCAGGCCGTGAGGGCCAGGGCGGCAGCGCAGATTGCCGCGACGGTCATCAGTCGTTGGCAGGTGGAGGTGTGACGCATGGTGCTTTCCTTTCTGAGAGTCGAACAGACGGTGTCGGACGCGTCCACGCTGGGAAACATGATGTCGAGAGGTGGGATTTGCCCGATTTCGCGACCAATTCTAGGAACGGGTTTTCACGAAACCGACATCTCTTTCCCCTACGTAGTGCTACGCAAACCGCTCTACGCGGCCAGGGAATGACGTGTCGCACATGTTTCAGTTTGAAACAATCAGGGTCTGGCCCCTTTATTGCTGAGCGCATTCGATCACTATCCGACCTTCTGAAACTCTGTAGGACGATTGCCTTCCGATGATCGGCTCCGAGAAACCCGCCTGCTTCGTTTTGGAGCGCTGAGGTGCAGCTTCGCCTTAAGCTGGTGCTGCTCTCCACCGTGCCCATCGTCGTGGCGCTCGCGCTAATGGGCGCGACCATGAAGCAGCAGACGCTGAAGCGTGCGCATGAAGAACAGGCCTTGGTGCAGGCCGCGTTCGTGCACAGCAAGGAAGCGGAGCTGCAGCACTACGTCGAACTGGCTCGCAACACCGTCATGCGCATCGCCGAGGCGCCAGGCCCGGTCGGCGCGCGCAAGGCAGAGGCGCTCGCCACGCTGATGCGCATGCAGTACGGCAGCAACGGCTACTTCTTCGCCTACGACCAGCACGGCAAGCTGTTGATGGACCCCAAGAGCCTGCCGATGCAGGGCGTGGATTTCTGCGATCCCGACGACCCGGTGGGTGCCGATTCGGCCCACCGCATCCTGTCCACCGCGCGCCAGGGCGGCGGCGTCGTGCGCTACAGCTGGAACAAGCCCACCTCGCAATCCGTGGTGCCCAAGCTCGGCTATGTGCTGACGATCCCGGGCTGGGACTGGGTCATCGGCACCGGCATCTACCTGGACGACGTACAGGGCGCGCTACAGGCCATCGAGGCCGGCGCCCGCGCCAATATCGAGGCCACGCGCAAGCGGCTCTACGGCATTGCCGCGCTGTGCGTGGTGCTGATCGGCCTGGGCGGCCTGGCGCTGAACCTGAAGGACCATCGCGTGTCCAGCGACAAGCTGCGGCGCCTGGCGCGACGCGTCGTGCACTCGCAGGAGGAAGAGCGCGTGCGCGTGGCGCGGGAGCTGCACGACGGCGTGGTGCAGGTGCTGGCCTCGTCCAAGTTCCTGCTCGAGACCGCGCAGATCCAGCTCGCGGCATCCGGCGCCGGTGTGGCCTCGGCGCCGCGCCAGGTGCTGGCGCAAGGCATTGCCAGGCTGGGCGGCGCGCTCGTGGAGATCCGCCGTGTGTCGCACGGACTGCGACCGGCCCTGCTGGATGATTTGGGCCTGGCCCCGGCGCTGGCGCTGCTGGTCGATCAGATGAACGAACAAGGTGGCGGCGACATTCGTCTGGTGTGCGAGAACGCTCCAGCGGCACTGCCGCTGGAGCACGGCACAGCGCTGTTCCGCATCGCACAGGAGGCGCTGCACAACGTGCGCATCCACGCGACTGCCACGCAGGTCGACCTGGTGCTGCGCGGCACGCGCGGCCGTGTGGAGCTGATCGTGCTGGACAATGGCAGCGGCTTCGATACGCAGCGCGTGTTCGCCGATGGCAGGCGCGGCATCGGGCTGCGCAACATGCGCGAGCGTGCAGCCGGCTTGGGCGGCACGCTGGCCATCGCGTCCAGCCGCGAGGGCACGCGCATCCACGCCAGCCTGCCCTTGCCGGCCACCACCACGGAGCCGGTGGCGACAAGGCCGCGCCACCGCCATCCCGTCATCCCATTGAACCTGCGCCCTACCGATCCAATGCCATGACCACTGTCTGCCCCATCGTCCGTGTCGTGCTGGTCGACGACCACCCGCTGTTGCGCGACGGCGTGCGCATGCGCCTGCACGCCACGCCCCACATCCAGGTGGTCGGCGAAGCCGGCGGCGTGCTGGAGGCCACCGAGCTCACCGAGCAGCTGCAGCCCGACCTGGTGCTGACTGACATCCGCATGCCCCACGCCAGCGGCATTCAGCTTGCCTGCGCGTCCCGCGAGCGCTTTCCCGACGTGCGCGTGCTCGTCCTGTCGATGCACCACGACGCCGAATACGTACGCCGCGCGATTGCGTTCGGCGTCTGCGGCTACGTGCTGAAGGACGGTCCGGGCGACCAGCTGGTGGAAGCCATCGACACGGTCTACGGCGGCGGCCGCTACTTCAGCCCGGGCCTGGTGCTGCCCGACGAGCCCGCGCCGCCACCGGTCACGCGCGCCTGGGGCCATCTCACGCCCAAGGAATCGGCCGTGCTGTCGCTGCTGGCCGATGGCTGCTCCAACAAGGAAATCGCCAGCGCACTGGGCGCCTCGGTGCGCACGGTGGAGACGCACCGCCTGCACCTGCGCCGCAAGCTGCGCATCGGCGGGCAGGCCGCGCTCGTGAAGTACGCGGTGGACTACGCCGACCTGGGCGCGCAGGCCATCTGATTCATGCGGTCTCGGCACGCGGCGGCTGCGGCAGCCGCGCATAGGCGGCCGCCCCCGCCAGCAGCGCCACCGCTATCGCCAGCAGCGCGGCCGCGAACGGCTCCATGCCCCAGGGCCGGCGCGCGCGACGCCACCCAGCCCGTCACCCACTGCATCAGCGCCACGCCCAGGAGTAGAGCTTGGACAGCAGATGGAACAACAACGCCCCACCGGGGCGATTCACACAGAGCTTCATCGCAAGTCGTGCGTGACGGTAAAACCGACGGTATAGAGCTCATTTAATCCGGCAGAACCCTTTGGCCACGCGGGTTAGCAAGGCCTATTGATGTTTGAGTGGGAGTGATGGGGGGTCAGATCTAGATCGGCGCCGATGGTCCGGGCATCTGCTGGTCTTCACAGAACAGCATCCAGCGATGCCTGAAGACGCAAGCCGAAAAGGGTTCGGAATGCTGTTGCAAATGTCGGCGACGGTTGACGATTGATGGTCGGAGTCAGCGCCCCGGAAACGGGGGCCGATATCCCGCGCCAGCAAACGCTGTCGTGCTTTGGCGGTAGAGGTGAGGGCGAATTGAACGCTACCGACCCAAAGTAGCTAGCAGCACGCGGGTTGTCTGGCATCTGAAATCACTGAGCTCCAGTACCCCGCTCCGAAATGGCAATGAATCTCATTTACAATCCTCGGCGTTCGCGGCCATTCTCTTCGTTGCACTCAGATCAACCTCGATGTCGTCTGTTTCCGTCTTTCCAGAGCTGGAATCGATCTTCCGCAACCACCATTCGTGGCTGCTAGGGCGTTTGTCGCGACGAGTGTCCAATCGCGGCGATGCCGAAGATATCGCGTCGGAAACGTTCGTCCAGCTCAGCGAGGACGGTGGGCGAACGCAGATCCATGATGCGCGAGCATTCCTGACGACTATCGCCAAGCGCGTGCTATTTCAGCTGTGGCGACGACAGGATTTAGAGGCCGCTTACCTCGACACACTGCGACACATGCCCCCGGCTATGGCGCTGTCGCCTGAAGAACATGCACAGTTGATGGACGCAATCCAGCAGATCGACCGCGTCCTGTTTGCGCTGCCCATCCCAGTGCGCACGGCCTTCCTCCTCTCACGTCTGGACGGCCTGAGCTATCCGGAGATCGCGCATCAGCTCGGAGTGTCCTTGGCTACGGTCGAGCGCCACATGAGGCGAGCGATGTTGCAGTGCCTGAACTACGCCCCATGACCGCATCGCCCGCGCGCGACCCAGCGTTGCACACAGCCGTGGACTGGCGGGTGCGCCAGGAAACCAACCGCTTCGGAGAGAGAGAGCGGCAGGCCTTGGAGAGCTGGTTGGCCTCCGACCCTGCCCACCGGGCGGCCTGGACTCGGGTCAATTGCGAAGTGCTGGAGGCGCCATTGAATACAGTGCGGGCCTTTCAGGGGCGCGGCGCGGTGTCCCATGCAGAGGCGGCCGTGCTGGCGCTTCAAAAGGTTCAACGCCGACGCGTCATTCGAGGTGCGCTTGCAGTCGCAGGCGTTGGAGCTACAGCGGGCTTCCTGACGGATCGCATCACCCCGATTGGCGAACTGATGGCCGACCTGCACACCAGCACAGCCCAGCGACAGAGTTTCACTCTCGCCGACGGCACCGATGTGCTTCTGGATGCTCGCTCGGCCGCAGATGTGCTTCGCCGCTCAGACGGCATGCAGTTGAGGCTGCGGTCCGGTGCGCTGATCGTGAAACCCGCTGCGTCGAGGCTGTCCGTCCTGAGTGTCGACACCCCGCACTGCCACGTGCTAAGTGAAGGTGCCCGGGTGCACTGCCGCGTACATGCGTCCGCCACCGAAGTGGTTGCGCTCGACGGCTTGGTACAGGTGCAACTCGTGAACGGACGCTCGGTCCGCCTTCGTGCCGATGAAGGGATTTCGGCCTTGAGCGAAGCGCTGGAGCAGCTTCCAGGCCGCGCAGCGGATCGAGCAGCCTGGCGCGACGGGATGCTGGCCGTTCGCGACTGGTCGCTGGGCGAGGTGATCGAGGCGCTGCGCGCCTATCACGCCGGCTTCATTCGAGTTTCCGAGTCGGCTGCGGCACTGCGGGTGTTCGGCATCTTCCGGCTCGACTTGGAGGATGCGCTCGCCGCGCTCGCCTACACACTGCCGGTGCAGATGCGCCGGCTCGGCCCCTGGTTGGTGTCGATCGACGTCGACCCGAACCGTCCGCCGAGATGAACGACAACCGTCGCGGTCGGAGACGCGACGTCAAAAAGATGAGGGGTTTTCCGGTTTCGCTCCACAAGGTCTTCAAGACAGAGCGAAAGGCCCCTTTTCATGATCAATTCTCTTCCGCGACCGCCACGTTCCCGCCATCCACTAGGGGGACTGGCTTGTGCCGCCATGCTGGCTTGCGCCGCGGCGTCCGTGCCCGGCTGGGCCGCCGAGCCGCCAACAGCCGCTGCTGTTCGGCTCGACATTCCTGAAGGCCCTCTCGCCGACACCCTGACCCGCATCGGCCAGGACAGCGGGCGAACCATCACTGGCCCCCCCGCGTTGCTCGGCGGTCGCCGGGCACGCGCCATCCATGGCGCCTTCGCACCCGCGCAGGCGGTGCGCCGCGCCCTGGAGGGATCGGGCCTCGTGGTCGACGAGGCGCCGGGAGGTGCCTTGCGGATCCGCGCGCGGACCGAAGCCGACAGCGAGCCGGCGGCACGATCAAGTGCACCCGTGCCGTCCAGCGCAGACGCCTCAGACTCACCCGAAAGCAGCGCAGCGCTGCGGGAAATCGTCGTGACGGATCAGCGCGTGGGCGGCTCCCTGATGCAGCCGACCCGCCAGGTCACGGTGATAGAGGGTGAGGAACTGGATGATCTGCGCGCCACCTCTCCCAACCTCGGTGCCATGCTGGCCAAGAGCGTGCCCGGCATGTCCGACTCGAGCCGCAACCTGACCGATTTCGGTCAGACCTTGCGTGGACGCAATGTGCTGGTGCTGGTGGACGGCATTCCGCTCAACACGAACCGGGATGCCTCGCGCAACCTGGTGAACGTCGAGCCCAGTCGCATCGAACGGATCGAGGTGCTGCGTGGCAGCAACGCCATCTATGGCAGCGGTGCCACGGGGGGCATCGTGTCTGTCACCACGCGTCCGGTGAGCGGAGAGCCGGTCGTACAGACCACGATCGGTGTCGATGCTTCGTTGTCGCATCTGAGCCGCGACGGCCTGGGCGGACAGATTCAGCAGTACATGTCGGGCCGCGGCGAGGTCATTGACTACGAGGTGGACCTCTCTGCGCGGCGCGTCGGCAGCTCGTACGATGGGCATGGTGACCGTATTGCCCCCGATGCTAGCCAGGGCGACCTGTTCGACTCCAACACCTTCAGCATCGGTGGCAAGCTGGGACTTCGCATCGACGCCGACCAGCGGCTCCAATTTTCGGCCAGCTACCTTCGTGCACACCAGCAATCGAGCTACGCCAGCGATCCGAGCGTGAACCGGGCGCCACTTGGCAGCGTCGCCGCGCGTGCCATCAAGGGCCTGGTGCTCGACGAGCAGAACCAAGTCGAGAACACGATGCTGAGCGCCAGCTACGAGCACAAGAATCTCTATGGCAGCTCTGTATCGGCCATGCTCTACGGGCGTGACAACTTCACCCGTTTCGCGCCTTCCGATTCGCGCAGTAACCCCAACCGCGGCGGCAATGTGGATCAGGTGATGCAGAACAACAAGGTGGTGGGCGGGCGCCTGACCGTTGACACCCCGCTGGGGGGCGGCGGCGATTCGCGCGTCGTATGGGGTACGGACTTCATACGCGAGCGCAGCAACATGCCGATCGACGTGTTCAACCCGACGCTGTATGACGCCAGCGGGGGCTTGGTTTTCCGCAGAATCGGCCAGCAGATCTACATGCCCTGGACCCAAACGCAGAGCGCTGGCGCCTTCGCACAGCTGCAGCACCGCTTGAGCGATCGCTGGTCGGCAGAGGCTGGCCTGCGCTATGAGAAGGCGCAAGCCAGCTTCGACGATTTCCAGCCCTTGTCGCAGTCAAGGCTAGCGCGCCCGGCCATCGTTCGCGGCGGCGAAGTCAGCTACGACGCCTTGCTTTACAACGCCGGCGTTTCCTTCAAGCCAGTCAAGGGCCATGAGTTTTACGGTTCATTCAGCCAGGGCTTTGACCTGCCGGATGTCGGCCTGCAGTTGCGCAATGCGGGCGCGCGCTTCGACATCAACGCGTCCGATCTGGAGCCGGTCAAGACGGACAACTATGAGCTGGGTTGGCGCGGTAGTTTCGGCAACACGGCGACGTCGCTCGCGATCTTTCATTCGCGCTCCGACCTGGGTGCGGTGCAGTCCTTTAACAACGGGCTGCGCCTGCTGCGCACCCGTGAGCGTATCAACGGGCTGGAGGCCACCGTCGACCACTACGGCAGGGAGTGGTCTTCCGGGGGCACGTTCACTTGGATGCAAGGCCGCGAGACCCCACAAGATGCAGTGCATGACCAGATCATGACCGGCTACCGGATCCCCCCGTTGAAAATCACGGGCTACGTGCAGTACAAGCCTAGCGAGCGCTGGAGCATGCGGACCCAGCTCACATGGTTCGGCGCGCGCGACTACCGACTGGCCGACGGCAGGACGCAGTTTGCCCGCGCCGACGTGAGGAGCTACTACACCGTCGACGTGGTGGGCCGCTACAACCTCGACCAGAAGCGCTACATCACCGTCGGCGTCCAGAACTTGTTCAACCGCTACTACCTGCCGCTGTACAGCCAACTCATCCGCAGCGGCAGCAACAACAGCCGCCTGCCCGCGGCTGGTGCCGTGTTGACGGCCACCTACACCCACCGCTGGTAGGCGGGCACATGGGCCGCAAATTCTGGGTGGCGCTGCATCGCTACCTCGGGCTGGGCATGCTGGTGCTGTTGCTGGTGAATGCGCTCAGCGGCAGCGTGCTGGCCTTCCAGCATGAGCTCGATGCCTGGCTCAACCCCGGCTTGTTACGTGTGTCGCACAGGATGTCCGCGCTGTCGCCGGACAAACTGGTGCTTCGCGTCGAGGGGGGCGACCCGCGTCTGCGCGTAAGCCAGCTGCCGCTGGATACTCGGCCGGGCGAAGCGGCCGAGCTACGCGTCGCGGCGCGCGTGGACCCCGCGACGGGTCGTACCCATGTGCTGGACTTCGATCGCCTCTTTGTCGATCCCGCCACTGGAGAAGTGCTGGGGCATCGCCAATGGGGCGCACTGCGAATTGATCGCGTGCACCTGCTGACATTCCTGGATGTGCTTCACCGCAAGTTCCAC
Source organism: Variovorax sucrosi (assembly GCF_051216635.1). NCBI lineage: Bacteria > Pseudomonadati > Pseudomonadota > Betaproteobacteria > Burkholderiales > Comamonadaceae > Variovorax > Variovorax sucrosi. The sequence continues at coordinate 9,206 of NZ_JBPJZU010000002.1, read as the reverse complement.
CTACCAGGCGCCTGGGGCATGTGGCTTACCGGCGGCCTGGCGCTGGCATGGCTGGCCGCGACCCTTCTCGGAAGCTGGCTGACCTTGCCGCGGCTGGCGGTGTGGCGACATGGGTTCTGGTCCAAATGGCGAGCTGCCTGGACCGTCAAGCGCGGTGCCTCGATCTCTCGCCTGGTGTTCGACCTGCACCGCAGTGTGGGCCTCTGGAGTCTGCCGGCCGCAGTGCTGCTTGCGGTGTCGGGTGTGTACTTCAGTCTGGGCGACACCGTATTCAAGCCGGTGGTGAGCTGGTTTTCGCAAGTCAGCGTGCATCCCCTGCAATCGCTCCCACGTCTTTCTTCTTCGCCACGGTTCGCTGCTTTCGGCACCGAGGAAGCGGTACGGCATGCTCGGCACCACCTGATCACTCCGGCGCAAGACTTCCTGCCTTGGTATGCGAGTCATGTTCCATCGCAGGGTGTTTATCGCATCGCATTCAAGGAAGTCGGGATGCGCGAAACTGCTTGGCGCCTGCGCTACGAGCTGGTATTCATCGATGACCAGACCGGCGCGCTGCGGGCGAGCTCGGGCTACGACAGCGGCACACCCGGCGACAAGCTTCTCATCTGGCAGTACCCCCTGCATACGGGGCGCATCCTTGGTTGGCCGGGCCGGGTCGCAGTTTGTGTTGCCGGGTTGGCTGTAGCTTTCATTGCGCTCACCGGGATTTGGATCTGGTGGCAACGTTCGCGCGCGCGGAGGGGAAAATCTACACGGTAGATAACGTGCGGGCGACGGATGCTATTCGATGCTCCAGTGACTCGGCCAGTGCACGAACGCTCAGCGGGGCGGAGCCTTCCGCCTTGTTGCTGATCGTCACGTAGACGTTCTGCCCGGCGCCGGCGGTTCCGGCGATCACGCGGGCGAGCGCCGTCCGCGTCTCGGGGTCGGGATCGATCATCCGGTCGAAGGGCGCGTACAAGGCCTCCGCGTCTTCGTAGCCATAGGCGCCATGGCGGCGGTTGACGTTCCAGCGGCACACCAGCGGTCCCGGCCACAGTGCACGCAGCATCGGCAGTTGCTCCGCGATGGGCGGCAGCTTCGGATGCAGGCCGAGGCAGTAGGTCGCGCCGGCCTCGCGCAGCAGGTGGGCGAGGGCCGGTGTGAGCAGTTCCGGGTCACGCACTTCCACGGCGATGACGCCGTCCGGCGCGTCGGGTCGCAGGCCCGGCAGGGCGTCCAGCATGGCGCCGATGCGTGCGAACAGTGCCCCCGGCTGCGCCAGCCAGGGCAGGGGCAGCGGGCTGAGCTGGAAGACGAGCGCACCCAGCTTGTCGCCCAGCCCCTCGAGCGCCGGCCGCACGAATTCTTGCACCGCGAGTTCAGGGTTCAGGAAGGCCGGATTCGCTTGCCGACCCCGACCTTCTTCGCCGCGCACCATCGCATCGGTGACCAGCGCGGGCGCCTTCACGACGAAGCGGAAATCCGGCGGCACCATGGCAGCGAGCCGTGCATAGTGGCTGGCGCTCAGGGGCCGATAGAACGCACGGTCGACGCAGACCGTGCGCAGCAGCGGATGCTGCGCATAGGCCGCCAGGCCCTCCTTGGCCAGCCGGGCCTCTGCATAGGCGCCGTCCCAGACGATGCCGTCCCAGCCCGGGTACGACCAGGTCGACGTGCCCAGGCGCACGTGGCGCGGCAGGCCCTCGGCCAGCACTTGCAGCGCCGGCTCGGCAGCGCGCGGTGCGATGGCCCCGCTGCGGGCCCGACGCGCCGGCGGCGCCGACGCCGAGCCGATCGCGGGTGGGGTCGTCGGGCCCGCTGCGCCGGGGAGCGTCAGGTGGGGGAAGAGCGGATCCTGCATGTCGAATCGATGAATGCCCGCATTCTCGCCGCGGCCCGGCGGCCGCTCGCGGACAATCCATGCACCGACGACAGGACCACGCCATGTACATGCCTCCACAGTTCGATGCCAAGGACCGCGCGAACGCTCTGCAACTTCTTCGCGAGCACCCCTTCGCGAGCCTGATCTCGAACGATGACGCGGGCCTGCCTTTCGTCACCCACCTGCCGATCGTGGCCGAGGAATCGGAGGAGGGCGGCCTGGTCCTGCTCGGCCACTGCGCCCGGCCCAACCCGCACTGGCGCTATCTGCAGGCCCGGCCGATGGCCGTCGTCACCGTGCTCGGCCCGCATGCCTACATGTCGCCCTCGGTCTACCCGGACCTTGCGCGGGTGCCCACCTGGAGCTACCTGGCGGTGCATTGCACGGTCGAGGCGAGTCTGGTGGAGACGCCCGACGCCAAGGACCGCTTGCTCAAGCGCTTGATCGGCGACCACGAGCCCGCCTATGCCCAGCAGTGGCGGGACCTGGGCGAGGTGTTCCAGCAGAAGATGCTGGCCGGACTGGTCGGCTTTCGGCTGCGGGTCACGGCGCTGCAATGCAAGCTCAAGCTCAACCAGCACCGGCCGGAATCGCACTTGGCGATGCATGCGCAGTACCGCGACGGTTCGCCGGACGAGCGGGCGCTCGCGGCCTGGATGGAGCGCCTCGGCATGGTGCCGGGGGCGGCGGAGGCGCACTGAGATGCGCGTGCTTGGCCTGATCGGCTTGGTGGTGGCGCTGTTGATCGTCGGCCTGCTGGCGAAGAGGCAGATCGGCAGCCTTACCGCACCGACCAGCGCCGTGCCCGCCGTGCCCACCGGTACCGCGCCGTCGACGCCGGCACAGGCGCGACAGCTGCAGGAGGACATCCGCAAGTCGCTCGATGCCGCCATGCGGCAGCCCCGATCGACGCCGGACGACACCCCATGAGCGAGTCCTTGCCGCAGGGCCCGGCCACGGATGCGTACTGGATGGGCCTGGCATTGGCGGAAGCACGCGCCGCGGCCGCGGCCGGAGAAGTGCCGGTGGGCGCCGTGCTGGTCAAGGACGGGCGGTTGGTGGCCACCGGCCGCAATGCCCCGGTGGCCTCGCACGACCCCAGCGCACACGCTGAGCTGTCCGCCCTGCGCGCCGGTGCGGCGGTGCTCGGCAATTACCGCCTGGACGGCTGCGAGTTGTTCGTTACGCTCGAGCCCTGTGCGATGTGCGCCGGTGCCATCCTCCATGCGCGCCTGGCACGCGTGGTGTACGGCGCCGCGGACCCGAAGACCGGCGCGGCCGGTTCGGTGGTCGACCTGTTCGCGGAGCCGCAGCTCAACCACCGCACGGTGGTCGAGCGGGGCGTCCTGGCCGACCAGTGCAGCGAAGTCCTGCAGTCTTTCTTCCAGGCCCGGCGCACCGCCGCGCGCGAATCCGCCCAACCGCTGCGCGACGATGCGCTGCGTACGGCCGAGAGCCGTTTCCTGCACATGGGTGTGGCCGAGCCCTTTGCCCCGCGCTACATCGACGACCTGCCTTCCCAGCACGGATGGCGCCTGCACTACCTCGAGGAAGGCCCGCGTGGGCCGGGGCCGACCGTGCTTTGCCTGCACGGGCCGGGGCAATGGAGCCTCGGCTTCCGGCACTTGCTGGGCCTGAGCAAGGTGCGTTGGCTGGCACCGGATTTGATCGGCTTCGGCCGCAGCGACAAGCCCAAGCGCGACGCGGTGCACCGTTGGGAATGGCACCGCGACGTGCTGCTTGAGTGGCTCGAAGCGCAAACCGGCCCGACGCTGTTGGCACCGGCGGCGGGTGCCGAGTCGCTGGCCGCGCTGCTCATGGCAGCGGCGCCAGCGCGCTTCGTCGGCACCCGCGCCGTGCCCGATGCTGGCGACGGATCGATGGAGGCCGCCTGGCGTGCGCCTTTCCCCGACCGCGGGCACGAAGCTGCGCTGCGCGCTTTCGGCACGGCGCCACCCCGCTCGTCCGGCCCCGATGCCCGGCAGGCCGCCGAATGGCTCGCAGGGGCAATGGGATACTTCCCGCCGTGAGCAAACATATCTACATCTACTCCCCCTCGAGCGCGGTGCGCGACAAGGCCGCTTTCCGACGCGGCGTGAAACGGCTCCGGGCCTTGGGCCACCAGGTCGAGATCGACGAAGCAGCGCTGACCAGCCACCAGCGCTTCGCGGGGGACGACGCCACCCGCCTGGCCGCGATCTCCCGGGCCGCGGCGAGTGGCGCACACATCGCCTTGATCTCGCGCGGCGGCTACGGCCTGACGCGCATCCTCGACGCCATCCCTTACAAGGCGGTGGCCAAAGCCGTCGACCGCGGCACCGCTTTCGTCGGCCTGAGCGACTTCACCGCCTTTCAGAACGCCTTGCTGGCCAAGACCGGTGCGGTGAGCTGGTCGGGCCCCGCCTTGGGTGAAGACTTCGGCGCCGAAGACGGCCCGGACGACATCATGGAAGCCTGCTTCGACGACTTGGCGAGCGGGCAGGGCGAGGGCACCGGATGGCGCATTCCGGCGCGTGACGGCGAGGCGCCCGCACTGCGGCCGGTGCACGGCGCCATGCTCTGGGGCGGCAACCTCTCGGTGCTGGTCAGCCTGCTGGGCACGCCGTACTTTCCGTCGGTGGAGAAAGGCATCCTCTTTCTCGAGGATGTGAACGAGCACCCGTACCGACTTGAACGCATGCTCGACCAGTTGCGGCATGCCGGCGTGCTGGCGCGCCAGCGCGCGGTGGTGCTCGGCCAGTTCACCTCGTTCAAGAAGGTGCCGCACGACAAGGGCTTCGGGCTTCGCACGGTGGTCGACCGGCTGCGCAGCCAACTCAAGGTCCCGGTGCTGACCGGCCTGCCGTTCGGACACGTGCCGACGAAGGTCTTGCTGCCAATCGGCGCCAAAGTGGAGCTGGCCCTCGACGGCCGCGACGTCTTCATGGTGTGGGGCCATCGGCACGGCGATGACCATGATCACGCCCACGCGCACCACCACGCGCGCTAGGCAAAGCGACCGGAACGACGGGAAGGGCCGGGCGATGCGCCTGGCATGGTGGGACTCAGGCGGTGAAGCGGTGATGGACGCGCGGGCCCATCGTTTGCGGCAAGCCGCCCTTGAACAGGCTGTTGATGCGGCGCATCTGGCGGCGTGCGGACGGCTCGCCATCGATCTCGGCAAGCGTGGTCAGCACATCCTGGCGCAGATACCAGAGCGCTTCCATGTCATCAGCGAAACGCACGCGCTGTGCGACGCGGTCCACGCGCTCGCCCGGATGGTCCTCCAACAGGGAGAGCATCGTCGTGCGAATCTGGACCAACTGACGGTCGGGCGACCGGCGGAGGCTGAGTCCTGGAAACGACAAGAGACGAAGAAGACTGCTGGAAAACATGGAGCAAAGGCAGATGCCTGGAGCCATCGATGCGCTCAACGTTATCGACAGGGCATGTCCGCCACAAGCAGAGAAACAATTAAACATCTTTTAAAACAACATACTTCACGCTTTTTCTCAAGCGGCTTCTCAAAATGAGTACCTCCGTTTTATCCTCATGTTGAGATCTGTTGTTGGTTGGCCGCGGACTCGTCGGACCTCGTTGACCTTTGTCAAGCCGCATGACGAGTGTGGCGGGGCCCAGTGAAAGTTGAACTCGGGTCACGATTTGCAACGATTGCTTTGCCATAATCAGTCAGCGATTGCTACGAAAAACTGCACAACATGGGCGCCAATTCAACAGTCGTTTTTGCGGACTTGACAGGGAGCACCCGGGTCTTCGAGGCGATGGGCAACGCCCGCGCGACCGACACCGTCACGCGGCTGACCCAATGGATCGCCGGCGTTTGCGAAGCACACGGTGGCCGCGTGGTGAAGATGTTGGGCGATGGCGTGCTGGCTATTTTTCCGGCCGGCAGCGCCGCGACCGCCGCAGTGCTCGAACTGCAGCGCAACCACCAGAAGCGGCTTCAGGCCTGGCCAGCCGGACTGCGCATGGACCTGCAGATCGGTGTGGCAAGCGGCGATGTGCTTGAGGTCGATGGCGATTGCTACGGCGATGCGGTCAACCTGGCGTCGCGACTGAGCGATCTGGCGGGTCCGGGCCAGATCTGGGTGACCGAATCGGTCATCGAGCAGCTCAAGGAGGGCGAGGTGCGACACCGCAACCTCGGGCCGATCACCATCCGCGGCAAGAACGAAACACCGATCATCCACCGCATCGACTGGCAGGAGGAAATGTCGGATTTCCTCACGATGCCGGCCACCCTTGCGCAGGCCAGCCGAGTGGCCGATTCGACCTTCGGCCAGATCGAGCTGGCGTGGCTCGATGTGCGTTCGCTCTTCAGCGCGTCGGACCTTCCGATTCACCTCGGCCGGGTGGACGAAGCCCAGTTCGTGGTGAACGACCCCCGCGTGTCACGCCTGCACGCACGCATCGAGGCACGCAACGGCAGTTGCGTGCTGGTCGATGTCAGTACCTATGGCACCTGGGTGCGCTTTCACGGCAGTGCCGGCGTCAGCGGGGAGATCGCACTGCGCCGAGATGAATGCGTGCTGCACGGCAGCGGTGAAATCGGTCTGGGTGCGCCACTGAGCGACTTCAGCGCGCCGACCATTTCTTTCAACACCACCGGCGGCGATCTCTTGCTGTCGCGTCGAAACGTCGGCTGAAGCCGATCGATCTCGAGGGTGGGGGGCGGCTGGCAGGGTAGACCGCCGCTGGACCACCGGTTTCCAGCCGCCGGCTATCCGGGCGCGCAGGGTGTCGAAGTACACCGGCCAGTCGAGCCCCCCCGCGCTGTCACGCAGCCGCGCGCATGCACCCAGCATTTCTTTCGAGAGCCTGCCGCCCAACAAACGGGTAGGACGTCCCTTCGACGCGCCGCCTAGCCTTCGCCGTACTTGCGCTGCGCGCCCAGCAGCAAGGTGCGGGGCGTGGCTTCAGGCAGGTGGCGCGCCGCGACGCTGGACGATGACGTGCCGAAACTCCTGATTAAGCAATTAGTTAAATCAGCGAGTAATACAAATCTCCTCTCGATAGTACTAAATAGCCAGCCAAAAAATATTTGCTTTATTTTGTTGCTGAAATATCTGGTTTCATTCAGAATCAGCCTGCCTGTAGGACAAGATCCCATGTGCATGTAGTACAAATCTTTCGCATTCAGCGTGCGTGTAGCTAATTTGGACTCACATCACAGCAATGCCTATTTCACATTCAGTGAAATAAAAAGGGCGCCTTCGGCCGCATAGACGCTGTCCCCGGAAGGTGCTTGCCTCAGGGCCGCCTGACTGCGCTTCACTCGAGGTTTCTCTCCAGCCCAGGCATGACGCCGGGTGTTTTGTAAACGGCTTTAGATCAGCTCGTGGCTGCGCCCTGCGCGCAATTTATTTAAAACCTTATTCGGGAGAATTGTTTTGTCAAAAGTATTAATTGGCGCGGGCGTGGGCACTCTTGTTGCATTTGCGATGAGCATGCCGTCTTCTGCATCTGCACAAACATCAATGCTGGCCGGCCAAGGCGGTTCGTTCACGCTGGTTTCCGCCACCGTGGTGAGCTATGGCGCAAATGGCGTATTCAACAGCAAGACACTCGGCGCAGGAACTTATGTTTGCGGCGATCAATTGTTCGGCGACCCGGTGAGGGGCGTCCCGAAGGCCTGTTATGTGTCGGCATCGCCAAGCGCTGCACCGGCGAGCAGCTCAACTTCCACTTCAACAGTGCTCACGATGCTGACCGGCCAAAGCGGTTCGTTCAAGCTGACTTCAACCGCCGCCATTGCCTACGGGTGGGGCGTCCTCATGACCCAGAAGTCACTTGCCAGCGGCACGTATGTCTGCGGTGATCAGCTCTTCGGTGATCCCGCACCGGGCAAGCCGAAGGCCTGTTACTCGGTCGCGGCCCCGGTTTCCCCGGTCACACCACCGTCAACGCCCGCCACGTCGCAGCTCTCGGCGATCACCGGTCAAAGCGGCTCCTTCACTTTGGTCTCCGCTGCAAGCATCGTGTACGGCGCAGGCACCCAGACGGTGACCAAACTGCTGGCAGCAGGCACCTACACCTGCGGCGATCAGTTGTTCGGTGACCCCGCACCGGGCATGAACAAATCCTGCTACACGGCCATCGCGTCCACCCCCAGCGCGCCGGCTCCCACCCCAGCTCCAGCTCCAGCGCCAGCGCCAGCCCCCGCACCGGCCCCCGCTCCGGCCAAGCCCGACGTGCTGGGCATTTCCGGCGATGTGATGGTCAACGGCGCCATGTCGAATGCGGAATACCAGGCCATGGCGCAGAAGATGGGCACGGACGCTGCCATTGCGTACCGCTACGGCCCGTCCTCGGCGGAATACGGCACCGCCACCCAAGGCGGCCTGCCGACCTATGGCAAGCGGCCCAGCCAGCCGATGAACATGGTGTCGATCCAGAACCCCAACGGCCAAGGCAACCGCGGCTGCGGCTGGACGAACTGGTGCGGCAACTGGCAGGTCGGTGGGTTGCTCGAGTACGAGCCGGGCGACTACAGCTCGAGCATCCTGAACTTCGGCTACATCGCCGACGCCACGCCCGACGCCAGTTTCTACAAGAAGTCCTATGCGCCGGGCCTGGGCTCGGTGCAAGCCATCGCCGTGGCGCACAACAGCATGTCGGTGGAACCCGAGCCGAGCTGGACGCGCTACGAAGGCGTGACGAACGACGGCGGCGCGCTCGACGCGAGCATCACCACCTACCTCAAGAGCTTCCCGCTCGACAAGCCGGTGGCGCTGGGCAAGTGCTACGGCCGCGGCGGCTGGTGCACCAACACCCTGGCGGTCTACGCGGATGGCCGCATCGTGAGCGTCGGCAGCAACACCGCCAGCACGATCGCCAGCACGCAGCTGCCTTCGGGCAAGGTCCCGACGGCAATCACCATCACCAACAGCGGTGAATTCGCACTCGTGACCGTGTGGGACACGGCAGCGATGCGCGGGCAGGTGGCCGTGCTGGCATTGGGGGACGGTTGCCAATGGTGCTCCATCACCAATGAATCCCAATGGAGCAGCAACTGGGGCAACTGGAAGCGCTCCTATCCGGGCCTGCCAGGTCTGGGCAACTACAACCTCATCAAGCTCATCGGCTTCGTCGACTTGCCTGAAACGATGCGAGCGCCGACGGAGATCTCGACGTCGACCGGGCTGGCCAACGACGACTACCAACGCGTTCGCCGGTATTTCGACACTGACCTCGACAACGCAACCGTTCGCGCGCGTTACTTCAGCGGCGACCTGTCGAACGCCTACGCCCGAACCGGCGTGGCCGTGGTGATCTCGAAGTCGGAAAAGCGCGCTGCGTTCGTCGACCTGCGACCGCTGTTCGCCTATTACAAGCAACAGTA